>NZ_WIPH01000014.1 GCF_009547075.1 Gluconobacter aidae
GAACCTAGAAGCTGATCGCACCTTCGAGCTATGCGATGCACTGTTCAACTGCAGCGCCATTGGCAACATTCAGCATAGGTCTGGAGGAAAAACTTACTATACATTTAAATACCGTAATCGGCACTCTTCTTTTAATGAAAATGAGGATATTATGCTTCACCGCGGGCTGTGGAAGGCCTTAAATCTTATATAATCGGCGCAATCCGTTCTTACGTGCAAATGTGGAGATTCCGGGGATTTACGGTGGATGTACGTCGTGAGTCAGAGCCACGTCCGCTCTGCGGAGTGGTCGGGCCAAGTTTCGCAGTTCGGAAAGGAGGCGGAAGCAGCCGTATTTACAAACGGCATGATTTCTTTTCCATATTTGGCATTTATCGGAAGAAAAGCTGTTTTGTGGCGTAGGACAGCCAGATTTCGTGGTGGGCGAACCAGTCCGAGCCCAGAAGCATGTCCGCCTGATCGTGGACGGGGGCGACGGTCAGGACCGGGTGTGTCCAGATCGTGCCGCCCAGTTCCAACTGTTCGAAACGATGCCAGTGATACTGACGCTCACCCAGGTCCACGCCTGCCGTCAGGCCGCCCGGGTCCAGGGCGAGCTTTTCGTCGCTCAGACCAATGCGGTGGACGAAATCCGTGCTGACGATATGCGAGCGCGCGCCACTGTCCAGAAGGGCCGTACCTTTCACGCCATCCAGCGTAAAGGCCGCCATCAGGCGTCCGAACTGACGCTGCACGGGGATTGTGGTCCAGTGTCCGCTCCAGGCGGGAGGCTGGTGGCAGATACTGGAGTTCAGGCGGACAGTCCAGAGTGTCAGGCGCTGATGGGGGACATCGAACTCCAGATCGTAATCCGCCAGCACATCCGCCCCCAGCAGACCGTAAACGGGGGGCCGGATCATGGGCGAGCCTGGCAGGATGCCAACGGCCATCGTCCCCCTACCCAAGGGAAGCTCATCTGCCGGACGTGTTCCCAGACGGAGGTCCTGAATGCGGATATTCGGCACGAGGCGCGGGCTGCCATTAGGCCCTTGCATCATCGTGCGATGTTCGGGATCGGTCGGCAGGTGCAGCGCCGAGACGCCCTGCGGCGTCATGAGGCTGCCTTCGGAACCGGTATCCACGATCATCGAGGCGTTCTGGCCGTTCACCGTGACCGGCACGCTCAGATAGCCGCCATCATCCCGAAGCGGCAGGACAACCGCTCGAGCCAGTTCGCAGGTGGAAGCAGCAGGGGCGGCCGTTGCACACAGCGTCATGCCCAGAAACAGGATGGCTGGCAGCGCGCGTTTCATGATCCCTGATCCGAGCGTGGATGAGCCTTGCGCCAGACATCCAGCAGGTGCTTCTCGTCCGCCAGCGTATAGGCCTGCGTGGTGGAGAGGCTGGCATGGCCCATCAGTTCCTGAATGGTGCGCAGGTCCGCCCCGCCTTCCATCAGATGCGTCGCGAAGGAATGGCGCAGGGCATGGGGCGTTGCGGAATCGGGCAGACCTTCGCCCTTGCGCCAGGTCCGCATGGCGCGCTGGGCCACGCCGGGATTGAGCCGCCCGCCGCGCACCCCGCAGAACAGGGGCGCATCAGGCGTCGGAGATGGATGGGCCGCTTTCCAGCTTTCCAGCGCCTCGATTACAGCCGGCAGCAGAGGCACGAGCCGTTCCTTGCCACCCTTGCCGACCACCCGGAGCATGGTGTGCCCCGCATTCGTCAGATCGCGGATATTGAGCGACAGTGCCTCGCCAATCCGCAGTCCGGTGCCATAAAGCAGCGTGAACAGCGCCCGGTCCCGCAACGCGGCCAGACTGGTTTCCGCATCGTCGGAAATGCCTTCTGCCGCCGCTCGTGCGGCGTCTTCCCCGAGAGGACGCGGCAGGCGTTTTTTCGTGCGCGGCGTGGCAAGCAGTGAGGGCGCGGGATTGGAGAGATCGTGCCGCAGGCCCAGATACCGGAAGAACGACCGCAATGCGGAGACATGCCGCGCCCGCGAGCGTGCCCGCGAGTCGGCACTGGTGGTGCGGCGGGTTGGCTGTTCGCTGCGGGCCGTTTCATGGGCGAGCCAGGCGCGCAGATCTGCAAGCGAGAGTTTTTCCAGGTCCGTCAGCGTGACTTCTCCACCCAGATGCTGCTGAAAAAACGTCAACGCCAGAAGGATATCGTGCTGGTAGGCTTCGACCGTGCGGGGGCTCGAACGCCTTTCATGCGTCAGCCATTCGCTCCAGTCGCGCAGGGCATCAAGCGCCATCAGGGATGCGGTCATGGTATTTCGCGACGGGGGAGGTTAGACACGGTCATGGCATCCAGCAGCCTATCCAAGCCTGACCCCCGGCGAAAGCCACCTTCCACCGGAACGCGCGTTTCGGTGCTTGTGCCGCTGCCGTTTCCGGGGCCGCTCGATTATCTCGCGCCCATGCCACTTGAGCCCGGCGACCTCGTGACGGTCCCGCTGGGGCGCCGTGAAACCGTGGGATGTGTCTGGGAAACCGATCGTACCCTGCCTGCCGATTTTGCGTTGCCGGTCGGCCGTGAAGTTCCGCTTGCGCGTCTGCGTCCTGTGGCGGGAAAGCTGGATGTCCGTCCCCTTCCGCGGAGCCTGCGCCGCTTCATCGACTGGGTTGCGGCCTATACGCTGACCCCGCCGGGTCTGGTGCTGGCGATGGCGACACGTATTCATCTGAAGGACGCACCCAGACCCGCTCTGGGCTGGGTCCGGACGGAGATGTCCGAGGGCGATCTGCGGATCACGCCTGCGCGTCGGTCCGTGCTGAATGTTGCGTCGTCCACGCCCATGAGCACCGCTGAACTGGGGGACCGTAGCGGGGCGAGCGCGGCCGTCATTCGCGGCCTCGCCACGGCCGGTCTGCTGCGCGAAGCCGTCATTGCTCCAGCCGCCCCGTTTGGTCTGCCGGACCCGATGCATGGCGCGCCGAAGCTCTCCGAAGAGCAGGCTGAGGTCGCGCAGGAATTGTGCGGTCCCGTCGAGACCGGGCGGTTTCAGGTCACGCTGCTGGAAGGCGTGACCGGATCGGGCAAGACGGAGGTCTATTTCGAGGCTGTGGCGGCCTGTCTGGCCAAGGGAAAGCAGGTTCTGGTCCTGCTGCCGGAAATCGCGCTTTCCGCCCAGTGGACGGATCGTTTCATCCGCCGTTTCGGCGCGGAACCCGCTGTCTGGCATTCCGATCTCGGGGCCAAACGGCGGCGCGAGACCTGGCGCGCCGTGGCGGAAGGAAGTGCCCGCGTCGTGGTCGGTGCCCGGTCGGCCCTGTTCCTGCCGTTTGCTGATCTGGGTCTCGTCGTGGTGGACGAGGAGCATGAGAGCGCTTTCAAGCAGGAAGAGGGCGTCATGTATCATGGGCGGGACATGGCGGTTGTTCGCGCCCGTCTGGCGGATGCGCCGGCCATTCTCGTTTCCGCCACGCCATCGCTCGAAACGCTGGCGAACGTGGAGAGCGGACGCTACCGGCATGAACTCCTGACGGCGCGGCATGGCGGGGCGACCCTGCCGGATGTGTCGCTGGTGGATATGCGGGCCGATCCGCCCGAACGCGGCCTGTTCCTGTCTCCCAAACTCTGCACCGCCATTGATGAGACGCTGGAGAAAGGGGAGCAGGCCATGCTGTTCCTCAACCGGCGCGGCTATGCGCCGCTGACGCTCTGCCGGGCGTGCGGGCACCGGATGCAGTGTCCGAACTGCTCGGCCTGGCTGGTGGAGCATCGGGCGCGCGGCATCCTGACCTGCCATCACTGCGGACATACCGAGCGGATTCCGAAAGACTGCCCGGAATGTCACGCGGAGAACTCACTCGTTCCCATCGGGCCGGGGATCGAACGCATTACCGAAGAGGCGAAGCTGCGGTTTCCGGACGCGAAACTGCTGGTGATGTCCTCTGATACGCTTGGCTCCCCGGCTGCGACGGCGGAGGCGGTGCGGAAGATTTCGGACGGAGAGGTCAATCTCATCATCGGCACGCAGATCGTGGCCAAGGGCTGGCATTTCCCGAAGCTGACGCTCGTGGGTGTCGTCGATGCCGATCTGGGGCTTGGGGGCGGGGATCTGCGTGCGGCCGAGCGGACGGTGCAGCTTCTGCATCAGGTCGCGGGGCGTGCGGGGCGTGCGGAGCATCGCGGGCGCGTGCTGCTCCAGAGTTATGTCGGCGAGCATCCGGTCATGACGGCGCTGGTCTCCAACGATTTCCAGACCTTTATGGAACAGGAAGCCGAGCAGAGACGGCCATCCTTCTGGCCGCCTTATGGACGGCTGGCGGCGCTGATCGTGAGCGCGCCGAGCGCGGACGCGGCGGACGCACTGGCACGGGAGATCGCGCTCGCGGCTCCTGAGCGGGAGGGGGTGCAGGTCCTGGGACCGGCTCCGGCACCGCTCGCCGTCCTGCGCGGACGGCATCGCAGGCGTCTGCTGCTGCGGACGATGCGGGGCATTGCCGTGCAACCGATCCTGCGTCAGTGGCTGGGAGATATCAAACCCACGGGTGGAGCAAAGGTCGATATTGATATCGACCCCATTTCCTTCCTTTAGGGCTGAACAATCAGCCCTTGCGTTTGCGGAAGAACTCAACCGTGGCGGTCACGACGGCAATGACAGCCAGAATCTGCTGGAAATACGGGCGGAAACGCTTGGGTCCGAACGTCGCCATGGCCGTCATGCCGGCAAGGCCGATTTCGCGCGCGCGCGTGGCTTTCTGACAGCAGGTCTTCATCTTGGAGCAGCAGCTTTTCCTGGCTTCTGCCTGGGGGATGGCAGTTGCATGGGCGGGGGATTGCTTGGTCATATAAAATCTCCTGAAAAAAGGAATCAGGGGATGAACACCCGGCAATACAAGGGGTTGCCAGAGCGACAGGCGGCCGACACCGCCAGAAGCGTCAGTCCTGCTGGCCGTCCCGGGCCTGTTCCAGCGTCTTGAGCTGCTTGTCGGAATCGGGCGATTTCGGATTCAGGAGCAGCATCTGATGGAAGGCCTTGAGAGCAGCCTCGGGCTCATGCCGCTCATGTTCCGCTTCCGCGAGCATGCCCCAGGCCGTCGGATCACCGGGATCAGCCTGAAGCTCGACGCCCAGATCGGCGATGGCCCCGTTGCTGTCACCCGCAGCCAGCCGGATGGCGGCGCGCTGGCGGTAAAGCACGGACTGGTCAGGCTGGATCGTGATTGCGGCCGTCAGATCGTCCTGCGCCTGCTGGAAATCATGTTTCTCAAGCGCATCATGCGAATCGCTGATGAGCATCTGTACGCTGCCGGTCAGGGCGCGGCTGCGGAGGGCTTCTGCACGTTCGGAGATTTCGCCGGCCTGCTTTTCATTTCCCGCCATGGCGAGAGCCTTTTCCGCATCCACAAGGCGGTCATGGAGCGTTTTACGTGGCGGACGGGGGGAGGAAGCAGGGGGCGTGGCCTTTGCCCGTCCCGCCTGGGAGCCGGGAAGGGCAGGCTGTGCAGCGGAACGTGCTGTGGGGCCGGATGCGGCAGGATCTGCGGCGCGTGCGGCTTGAACTGGCAGAAAAGTCAGGGCCGGGCTACAAAGCAGAACGGCGCCAGCCATCAGCCAGCGCCGCCCGTCCGTCATCCGGCAGACCAAGGGGTTCAGCCCTGGCGAGCCTTCATGCGCGGGTTCTTCTTGTTGATGATGTAAACGCGGCCGCGGCGGCGGACAACACGGCAGTCCTTGTCGCGGACCTTGGCGGACTTCAGGCTGTTGCGGATCTTCATGGTTGCAGGCTCTCGACGGGTAAGGCCCTTTCGGACCGGACAGCGGGCCGGAACGCCCGCGAAAGAATGGCCCCGATTACCCATACCGCCCTGTAGAGTCAAGCTGACAAGCCATCCGTGCGGCGGAATTCCTTGATGCTGCCGATTTGCAACAACCTGCAACAGCGTCGTTCAGGGTCTTTGTCCGGCCGGGATTTTCTCCTAACGTCAGTTCCATGATCAAGCGCCATTCCCGCCCGGCCCTGCTGCTGGCTCTTCTTCCTCTCGCCGTCGCCCTTGCCGCGCCCGTGGCCGCAAGAGCTGATGACGGGGATGCCAAGACCAATGACGACGATCCCACGATCAACCAGCAGGGATTCGCCATCAACAAGATCCTCCGGGTGCTCCAGACCAATCCGGATGCCGCGAGCGACTCCTGCATCAACGCGCTCAAGGAAATGCACCAGGCCCAGACGGCGCTGAGCAAGGAAGAGGGCGTCGACGCCGAGCACAATCAGGATATCGGTGTTGCGCGTGATGTTCTGTCCTCTGAAATGGAGGATGTCACGAATATGTGTGGTGCCGATGCGCGCACGTACTGTCGCAAGTCCGCCGCTCATCCTGATCCCAAGCTGACCGCGGCCTGCAACGCCCTGCCGCCCGAGGAAGACTAGTCCCCCCGGACGGCGCAGATGCGAAAACGCCGTCTGTCAAAACGTGTCCAGAGGATTCGAGGACTAACTTTTCCGGGCAAGCGCTCCTAAGGTTGGAAGTCTGATTCTGGTAATGAGGGCCGTGGGACTGTTTCTGATGAAGTCTGTGCCGGGTAAGGGGTATCGCTCTTGACCGCGGCACTACAGTCAGTTCTTCGCCCGGGGTGGCTCCAGTTCAGTCTCAGGACCTGGTTTGCACTTGTCCTGGCGCTCGGAACGGCCTTCTGGTCACAGCTTGATTCGCCCGCGAGTGCCGGCGTGACAGTCATGATCCTGGCCCAGCCCCTGCGTGGTCAGGCCCTGTCCAAGGCGTTCTACCGTCTTGCGGGGACTGTGCTCGGCGTCAGTGTGTCCATCATTCTCGTCGCGATGTTCAACCAGGAACGCGCCCTGTTTCTCGGCGGCGCGGCGCTGTGGATTTCGGCCTGCGCGTTCGTAGGATCGCTGGAGCGCGATTTCCGCTCCTATGGCGCTCTGCTGGCGGGGTATACCGTGGCACTTGTGGCGCTCCCGACGATGGACGATCCTCAGAACATCTACCCTGTCAGTATCGCGCGCGCCTCCGATATCGCGATTGGTGTGGCGTCGATCGCAGTCGTGAATATTCTGTCCGGCTCTCCCGAGGCATGGCGACGTCTGTCCAGGGCCATGGAGACGCTGTCGCATCGCGTGCGGCAGACCGGCAGGTCCGCCATCATGGGCGAACCGATCGCCACCCCCGAGCAGATGATCGGTCTGAGCGGCGAAATCCTCGCGCTCATGACCCAGATTTCCTATGCCCGGACCGAAGTCGAGCGCGGGCGTCTGCGGATGGCGGGCGCGCGGCTGGGCATCATCGGCATGCTGACGGTCCTGACCACGAGCCGTGCCATTGCGTGGCTGTTGGAGACCGGTGGCATTTCCGACATCCTGATCCGTCACGTCCGGGCCTGGCATGAGCGTTCCGAGGATGGCACGACCCGGCTTGAGACCATGGATACGATTCTGGATGGCATCCGCAAGGAAGATCCCGATTTCGTTCCTTCAGCCCGTGAGGCCTGGTTTTTCGAGCGCTGCTCGACCCTTCTCAGCAACCGTCTGCATATCCGGACCGGCATGAACACGCTCCTGCGCGCCACGCCAGCGGGCGATGCACTCAAGCTGGCGCAGCTTGAGAGTAATCCGGATTATGTGACCGCCTTCATCAACGCCATGCGCGTGCTTCTGGGTTTCAGTGTTGCCGCAGCGCTGTGTCTGGGCTCAAGCATCCCCGCTTCCGTCACGGCCCTGTCCCAGACCGCGCTCGTTCTGACGCTGGCTTCCACAGCCATCGATACGGCGGAGTTCGGCAAGGGCGCCATTATCGGCATGCCCGCGGGCATTCTCGTGGCGGCCTGGCTGGACTTCATGATCCTGCCGCATGTGGAAAGCATGCTGAGCCTTGCCCTCGTGTTCCTGCCGCAGACCGTCATGTCCTGTCTGCTGCTGATGAATCCGAAAACGAGCGCCATTGGTTTCAATTACGGCGTGTTCTTCCTAGTCTTCATCGGGCTTGGAAACCACCACAATTACGACCCGATGGCCTTCATCACACGCAATACGTTCTATGCGATGGCTGCCGTCCTGTCCTTCGTGCTGCTGGTTCTGCTGTGGCCCCCCACGGCGCGGCGGCATCGTTTCCGTCTGGCAGTATCCATCGCCTACGATCTGGAAACCCAGCTCGCCGGACATGGCGAGCGCATGGGGCCGCCGCTTCTCAGCCGGAAATACGAACGCCTGAGCCAGTTCCTGATGTGGACGGACCGGATGCACGATCCCGGCCTGCGCTCCCGGCGTATCTTCAACCGCTTCGTGGCGCTGGAGGATTTTTCCAGCACGATCGCGCGGGTACGACACTATCTGGATCAGGCCGGGCATCTTCACGGCCTCAGGCCCATGGTCCGTCATGTCCGGCGTCTGCTGGCCCATGACCGGCTCGGCCTTCTGGAAGCCGAGATCCCCGAACTTCAGGCCATGTTTTTCGAACGTCTGTCGGATGGAATCCGCGAGGAACAGTCCATGATCATCAACTGTATCGGCGGTCTTGAAGCCGTCCGGACCATGGTGCGTCTGAACCGCTCCGCCGTGCATCATTACGGGATAGGACGCAAGCGATGGTGATGAGACAGGTCGTCGATCTCGATGGCGTGCTGGTCTCGGCCTTCGTCATCAATCTGGCGCTGGCGCTTCTGACGCTGGCCATCCTGCGCTGGATCATGGGCTGGTTCGATCTATGGCGTTTCGTCTGGGATCCGCCGCTGGCCCAGTTCGGCATCCTGATCTGCCTGATCGGCCTCTACACCCTGCTTCTCTGATCCGCTTTTGCTTTTAACAAAACCAAGGTGACCGTCCCGTGCTTTCCAGTGCCCATCGCCTGATCCGCCTGACCATCACGCTCTGCATTCTCGTGGTGGCGGCGCTCGTGGTCGTCATTCTGTGGGACTACTATACGGCCTCCCCCTGGACCCGGAACGGACAGGTGCGCGCACAGGTCGCCAATATCGCGCCCCGCGTCTCGGGCCAGATCCTGGACGTGCGGGTAAAGGACAACCAGTTCGTCCACAAGGGCGATGTGCTGTATGTCATCGATCCGTTCGATTTCAGGGTGGCGCTCGATACCGCCAAAGCGCGTGTGGCTGAGCGCAAGGCCGATCTGGAGTTCCGTGTCGTTCAGGCCCAGTGGCGCAAGGCCATTCCCGGCACTGCTGTCTCGGTCGAGGAAAAGCGGCAGTATGAGGCTTTGTCCCAGCAGATGCAGGCCCAGTACGATGCGGCGCTGGCCGCCGAACGTCAGGCCACAATCAATCTGGAGCGAACGGAAGTCCGCAGTTCCATCGACGGCATTGTCACCAACCTCATCATGCGTCCCGGCGATTTTGCGACTGCTGGTGTGGTCAACATCCACATCATCGACACCAGTTCCTACTGGGTGGACGGATATTTCGAGGAAACCAAGGTCCATGACCTCGACGAAGGTGATCTCGTCCGCATGGATCTCATGGGCTATCACGATCCGCTCTTCGGTCATGTCGAGAGCATCACCCGCGGTATCGCCAGCAACAACGCGCTGGTGAACAAGCAGGGCCTGCCGGAAGTGGACCCGGTCTATACCTGGGTCCGTCTGGCGCAGCGTATCCCGGTCCGCGTGAAGATCGACAGGATCCCCGATGACCTGACGCTTGCCGCCGGCATGACGGCCACCGTGACGGTCGTGTCAGAAGAGGGTAATCGCCGTCACCGCTCCACCCACGCCGCCTTCCAGCATTTCGGTGATGATATCCGTCATCTGTTCGGGCATCGGTAAGGTTTCTGGAACAAAAGTGTTTGGTGAAGTTTTTATTCCGCCTTTTTTCCGACTGCCATCCCGCCTGTAACCACGACCGTTTTCGCCCGTATGTCGGACGTGCAGCGTAGAGATTTACCGGTCTGGACGCAGACATTGCCTTACATATTTCTGATATGAGAACGCCATTGTCCCAGCGACAAGACCAAGCAGGAAAATCATGCTTTGTGATTGCCCGATAAAAATGGAGGCAATCGCGGGGCCCGGGCAAAAACCAACAAGTCCCCATCCCAGGCCGAATAAACAGCTTCCTGCAATCAGAGGTCCGTCGATCTGACGTGCGGTCGGAATTTGAAAATTGGTGTCAAAAAGAGGGTGTGACAAATGTTTTTGCAGCCAAATACCACAAAATGTCACGCAAACAGCGCCACCCAACACAAATGCCAGTGACGGGTTCCAGTTTTCGGAAATGTCTAGAAAAGCCAGAACATTCGAAGGGTTAAGCATTCCACCTAAAATCAGCCCTAGGCTAAAAATTATCCCGCACGCCATGGCGGCAATATTTCTTGCTATCGCGAGCATACTAGCCCCCTGTCAGAAGGTGGATCAGGGTTGCTGCTGCCATTCCAGTTCCAAGAAAACAGAGGACAGCCACCATTGAGCGCGGTGATAAACGCGCTAATCCAATCACCCCGTGGCCACTTGTGCAGCCACTTCCAAGGCGGGTGCCGAAGCCGACAAAAATGCCAGAAACGAGAATAAGGGGCCAGGATCCCTGAATAATCATTTCTGGCCATGTCCCTGTCATAAGGCGCCATAATAGTGGACCACTGGCCAATCCAAGGAGGAAAGCTGTTCCTGGCCAAATGTTGCGCCCTGAAAGGGTTCGAGCGAGCAGTCCACTCATGCCGGCTATACGACCGTCCATCAGAAGATAGCCTGCGCAGGCCACGCCGATCAGAGCTCCTCCTGCAAGACTGTGCCAGTATGTGAGTGGCATGCTTAGTGCTTCCTTGAGCAAAAAATTTGATGAAGAGCCGTGATAACCTGCCCTGCCCTGGTGTCCGACAAATGGTAGAAAACCGATAATCCCTCTTTGCGGAACGTCACGATTTTCGCAGATTTAAGAGTTGTCAGATGTCTGGAAAGATTAGGCTGATATATGCCCAACTCACTTTGCATCTCTCCGACCGACAACTCCTTTTCAGCAAGTTTACAGGCAATGAGGAGGCGATCGGGATGCGATAGCGTCTTCAACAATTCCGCCACTTGATGAACGTTTTTTTGAATATCTTCCATTGTGCTCACATAATATCTTATTATCGATAATAAGATATTATCTTGGTGAGTGTCAATATTCCTGTGCCTGCCAGGGCACTTGACTGTCGTCTCCATTCTCCCTGTGCCTTGCTACATATGAGCAGGCACTTTCCCCTCCAGACACACGTCACGCATTCAAGTGCGATCCATGCTCCAGATGGCGAACGCCTGAACGAGGGCGACTTCTTCCAGACGTTTAAAGCGGCCGGATGAGCCGCCATGCCCGGCTTCCATGTTGATGCGGCACAGGAACGGGCCGCCGGACGTGACTTCCCGCAGTTTTGCGATCCATTTCGCAGGCTCCCAGTACGTCACACGCGGATCGGACAGGCCGCCCATTGCCAGAACCGGCGGGTAGGCTTTGGCTGTGATGTTGTCATAGGGCGAATAGCTGGCGATCAGGTCATAGGCGGCGGGGTCTTCCAGAGGATTGCCCCATTCCGGCCATTCCGGCGGCGTCAGGGGCAGGGATATGTCGGACATGGTGTTAAGCATGTCCACGAACGGCACCTGCGCGGCAATTCCGGCGAAAAGCTCGGGCGCCATATTGGTGATCGCGCCCATCAGCAGACCACCGGCCGAGCCACCCTGCGCGACGATGCGTCCCGCCGAGCCATAGCCTTCCGAGACGAGATGCCGGGCGCAGGCGATGAAATCGATGAAGGTGTTGGGCTTCTTCGTCCCGCGCCCGTCCAGAAACCAGTTCCAGCCCTTTTCGGAGCCACCACGGACATGGGCGATGGCATGGATCCAGCCCCGGTCTACCAGGCTGAACACGGTCGTGGAGAAATCGGCGTCCATGGCGATGCCGTAGGAGCCGTATCCGTACAGAAGCAGCGGTGCCGAGCCGTCCAGAGCCTGCCCTTTGCGCATCAGGACCGTGATGGGAACCTGCGCGCCGTCCGGGGATGTCGCAAACAGGCGGCGCGTTTCGTAGCGGCTCGCATCATGGCCGGACGGAACCTCGCGGATTTTGCGCAGAACGCGCTCGCCGCTTGCCATGTTGTAATCGTACCAGTGCGCGGGATTGGTGGGGGACTGATAGATATAACGCAGAACCGGCATGTCATATTCCAGCGTGCCCAGCATCGTCAGATCATAGGCCGCTTCGTCCATCCCGATGGCTTTCGCCTGCGCCCGGACATCGCCCTGAGTGCCTTCGGGAACCACGAGGATATGAATGTTCCCGTCCCGACGCTCGGCCCAGGCAAGATACCCGCGCGAGGCGCTGGCCCCCAGCAGATAATGCCCCTCGCGGTACGGCACGAAAGGCGTCCAGTTCTCGCGGCCTGTGGCTGTGTCGGGCGTCTGCATGAGCTGGAAATCCACGGCGCCGCCCGCATTGGTCAGGATGATGAAGCGGTCATTCCAGTGCGTCAGGGAATAGCGCTCGCCCCGCACCAGCGGTGCTGCCAGGACGGGCGGGGCCGTCGGCTCGGACGCCGGGATGAGCAGCGTTTCGTTCGTATCGTGGTCGCCGCGTTCGATGACGATCCATTTGCGGGAGGCGCTGACGCCGATGCTGAGGAAGAATCCCGGATCGGTTTCATCGAACACCAGAACATCCTCACCTCCCGTCAGCGGGCGGCGATAGATCTTCGAGGGGCGGCCATTGTCGTCGCGATAGATCCAGAACAGCCACTGGCTGTCGGGAGAAATGGCGAAGCTGCCCGTCGTGCTCGGCACTGGCGGGGCGCAGAGTTCGCCCGTCTCCAGATCCTCGACCTGAATGCGATAGACCTCGGAACCCTGAACATCCTCCGCATAGACGAAATAGCGGTGATCGGGGGAATGGTCGGTCTGTGACAGGGCGTAATAGTCATGCTGCTTCGCCAGAGCATCAGCATCGAGCAGAATCTGTTCCTCTCCACCCTCGCGCGGGCGGCGGACCCGTAGCGGGTGCTGCGCCCCGTCCTCGAAGCGGACATAATATTCCCATGGGCCATCCGGGACCGGCACGGAAGATTCCGCCGGCGGGATGCGGCGGATCATTTCCTGAAGCAGTGTCTCGCGCAGTGGCTCCATGTCCGCCAGCATGGCTTCCGCATAGGCGTTCTCCGCCTTCAGATGCGTGGCGATATCCTCGCGCAGAACGGACGGGTCCCGCAGGACCTGCTGCCAGTTCTCGTCCTTCATCCAGGCATAGGAATCCGTGCGCGTCCGGCCAAGCTGCGTGGTGGTCAGCGGCTCACGACGGGCGGCGGGAGGAACGGGTGTGGGGGAGGGGGCATCGGGGGTCTGTGGCATGGGCAAACTGTGACGCAGAAACCGTTGCCGTTCAATCCGCTCGTGAAGGGGAAACAGAGCTCCCCGATGTGTTCGGTAAAACGAAATGATCCAAAAGTTTCCGCATGACCGCCATGAGGAAAAAGGAAATCTCGCAAGAAACCATGTCCGGTCTCGAGTGTTACTCATGGCAACGGGGCATCCTTCGCGATGTTCCAGACCGGGTGATTTCTGTATCTCCTTCTCAAGGGCGTACAGGGCATCCAGTATACGGAAAGAAGAGTGCCATGATTTCGAATAAATATTTCGCTGTTCTTGCTGCTGCCAGTCTGACCATTTCGGGCGCAGCCGTCGCCCAGACGGTGCCGCCCATTCCGCAGAGCAGCCCCGTCCCGACAGTCGCGCCGGGCACGCAGGCAACCCTGCCGTCCGCCAATCTTCAGGCTGTCTCGGGGGGCAAGAACATTCTGACGGCTGCCTCGCCGGGTACGCTGGGTGCCGACGGTCTTCCGACGATCGAGAATGCGCAGGCAGGCAACGTCGCCGGGCTGAGCTACTATTGCGTGAAACAGAAACTGGTGCTCGGCACGTCGCCGATCGTCGCGGCCCGAACGCTGGCCAAGCGTCCGGACGTCCAGAACGACCAGTTCTACTCCCTTGGCGGCAAGGGTCTGCTCCAGACGGCTGGTGGCAATGTCTTCGACATCAGCACCCTGCCCAAGGACAAGCGTGTCACGACGTGTAATGACATCGTCAAGAAAGCCCAGTCTTTCGGAAGCTCGGCTGTCGTCGGACACTGATCGCCTCTTGGGCACGATGTGTCAGAACAAACCCCGGTCCTTCCAGGCCGGGGTTTTTTTGTGCTGTGATGGATCCAGATCCCGTTCTCCGGCGCCCGCCATGTACCGGGGATGTGACCTTCATGAAGCGGGCTTGGTCCGAGATTTGAGGGCGCAAGGATATGCATCGAACGCCCCCCGGATTTTCCTCAGCCTGCGAGCCGCTCCATGAGGGCCAGCCCTTCGGCATTTCCCAGAACCGCTGCTTTTTCCTGACGGGACAGGCGTTCCAGCGCGATCTCAAGCGAGGGCGCTTCCCGAAGCTTGACCAACCCGACGAGAAGGTTGGCGTCGATCGGGGTGCCCGGCTTCCGGGGCGGGGGCAGGGCACCCTCATGCGCGGCAAGAAGCGGCGCGCTCTGGCGCAGGGCGGCGAAGGCTTCTTCCGGCGGTGCATCGGGGGCATGGGCCGCGCGTTCGCGCGCCGCGTCATTGGCGGCGGCAAGCTGAAGGATCGGCGGCGGTGCGGTTTCCTCTTCGATCAACAGCAGCCCGGCACGACGCAGGCCCAGCCCGACATCCCGGCTCGCCGTCAGCGCGGCCAGTGGGATGGCGAGCACCAGTCCCAGCAGCACAGGCGTCATCCAAAGGAACAGAGCCTGAGACACCGACCATGCCGCGATGGCCAGCAGCAGGCCGAACACAGTGTAGATCCAGTAGCCATGCGCCACTTCCTTCAGCGAAACCCGGCCATCGTCCCGGTTCTGCGCGTTCCAGCCTGAATCCCGGCCCAGCAGGATCGAAATAACGCCGGAGGTCTGGATCAGCATGGCGATCGGCGCGATCAGGCCACCGATCAGCGTCTCAAGCACGATGGACACCGCCAGCCGGAAAATGCCACCCGATCCCCGCAAAGCTGCCCGGTCGAACATCATGGCGATGAAGGCCAGAGCCTTTGGGGCCAGCAGGATGCCCATCGTCCCGATAAAGACGAGCTTCGCCTGCACGGGATCGACCCGCGGCCAGTGCGGATAAAGCGTGGGTTTCGTGCCGAAATATTCGGGATGATAGAAATGCGACTGAAGCGAAATCAGGATGCCGAACAGCAGGAACAGCAGCCAGAGCGGCGACATGACGTAGGAGCCGATGCCGGTCAGCATATGGACGCGACTGACCCAGTGCATGCCCTTCGTGCCAAGGATCTTGCTGTGTTGCAGATTGCCCTGACACCAGCGACGGTCCCGGATGGCGACATCGGTCAGTGATGGCGGGCTTTCCTCATAGGAACCGAACAGGCCCGGCACCATGTGAATGGCCCAGCCCCCACGACGCATGAGCGCGGCTTCCACAAAGTCATGGCTCAGGATATGGCCGCCAAAGGGTGCTTTCCCTTTCAGGTGCGGCAGACCGGCCTGTTCGGCAAAAGCCTGCGTGCGGATGACCGCGTTATGACCCCAGTAATTGCCTTCCGAGCCGTGCCACCACGCAATGCCATGCGCGATCAGCGGTCCATAGACGCGGCCTGCGAACTGCTGCATCCGGGCAAAAAGCGTGCGACCACCCACGATGACCGGAAGTGTCTGGATCAGTCCCACGCTGTCATGCTGTTCCATCGCCGCCGTGATCCGGACGATCAGGCTGCCATCCATGACGCTGTCCGCATCAAGCGTGAGCATCTGCTGGTAGGATGCACCGAACCGCGTGACCCAGTCCCCGAGATTGCCTGCCTTGCGGTCCGTATTCTTGTGGCGTCGCCGATAAAAGACCCGTTTTTCGCCGTTCGTGGCCTGACGGAACTCCAGGAAGGCACGTTCTTCCTGGACCCAGATGTCCGGATTGGTTGTGTCGGACAGGATGAAGAAATCGAAAGCGTCGATCTGTCCCGTCGCGAGAATGCTGTCGTGAATGGCGCGCAGACCGGCGAGAACCCGGCCGGGATCCTCATTGTAGGTCGGCATCAGGACAGCGGTGCGGCTTTTGAGTTCCGGCAGTGGCCCGGTGCGATGGATGCCAAGCCCCAGACCGCCGCGTCGGATCAGGGAGATGAATCCCCCGAGGCAGGAGGTGAAGGACAGTGCAATCCAGAAGGCCAGAATGGCGAACAGGACCAGAATGATGATGCCAAGCGTCGAAACGCCCAGCGAGTTGAAGACCTCATTGATGCGGTAGATGCCGTATCCCGTCAGCAGGAACGCACCGCCAAAGACCATTAGGCGACGCAGCCACAGCAGGGATGGCGTGGTTGGCAGGATGCTGAATGGTCGGCCATGGCGGTCCGGCTGCTGATGAAGGTTCTGTGCCTTCATCGTAAGCGGTGCCTCGGTCGGCAGGAACGGGGCGGAAGCCGGCGTGGCGGAGGAGGAAAACTCGGTCACGGGGTCCAACGGTACATCCATTTTTCTGAAATCGGTCCCTGATCGTTGGCGAGCTGCGCCTGGAGTTCACACATCTTCGCATCGCCCGGCACGAACTCGAATGTCGTGCGCCAGCCTTGGATTTCGGGGTTGGGTTCGACCACGACGTTGCGGATCGTGCCGGGCGCGGCCTGCGAGATCAGATGGAAATTCGTGCCCTGCGGCACGTTCTGGAACGGCGCGCCGGTAAAGTCGATCACGAAGAAGCGGGCATCGGCATGATCGGTCACGGCACCGATCCGCGTTGCCGCAACACGTGCAAGCTGCGTGGGCCACGGTGTGTCCCAGCCCCAGTACATCCGGTAGATGTAACTGTATTCCTGGCCGCCCTTCATGGGCTGCTTCGGGCGCCAGAAGGAAACGATGTTGTCGTTCACTTCATTGGGGGTCGGGATCTCCACGAGGTCCACTGCGCCGTCGCCCCAGTTCCCGATCGGCTCGATCCACAGGGACGGACGTTTCTCGTAGTTCAGAGCAAGGTCTTCGTAATCGTGAAACGACCTTTTGCGCTGCATGAGGCCAAATCCGTGAGGGCTGCTGTCGGCAAAGGCCGAGAACTGGAGATCCGTCGGGTTGATGAGCGGCCGGTAAAGCTGCTGCCCCGCGCCCGTCCAGATTTGCAACGCCTCGCTGTCATGCGCGGCAGGGCGCCAGTCATCGACGTGGTTGCGTTCGTTCGCATCGAAATAGAACATGCCCGTGAGCGGGGCGATCCCGGATTCCGTAATGTCCTGACGTGGGAACAGGGAGGACTGGACGTCGAAAACAGTCGTATCGCCCGGTCGGATGGTGAAGCGGAACGCGCCTGTCAGGGAGGGGCTGTCAAGCAGCGCGTGAATGACGACGGATTCCACGCCCGGCTCCGGCTTTTCCAGCCAGAACTCGCGGAACAGAGCGAATTCCTCGCCTTTCGGATTGCCGGTGCCATCCGCGAACGCCCGCGCCGACAGGCCGTAATTCTGTCCTTTGGCCACGGCGCGGAAATAGGATGCTCCGAGGAAGACCGCGCATTCTTCCATCACGCCTGGCGTATTGATCGCATAGCGCAGACGCAGGCCGGAGAAGCCGAGATCGTCGGTTACGCGCAGGACAGGATTGGAATAGGTGAAGACATCCGGATCGTAAGGAATGGGGGTGGACTGGCCGCCCACCACCTCGTTCATGCCGATCCGTGGCTTGTACAGGAAACCGCGCGGGAAGAACTCCACGTCAAACGCCAGGTTCTGGCCATGCCACAGGGCTTTCTCAGGATTGAAGGCGATGCCGCGGAACTGGTCGAAATCCATGTTCGCAATGGCATTGGGGAGTGTCGGCGACGGCGGAGAATAAGGCTTCTTCGACAGTCGTTGCGCGATGAGGCGGACGGTTCCGTCGTCAAAGGGTGTTGACTGTATGGCGGGTGTCGCAGGCGAGGGGGCGGCGGTGGACTGGGCGTGGGCCATACGGCTGGCTGTTCCCAGAAGGGTCAGTCCGGCCCCAAGCTTGACCAGATCACGGCGCAGGATACTCATACTTTTCCCAATATCCCAGTTTCTCTCGGCGTCTTCCGAAACGAAGTCCGATCTTCCAGCGATACGCCGGAAGTGTTTCGTTGCGAAGGGCTCTTCTATGATGAGGATGTCATTTCGCAAGGTCTGGCGCGGTCTTTTTATGGCATGCGTCCCGGATGACACATTATTGTGAAATCTGTTGCTGCAAGACATCAAGTAACGGTACGTTACGCGACAATCCGGATACGGATGTTTCTGTTATCGCATCGAGCCACGGAACCCGGAACAGGATCTGCGTTTCGCCAAACCGCGCAATGTCCCGTTCATTGCCGGAATTCAGCGGGCCCACCGGCACTACGCCCGTCATGGAAATGCCGCGTCGCCGCAGCGCTTCAAGGCTCAGAAGCGTGTGGTTGATGGTGCCCAGCCCGCTGCGCGTTACCAGAACGACCGGCAGACCCAGGCTTTCGATCAGGTCCACGATCATCATGTCCTCACGCACCGGCACCATAAGGCCGCCCGCGCCTTCCACGACAAGCGGCCCCTGCGCCTGTGGCAGGACAAGCCGCCCCGGATTGACCGTCACGTTTTCCAGATCGCCTGCCGCCAGCGGAGCGAGCGGGGCCTGAAACGCATAGGCCGGGGGAATGACGCGGGACGGGTCCAGACCGGCCAGATCCCGCACGGTCGGTGTATCGCCGTTCTCGTCCGCAAGGCCGGTCTGAAGCGGTTTCCAGTAGGTGGCGTTCCAGGCGCGGCACAGAATGGCGCTGACGAGTGTCTTGCCGATTCCGGTATCTGTTCCTGTGACGAAGACGCCGCGTTGCCAGTTCGTCGATATGTCCCTCATGTCTTTGTCCTCCCCGTCTTCACAAACGTCCCGATGCCGACCTGATACGTCACTTCGGAACTCGTTCGGTCAAAATGGCGCATGGCCCGGCGCAGAGCCCCGATGCTGGCCGGCGTCCCGTCCTGACGGGGCAGTGACGCTCCGATCTGCCGCAGACCACGCAGGAACTCCCGCGCGCTGCCGACAGGATCGCGCAGGGTCAGCACATCCCACGATCCGACACCGCCGCCGGGCCATTCGGCTTTCACGGTCGATATGGGCGGATAGTCCGGCACGCCACAGGGTGCGTTTTCTGCCAGACAGGCCTGTTTCCACTCGTCCAGACTACCTTGCAGGAGCGTCGTGACCATCAGCCGCCCCTGTGGCGCGAGTAGGTCACAGAGCCTGTGCAACCCTTCGGCCCGGCTGGAAAACCATTGCAGACACAGACTGGAGGCAATCAGATCGAACGGCCCGGACACGTCCGGATGTTCGGCGTCCATGACGTGAAAGCGGATGTTCTCGTCCGAAAGATGCTGGCGTGCCCGTGTAATCATGCCGGGGGCCAGATCGCTCGCCAGCAGGTTGGCCTGTGGAAAATGCCCGGCAAGTCGGGCTGTCAGAAATCCTGTTCCACAGCCGAATTCCAGAATGGAGGCAGGCGCGTGCTCCGCCATTTCTGTCTGGATGTGCTCCATCAACGCCGTGACGCAGCGTCGCTGGATATGGGCGGCGGCGTTATAGCCTTCTGCGGCGTTAAACCGCGTGGCGATACTGGCCCGGCGCAGGATGTCGTCAGCCCGCGTCATCGAGCCTCCGTCGCACCAACGCCGCGCAGGAACCGGGCCGGGTCAGGGGCAGGAGATGCCCGCCCGCGACCCGTTCGCCCGGCGATGCAAACCCGGCCTGTGCGGCGCCGAACGGATCGTCCGTGCCCGTCATCCAGTGCAGCCGGTTTCCCCAGCCGGCAGCCTTCACCCGATGGTCCTGCTGCTGAAGCGCCTCAAGCCCCCGGTCCAGCGCGTTCCCATCCGGCGTGCCAGGAAGGGGCGCGTCCGTTCCGCAAAGAGCGCGGAAATCGTGCAGTACGGCGACCGGATCGCGCTTCAGGCGCGCGCGCATCCGCGTCAGAAGCCGTTCGGGCGTGCCGTCAGGGAAGTCCGATGCGGCAGTAAATCGCGGGAACCCGTTGAAAAACACCAGCCCCGCGCATCCTGGCAGATCCTGCCCCAGCAGTGCCAGAGACCCGGCGGAATGTCCGACGGCGAGATAAGGCGTTTCGGGCAGCGCAGGACGATGTCCGGAGCCGAAATATCCGCAATCCACGACCTGCGCGTTCACATCCGGCAGACGCGCCAGCATTGGCGTCCAGAAAGACGCATCAAAGCCCCAGCCATGCACGAGATAGAGCGCGCGTGTCACGAGGCGCCGCCTGTCTGGGCAATCACCGCCTGCCCCAGACGGTCGATCGATGCATCGTTCAGTCCGGCATGGAGCGCAAGCCGGAGCCGCGCGGTTCCGGGAGGGACGGTCGGCGGCCGGATTGCGACCGTCAGGAACCCGGCGTCTTCCAATCCGGCGGCCACAGCCATGGCGCGTTCGGATTCCCCGATCAGGACAGGAACGATCTGTGTCGTTGAGTCCGCCGTGGACAGTCCAGCCCCGTGCAGCATGGTTCGAAGGCGCTCGGCCTGCTCGATCAGCCGGGCGCGTTCCTCGTCCAGATTTGGCACGACATCGAGTGCTGCATCGATTGCCCCCAGAACCGCAGGAGGCAGGGCCGTGCTGTAAATGAAGCCCGACGCATGATTCGCCAGATAGTCGCAGAGCGGTTTCGAACCCGCGATATAGGCGCCCATTCCGCCCAGCGCCTTGCTGCATGTTCCCATCGTCAGATCGGCCATTCCGCAGGACAGGCCGCGACCCTTCGGCCCCAGAACGCCGGTCGCATGGGCCTCGTCCACATAAAGGAACGCTCCTGCCCGGTCCGCCAACGCCCGCAAAGCCGGAATATCGGCGCGGTCCCCGTCCATGGAGAAGACGCTCTCCGTCACGATCATGCGCAGGCCGGGTTTTTCGGCCTCGCGGGCCAGCAGGCTTTCCAGATGGGACAGATCGTTGTGCCGGAACCGGATCTGCCGCACGCCTGCCGCCGCGCAGCCATGATGCAGGCTGGCATGGTTCAGGCGGTCCGAAAATACCAGCATCGGCGCGCCCGTCCGCGCTACGGATAGCGCGCACAGTGCGGGCATGACGGACGCATTGGCCTGCCAGCCGGATGCGAACAGGATCGCGTCCTCGCAGCCCTTGAAGGCCGCCATTTTCGTCTCGACCTGCCGGTGCAGGTCCAGCGTTCCGCTGACCAATCGGGAGGCGCGCGCACCGGTGCCGAAGCGCAGTGCCCAGTCCGCCGCGCGTTCGCGCAGCAGCGGATGATCCGCCAGCCCCAGATAGTCGTTGGACGAGACATCCAGCATCCGCCGCCCGTCCCCGTTCCCATCGCGGACGATCATGCCGTCCTGCCGGACCACAGGGCGCAGGCTCCGGCGCGTTCCGGCGGCTTCGCGCTGGGTCAGGGCAGCAGTGAAATGGCTGTCGAGCAGGCTCATGCGCGCTCTCGCAGCACATCCACGATGGCTGTCGTCAGATGCGCGAGTTCTTCGGGTGTGATGGTAAAGGCAGGCGTCAGATAGACGATGTTGCGGAAGGGCCGGATCCAGACGCCACGCTCCACGAAGGCGCGGCGCAGCGCATCGGGATCGTCCAGCGCCTCAAGCTCCACGACGCCGATCGCGCCGAGAACGCGCACATCCCTGACGCCGGGCAGCGTGCGGCAGGGTTCGAGTTCCCGCGCGAGCTGGGCCGAGATGGCCGCGACCTGCTCCAGTCGCGGCTCGGACCCGAACAGGTCCAGCGAGGCATTGGCGACCGCGCAGGCCAGCGGATTGGCCATGAAGGTCGGCCCGTGCATGAGGGCGTGCCCGGCGCTGTCGGACAGGAACGCCTCGAAGACGCCGCGCCGGGCGACGGTGGCGGCCAGCGCCATGGTCCCGCCGGTCAGAGCCTTCGACAGCGCCACGATATCCGGTACGATCCCGGCCTGTTCGCAGGCGAACATCGTGCCGGTGCGGCCGAAACCGGTGAAGATCTCATCCAGGACCAGCAGGATTCCGTGCCGGTCGCACAGTTCGCGCAGACGGCGCAGGACCTCGGGGTCATGGAACAACATGCCCCCCGCTCCCTGAACCAGAGGCTCCGTGACCATGGCCGCGATGCTGTCCCCGCGTTCCGCCAGCAGGGCCTCCAGCCGGGTTAGACTGTCCGCATCCACCGGCAGATCGGCCAGGACCTGTTCGGGCAGAACGCCGGCGAACAGGCTGTGCATACCTTCCTCGGGGTCGCAGATGGCCATCATGCCCAGCGTGTCCCCGTGATATCCGCCGCGGAAGGACAGGATCTTCGTCCGGCCTTCTGTGCCCCGGTTGATGTGGTACTGCACCGCCATCTTGATTGCGACTTCCATCGCGACCGATCCAGAATCGGTGAAGAACACCCGATCCAGATCGCCCGGCAACATCGCCGCCAGTCGTGCTGCCAGCCTGATGGCGGGATCGTGGACCATCCCGCCGAACATCACATGCGGCATCCGCTCCGCCTGCCGGAGGAGTGCCTCATGGATATGTGGATGGCTGTAACCATGACAGGCCGTCCACCAGGCCGCCACGCCATCCACGAGAGCGTGTCCGTCCGCGAGCGTGATCCGGCTTCCCGACGTGCTGACGGCTTCCACGGGGAATGGGGCGGTCTGCATCTGGGTGTAGGGCAGCCACAGATGGGGCAGGTCAGCGGCAGTGCGGGGGGTGGAAGGAGTATTGCGAGACATGGTTTGCGTTTTCCCGCATGGCTGTGGGTGAGTCCATCCCCCGTTCCCCGCGGGGCTGGGAAAGGGGCAGGATCGTTCCGCAGACGGCACGCCGTATCATAAAAAGGTCACGTTCCATTAAGCAACGATGTGGCATGAGCCTCGTTAGTGACGCGTTCCTAAAAGAACGTGGAAACATTCTGTGCTCCCGACGCGGGAGCCATGACGAGGTTGAAGACCAATGCTGAGTTCCAAGGTCATTCATGTCGATGGCGTCTTTCTGGGGACGGCCATCATGAGTGGAAGCCTGAGCACCCTGCGTTTCTATGCCACGCATGAGAGCGTGCGCGCGCTTCACAACGCCTGCATGCCGGATTTCGGCGCGCTGTATGCCCAGGTCAAAAGCCTGTTCAACCGCAGTCGCCTGCTGACGCCGAAAGTCGCCTGATCCGGCTGTTCTGATCCTTTTCCCTGCGGCGCGTCAGGTGCCGCAGAATGTATTCATGACCGTCTCATGAGGTGCCGGGGCTGCCTCAAAACCGTCTGCCGAGTCATCAAACGGGTGTGACAGCGCTTCAACCAGACGGTGGAACGGCGCGTAGTCGCCCGCTATTGCGGACTGGATCATGTCTTCGACCCTGTGATTGCGCGGAATGATGCGGGGATTCGTGGCCTGCATGTCCGTGGAGCAGGCTTCGACCGGGCGGTCTTCCCGGCCCAGACGGGCCTGCCAGTCCCCGATCCAGTCTTCAACTCCCGAAGCCGCCCCGAACAGCGCCACGAAACTGTCCGTCCGTCCGGTCCGAACCACGTCGCCAAGCCGTCGGAATGTCAGCGTGAAATCCGCCTCGGCCCGATGCATGGCCGTCAGCAGACGCCCCGTCAGCCGGGGATCTCCGTTTTCTTCCCGCGCCAGACCCAGCTTCCGCCGCCAGCCGCCGAGATAGGTTTCGTTGAACACGTCATCAAAGCCCGTCAGTGCGTCCTTGGCCTGTTCGATCGCTTTCTCGCGATCGCTGTCCAGCAGGGGCAGCAGCGCCTCCGCCAGTCGTCCAAGGTTCCACAGCGCCATGTCCGGCTGGTTGCCGTAGGCATAGCGCCCGTTCTGGTCGATGAAGCTGAAGACTTTCGCCGGATCATAGGCGTCCAGAAACGCGCAGGGACCGAAATCGAGGGTCTCGCCTGCGATGGACATGTTGTCCGTGTTCATGACGCCATGAATGAACCCGACCAGCATCCAGCGCGCCACCAGACCCGCCTGTCGTGCCGTCACGGATTTCAGCAGGGCCAGATAGGGATTTTCAGCCTCCGCCAGCTCCGGATACAGACGCCCGATCACATGATCCGCAAGAATGCGTACCCCTTCGATATCGCCCTGCGCCGCGAAATACTGGAACGTCCCGACCCGCACATGGCTGGAGGCGATCCGTACGATAACACCGCCCGGCTGCATCGTCTCGCGGGCAATGCTCTCGCCCGTCGTCAGGGCGGCAAGCGCGCGTGTCGTGGGAATGCCGAGCGCATGCATGGCTTCACTGACCACATATTCGCGCAGAACCGGCCCCAGAGCCGCGCGTCCGTCCCCGCGTCGTGAAAACGGCGTCGGCCCGGAGCCCTTGAGATGAATGTCCCGCAGGCGCCCGGACCGGTCCGTCACTTCGCCGACCAGCATCGCCCGCCCGTCTCCGAGGCTCGGGACGAAATGCCCGAACTGATGCCCGGCATAGGCCATGGCCACCGGCGCGGTCCCGTCCGGTCGCAGGCCCTGGCTCAGAAAGGCGATCCCCGCCGGACTGCGCAGCCAGTCCGGGTCCATCCCGAGTTCACGCGCCAGAGGCTCGTTCAGCGCCACGATCTGTGGATTGCGAAATGGCGCGGGGGAGAGGGGGGCGGAAAAACGCTCGGGCAGGGAGGCATAGATGCGGGAGAGCTGCATCAGAAATCCAATCGGGACTTGTGGAGTCTGTCTTCAGATGGGCCAGAGAGCCGCAAAAGGGAAGGGCCGCAGCCGCTTTGCGGGTTCAGCTTTCGGCATCTTTGGGAAAACAGTGCGCGTCCAGAAGTCCGGTCAGCCACTCCGTAAAGACCTCCAGCCGGCGGGAGAGATGCGTCCGGTGCGGATATAACAGGGTCATCGGAAGCGGAGCGGCCCGCCATTGCGGCAGGATATCAATGAGTTCGCCCCTGCGGATATGGGGAAGGACGTCATAAGCGGGAAGCTGCGCCAGCCCGAGCCCTGCCAGGCAGCAGGCCACGGCCCCTTCCGCGCTGTTGACCGTCACCCGCCCCCGGACCGCCTGGCTGTCTTCCCGGCCATCGTGCTCCCATTCCCAGTCTTCGATACGGCCCGTGGTGGGCGAGGCGTAGAGCACGGCCTGATGCGCCGGCAGATCAGCGGGAGACCGCGGGGTGCCATGCTGCGCCAGATAGGACGGGCTCGCGACATTGAAGACCGGCAGCAGCCCCAGTTTCCGGCCGATCAGGCTCGAATCCTGCAAAGCCCCGACCCGCAACACACAGTCCGTCCCGTCTTCGGCCAGGTTGATGCTGCGATCCGTCATGCCCAGTTCGATGTCCAGCCCCGGATAACGGTCCAGAAACTCAGGCAGGGCGGGCGCGACGATCAGCCGCCCGATACGGCTGGGAAGATTGACCTTCACATGCCCGCGCGTCTGGGACCTGTGAAGCCGGAACTGGTTTTCAGCGTCTTCGAAGTCCCCGAGCAGCCGCAGGGCTGTCTGCTGGAACATCCGGCCATCATCCGTCAGCCGGACCGACCGTGTGGTACGGGCCAGAAGACGGGTGCCAAGCCGGTTTTCCAGTTCCTGCACGGCGGTCGAAACGGTGGAGCGGGGCATCTGGAGCGTATCGGCCGCATGCGTGAAGCTGCCACTTTCCGCGACCCGGATGAAAATGCGGAGCAGCTCGATGCGGTCCATGATGTCTCCGGCATGCTGGGGGTTCTGTTCGTTAATTTTGACAGATGATGTCAGATTATCATGCTTTTTCCAGATTGTCTGACAAATCATAGTCCCCGTCATCATCCATACAACGCGAGGGACTCCTCATCATGGCCGATCACAGCATCAAGGGAAAAACCGCTCTCATCACAGGTGGCGCCAAGAATCTGGGCGGGCTGATCGCTCTCGATCTTGCCGCTCAGGGCGCAGCCGCCATTGCCATTCACTATAACAGTGCCGCCACGCGTCCGGATGCCGAGGCCACGGTCACGGCCCTGAAAATGCAGGGCGTGCGGGCACAGGCTTTTCAGGCCGACCTGACGACGGCCGCTGCGAACGAAAAACTGTTCGCCGACGTTGTCGCGGTACTGGGAAAACCGGATATCGCCATCAATACGGCCGGAAAGGTTCTCAAGAAGCCGATCCTGGAAACGTCCGAAGACGAGTATGACGAGATGTTCGCCGTCAACGCCAAGGCTGCCTATTTTTTCATCAGGGAAGCCGGGCGGCACCTCAACGACAACGGCAAGCTCCTGACCATTGTGACGTCCCTGCTCGGTGCCTATACGCCGTTCTATTCGACCTATGCCGGTTCGAAGGCTGCCGTCGAACATGTGACGCGCGCGGCTTCAAAAGAGTTCGGAGCGCGGGGTATCTCTGTCAACGCGATCGGTCCGGGCCCGATGGATACGCCGTTCTTCTACGGTCAGGAAGCCCCGGAAGCCGTGGCCTATCACAAGACGGCCGCTGCCCTGTCGTCCCTGAGTAAAACGGGTCTGACCGATATCGAGGACATCGTGCCCATCGTCCGTTGCCTGGTTTCGGATGGCTGGTGGATGACCGGACAGACCATTCTCGTCAACGGCGGATATACGACGAAGTAACGGTCCCTGAAGGGAGAGAGGAAAGCCGGGGTTTTTCAAAAATCCCGCTCCCCGGGATAAAAACGGAAAAGACAAAACGCCCGCTCGGGAATAACAGGATACGGGATATGGTTTTTTCTGGTCATATCCCTTGTTTTCAATAAAACGCCCTCGTGACGGGGGCCTCTATGCTTGAAGACGTTAATGAGTTTTTGATCTGTCGGGACTATGCTGGCATCAGGTATTTTTCAGTTCCTGCCTGCAGGGGTGGTGACGGAAAAGAGAGTCTTCTCTATTCATGAGAAGATGAACTGGCGTTCCTGCCTTTGGTGCCGCCCTTTGGTCTGCCCTGGCGCGACAACAGCATAGAGGACATTTCGTGGAGCATACCCAGAGCTTGTCAGGCCCCGGCGGAAGGGTCAGCCCGACCGTCATCCGGCTTTACGCTGTCCTGGCCGCCGCCCGCTATCACGGCCTGGAGCTGGATATCCGCGATTTTGCGGCGGAACCGGGTGAGGATTCGCCTTCTCCCGCAACTCTCGCGCGGTGGCTGAACGAGCAGGGTGCCGTCGCGAAAGGTATGCGTCTGCGGTGGCGTTATCTCGTCAAGATCCGCAATTCCCCTCCCGTTGTCCTGATGTTCAAGGATGGCTCGGCCGGTCTGATGGTCCGCGCCGACGCCGAAAAGGGCGTGGTGTGGCTTCGCGATCCGATGGGCGGCGAGGGTGATACCCCGGTCCCCGTCGACGAGCTGCGCCTCATGCAGGTCTGGACCGGCGATGTGCTGCTGGTCAAACGCCGGCGCGACGAATCCGAGGGCGACGCCAAGTTCGATCTGCTCTGGTTCGCGAAGATGGTGCTGCGCGAAAAGAAGGTGATGCGGGACATCGCTTTCGCGTCGATGGTCCTCAGCATCCTTCAGATTTTCCCGGCCCTGATCGTGATGCAGGTCGTCGACCGGGTGGTGAACTACCACTCGATGGCGACGCTGATTTCGCTCAGCGGCTTTGTCATCATTCTCTCGTTCTACGAGATCCTGCTGACCTACGCCCGGCGCGAACTGTCCCTGATCCTGTCCACCCGACTGGATGCGCGTATCTCTCTGCATGCTTTCAACCGGCTGCTGGCTCTGCCGCTGGAATTCTACGAGCGTGAACAGACAGGTGAAATCCTGGGACGATTCATGGCCGTCTTCAAGGTCAGGGACTTCCTGACCGGGCAGTTGATGAGCACCCTGCTGGATCTTTTCACCCTGATCGTGGTCCTGCCGGTCCTGTTCGTGATGAGCCCGACCCTCGCCTGGATGACACTGGCCGCCGCGGGCTGCATCGGTCTCATCGTGGTGGTGTTCCTGCCTCCCGTCACACGTGTCATCGGTCGGCAGGTTCTCGCCGAAATGAAGCGTGGCTCCATCCTTTACGAGACGGTCGCCGGTATCCGGACGGTCAAGACGCTGGCCCTTGAAACGACAAGACGCGAACTGTGGGATGAGCGCACGGCCGATGTGGTGCGCTGGAAACTGGCGGCCGGTCGCATGGCCAGCTGGCCGCAGACCCTGGTTATGCCGTTCGAGATTTTCATCAACCGGGGCGTTATCCTGGTCGGGGCCTATCTCATCCTGACGAATGCCAGTTCCATGCAGGCCGGTGCTCTCATGGGCTTCATGATGCTCGGCGGCCGTGTCGCCAGTCCGCTCGTCAATCTTGCCAAGCTGATGGAAGCCTTTAACGAGGTCAGTGTTTCCCTGAGCGAAGCCGGAATGGTGCTGAACCAGCCGACGGAAACCAAGGCCCTGACAACGGGCATGCGTCCGGTCGTCAAGGGTGCGCTGTCGTTCAACCATGTCGATTTTTCCTATCCCGGTTCGACGACCAAGGCTCTCAATGATGTCACGTTCGATATTCCCGCCGGGACGATGCTGGGTCTCGTGGGGCGTTCAGGGTCCGGTAAATCGACGATCACCCGCCTTCTGCAGGGTGTGAGCCGGAACTACACGGGTTATCTGCGTCTTGACGGTGTGGATCTGCGTGAAATCAACCTGACCCATCTGCGCCGCTCCTTTGGCGTGGTGCTTCAGGACAACTTCCTGTTCCGGGGAACGATCCGCGACAACATCACGGCGGGCCGTCCCGGCCTGACGATCGATGACGCGATCCGCGCCGCGCGTCTGGCTGGTGCGGAAGAGTTCATCGAGCGCATGCCCGCCGGCTATGACACCTGGATCGAGGAAGGCTCGACCAACATTTCGGGTGGTCAGAGGCAGCGGCTTGCCATCGCCCGTGCGGTGATCAGTGATCCGAAGCTGATGATTCTGGATGAGGCGACATCGGCTCTGGATCCTGAGTCCGAAGCACTCGTGAACGCCAATCTGCAACGGATCGGCAAGGGCCGGACGATGGTGATCGTTTCCCATCGCCTGTCGTCTCTGGTAAACTGCCACCAGATCGCAGTCATGGATCAGGGCAAGCTGGTGGATATCGCGCCTCACCGGGTCCTTCTGGAGCGCTGTGAAATCTACCGCATGCTCTGGCTGCAGCAGAACCGGCACATGACAGATAACGACGGTCCCGGTTCTGCCGGGCAACTGACGGAAGGAGAGTGATCATGAACTCTTCCGACATGATCCCTCAGGATGACCGGTCCTCCGGCCCGGCCGATGAAGATTTCAACCAGCACGTTCCGCGGACGGCCAACGATCCTTTTGCGCCCAACGACATGCCACTGGCGCTGCTGGAGTTTCATTCGCCAACGGCAGGACTGGTCAATCTTCCGGCCACCCCGGCCGCGCGCTACATCATCCTGCTGATCGGCGGTCTGTTCCTGGCGTGTCTTGCAGCCATGGCTTTCTTTCCGATCAATCGCGTCGTCTCCACACCGGGGCGGCTGATTTCAACGCAGCCGACCATTGTCGTGCAGCCGCTTGAAACCTCCATTATCCGTTCCATTGACGTCCATGTCGGCGATTTCGTGAAAAAGGGTGATGTGCTCGCCCATCTTGATCCGACCATCACCGAGGCCGACATCACCAACATGCGCTTGCAGCGTGATGCCTATCAGGCGGAATATGACCGTCTGAAAGCGGAAGCCGCGGGGCAGGACTATCACGTCAATCTGAATGATCCGGCCTCTGTCGAGCAGGGCGCCGCGTTTCTGCGTCGCAAGACCGAATATCAGGCGCATGTCGAGAACTACGTTCAGCAGATTGCCGGTCTTGAAAGTGATATCCAGGGTTACAGGGCCAATGCGGCCATCTATGGCAGCAAAATGCGGGTAGCGTCCGAGGTCCTGCAGATGCGTCAGCGGGAACAGGCCGATCAGGTCGGCTCCCGTCTTTCGACCCTTGGCGCCCAGACCGAACTGATGGAAGCCGAGCGCGCGGAGATCGCCGCCCAGCAGAGCGCCAATTCCGCGGAAAAGAAGCTCGCCGCGATGAAGGCCGAACGTGACGGATATATCGGGAACTGGCAGGCCAAGATCTATTCGGATCTGACCGAAGCCGGGCATCATCTGGCCGAATACCGAAGTTCCTATGAGAAAGCGCATCTTCGTCAGGATCTGGTACTTCTGCGGGCTCCCGAAGACGGTATCGTCCTGACCATCGCGCAGGGCTCCGTCGGGTCCGTCCTCCAGTCCGCCGGGCAGTTCATTACCCTCGTTCCCACTGGCTATGGACTTGAAATGGAAGCCATCCTGCGCTCGCAGGATGTAGGTTTCGTGCAGGTCGGCGATCATGCGCTTCTGAAATTCGCGACATTCCCGTACGATCAGTATGGCGGCGCGGAAGCGACGGTTCGTGTCATCAGTGCGGACGCTTTCACGCCACAGTCGCAGAGCGGCAACAGTAGTGCGAACGGAAGCGCCGCTGTCGACGATACCAGCGCTTCAGGAGTCTATCGTGTCCGACTGCGGATCGACCGTTACACCCTGCATGGTCAGCCCTCTTTCTTCCATCCGATGCCGGGCATGGCGTTGACGGCTGATATCGACGTCGGAAAACGGACCGTGTTGCAGTATCTGTTCAACAAACTCACGCCTGCGCTCACGAATGGCATGAGAGAGCCATAATAAAAGCACGGTGCGTCTCTAGAAGCGCCCAACGGAACGCCCGGCACAGACCGGGCGTTTCTGTATGGCAGTTATTCAGGACCTGTCTCGCTGATGTCGTTCAAACGTCGCCTTTCTGCTCTGTTTTCCGCTCGGGGAAAGCTGGAATATGCGATCCATCTGACGGAAACCGGTCAGGCTGTTCAGGGATTCGCGCTTCTCAGTCGTCTCGCCGCCAGAGGAGACGCGGAGGCCTCCTTCCGGGTCGGGCGCGCCTATCTGGACGGGCTCGGCGTTCCGCCCAGTCTCGAAGATGGCGCCAGATGGATCTATCAGGCCGCCGAGGCAGGGCATATTGAAGCAGCCTTCGTGCTGGCCACGCTTTATACGGTCGGCCTGCCTGAAGGATTTGAAATCCGTACGGCCAGCGAAGGGCTGGATCTCTCGCATGTGCCGCAGGGCGGGCCCAGACACCCGGATTTCCATCTGGGTCTGCACTGGGCCAAAATCGCTGCGGACGCTGGCTCCCCGGATGCACAGGCCCTTTTAGGATATATCCTGACCAATGGCCCCGAAGACCTGCGCGATCCGCCACAGGGCCGGTTCTGGTATGACCGCTCCGCCGCTGCGGGGTGTTCGCAGGGCCATCTGGGTGTTGCGTTGTCCATTCTCCAGGAGGCCCACACAGATGCGGACCTGTCTTCTGCGGCCAGGCATCTGAGTGAGGCGACGAAAGGTGGCCTCGGCACGGCTTTCGATATTCTCGGCCGGATGTATGAGGCGGGTTCGGGCGTGCCACGGGATCTGGGAAAGGCCGCCAGTTATTTTCATGAGGCGGCGGAGCGCAATATCGTAACGGCCCAGGCACGGTACGGGCTGATGCTGCTGGATGGAACGGGCACGTCCCGGCATTACGGCCGGGCCGAAACCTGGCTGAAGCGGGCCGCAATGAATGGCGATACGCAGTCCGCGGCCCTTCTGGGCGACCTTTGCGCCAATGGTGGCGATCTGCCTCCCAATCTTGTGGAAGCCGCCAAATGGTACCGCCTGGCGGCCGAGCAGAAACATGCCGGTGCCGCACGGGCGCTCGGGCTGCTCTACCTGACGGGCAATGGTGTCCATCAGGACCCCGATGTCGCGGCGCACTGGTTCAGGGTCGCGTCGGAAGCGGGGGATGCGCATGCGGATGCCGATTTCGGGAACCTGATTCTCGCCGGGGCGTCCGCATCTCCTGATGAAAAACAGGCTCTCCACGCCCGTTTCGAAAAAGCCGCCGAAAAGGGAGATCTGGTCGGGGCCTATAATCTGGGTGTGTGCTTTGCTGAAGGTGTGACTGGTACGAAGGACGGACGTGAAGCGGCGCGCTGGATGCAGAAAGCCGCCGATGGTGTCGTCAATGCGCAGTACTGGTACGGCAGGATGCTGCTGGAAGGGCGCGGCGTGCAGCCCGATCCCACGCAGGCGTTCTACTGGATGGAAAAGGCCGCCGATGCGGGCATGGCCGAGGCACAGGTCACTGTGGCGGGGCTGCTTGTGGACGGGAGCATCAACGGCCGTCAGGATCATGAGAAAGCCCTGGAACTCTATCGGAAAGCCGCTGGCAGCGGTAATGTGGACGCCATGTTCTCGCTGGCCGCGATGTATGGCGGCGGTCATGAGGTGCCCGAAAACCGCCCGCAGGCGCAGATGTGGTTCCGCAAGGCCGCCCAGCGTGGAAACGGCCTCGCCCAGATGATGCTCGGCCGCTACCTCGTGCGTGGACTGGCTGGCGTGACGGACCCGGTGGAAGGTCGCATCTGGCTGGAGCGGGCAAAGGCACAGAATATCAGGGACGCTGAAGCGGAACTCGCCCTTCTGGATGAAGCGCAGCCAGATGACGATGACTGATTTCCGTGCCTGCTGATCGTCCTCCCCCCGGTCCGAAAACCCCCGGCGCGGCGTTCGCGGGGTTCGGGCGGACTGTCAGCGACGAGGACCGTGCCCTGTGGCGGGAGGCCATGAGCCGCAGGGCGCAGGAAGCCTTTGCCCGGGGCCAGGCCGCCCTTCAGGCCGGAAACGCATCGTTTGGCCTGTTCTGGCTGGAGCGGGCCGAACGGATGTCGCGGCATAACCCCAATCTGAAATGGTCCGTCGGACTGGCCTGCCTCTCTGCAGGCAGGCTCATGGACTGCCTGGTCCGCATGGAAGATCTGCGGCAGGATTTCGGGCTGCGGGAAGCCGCGTTTCTGGAAGTCGTCTGTCTGGTGCGGTTGCAGCGCATGGAAGAGGCCACAATCCGGATGCAGGCGGCCCTGTCCGCCTTTCATGCGACCCCGGAAACCTGTTCTCTGGCGGAACAGATCGCAGTTTCCGCAGGGCTGCCGGGATGGATGACGACATCCAATGCGGGCACCGTCCATATCGGGACGTCCCGCCCGGTTCGTCTGTTTCTTGACGGACGGGAAATCGCACAGGGCGCCACAGGTGGCCGATATGACCTTCCGGAAGGCTGGCGTTCAGCGCGGCATCTGGCAGTCCGAGCTGGCGGGCGGCATGTTCTTGGCAGCCCGCTGGAGATCGCCGCCCTGACCCGCTGCGAGTCCTTCGTCGAAGCGGCGGCGGATGGCCTGAGGGGCTGGATCTGGACGCCGGCCGAACCCGAACATGTCCCTGCGGTCACACTGTGGAACGGCTCCACCCTCCGGGCCGAGGCTTTCGCGCAGGATGTGGACAGCGACGTCCCCCTGGCGCGTTACCGGGCGTTTCACGTTCCGGCCAAAGAGTGCCCCGAACGCGATGACGGTCCCCTCGATCTGTGGAACGAAAACGGTCGTCTTCTGACGGGTGCTCCCGTTGATCCTCTGGTGGGGAAACTGGTTTCGGGACAGACGCGGGCTCTGCCGGCACGTTTACGTCCCTTAAAGATCCAGCCGGGCAGGATGCGTCCGCATCTTCCGCGCCAGAGCCCAGGCTGTGCGGTCGTGATCCCGGTCTATGCCGACCGGGTCCGGACCATGGCCTGCCTGCGGAGCGTTCTTGCGACCTGTCCGACGGATGTGCCGGTGATTGTGGTGGACGATGCCACCCCCGAGCCGTCTCTTGCACAGGCGCTCGATCAACTGACGGAGGACGGACGGATTACCCTGATCCGTCATGAGCGCAACCGGGGCTTTCCGATATCCGCCAATGACGGAATGCGTGCGGCGGCAGGGCGGGATATCCTGCTGCTCAACAGCGACACGCTCGTCCCCGCTGGCTGGGTCGGGCGGTTGCGGGCAAGGCTTGCAGGAGCGGATGTCGGTACGGTCACGCCATTTTCCAACGATGCGACCATCCTGTCCTATCCGTCCACGGACCATCCCAACCCGGTTCCATCCCCTGCGGAAATGCGCGCGATGGACCGATTGTGCCAGAAGAGTGGGGCTGTCTCTACGGAGATCGACCTGCCCACTGCCCACGGGTTCTGCATGGCGATTTCCGCGGACTGTCTGGCCGAAACGGGTCTGTTCCGCGAAGATCTGTTCGCGCAGGGCTATGGCGAGGAAAATGATTTCTGTCTCCGTGCGACGGCCCGGGGATTCCGGCATCTGGCCGCGCCGGAGCTTTACGTCGCTCATGTCGGATCCGCGTCATTCGGAACCGCCCGGAATGCTCTCGGCGCTCGGAATCTGGACATCCTCAATGCCCTGCACCCTGGCTATCATGCCCTCGTGGCGCGTTTCATTGCCGCCGATCCCCTGCACGAAACGCGGCGCAGGCTGGATGCCGCACGGCTGCTCCGGCAGGGCGCGGGCCGGCCCGCCATTCTCATGGTCCAGCATGACGCCGGAGGCGGGGTCGGGCGTGTCGTGCGTGAGCGGTCGGAGGCGTTCGAGGCGGACGGCGTTCTGGCCCTCGCGCTTCGTCCACATGAACGCGGCTGCGTGCTTGAATACGCCCTTGATGGAAAACGCTTTCCCAACCTGAAATACCATCTCCCGGAGGAACTTCCGTCCCTGCTGGGCCTGCTCGCTGCCCTGCGTGTCCAGACAGTGGAGTGGCACCATCTGATCGGCCATGCGCCCTGCATCCGGGCCCTGCATGAGGCGCTCGGCGTTCCGTATGACGTCTTCATCCATGATCATGTCTGGTTCTGTCCGCGCATCTCGCTTTGCGACGGAACGGGACGTTACTGCGGCGAACCGGACCCGGCGGGATGTGAACTTTGTGTGGCACGATGGGGAAGCTATCTCGGCGAAGACCTCTCCATTGCCGACCTTCTGGCCCGCTCCACCCGCGAGTTATCCGGCGCGCGCAGGCTCATGGCGCCTTCCGGGGATACGGTCCGGCGCATCCGCCGCCATTTCCCCGGTCTGAATATCGAAGCCCTGCCGCTGGAAGACGATGCGGCGCTTCACAAAGACATCATGCCCCATCGTCACGCGACCCGGGGGCAACCGCTCAGGGTCTGTGTCGTGGGGGGAATCAGTCAGTGGAAAGGGTATGACGTCCTGCTGGCGCTGGCGACCGAGATCCAGACCCATCGCCTGCCCATCGTGTTGTCTCTGGTTGGCCATACGCATGACGACGATGCGCTGATCTCGCGGGGTGTCCGGGTAACGGGAGAATATCGCGAAGAGGAGGTCCAGTCCCTGATCCGCCAGCAGCAGCCGGATGTGGGACTGATTCCCTCCATCGCTCCCGAAACATGGTGCTATGCTCTGGGCCAGATCTGGCGCAGCGGGCTGGAAGCGGTCTGCTTCGACCTGGGCGCGCAGGGAGAACGGGTCAGAAGAAGCATGACCGGTTTTGCCGTGCCACTCGGGGTCGCGCCGTACCAGCTTGCCATGATCCTGATGCGGCGATGGGGTCATCAGAATGACGGGTGATTTATCTTTTCTATCAAAGCAGTCCACTATAATGCAGAAACGGAGGCCGGTATTTATGAAAACTGGTGCAACGCATCGTTGGGCTGCTGCTTGCAAGTGTCAGGACCACTCGCGACAGTTTATGAAACATGCCAGTATTATTGCCCGCGAGAACGGACGTAATTGGGAGTAGGGAATGTCTAACGCCGCCGAAGCACCGCGACAGAACCGGGTCATCGACCTCAAGGCCGGTGCACACATGATGGTTCTGGATGCAGGTATTTTCTGCATCTTCCATGCTGCCGGCCAGACGCCCGCAGGGCCGGCCGGCCTGCCGGGAGTGCGGATTTCGCGTGCTCCGGGAACGCCACCGGGAGTCGTGACAGTCAGCACTTTCGAGGAGGATGGCTGGATCGGCGGTTCGAACGGCGCAGCGCTGGTCCGTGTGATGCGCGGCCCGGCTGCGGTTCTCGTGACGACCTATCAGGAGCCGGACAGTACCCATGCCGCACCGCGTCTACAGGTGGCCCAGCTTGCCGGTCCTGTGACCTCGGCTCCGGCACAGCCAGCTACGTCCCAGCCGGCCCCGGCTCCTGTGGCCGCATCGGCCGCCGCCGAAGCGGCTGAGACCGGTGTGAAAAAAATCTCGAAAGATATTGCGGCCCATATCCAGCGTCGTGGCGATGTCACGAGCGGCATCGGACACTGGATGGGTGTCCCCGGCAGCCAGAGCTGGATCGAAGGTTTCAGCGTCGCTCCTGAAGAGGGCATCCCGGCTTCGGACATCGAATACCAGGCCGTTCTCGGCAAGGGCTGGCTGTCTCCGTGGGCCGAGGGCGGCCAGTATTGCGGCTCACGCGGCATGGCGCTTCCCATTCTGGGGCTGCGCGTGCGCCTGAAAGGCAAATCCGCCGAGACGCACAGGATTCGTCTGACGGCGACATTCACGGACGGCACGCGTCTTGGGCCCGTGGACGGCGCCGATGCGCTTGAAGCCGAAAGCCTGGCGCCGCTTGAAGCTTTCCTGCTGGAAATCCTGCCCGAAGGCGAGGAGGTCGCGGCTCCCAAAGCTGCTCCGAAAGCCACCCGCGCCAGGGCCGAGGCGAAGCCCGTCACGCCGAAACCCCGTGCTCCGAAGGCTGCCTCCGCCTCCGCCAAAGCGACTTCCCCCAGAAAGCGCAAGTCCACCCCGGCATCCTGATCCGTCGCTGATGCCCGACCAAGTGACCGGCAAGGGAACTTTTCCTTTCCGGTCGTCTTTGAAAACCGCTGTCATCTGCTGTCCTCTCCGTGCGCGAACAGGAAACCGCAGAGGCGTCCTGTCGCTCCGGAGAAGACGTGCGTTATCTATTCGTCCACCAGAATTTTCCAGGACAGTTCCTGCATTTTGTCCGCCATCTTCTGGCGCAGGGTCATGAGATCGTTTTCATCTCTGAAGCGAACAGCAATCATATTCCGGGTGTCCGCCGCGCCATTTACCGCGTGCCGCGCCTGCCTTCGATGGAAACCCATCGCAGTCTGAGGGAATTCGAATACGGTCTGCTCCGTGCCGAAGCCGTCGCAACGGCTGCCCGGACGCTCAAGGGGCTGGGGTATGAGCCTGATATCATCATCGGCCATCACGGCTGGGGTGAACTGCTCAATCTGGTCGATGTTTTTCCCGACTGCCCAATTCTTGGATATTTCGAGTTTTTCTATCACGCCGACCAGAACGACGTGGGGTTCGACCCGGAATTTCCGCCTTCACCGGAACTTGCCGCGTCCGTCCGCGTCAAGAACGCGATCAATCTGCAGGCGCTCTGCCTGGCGAACGGGTATGGTCAGTGCCCCACGCAGTTCCAGCTCGGAACCTATCCTGTCTGGGCGCAGGAAAAGATTTCCCTGTTGCGCGAAGGCGTCAATCTGGAGCTTTGCTCCCCCGAGCCGCAGGCCAGACGGCGCAATCTTGTCATCAAGGACGTCCGGATCACGCCCAGAACCCCGCTCGTCACCTATGTTGCCCGTGACCTCGAACCCTATCGTGGCTTCCACGTCGTCATGCGCGCACTCCCCCGTATTCTTTCCGAACGCAAGGATGCGCATGTCATTCTCGTCGGCGGAGACAGGGTCAGCTATGGCACGCTCCCGACGGACGGCGAGAGCTGGCGCGAGGTCATGCTCCGCGAACTGGGAGACAGGCTGGATCTCGATCGCGTGCATTTTGTCGGCAAGGTCGAATATGACGATTTCCGCGCCCTTCTGCGGCGTTCGGATGCCCATCTGTATCTGACCTATCCGTTCGTCGCCTCCTGGTCCCTGCGCGAAGCCATGGCTACAGGCTGCCCGATCATCGGAAGCGACACGGCGCCGGTGCGGGAGTTTATCACGGATGACGTCACCGGCCGGCTGGTGCCCTTTCTGGAGCCCGAAAAAATCGCCGAAGCCACGCTTGCGCTTCTGGACGACCGCAGGACGGCTCGTCGTCTGGGGCAGGAAGCCCGGCGTTACGCCGAGGCCGAACTTTGTCTGAACGACTATCTGCAGCGTTACGACGATCTGGTCGACCGGATCACGAAAACGCACCGATCCTGAAAGAGGAAGCAGGAGGGCTCAGGCCCTCCTGTCACCTCAGGCGCTATGCCAGTCTGAGCCGAGGTGTTTGTAAGAGACCTCATATTCCCGACCGCCTCATTGAACTGGTGCTGGTCGTCAATCTGAAGGTCGCAAAGCGGCCTGTGGCGCTGTGGCGCATTGGAAGATTTCAGAAGACACAGCAACCTGACCTGAAGCCGTGACTGGGGAAGTGGAAATTCCGTCTGCGTCTTGTCGTGCATATCGAAAGCCACCCTGTAGAAATAGGAGGCTTCGAGAACCTTGCTATGAATATGGAGGATATTGGCGATGGCAAAGGCGTGCTCGACGGTCGAGGCGTCATGTTTTTCGTAATAGGTCACCGCCTGATGGTCGTGGAAGGAATTGAGTATATATCAACCATATTTGGTTTATTTTCATTAGTATTATCGTAACTCATAATATAATGTCTTTGTATTTATCAATAGTCCGGATGTGATTCTGGGAATCCTTTGTCTTTTTCACGATTTTTATGCATTTTGCATGCCGAATAGACTGACGTTCGGACAGGGAATCGGGCAAAACGGAGCAAGGAGAAGTAACAATGACGAACGATGTCGTATCGGTCTTGAAAAGTGCTTTGGGGCGATGGGTTTGCAGAAAAGGCGTGTCGTCTCATCCGTCCCTGCTCACGGAGCCCGATCTTCATGCTCTTGCCGTGGCGACACAGGCAGGGATGTCGGGCCCGTCCTCACCGGAGGGAGAACGGGAATGGGGCAATCTGAGGGAACTGACGAAAGACTGGATCGTCCAGCAGAAACCGGGCATCGCGCCCGGGCCATTGCAGACCCGCGATTTCGAACATCTGGCCGCTCTGATCTCACCGGTACTTTCAGATGGGTCCGCACCTCTGGCGGTTTCGGAGCCAGCCGTGTCACAACAGAAGCCGCCAGAGGCCGATATTCAGCCGCAGCCGGAGGAGGTGGAACGCTGGACGCGCGAAGCCCCGGAACTGGAGTTTGCCCGCGAGCATCTCGAACGCTGTCTCTGAACAGAAAAACGCCCCGCGGAAGACCTGCGGGGCGCTGGAAAGCTCAGTCGGTGCCGAAGATGTCAGCTCCGGCTTCCCTTGTGATCGCCGTCACGCATCTGGCCCGTCGGCTCCTGGACATGCGCCTCAAGGAACCAGAGATGCTTGTCGAGGCCACGGGACACTTCCGTGAAAACGTCGGCCGTATCGTCGTCTCCTGCCTCGTCCGTCACTTTGATGGACGCGCGCATGTTGTTGGCAACCGTCGCATAACGGTCGATCAGCGCCGCCAGATGGTCGGCCACGCGATAGATGTTGTTCGGATAAGGCTTGCAGGCGCTGTTCTTCGCGACATCCTGCACGGTCCCCAGCGCGGTTCCCCCAAGCTGCACGGCGCGCTCGGCCACGGTGTCCGAAAAACCGTCAATGCTTGAGCGGAAGCCGTCGAGCATTTCATGGACACCGATGAACTGCGGTCCCTTGAGGTTCCAGTGGGCCTGCTTGGTGATGAGCGACAGGTCGATCAGGTCGGAAAGACGGGCGTTCAGTGTTTCTATGGAAACATTTTTGGTATTGTCCGCCGTGTTGTTCTGCGTCACGTGGCGATCGGTTCTGGAAACCATGGGAATACTCCTGAACATCAAAATGCGACCTGAAGATGCGCTTCAGGCTGTGAAAATTCTTTCGCGCCCCTTCCTGTTTCGAGGCCCTTACCCATCATGAACGTGTCATCCGTGCCACGGTTGCCTCGTCTGTTTCCGGAAGGGATGCCAGCCTGTTCTGCCGCGTGTTCCGGGCCGCCTGTCACGGTTGTTGAGCGCACTGATGACATAAATCTTTCATCCCGTGTCATTCCTGTTCCGGTTGTTCTTCCCTGACAGGACGGCTAATGCACTGATGTGGTGGCTGAAGCTGCCGGATAATGCCCGTTTTTCAAGTCAGAGCCCCTCACGCATGACCCTTGCTACAGCCACGCAGCCCGAAGAGGCCCGCGACAAGGCCAGAGTTTCCCACGCTGGAAGCCGCCGCAGCGGGCCCGATACCGCATTTCACCTCCTGGTCGCGGCTTCGGCGCTGCTCGTCCTGGTGGTGCTGGGTGGTCTCGTGGTTCTCATGGGTGTGGGAGGGAGTCAGGCTTTCCGGACGTTCGGTCTCGGATTTGCCTTTCATGATGTCTGGAACCCTGTCGCCGATATCTACGGGGCCTGGGCGCCCCTGTTCGGTACGATCATCAGTACCCTGATCGGCGTGGCCATCGCCTTGCCGCTGGCGTTCGGAACGGCATTCTGGCTGACGACAATGGCACCTCCCCGGATTGCCGCGATCATTGGAACGGCCGTGCAGCTTCTGGCCGCCGTGCCTTCAATTATCTTCGGTATGTGGGGCTTTTTCACGATCGTTCCTTTCATGGCCCAGACGGTCCAGCCTTTCCTGTCCCATCATTTCAGGCATGTTCCGGGGATCAGATTCATCATCCATGGTGCGCCTTTCGGTACGGGTCTCATGACGGCCGGTCTGGTGCTGGCGGTCATGATCGCACCCTTCATGACCGCGGTGATGCGGGATGTGTTCGCCGCCATGCCCAACATGCTGCGTGAGAGTGCCTATGGCCTCGGAGCCACCCGGTGGGACGTAATGTGGCGGGTCGTGGTGCCCTGGTCCCGCACGGGCATGATCGGTGCGATCGTCCTCGGGATGGGGCGTGCCCTGGGTGAAACCATGGCCGTGACCTTTGTGATCGGGAACGTGACGGCTGTGGGCTGGTCGCTGTTTGCGCCCCGCAGTACGGTGGCGTCGCTGATCGCACTTCAGTTCCCGGAAAGTCCGGCCGGGTCGCTGCGTCTGTCCGCGCTGCTGGCGCTGGGCTTCATCCTGATGCTGCTGTCCTTTGCCAGTCTGGCACTGGCGCGGATGCTGCGGGGAGATACGAAATGAGCGAAACCGTCGTCTCCACAACCGGGTGGAAGCCTAATCCCCGCGCCGCCCGTCGACGCCGCGCCGATCATCTGGCGACCGCATTCGGCATGGTGATGGCCGGCATTCTTGTGCTGGTGCTGGCCTCCATCCTGTGGACGCTGCTGTCACGCGGACTTGCCGGTCTGTCTGCCGCCGCGATCATGAAACCGATGGGACCGCCCGGCTCGTCTTCGGGGCTGGCGAACGCGATTGTCGGCAGCCTGATCCAGACTTTCATGGCGCTGCTGATGGCGACGCCCCTGGGGCTGGGGTGCGGGATCTATCTTTCGGAATACGGGACAGAAACCAACAAATTCGCGTCCTGCGTCCGCTTTGTCTCCGACGTTCTGATGTCGGTACCGTCCATTCTGGTGGGCCTGTTCGTCTATCAGGTTCTGGTAGCGCCATTCGGACATTTCTCCGCGCTTGCGGGGTCCGTTGCGCTGGCGATCCTCGCGGTGCCGATCATCGTGCGCACGACCGAGGATATGCTGCGGCTCGTCCCGACATCCATGCGCGAAGCGGGAGCTGCTCTGGGCGCGACCCGTTGGCGGGTAACGCTGTCGCTGTGCCTGCGTTCCGCCAAGACGGGCGTTCTGACGGGTATTCTTCTGGCTCTGGCCCGGGTGAGCGGTGAAACGGCGCCGCTGCTGTTCACGTCGCTCGGTAACCAGAACTGGTCTTTCAGCCTCAACCGGCCGATGGCGAGCCTGCCGGTGACGATCTACCAGTATGCCGGTGCATCCTATGAAGACTGGGTGCAGTTGGCATGGGCTGGCGCGCTTCTGGTGACGATGGGCGTGCTGGCTATCAACATTGCCGTCCGCGTTTCGGCGCGACGCGGATGACCCCGGGAACAAGGCAGGGGATAATACAGGATTCCATGATGACCGAGACTGATCCGCAGGTGGCGAAAAGCCCTGAAGTGGCGCTGGCTGTCCGCAACCTGAACTTCTACTACGGCGAAAACCACGCCCTGCACGACATTTCGATCGACTTTCCGGCCCGTCGTGTCACGGCCATGATCGGGCCGAGCGGATGTGGGAAATCGACGCTGCTGCGGGTCTTCAACCGCATGTACGACCTCTATCCCGGCCAGCGCGCGACGGGCGAGGTCATCTTCGACGGGCGCAATGTTCTGGAGCGCGATCTGGACCTGAACATCCTGCGCGCGCGTGTCGGCATGGTGTTCCAGAAGCCGACGCCGTTTCCGATGTCGATCTATGACAATATCGCGTTCGGCTTGCGTCTGCATGAAAAGCTGAACAAGGCGGATATGGACGCGCGCGTGCAGGACGTGCTGACGCGCGTTGCGCTGTGGAACGAAGTCCGTGATCGCCTCAATGCCCCGGCTTCCGGCCTTTCCGGCGGCCAGCAGCAGCGTCTGTGTATCGCCCGTTCGATTGCGACTCGGCCCGAGGTCCTGCTTCTGGACGAGCCCACTTCGGCTCTTGATCCGATTTCCACAGCGCGCATCGAGGAGCTTCTTGATGAACTCAAGGAAGAGTTTACGATCGCGATCGTGACACACAACATGCAGCAGGCTGCGCGCTGTGCGGACCAGGTGGCATTTTTCTACATGGGACGGCTGATCGAAGTGGACAGCGCGGACCGCATGTTCACCAATCCGAAGCAGCAGCAGACCCAGGATTACATCACCGGCAGGTTTGGATAACGCGTCATGGCTGACAGATCCCATATCGTCAAAAGCTACGAACACGAGCTGGGCCAGCTCCGGTCCATGATGGCGCAGATGGGCGGCATCGTGGAGAACCAGGTCGCTCTCGCGCTCTCCGCCATCGCGGACCGGAACGAGGAAGCCGCTGACGCGGCGGCCCGGCAGGACCCGGAAGTGGACCAGCTTGAACGGGAAGTCGAAGGTCTTGCGATCCGTCTTCTGGCGCTACGCAGCCCCATGGCGGGCGATCTGCGTGAAATCGTGGCGGCTCTGAAAATCACCGGCGATCTGGAGCGGATCGGCGATTATGCCTCCTCCATCGCGCGTCGTTCGCTGCGGATCCGGATGCCGGAAAACCAGATCTCGCTCTCGGGTCTGCGCAGTATGGGCCGTCTGGTGCAGGAAAACCTGCGCCGGTCGATCGATGCCATCACACAGCAGGATTCCAATCGCGCCATGGAAGTCTGGCATGCGGACCGGGCCGTGGACGAGTATTACACGGCCCTGTTCCGTGAACTCGTGACCTACATGATGGAAGATGCCCGCAACATCCGCGCCTGCACGGAACTGCTGTTCATCGCCAAGAACCTCGAGCGGATCGGGGATCATGCGACCAACATTGCCGAGCGCGTCTTTTATGCCGTGACGGGCGACAACCTGCCGTCCCTGCGTCCGCGCGGGACCCCGGCGACCGCCCTGACGGTGGCGGAGACGATGCAGGAGCCGGACGTCCGGTGAAGGGGCCATCGCCGGCACGTGCCAAGGGGCTCGTTCTTCTGGTCGAGGACGATCCGGCCCTCCTGCTGATGACCTGCTACAATCTCGAACAGCGTGGTTACCGCGTCGAGACGGCAGAGGACGGGGAAGCGGCTCTTCTGGCTCTCGGAACGTCCCGCCCGGACGCGGTGGTACTGGACTGGATGCTGCCGGGGCTGTCCGGTCTGGATGTATGTCGCCGGATCCGCGCCAATCCCGCATTGCGCGACGTGCCGGTCCTGCTCCTGACGGCGCGTTCGGCCGAGCAGGATGCGATCCGCGGTCTGGATACGGGTGCGGACGACTATCTGATGAAGCCGTGCAGCATCGATACGCTTGATGCGCGTCTGCGGGCGCTGCTGCGGCGGCATCAGTCTTCCTATGACCGTCTGTCCTTCGCGGACATCACGCTGGACCCGGAAACGCATCGCGTGGAGCGGGCCGGGCGGATGCTTTCGCTCGGGCCGACGGAATACCGCCTGCTGGACCTTCTGATCCGCAATCCGCGCAAGGTGTTTTCCCGCGAGGATCTGCTGCGGCGGATCTGGGGGCAGAACATCCATGTCGAAATCCGCACGATCGACGTCCATATCCGGCGTCTGCGCAAGGCCATCAACGGTCCGGGGGAGATCGACCTGGTGCGGACCGTGCGCGTGGCTGGTTATGCCCTGGATGACGGTCCGACGACGGACGGCGGTTGACGCATGCCGCCGGGGGGACTTCCGCCTGCAGCGGATACGCTGCCATTGCAGGTGGGCATGGTCCTCGTCTGTGTGGCGCTGGCGGGATGGGTGCTGGCGATCTGGCTGCTGCTGCGTCAGCCCCGGGTTCCGACGTCTCCACCTGACGATTATCTGAAACCCGTGTCGCCGGCCGACCTGCCGGTTGATCCGCTGCCCGCCTGCGCCGTGGTGCTGGATGGACTGGGGGCGATCGTGCAGGTCAACGAGGAAGCCGCGTCCCAGTTCGGGGAAACGGTGGGGGCCATTCTGCGTCATCCGGCAGCGCGTGCCGCACTTTCGGCGGCATTGCGGGCACCGGTTCCGGCCGCTCCACCGGGCAACAGCAATCGGGGTGATCTGCCGCCGGTCTGCTCCACGACCTTTACGCTCGATGTGCCGGTTCCACGTACGCTTCACCTGATGCTGCGCCGGCTTCCGGGCGGGAAGGGACAGGACAGGCGTGTTCTGGTGGTGCTGACCGATCGGAGCGAGGCGCAGGCTGCGGACAGGATGCGCATGGATTTCGTAGCTCATGCCAGCCACGAACTGCGCACGCCGCTCGCCTCGTTGAGCGGGTTCATCGATGCGTTGCAGGGGGCGGCCGGGGAAAACCCCGTCATGCGGCATCAGTTCCTCGACATCATGCGGCAGCAGTCCGAGCGGCTGAAACGCCTGATCGACCGTCTGCTGTACCTGTCGCGCGTGCAGGCGCATGAGCATCAGCGTCCCCGTGACGTGGTGGACGTGGCTGATCTCATGGCCGTGGTGCTCGGGGAAGTTGCGCCACGTTTCGAGCAGGAAGGGCGTGCCCTGAGGCTGGAGATCGAGGACGACCTGCTGGTCCGCGCTGACGAAGATGAGATGGTTCAGGTTCTGCTTAACCTGATCGAAAATGCCCTGCGTTATGGCGCGCAGGAGGGCGATCCGCTGACCATCACCCTGTCCGCGCGGCGTGCGGTCCGTCCGGATGATCGCTGGCCTGCGGATGGGGGTGTCATTCTCGGGATCGAAGACGACGGCTGCGGGATGGAAGCACATCATCTGCCCCGCCTGACCGAGCGTTTCTACCGGGTCGGGGCGCCGACGGACGGTGCGGGACAGGGCACGGGGCTCGGTCTGTCCATCGTGCGCCATATTCTGGACCGGCATGGCGGGCGACTGCGGATTGCCAGTGCGCCGGGAAAAGGGACGACCTGTCTGGTCTGGCTGCCGTCGGCAGGCGCGGCCCTTGCGGTTTCGCTGGTGGAATGACAGTTTCCTTCTGAAACAATCAGAAGGTGTTGTGACAATGAGAGTTCTCCGCCGTGTCGGCCTGGCTGCTCTGCTGACGGGCAGCATGCTCACTCCGCTTCATGCCGCCGACACCATCCCCGCCTGGCTGAGCGATATCAATGGCGCGCAGGCTATGTCCTGGGTGAAGGCACAGAACGACCGGACCCTGCGTCTTCTGGGTCATGGGCCGTTGTATCAAGGTCTGTACAACACATCACTGAGACTGCTTCAAACGCATGACCGTCTGGCGTCGCCGATGCAGATTGACGGGATGATCTACAATTTCTGGCGCGATGACCGGCATCTGCGGGGCATCCTACGCCGGACAACGCCGGATTCCTACGCGACCGAGCATCCGGAATGGACGGTGGCGCTGGATCTCGATGCGCTGGCGGCGAAGGAAAAACGCAACTGGGTCTATGGGGGCGTGGACTGCCTGCACAGCCATCAGAATCTCTGCTTGCTGAGTCTCTCCGATGGTGGCGAGGATGCCAAGACCGTCCGGGAGTTCGATCTGCGGACCGGCAAGTTTGTTGAAGGCGGGTTCAGCCTGCCCCATGCTAAGCAGGACTCCAGCTGGCTGGACCGGGACACCCTCCTGGTCAGCTATCCCTGGACAGATGCCGATGTTACGGAATCGTCCTATCCGTATATCGTGAAGCTTCTCAAGCGCGGGCAGTCTCTGGCTGAAGCGCAGACGGTCTTTACGGGCAATCGTAAGGATGTCGAGGTCGGGCCGGAAGTCCTGCATGATGGAGCCGGGCATCAGGTCACGCTGATCCGTGAAGGTCTGGATGCATTTTCGGCAAAAGTGTTCCTGTATCGCGATGGTCAGGTGACGCCGGTTGCCATTCCCTTGAAAGCAGACGTGGCGGCGCTGTTCAATGGCCGTCTGGTCGTTCAGCTGAAGGAAGACTGGAAGGTCGGGACGCAGACTTTCCCGCAGGGGAGTGTGGTGCTGGTCGATCCGGCGGCCGCAACCGTTGCGCCCCAGCTTCTGCTGGCACCGACCGGGAAGCAGATGATCGAGGAAGTGTCCACGAGTCACGGCCATCTGATCGTCACGCTTTACGACAACGTGCGGGGCCGGATCTCGATCTATACGCCGTCCGGTACGGGATTCACGCACCGGGACCTGCCGCTGCCGCAGAACATGTCGGTGGATCTGGCCAGTGTCGATGAGGACAGCGCGGTGGCCTATGCCGTCTCGACCGGATTTCTGAGCCCGACCACCCTGTGGGAACTCAACAGCGATACGGCTTCGGTGCAGAAGCTGCATACGCTGCCGGCACAGTTCGATGCCTCGGACATGACGGTGGAGCAGCAGGAAGTGCGCTCGACGGATGGAACCAGTGTTCCGTATTTCATCGTGCATCGCCGCGACATGAAGCTGGATGGCACCAATCCGACGCTGCTTTATGCCTATGGTGGCTTTGAAGTGCCGCTTTTCCCTTTCTATTCGGCCGGGATTGGCAATAACTGGCTGTCACGGGGCGGCGTTTATGTTCTGGCGAACATTCGCGGTGGCGGGGAGTTCGGACCGGCCTGGCATGATGCGGGGCTGAAGACGCATCGTCAGCGGATCTATGATGACTTCGCCTCTGTTGCGAAGGATCTGATGGATCGGAAGGTGACGTCTCCACAGCATCTGGCGATTCAGGGCGGCTCCAACGGTGGCCTGCTGATGGGTGTCGAGTTCACGCAGCATCCGGATTTCTGGAAGGCTGTTGATATCGAGGTCCCGCTGCTCGATATGATGAATTACGAGCACATGTCGGCGGGCGCGTCCTGGGTTGGTGAATACGGGACGGTCTCTATCCCGGAGCAGAAGGCGTTCCTGCGCGGGATTTCACCGCTTCAGAACCTGAAGCCGGATGTGAAATACCCCGTGCCGTTCATCGAGACGACCACCAAGGATGATCGCGTTGGCCCTGTTCATGCCCGTCGTTTTGCATGGCGCATGAGTGAGCTGAAGCTGCCTTATTATTACTGGGAGCAGGTGGCGGGCGGTCATGGTTTTGGTGCGAGCCAGAAGGAAATCGCCCAGACGCAGGCGCTGAGCTACGCCTATCTGTGGTCCGAACTGGGCCGGACGCACTGAGGCTTCGCATCATGCGGACATGAAAAAGGGCGCTCCTCGGAGCGCCCTTTTTTTGTGCCGGGAAAGAGGATCAGCGGTGGCGGCGACCGCGATCCAGCAGGCACCAGCCGCCAATCAGGATGGCGCCAATGAGGGGAATGGCGCCGATCGTGATCGTGCCGTCGGGGTAGTCAAAGGCCATCATGATCAGAACGAAGCCCAGAAAGCCCAGAGTGGCCCAGGTCGTATAGGGCGCACCGGGCATGTTGAAGCCTGTCGGTGCGATGTCCCCACGGTTGATCGCAGCCCGGAGGCGGAGCTGGCACAGCAGGATGAAGCCCCAGGTGCTGATGATGCCCAGTGCTGAGAAGTTCAGGACGATTTCGAAGACGCGCGATGGAATGAGGTAGTTCAGCATCACGCCCACCAGATAAACGCCCAGAGTGGTGAGGATGCCGACATAGGGCACGGAACTGCGGTTCAACTTGCTCAGAGCCTTCGGACCGGAGTCGCCGAGGGAGAGGGCGCGCAGGACGCGACCGGTGGAATACAGGCCGGAATTGAGGCTGGAGAGAGCGGCGGTCAGGACCACGATGTTCATGATGGTGCCGATGCCCGGAATGCCGAGCGCCTGAAAGAAGGTCACGAACGGGCTCGTGCCGGCATGATATTCCGTCCAGGGCAGCAGACAGACCAGCAGGATGACGGAACCCACATAAAAAAGGGCGATCCGCCAGATCACGCTGTTGACGGCGCGGGGCAGGATCTCACGGGCGTCTTCACATTCTCCCGCCGCTGTCCCCAGCAGTTCGATTCCCGAATAGGCGAACACCACGCCCTGAAGCAGCATGAGAGCCGAAAACAGGCCATGCGGAAAAATGCCCCCGTTTTCGGTAATCAGATGAAAACCCGTCATATGACCTGCCACAGGCATGCGGGTCCCGAGAATGATGGCGCCTGCAACGAGGAAAAGTGCCAGCGCTACCACCTTGATGAGCGAAAACCAGAACTCCATTTCGCCGAAATAGCGCACGCCGATCATGTTCATGGTGCCAACGATCGCCAGCGCCACGAGGGCGAAAACCCATTGCGGGACAGGCAGGAAGACCGCCCAGTAATGCATGTACAGAGCAACCGCCGTGATATCGACGATGCCCGTCATGGCCCAGTTCAGGAAGGACAGCCAGCCTGCCATGTAGGCAGCGCGCTCCCCGAGAAATTCACGCGCATAGGTCACGAAGCTGCCACTGGTCGGACGATACATGACAAGCTCGCCCAGGGCGCGCAGGATCAGGAACGAAAAGACGCCGCAGATCGCATAGATGATCGCAAGGGACGGCCCGGCCACCTGAAGGCGTGAGCCCGCGCCCAGAAACAGTCCTGTTCCGATGGCGCCACCGATGGCGATCATCTGCACATGACGGCGTCCGAGGTCCTTGTGATAGCCCTCCTCACTGATGGCCCCTGCATGGGGCGGGGTATGATCGGGAGCCGGGCTTGTCGTCATCTGCGCGTCCTGGGAAGTCGTCGTAAAAGGGTGTCGATAAAGCTCTATGGGGCATGAGGTGAGGCTGGGACGTTAGGACCTACGCTTCATGCGCGTCAGCTATGTGTGGCATGCATGGGAACATAGGCGAAAGTGACCGTATTGCCAACGCGGATTGCTTCTGAGGCCGAAACTGTTCCCCGGACTGTGCCTTCAATGTCCCGGTGGGACGGCCATGCAGGCCATTCCCTGGCCGGAAAGAGTCGAGCAGGCCTGAGCCGCTCCGACACGGCTGATCCCCGTCAGGCGGGCACGCCAGACCGTGGTGCCATGGCTGGGGGTGGGATGAACTTCGATTCTGGCGGACTGAAGTGATGTAAACGCGGCCTGTCGCGCCATGGTGGCCGCGAACTTCGCCTGTCCGATGCTGCTGAAGGCCCCCACCTGGACCGCCCAGGGGCCATAACTTCCGGGACGCCTGTAGCCAACGACCATGGTGGTCGATTCTGTCGGCTGTGTCGGCAGTGTATGGGGCGTCGGAATGGCGGGGGCGGGCGGGAGCGGTCGGGAAGAGACCGGCTCCTGAATGGTCAGCGTATCGCCAGCAGGTCTGGAAACAAAGGTCGGGGACGGCGCGGCGAGGGGAGGCGTGCTGACAGGCTGGACGGCACACGGCACATCGGGATCGTAGGCGTCATCCGGGTTGCACGGAACAGCGCTGGGGGCTGCGATGGGTGTCTGGGCGGCGGCACTCGTGACATGCCGGCTGGCCCAGACCTGCCCCACGCTGCGGGCTGACGCTGTCATGACCGGCGCAGGCGCTGTCTGGGCCGGGGCCAGACCTGCGAGGGCCGTTCCGGACTGCGAGGCGTTCAGCTGATCGGCGGTGGCATAGGCCGCCAGCGGACCCGTCATGGCGACCTGCGTACCGAGATGCGGCGTGATGCTCGCAACGTAATTGACGGTTTCGTTGGGCAGTTGCCGTCCTTCGTACAGATAGTCCTCAAGCCGCTGCGGACCGGCATTGTAAGCGGCCAGAAAGGCCGGAGCCCCGTATTTCCGGGCGAGAATGCTGATATAGCCCGTGCCTGCCATGATGTTGTCATGCGGCTCGTAAGGATCCGACCGCAGACCGTAGCGCGAGCGCATGTCGGCATAGGTCTGGGGCATGAGCTGCATCAGGCCCATTGCCCCGGAATGGGACGTGATGGGCCGACCGTCCAGAAACTGGTGACCGCCCGATTCCTGATGGATCACGGCACGGATCCAGTCCTGGGGAATCGAGAAGCGGTTTGCGGCCTGAATGATGTACGGGCCCCACGGATCACTGGCCGGACCAGGCGCGCGATAGGCGCCGCTTGAGGAATAGTACCGGTTGTACGGAGAACGCTGGGACGCGCAGCCTGCAAGGGCCGCAAGGCTCAGGATGATGGTTCCCGTCTGAAGGAAGACTCGCCTTTTCCTGAGCATCATAAACCCACTGTTAATCTTTTATGCCGATGATGAGTGCTGTCCGAAAGAGAAGGCAGACAAACGGTGACGACGGAGACTCCGGAAAACGAAACCCCGGTCAGGAAGGGGGGTAAGCGCAAGATCATCATCCTTGCAGTGCTGGCATGCCTGCTTCTGGCTGGTGGTGGAGCCTTTGCATGGAAGCATTTTCATCATGCGGCAACCCCGGTCGCCAAGACTGCCACTCAACCGGTGAAGTGGACCACCATCACCATTCCGACCATTCTGTCCAATCTCGATTCCGGTACGGATCGCACGCGATACGTCCGGATCGGTGCCCGGCTTGAGGTCGAGGATGGCAAGGACGCCGCCAATGTCGCGGCCCTGATGCCGCAGATCCAGGATGCGTTCCAGACCTGCCTGCACGGAATGCAGCCTTCGGAGCTTTCCGGAAGCGGTATCTACCGGCTACGCGAGACAATGCTGGCACAGATCACCAATATCGTGGCGCCCCTGCGTGTGAGGGATCTCTTTTTCGTAGAGGTGCTGGTGCAGTGAGCGACGACCGACAGGCTGATACCGTTTTCGCGGACCAGGGCATGGAGATACCCGCCGCCGCCTTTCCCCTGTCCGGACAGGACATGGCAGGGCCGGGCCATGACAGCGATGAAGACCATGTTCTCAGCCAGGCCGAGATCGACAGCTTTTTCGGCAAGGATTCTGTGGTCACGGGCGCTGCTGACAGCAGCGGTATCGAGCGCGTGGTCAGCACATCGGGTGTCTCGTCCGAGCGGCTGCCGATGCTTGAAGTGGTCTTCGACCGTTTTACCAGAATCCTGACGACAAGCCTGCGCAATTTCACCAGCGATAACGTCGAGGCGTCCATGGACCGCCTGGGCTCCCAGCGTTTTGGAGATTACCTCGAAAACGTCCCGGGACAGGCCATGTTCGCGGTCTTCAAGGCGGAAGAGTGGGACAATTACGGCGTCGTCGTGCTGAGTTCTTCCCTGATCTACAGCATCGTCGACGCCCTTCTTGGTGGGCATGTCCGTGGCGACAGCGCTCTCACCGTTCCGGCCAGCCGCCAGACCGGCCGGCATCATACTGCCATTGAGCGCGCGCTGATCGAGCCGATGGTCAGGATCATCCTGGATGATCTGGAAACGAGTTTCAGCCCGCTCTGCGCCGTCAATTTTCATTTCGAGCGACTGGAGATGAATTCACGTTTTGCGATGATCTGCCGGGCCGGAAACGGGGTGGTTACCGCACGGTTCGGCATCGATATGGAAGGCCGCGGCGGAGACGTGGATATCGTACTGCCCCACGCCACGCTCGAGCCTGTCAGAGACATTCTCCTGCAGCAGTTCATGGGCGAGAAATTCGGTCATGACGGCATCTGGGAAAACCATCTCGCCCGAGAGCTCTGGCAGACGGATCTGACCCTGGATGCCGTTCTGGAAGAGCAGACCATGAATCTGAAAGACATCATGAAGCTCGCTCCGGGGGATCAGCTTGTCCTGCGTCGCAAGCCGGATGCTCCCGTCAGCCTGCGTTGTGGCGAACATGTCCTTTTTACGGGGCGGGTCGGGCGAAAGCAGGGACAGGTCGCCGTCAAGATCGAAGACGTTCTTAACCAGAAACCCGGCACGGATCGTGCCACATCCTATAGCTGAGCGGAGCATATTTCATGGACAGATTTCAGCTTGGGATCGAGATCGCCCTGTCAGTGCTGCTGCTGGTGACGATTTTCTACAGTCTCTATCTGGGGCGTGCCCTCTCCGTCCTGCGGCGTGACCGCGGACAGCTCGATGCCCTGATCGCCAGTCTCCAGTCCAGCAGTGCGCAGGCTCAGTCCGGCATTGATCATCTGCGCCAGACGACGGAACTCGTCGGGCGTGCCCTGGGGAAAACCGTTGAGTCCGGCAAGAGCCTGAAGCGGGATCTGGCCATGCTGTGCGAACGCTCCGAGACGCTGGCCCAGCAACTGGAATCTCTCCTTCCCGCCGGGCGTATCGCCACTCCGGGCATGAAGGCCGCTCCCCGTGTTGAGGAACGGTCCGAGGAGATCCCGTTCCGCTCTGCGTTTCGCCTGAAGCCGGACGAAGTACGGACCATGAAGCCCGGCGGCAGTAAAAGTGCTGCCGAGCGTGAACTTCTGCGCGCTCTTCGGCAGAAGCAGGGATAAGACGTCATGTTTTTCCGTATCCTGCATCTTGCCTGCGGTCTCATGATCGTTCTTCTCGGGGTCAAGATCTACGCGATCGCGGGTGATCTGATGGGAGACGCGGATTCTCCCTCTTCGTCTCTGACAACTGTTGCGATGGCCCAGCCCCAGCCCCAGCCCCAGCCGCAGCCGCAGCCGCAGCCGCAAGCCCAGACCGCTGCGCCGACAGAGGTCCTGCCGGCTGCTTCCAAGCCCGCGGGAGCTGCCCCCACCCTGGCGATGGCTGTTCCGAAAACGGATGATCTGTGCGCGCACGGGGGCTGCAAGGGACCCGTGCCAGCTGAGCCAGCACCAACGGCTCAGCCAGCAGATCCAGCACTCGTGGAACAGCTCGCTAGCCGGGAAAAGGAGCTGGATCGGCGTGATGCAGCACTGAATGACCGCCAGCGCCTTGTTGATGCGGCTGAGGAAGAGCTGCAGCGTCGGATGACAGCGTTGGAAAATTCCCGGACTGCCCTTGAGAACAGCGAACAGCATACGGACCAGCTGCGGAATGATGATGCTGACAGGCTGGTCAAGATTTATCAGGCGATGAAACCCGAAGATGCCGCAGCAATCTTCAATATTCTTGATCTGCGTGTTGGCGTAGCGCTGCTCAACAGGATGAATCCGCGCAAGGCGTCCGCAATTATGGAGGCCATGTCCCCCCAGCGCGCCATTCTCGCCACGCAGCTTCTTGTGAACTCTCATGCGCGGCCTGCCACCCGGATCGGTGGTAACGGATGAAACGGGCGTTTCTGGCCACTGCACTGAGCCTGTCGCTGCTCGAAACGGCTGTGGCTGCGCCTAAAGCCGTTGGTGCCAAGCCTGCAAAGGTAGAAACTGGGCCTGCAAAAGCCGCTGATGAGAAGCTGTTGCCTGCGGGCTGGGCTTTCCTGAACGATCCGTCGCCGCTTTTTCCGCATCCTGAAAAAGCAGTACAGGAAAAACGGGTTTCTGCTGGGCCGGCCTCAGTCACCGGAACTCCGTCACAGGCGACGACAGTTCCCGCTTATGGAACGTCCGTGCAGGTCCCCGGCGCAACCGGACTGTGGCTGCCTCTGGGTGAACTGACGCCTGTTGCGGCGTTCCGCAATGGGCAGAATATCGTGCTCGTGGCGGCGGGGCGGCATGTCCTGGATACGGCGGGTCTGGCCGGGACGGGGCCTTTCAAAGCGGTTTCCAGCCTGATTCTGTCAGATGTTACAGTCATTACCGTGACGTTATCCGATGAACGTGATCCCGTGCTTCGGCCTGTCGGGGCCGGCTGGACGATATCGGTTGCGGCGGATGTAAAGCCCCAGGCTGATATGCTCCTTGGGCAGGATGCAAACGCCTTGACGTTCACGCCGCCGGTTGCAGAAGGTCTGCCGCAGGTTGTCGCGCTGGATGATCCTGATTCAGGGCGAAGGCTTTTGTTGGGACTGACGCGTTCAGGTCGCATTCAGCAGTCCATGCGGCGCCTGGGAACCGGGTTTGCCGTCCGGAACAGTCTGATCGGTGTCGTGGTGGCGGCTGATTCCGACACCATAGAACTGCGTCAGGCGGGAGAGAAACTCATTCTGGATACGATGGGGCCGAACAGTTTTCCGCTGATGGCTTCCAATCGGCTTCAACCTTATGGCTCGTCCCTGAGTGGCGTCAGTCTGGGGAAAGGAACACCAGAAGAACTGCGTGAAGCGCTCAGGCGGAGTGTGGCCTCTGCTGCCATGGCGTCTTCGGGTGATCGTTTTGGTGCCCGGATGCGGGTTGCGCAGGCGGCAGCACGGGCGGCCAATGGCCCGTTGCTGGGCGAAGTTATGGAGGTGGCTTTGCAGGACTGGCCTGAGGGTGTGGAAAAGCCGGAAGCGCGTCGCCTGCAACAGATATCGACGGTGCTCAATGCCCGGTCGGGTTCTTCCTCGCTGGCGGAAGATGGTGGGAGTACTCCGGAAGATCAGCTCTGGCGCGGGATGATGCGGATGCTTTTGCCATTTTCCAGCCGGGTTGGACAAAGCGCATCAGGATCTCCGGAAAACGACCGCCTTCAGACGGCTGATCTGATTGCAACAGGTCTTCCTGTTCTTCAGGCGTATGCAGCTCCGTTGCGGGATCGCCTCCTGCCTTTGGCGACCCAGTGGATCGCCCGGTATGGCAATGAGGACGCCACGAAAGTTCTCGATCAGTTTCCGGATGGTCCGCAAGTTGCTCTGGCGAAGGCTCTGCTGGCGGCACGGCGGAATGCGCCGGATGCAGAAGCGAAACTCTCTTTCCTTGCACATGATCCATCGCCGTTGATCTGGCCGCTGGCTCGGGAAGCCTCTCTCCGACTGGCATTGAAAAAAAAGACGCTCCTTCCGCAGGCTGTTGCGGATCAGGTTGATGGTATACTGCCTGCTCTCCGGATTGCGGGACGGGAGAAGGAGGGGCGCCTTCTACAGATTACCGCCCTGATGCAGGGTGGAAACCTTGAAGGTGCCGCTGCGGCAACGCAGGAGTGGGGTCGCCTGTATCCGGATGATGTTTCCAGCGTGGCAACTCAGGAAGCGGACATTATTCGGCAGATGGCCCGGTCAGCGCCTCCCGGGGTGCGGCAGAACATGAATGAGGTTGCTTTTCTGAAAGATGCACTGCTCAAAGCGTCTGACAGTGCGTTGCGAGATGATATTTTCAATGGTCTGGCGCGTCGCTATGAGGCCCTTGGCTTGCCGGATCAGGAACGGGAGGCCCTGCGAGGTCTTCTGGCGTCCGGGAATAACGCCCGGGAAATGGAAGTCCGGACCCGACTGGCGAGGCTTGAGCTCAAGATGGGAGATCTCAAGTCTGCCCGACAGGATCTCGGGGTTTTTACCGAGGGATCTCCTGATGCCGCGTTCGCGCTTCCTGGTGGGAGCAGCAGTCAGTCCGTGGAGGTATCGCTTCTGAAAGCAGATATCGCACTGGCAGAGCATCATCCGGAGGAAGCAGCGGCAGATCTGGCGCCCATTCGCGATCCGCGTGCCTGGGCATTGCGGGCACAAATTGCTGAAAAGGCCGGAGACTGGCCTCGTGCGGTTGAGGCGCTTGTTCCCCTGCTGGATGGCCTTCCGGGAGTTATTGCCAACTCGAAAGGAGTGCTTTCGCCAGAGCAGCAGGCTCTCGTCCTGCGACTTGGGGGGGATGCCTCAAGGGCGCAGGACCAGCAGACGCTCAGGAACCTGTTGACCCGGTTTGGATCAATGATGAAGGGAACGCCATCTGAAGGTATTTTCCGCCTGCTGACGGGTCGTCACGACGAGACCTCACCACCGGTCTCCGCGGGGGGATAAGTTTTTTCAGCTCTGATTGGCTGGACGATGGCCTTCGAGGAAAACCCTGATGCCATACGCCATGAATTCTTCGAGGTTTTCTTTTGACCGATGGGGTTTGCAGTGGGTGAGCCGTCCCAGCATGGGGCCCCCCAGTGTCATGCCGAAGAGCAGATCCGAAGCTTCGGTAATGTCGGGAATATCCAGTCTGCCGGCTTCGGACTGTGCAGCCAGCCAGTTCTGGATCGGCAGGACACGGCCCGAAAGCTGGAAGAGATCTGCGACGAGTTGCCGGACGGCCGGGTTGCGGCTGGTTTCCGTAATGACGGAGCGGAGCAGGCTCAGGCGCTCGTCGCAGAACATGCAGGCTGCGATGCTGGTCATCAGGCCCAGAAGCTGTTTCTCCATGGGATCTGTGGGTAGCGGCGTATAATCTATGGGGGCGAAAAGCCGTTCCAGGATCAGGGTCTCGAAAAGAACTTTCTTGGAGTCGAAAAACTGATAGAGGGTTTTTTTGGACATCCCCGAGCAGGCTGCGATGCTGTCCATCGACGCGGCATGATAGCCGTGGGTGGTCAGAACCGCACTGGCCGCATCCAGGATCCGGATGCGTCTTTCGGCTTCATCGAGCTGCGCTGGACGGCCACAGCAGGGCTGTTTCCGGTCTTCGGACTGGCTGCTCGACGGACTGTTCAAGATCAACTCCGATATTATTTCACAGACTGAATTGACGTCTGTCAAAGAAACCCGCTAGTTTCCGTTCTCGCGGGAAACTAGCGGGTTTCTGTATCACAGGATAGCGGCCGTATCATGCCTTCTTTTCAGAAAATGTCTTTGAATTCTTCTGCCGCCCTGTCTCCGGTCGGTCCGTGGGGTGGGAAGGGAACTTTTCTGGTGTCGCTTCTGGCACTGCCGCTGCTGGTAGCAGGATGCCAGAAAAAAACTCCCCCTCCCCAGATGCCGCCGCAGCCTGTCGATGTGGTGACGCTGAAGACGCAGCCCGTTACGCTTGAGACGTCCCTGCCAGGTCGGACGGATGCCTATGAACAGGCACAGATCCGGCCGCAGGTGAATGGTGTCATCGTCTCGCGTGATTTCGAGCAGGGTGCGGACGTCAAGGCGGGGCAGCAGCTCTTCCAGATCTATATTGCGCCCTATCAGGCGGCTTACGATCAGGCGAAAGCGCAGCTTCTCAATGCACAGGCCGCAGCTGCCCGGGCGAATGGTCAGCTGAAGCGGTATCGTCCGCTGGTGGCAGCCCATGCTGTAAGTTCGCAGGATTTCGACAACACGCTGGCAACCGCGCGTGAGGCTGAAGCCCAGGTGGCGCAGGCGAAGGCTTCCGTGGAAGCAGCCGCCGTCAATCTGAACTACACGCATGTCCGTGCGCCCATCAGCGGCCGGATTGGCCGTACGCTCTATACGCCGGGCGCGCTGCTGACGGCGGGGCAGACCCAGGCGATCGCAGTCGTGACCCGGCTTGATCCGATTTACGTGGACGTCAATCTGGCAGCTTCCGATATGCTGCGCCTCAAGCGGGAGCTGGCGAACGGGCAGGTCGAGCGCAGTGGCGCGGATGCGGCGGCTGTCAGCCTGAAGCTGGAAGACAGCTCCGATTATCCGACGCGCGGCAAGCTCCAGCTTTCCGAAGTCACGGTTGATCCGTCGACCGGAACGCTTGTCATGCGGGCGGTTTTCCCGAATCCTGATCACCTGCTGCTGCCGGGCATGTTCGTGCATGCGCATATTCAGGAAGGCATTGAGCCGAACGGTCTGCTGGTGCCGCAGGTTGCGGTCGCCCGGGATGCCAAGGGCAATCCCTACGTCATGATCGTGGATGGCGAGAACAAGGTCGCCCAGCGTTCCATTCAGATCTCGCGGACGGTGGGGGATTCCTGGCTTGTTTCGGACGGGCTGAAGCCGGGTGAGAAGGTGATCGTGAACGGCCTGCAGAAAGTGCAGCCGGGCGCGAAGGTCACACCTCACAACGTCCCGGCGGACGTCCCCCCAGCGGGAAAGGCGGAGTAACCCCGCATGTCATTGTCCCGTTTCTTCATTGACCGGCCCATCTTTGCATGGGTCATCGGTCTGATCATCATGCTCGTCGGCGCTGTTGCGATCACGCGCATGCCGATCGCACAGTATCCGAGCATCGCCCCGCCACAGATCGCCATTTCGGTCATGTATCCGGGTGCGTCTGCCGAGACGGTGAACAACACGGTCGTCCGTCCGATCCTCCAGCAGATGTATGGTCTAGATCATCTCGAATATCTGTCGGCCTCGTCCTATGCGAGCGGACAGATGGAGATCGACCTGACCTTCGAGCAGGGTACCAACCCTGACATCGCGCAGGTTCAGGTCCAGAACAAGCTCCAGCTTGCCCAGCCGCGCCTGCCGACGGAAGTGACGGCGCAGGGTCTGAGCGTTACGAAGGCCACCAAGAACTTCATGATGGTTCTGGCCTTTATTTCCGAAGACGGCAGCATGTCCGGGCAGGACATCGCGGATTATGTGGCGTCCAACATTTCCGACCCGCTGTCGCGTGTGTCGGGTGTGGGCGATCATACGCTGTTCGGCTCCGAATACGCGATGCGCGTCTGGCTGGACCCGTCCAAGCTGTATAATTTCGGCCTGACGGTCGGGGACGTGCAGTCGGCAATTTCGGCGCAGAACATTCAGGTGTCCTCGGGTGAATTGGGTGGCCTCCCCGCCAAAAAGGGCATCGGTTTTGATGCGACCATTATTGGTCCGACGCGACTGAGCACGCCGGAGCAGTTCAAGGAAATCCTGCTCAAGGTGCAGCAGGATGGCAGCCAGGTCCGTCTGAAGGATGTGGCGCGGGTCGAACTCGGGGCGCAGAGCTACGCGCTCGGATCGGTCTATAACAACCATCCGGCCGCCGCGATGGCGCTCAAGCTAGCTCCGGGTGCGAACCAGCTCAAGACCGAAGCGGCTGTCCGGGCGCGTCTGAACGAGTTGAGCCGTTATTTCCCGCAGGGGCTGAAGCTGGTCTATCCGCTGGATACCGAGCCGTTCATCACGCTGTCGATCCATGAAGTGGTCCAGACGCTGATTGAGGCGATTGTTCTCGTGTTCATCGTGATGCTGATCTTCCTGCAGAACTTCCGCGCGACGCTGATCCCCACGATCGCCGTTCCGGTCGTCCTCCTGGGAACATTCGGACTGATGTCCATCCTGGGCTACAGCATTAATACGCTGACCATGCTGGCCATGGTGCTGGCTGTGGGTCTGCTGGTCGATGATGCGATCGTCGTCGTCGAAAACGTCGAACGTGTCATGACGGACAAGGGGCTGTCTCCAAAGGAAGCAGCACGTGTCTCGATGGATGAGATTTCGGGCGCGCTTGTGGGCATCGTGCTGGTGCTGACGGCGGTCTTTCTGCCGATGGCGGCCTTTGGCGGTTCAACGGGCGTGATCTACCGCCAGTTCTCCATTACGATCGTCGCGGCGATGTGGCTCTCGGTGCTCGTGGCGATGGTCATGACGCCGGCGCTGTGTGCGTCCATGCTCAAGCCGACGCATAAGGGCCATGAGCACGGTCCCGCGGCCTGGTTCAACCGGACGTTCGATCGTCTGACGAACGGCTATATCGGCGGCGTGAAGTGGCTGATTCGTGTGCCGGTCATCAGCATGATCGGGTTCGCCCTGCTGACTGGTCTGGTCGCATTCCTGTTCATGCGCGTGCCGGGCGGGTTCCTGCCGGATGAGGATCAGGGGATCATCTTCGGCCAGGTCACGATGCGCAACGGGGCAACCCAGGAGCAGACGGCCGCCGTCAACCGCAAGATCACCGACTACGTTCTCAAGACCTATGGTCAGTATGTTGAATCCGTCTTCACCATGACGGGCTTCAGTTTCGCAGGGCAGGGGCAGAGTGCGGGTGCGTTCTTCATCCGTATGAAGCCCTGGGATCAGCGTCCGGGTTCCGCGCATACGACCATGACCGTGTCGCGCGAGATCATGATGCATTTCTGGATGGACCCGGAAGCGCAGATCTTCGCCGTCAATCCGCCGGCCGTGATGGAACTGGGCAATGCGACCGGTTTCGATCTCGAACTCGAAGATACCGGACATCTGGGTCATGACGCCCTGCTGGCGGCGCGAAACCAGATCCTGCGGGAAGCCGCGCAGAATCCGCTCCTTCAGGCGGTCCGTCCATTGGGCATGGAAGATGCGCCGCAGTTCAGTCTGGACATCAACCGTGAGCGCGCCAACGCGCTGGGTCTGACCAATGCGGATATCAACACGACGCTCGAAGGGGCGCTGGGCTCCATCTACGTCAACCAGTTCATGCGCAATGACCGCGTCAAGCAGGTCTATATCCAGGGCGAGCCCTGGGCGCGCATGACGCCGGAAGACCTGAACCGCTGGTATGTCCGCAACGCGATCGGGACGATGGTGCCGTTCAATGCCTTCGCAACGGGGCACTGGGTCAATGGTCCGCAGAAGGTCGAAGACTATAATGGTCTGAACTCCTATGAAATTCAGGGTCAGCCGGCCGTGGGCGCCAGTTCCGGTCAGGCCATGGCGGAAATGGAGAAGCTTCTGGCCAAGCTGCCGCGTGGCATCGGTTACGAATGGACCGGCCTGTCGTTCGAGCAGCTTGCTTCAAGTGGTTCGACCGCTCCGCTTTATGCGCTGGCCGTGGTCGTGATCCTGTTCTGTCTGGCGGCGCTGTATGAAAGCTGGGCGATTCCGTTCGCGGTCCTTCTGGTGCTCCCGCTCGGCGTTCTTGGCGCGATTGCCGCGACGCTCGGCCGGGGGCTGTCCAACGACGTCTATTTCCAGGTGGGTCTGCTGACGACGGTTGGTCTGTCGGTGAAGAACGCGATCCTGATCGTGGAATTCGCCAAAGCCTTCTTCGAAAGTGGTGAAAGTCTGGAAGACTCGGTTCTGGAAGCCGGGCGTGAGCGTCTGCGTCCGATCCTCATGACCTCGATCGCATTCGTCTGCGGTGTGTTTCCGCTGGCCATTGCGACGGGTGCGGGATCGGCGGCGCGTGTGGCGATCGGTACCTGCGTCGTGGGCGGTATGCTCTCCGCGACGCTGCTCGCCATTTACTTCGTACCGGTTTTTTTCGTGGTGGTGCTGCGCCTGTTCCGGGTCACGCGTGTTCGTGATCGCAAGGATCCGTATGCCCATCTGGATAACAAGGCGGCGCCTGTCGCCGAAGGGGAGCACGGCGCATGAAGGCTCGTCTCGGACTGACTTCTGGATTTGCCGGACTGCTGATGCTTTCGGCCTGTAACATGGCGCCGGTTTACCACCGGCCCACGCAGGCCATCCAGAACAGCTACCCTGCGGATACGGCATCAAGGAATACGCCCGCAGCTCAGGCCGCGTCCAATCTCGGGTGGGAGGATTTCTTCACCGACCCGCGACTGAAGGCGCTCGTGGCCCTGGCGCTGAAAAACAACCGTGACATCGCGGCGCAGCTTGACGCTGTGGGCGTGGCGCGCGGCCAGTATGAGATCCAGAATGCCTCTCTGTTTCCGATCATCTCGGCCGGCGGTCAGGGATTGTTCATGGCGCCATCCGATACGGCAGGTTTCTCCTTTGCGCCTGGCGTTGGCGAGCATATCGCGACCCTGCGTCTGTATCAGACGTCGATCGGGTTCTCGTCTTACGAAATCGATCTCTGGGGCCGTATCCGCAACCTGACGCGTCAGCAGAAGGAAACGGTGCTGAACAACGTCGAGAACGCGCGGAACGTGCTCATCACGACGGTCTCGCAGATTGGGACGACATACATTCAGTGGCTGGCTGACCGCGAGCAGCTTCGTGTGACGCGTGCCACGCTCGCGTCCGAGCGCGATACCCTGCGGCTGACCCAGCTTTCCTATGACAATGGCGAAATGGATGCGCTGACGCTGGCGCAGGTCAAGACACAGGTAGAGCAGGCTTCCGCCTACGAGGCGCAATATACGCGCGCTCTGGCGGATGACGAACATGCGCTTCAGCTTCTCGTCGGCTCGCCGCTGCCTTCGACTCTGCCAGCACCGGCTCCTTTTGGGTCGCAGACCATGATCGCGGACCTGCCGGAGGGCCTGCCTTCAGACCTGCTGGAGCAGCGGCCGGACGTCCGCGCGGCAGAGCACACCCTGCTGGGAGCCAATGCAAATGTGGGGGCAGCGCGCGCGGCGTTTTTCCCCCGCTTTACGCTGACGGCTTCGGAAGGAACCAGTTCGCTTCAGTTCCGCAAGCTGTTCACGCCGGGTGCTGAAACCTGGAGCATTTCCCCGTCCATCAGTGTTCCGCTGCTGACATGGGGACAGAGCGAAGGGAACCTGATGATGGCCAAGGCGCAGTCCCGTCAGAATGCGGCACAGTATGAAAAGACAGTGCAGAAGGCCTTCCGCGAGGTGTCTGATGCCCTGACGGCACGGGAGACCTATACGGCGCAGGACCGCCACATGTCGCAACTGGTCGATCAGTCACAGAAGGCGTTCGATCTGGCCATGATGCGTTACCGTGCGGGGATCGACAGCTACCTGACGACCCTGACACAGCAGCGCACCCTCTTTCAGGCGCAGCAGAACGCGATCATGGTCAAGGCCGCACGGTTCCAGAATCTTGTGACATTGTATCGCGCGCTCGGAGGTGGCTGGAGCCGAAAGACCGTTTCCCCTAAGGTGCCCGCATAAACGCACTGACCGGAGAGCATCATGCGCGGGTTGATTGTTCCAGTACTGACTGTCCTTGCCATATCGGGCGCGGCTTTCGGCACAGCCATGGCGCAGGATGCAGGTGGGGATGACGGCCCTAAGAAGCCGAGCATGCACGACCTGTATCACAACTCGTCGCTGCCCAAGAGCCATGCCGATTTCAGCCGTTACCGGTATCGCCCGCCTGGGGACAAGGTGATCGAGCAGCCGGACGCGTTCCGGCTGCTGTTCCAGACGAAGGACGGCCAGCCGGACGGCTATGCCGAACGCCGTGGAACATCGGTTTTTTATTATGATCGCTATGGCAAGCTGCAACAGATCCAGCCCCTGCCGGAAGATGCGACGACCAACTGATGCCTCGCTGCCGTGACCTGACGTCCGGCATGGGGAGTCCGGCCCAGGCGGCATGTCCGCCCGGGAGGTGGCTTTTTGCATCTGATGTCGTCAGGTGTGCGCCATGAGTCCTGCTTCGGTGCGGGATCTCCTGGAGCGGCGTCAGATCGCGCTGTATTTCCTTGCCGTACTTCTTGGCGGGGCGGCGTCTGCGCTGGTGACGGGAACCGCGTTCTGGGACGTGCTCATCAATCCCGCTCTGGGCCTGATGCTGTTCGTGACCTTCCTTCAGATCCCGCTTGCGGAACTGGGGCAGGCTGTCCGCAAGGTCCGGTTCCTCGCATCGCTTCTGGTCACGAATTTCGTGGCTGTCCCCGTTCTGGTGGCCCTGCTGCTTCCATGTGCGCCATCGGACGAAATGATCCGGCTGGGCATCCTGATGGTTCTTCTCTGCCCCTGTATCGACTGGGTGGTGACGTTCGCCCAGATGGGGCGGGCAGATGCGGCACTCCTTCTGGCGTCCACGCCCGTCCTTCTGGCGGTGCAGATGGTGATGCTCCCGCTCTGGCTCCATCTCTTTCTGGGCGAGGGCGTGTCACGGCTGGTGCAGGCTGCTCCCTTCCTGCATGCGTTTTTGTGGCTGATCGTTATTCCGCTGTGTCTGGCGTGGCTCGTCCAGTTCGCGGCACAGCGAAGCCCGGCGGGCGCGCAGGTCGCTTCGGCGCTGGGCCTGCTGCCGGTTCCAGTGACGGCCGTCGTGCTGTTCGTCGTTATTGCGGCCATGCTCCCGCATCTCGGACACGAGACGGCTGTCGTGCTGCATGTCGTGCCGGTCTATGCGGCCTTCGCCCTGCTCGCGCCCTGGTTGGGCTGGGGAATTTCGAGACTGTCGGGGCTGGATGTGCCAGCCGGACGGGCGCTTGCTTTCAGTGGAGCAACGCGCAACTCGCTTGTCGTCCTGCCGCTTGCGTTGGCCGTGCCCGGAGGCGCGCCCCTCCTGCCGGCCGTGATTGTCACCCAGACCCTGGTCGAACTGGCCGCGGAACTGCTGTTCATCCGGGCCATTCCATGGTTCGGACGGTTCGCCGTCAGTCCTGCTGGAGACGGCGGGGAAACGCAGCGGGATTGAAGGCCGCCAGCAGGATGCCCCCCAGCGCGATCACGACGGATGCGGGACACAGCACCGCGAAGCCCAGTGTGCTCAGAAGATGGCCGCCGATGGCAGAGCCCAGAAGAATGCCGAAATTGCTGCTGCTGTTGATGGCCGCGCCTGCAACATCCGCGCTGGTCGCCCGCGCGCGGATCGCGCCCGACATGACGAAGGGAATGATCGCGGCATACCCCATGCACCACAGCCCGACGGCGCCCACGCTCGGCCATGCGGAAATCAGATGCCCGTAAACCAGGATCATGCCCGTGAGCATGGCCAGGCCGCCGCCGAACAGCCCGGCTGCCGGCCAGCGGTCCACGACCTGTCCCGCACCCCACAGACCGAAAATGCTGACGCCGCCGGTAATAAGCAGCGCGACACTCAGCAGGTGCTCCGGCAGGCCATGCGCCAGCAGAAGCGGTGAGACATAGGTGTAGAGCAGGTTATGGGCGAAGAAGAACACGGCATTCACGCCGATCACCACGCCGAAAATACGCGCGGCCTGCGGGGAGCGGATGGTCGGAACCTTGAGCGCCTTGGTGTCCGCCCCGCGAACGGGCGGCAGATAGAGCGCGATGAAGATCGTCAGGAGGGCCGCAAGCCCGGCGATGACGTAAAGTGCGACACGCCAGCTTGCGAAATGGCTGATCGCGGCCGCGCCCGGAACGCCCAGAACCGAGCCCAGCGATGTGCCGCCGAAGACAAAGGAAATGGCGCGTCCGGTCATGCGTTCGGGCACCAGATGGGCGGCATAGGCGGCGGCCATGGACATCAGCAGCGCGTGTGACAGCCCGCCAAGGGCGCGTCCTGCGCAGACGATGGCGAAATTCGGCGCCATGGCGGAAATCAGGTTGGAGATGACGTATCCGGCCAGGCAGACCAGCATGAGCATCTTGCGGTCCATGCGGCTCGTGGCGATCGTGATGGGGACGGCTCCGAACGCGACGAGCAGCGCATAGGCGCTGACGGCCAGCCCGGCGTGACCTTCCGTAATATTGAAAGACTTGGCCATGTCGATCAGCAGACCAACCGGCGCGACCTCGGTCGTCACCGCAATGAAGGTCGAGGCGAACAGGGCGCAGAGGCCTGCGATCACCGGACCGGAGAGCGTTTTGAACACGACGGACTTCCTGACTGGAACGGTGACCTGATCGTCCCGAACGCGAGGGCTTTTGGCACTTTGATCGCATCACGGAAACCCAAAAATTCAGGTCAGGACCATCATCGTTCCTCAAGGGCCGGAATGCTCGGGGCCAGCCGGTTTTTCAGGCCGTTACGAATATCATAACTTTCATTTTCGGGGCGGACCTCACGGATTCGGGAAGCTGTCTCAGGCCCCCTCAAGAATGTCGTTCCGCCGTCCCAGCTCGTTTGCAATGATGATGAGACATCCCGTGATGCTGGAGAAAAGCAGACGCAGATTCCTGTTGGCCTCCACCGTCTCCATGGTGGAAAAACTCTCCAGCGCATCCCGGGACTGGAGTTCCAGTGCCTCGGGGCCGGTAAAGGGGCTGGCAAAGCTCTGGCACAGGCGGGAGAGGATGGCCCGTGCATTCTCGGGCAGGCTGTTCTGGCCGCGATAGGCCTGGATCTGGAGCAGGTTGCGCCCGACGGTCATTATTGAAAAGGCAGCGTGAAGCCACCGGTCGTTGGCACCGGTACTGGCGGCTTTGGTATGTGCGATCAACTGCTCCATGCCGAGGATAATCCGCCCGACCCAGACGGCCTCGGTCATTGATCGGCGGTTCCGGCCGATCAGCCGCAGATCGGACAGAAGATCCAGCCGAAAATTCCGATAAAACCGTGTTAACTGGAACGGAAAGACATAGCGGAACACGAGAACACCGAAGCCGAGCCCGCTCAGCAGCGCGAACACCGTATTGAACCATTCAGCCTCGTTGATGCGGCTGTGGTTGTCCAGACCGATCAGATACGGAAAGAAGTTGCTGAAGGATGCCGCCCGCGCGGCGAGGGCGGGCGTACGTGTCGCCAGTCCTCCGATCAGCATCGGAACCGAGATCGTCAGGCACAGCATCGCATAGGACGCCGTGACCGGCATGACCAGAAAGACCGGAACGACCGCAGCGAGTGCCGCCCAGACCGCACCTGAAAAGAATGCGCTGCTCGCCAGCACGGTATTGCTGAAGGACGCGAAACGGGCGCAGACCACCGAGACGAATGTGATGAACAGCGGCCCGTCCGGCCATGCCGTCACTTCCCATACACAAGCCGCCATCAGGACCGCGACGCAGGAGCGCAGCCCGTTATGGATGGCGGCGTACCAGTTGCGAGGCCGGGCGAGCCTGTAGCTTTCGGCTTTGGGATTCTCGCCGGGATCGCCCGCCAGACAGCCCAGAAGATGCTGAAGCTCCGTCAACGTCAGTTGCAACCCCTGGATCAGGATGCGATCGTTGAAAACGCTGCCGCGACCATTTTCCGCGCGCGGCAGGCTCACGCTCTGTTCGACGTCCTCCTGACATCGTTCGATCAGGGCAAGGACCGCCTGGCGCAGGGCCTGAAGCGCTTTTTCGTCATCAATATCCGCACGCAGCCGATCCAGCAGCCCGGCCGCGTCATGCAGCAGGTCCTGGGTCCGTGCGGACCGTCTGGTCACAGCGCCCAGTCGGCTGCGCATGCCAAGGGCCCGCGACATCAGGCGGGAAGCAAGGCCGAGTGTGGCCCGGGCGTAATCGACGATCCCCCTTGTGCGGCCGACCTCGATGGCGCTGAACTCGATCCGGTCGCTCAGGCTGAGGGAGAGTGAGAAGATGTTGTGCAGATCGCTCTCGGGCGTTCCATGTTCGAGCAGGATATCGCGTGAGGCATTGGCGGCTTCGAGCACGATCTGCTGAAGCTGGCTGCGGATGGCGGCGCGGGCCTTGCCGGGAACATTGCTCCGGCAGGCCATGTCCGCCACCGTGCCACAGATCACACCCAGAAGAATGTAGGTGCCCCGTGCCATCGCGATGCTGAACACCTGGTCGGGCTGCGCCTGTGCGCTCAGGGAGACGATGGAACAGGTATAGGCCGTCAGAACGAACGCGTAGCTGCGGAAGTTATGGACCAGCGTTCCCAGCGCCGTGCACAGCCCGATCCATACAGCCAGAGCCGGAAAGAACAGCCAGGGCGCCTGCGGGAAGGCCGATGCCAGAGCGATTGCCGAGACGATTCCGCCCAGCGTCCCGGCCACGCGCCAGCGCGCCTTGGAAAGACTTTCTCCCAACGTGCCCTGTGCCACGATCCAGACCGTCATGGGCGCCCATTGGGGCTGTCCCAGTTCCATCCATAATGCGATGGCCAGAGCCACCAGTGCGGCAATTGTCGTGCGGACCGAAAAACCGAGAGCGGAAAGACGCGGGGTATATAACCAGGACAAACCACGAAAAAATACAGTAAATGATGACTGTATTTCCCGTATCGTCCGGTTGAAGAATGGCCCCATGAAACCCCGCTTCCAGTAAAACAGATTGGACGGGTTGATATTTGTCTTTCGAAGGCAGGAAATCAATTGTAATAATTATTCATATTTCTGGACATATTTCTCCACCACCGTGCAGGAAGAGTTCGCTTCCCTGTCCGGTTTTCAGGCATGATGAGCGGTTTCGTTGCTGAGAGAGGAGGGCTGGGCTGGGACAGGTGCTTCGTCCCACGGAGCGTGAACGACGCGGAGGG
>NZ_WIPH01000015.1 GCF_009547075.1 Gluconobacter aidae
GATTCTCTCGCCGCCGGCAATGCGCTTGCGGGCCCGATACTGGCCCTTGCCGCGATATTCGACGCCTGCGGGGAGGGGGCGGCCTGTCGCAGGATCGATTTTGGCGGAAGTGATTCGGTCTTTCATGGTGAGCCTCGCTTGGGCCCAGCATAGCCTTTTCATGGGCCCATTGGGACCATGTGCTTATCGTCTTTTTTGGCAGTGGGCCCAAGGTGGGCCCAAAAACGATCAATCGTTTCGCTTTATGACTTCTAAGTCACTGCAAAGATTGGCGTCCCATAGGGGATTTGAACCCCTGTTGCCGCCGTGAGAGGGCGGTGTCCTAGGCCTCTAGACGAATGGGACGAGGCGAGGGGCTTGATAGTCGGCCCCTCGGATCTTGGCAAGTCTTATTTTAATAAGTTTTTTGCGTCAGCAGTGGGCCGAGGGCAGCGCCGCCGAACAGGTGGACGTGGAAATGGGGGACTTCCTGCCCGGAATTGGGGCCGGAATTGCTGATGAGACGGAAGCCTTCGTGGGTGAGGCCCTGCTCTTCGGCAATCTTGGAGACCGCGCGCCAGAAGCCAGTGATTTCATCGGGAGAGGCTGTCGCCCCAAAATCGGCGATGGAGACGTAAGGTCCCTTTGGAATGACCAGAACGTGGATCGGAGCCTGGGGGGCAATGTCGTGGAAGGCGAGCGCGAAGTCGTCTTCATAGACGGCGCGGGCCGGGATTTCCTTGCGCAGGATACGGGCGAAGATGTTGCCGGGATCGTATGCCATGGTCTGCTTCCTGTTCAGCCGAGCTTTTCCTTGGGGCGTGCGGCCTTCTCGGCAATGCCACTCGTGCCTTCACGGCGCTTGAGCTCCGTCCAGACGTCTTCGGGAGAGACGCCGGCGTCCACCCACATGACGATCAGGTGGTATAGCACGTCAGCGCTTTCACCGATCAGTTCCTTGCGGTTGCCATTGACGGCCTCGATCAGACACTCGACGGCTTCCTCGCCGAATTTCTGGGCGATTTTGTTGCGACCGCGGGCCATCAGTCGTGCGGAGTGGCTGAGGGACGGGTCAGTGCCGCGGCGGGACTGAACCGTGTCATACAGACGCTGGAGCACCAGTTCCTTCTGAAGATCGGACTTCTTGTCGTCCTGCTGCTTCGAAGGCTTCGGGGCCGGTTTGGTGGCGGGTTTTCCCATGGTTTTACTCTCCAAGCCTGACCGGCAGTCCGGCCTTGTTCAGTGCGTTCTTGACTTCATCGATACGGAACTGGCCGAAGTGGAACACACTTGCCGCCAGAAGGCCACTTGCGCCGACTTCAGCGCCTTCCACGAAATGCTGTAATTCGCCCACGCCGCCAGAGGCAACAACGGGAACGGTCACGGCGTTGCAGACCGCGCGCAGGAGATCGAGATCGAAGCCCGCACGGGTGCCGTCGCGGTCCATACTGGTCAGCAGGATTTCGCCCGCTCCCAGATCCTGCATTTTCCTGGCCCATTCCACCACGTCCAGCCCCGTGGGCTCGCGGCCTCCCTTGGCATGGACTTCCCAGCCGCCCTTGCCGTCGGAACGGGCATCAATGGCGACAACGATGCATTGACTGCCAAAGCGTTCGGAGGCTTCGCGGATCAGTTCCGGGTTTTTGATGGCGGCGGAATTGACGGCGCATTTATCTGCCCCGGCCAGAAGCAGGCGGCGCATGTCTTCGCAGGTGCGCACGCCACCGCCGACAGTCAGGGGCAGGCAGATAGCCTCGGCCGTGCGGCGGACGACATCAAGGATGGTGTCGCGGTTTTCGACGCTGGCCGTGATGTCGAGGAAGGTGAGTTCATCGGCGCCGGCAGCGTCGTAGAGCTTGGCCTGTTCGACCGGATCGCCGGCATCGCGCAGGGAGACGAAATTCACCCCTTTGACGACGCGGCCGTCCTTGACGTCCAGGCAGGGGATGACGCGGAGTTTCAGCATGAGCCGAGGACGTCCAGAGCGTCTTTGAGCGAGATGCGGCCATCATACAGGGCACGGCCGACGATGGCGCCGGAAATGCCCGGAACATCGCGGGCAACATCGCGCAGGGCTTTGAGATGCTCCAGACTGCCGACGCCACCGCTGGCAATCACAGGAATGGAGAGACGACGGGCCATGTCCGCGGTCTGTTCAAGGTCCAGTCCGGCCAGCATGCCATCGCGGGTGATTTCGGTGAAAATCACGGCAGCAACACCGGCATCTTCCATACGCAGAGCGAGGTCGTTGGCTTCCAGTTCGGAGACTTCGGCCCAGCCTTCGGTGGCGACACGGCCCTGTCGGGCGTCAATACCAGCGACGATGCGGCCCGGGAAGGCGCGGGCGGCCTGACGGACCAGTTCGGGATCCTTGACGGCGACCGAGCCCAGAATGACGCGCGAGACGCCTGCTTCGAGCCAGCGTTCAATGGCGGCCATGTCCCGGATGCCACCACCGAGCTGCACGGGCAGGTTCGTGGCTTTCACGATGGATTCAATGGCCGGAATATTGGTAGAGCGGCCCGCAAAGGCGCCGTTCAGATCCACGACGTGCAGGTGTCGGCAGCCGGCTTCCGCGAACAGCTTGGCCTGGGCTCCGGGATCGTCGGAATAATGGGTGGCATCTTCCATTTCCCCACGACGCAGGCGGACGCAGGCGCCGTCCTTGAGGTCGATGGCAGGATAGAGCGTCAGGCCGTGAGCCGGGGGGGCTGTGTTGGGCATCGTGTCTGAAGCCGCGCTGCTGGTGTCAGGCATGGCGATGCTGGACTGCCAGCGGGCGGCCTCGTTCTCGTTTGCCAGAAGTTTCGAGAGAAAAAGTCCGCGCACCGTCTGCCCTCCGATCCGTGCATAATAGGGATGGGTCCCCCAGTGTTCGAATTCGAACGACCGGAACAGCCCGATAGCGGCGACATGTGTTTCGCGGATGTCGCAGTTTACAACCTTGCAGCCAATGGCCTTCGCGCCCTTGAGCATGGCTTCCAGCAGCGCACGTCCCAGACCGCGGCCGCGGGCATAGGGGGCAACAAAGAAGCCTGTCAGATTGGCGGTGGCGGCATGGGCTTCATAACTTGCCGGTGGGCGGACGAGCTGGCCTGCGCCGCAGATGACTCCGTTCTCACGCACGACGTAAAAGCTACGCTCAGGCACCAGCAGCAGGCCTTCGAAATAACGGGCCAGCGCCTGATGGCCGGGAGGCTGAAGCCAGCCGAAACCGCCGCCGTCCAGAATACCGGCAGACGTGGCCTCGATCAGCGCGTCCAGATCTTCGGGCGGAAGCGGCGAGACGACGCGTTCACAGGTGATGGTCATGAGGTCCACCGCAGGAAATTGCCGAGGATCGTCAGACCGACATCCTGGCTTTTTTCAACGTGGAACTGCGTGCCGCAGCGGTTGTCGCGCGCGACGATGGCCGGAACCTGCGTGCCATACTGCGCGGTTGCGACCAGATCGCTCTCCGCACCGTCATGCAGGGCGTAGGAATGAACGAAATAGCCGTGATTGCCGGGGGTGAGGCCATCCGTCAGCAGATGGGCGCCGGGCGTGAAGTCGAGTGTGTTCCAGCCCATATGCGGCAGGCGCAGACCGGCATTTGCGGCCTCGTCCATGCGGCGGATATTGCCCGAAATCCAGCCCAGACCCTCGGTGCGGCCATGTTCGAGGCCATACTCGCACATGAGCTGCATGCCGACACAGATGCCGAGGAACGGTGTGCCGTTGGCGGTCGCGGTTTCGAGCATGTTGCGCAGTTCGGGGCCAAGGCCCTGTGCGCAGTCGGCAAAAGCGCCCTGTCCGGGGAGGATCAGACGGTCGGCATTCAGGATGTCGGTCGCGTCACGGGAGATGACGACGTCGGCTTCGATCCCCTTGCGGGTCGCGGCCTTGCGGGCTGCCTGTGCGGCCGAGGCGAGATTTCCGCCATTGTAGTCAATTACGACGACGCGCATGGAAACTCCGGAGATGTGTTGCCGTAAGGGGCGGCGTAGTGCTGCTGGTCCATCCAGCGCAGGAGGGCGATATCCCGGCTGGGGGCGGCGATCGGCGTGCCGGTAACGCGGCCGTTCAGGCGCTGTTCCCACAGGCGGATCTCAGCCGTGAAGCTGGCGAGAACCGCATGGATGGCCACGATCAGGTCAAGCCGGGAGCAGAAGCCCATGAAAACATGCAGCGTAATCATGGTGCTGGCCGCGGCCAGCAGGGCGGAAATCCATGCGCCGTAGGTCAGCAGCCCAAACCAGCCGAAGAACAGGACGCGCCATGAAAATCCGTCATGCACCATGACAGGCATTTGCGGGCCAGGCATCTGCGGTCCGGTGGCATCCGGTTTCGTGCAGGGAATATAGAGCTTCACAGCACGCCTTTGGTGGAGGGGATGGCGCCAGCCGAGCGTGGATCGTGCGAAACAGCGACCTTCAGGGCACGGGCAACGGCCTTGAAGCCGCTTTCGGCGATGTGGTGAGCGTTGGTTCCTGCCTTGCAGGTCAGGTGTAGGGCGATATGGGCGGACATGGCGAAGGCGCGGAAGAACTCTTCGAACAGCTCCGTGTCCATCGTGCCGATCTTCTCGCGCGGAAAGACGACGTTCCAAGCCAGATAGGGGCGACCGGAAATATCAACGACCGCCTCACACAGGGCTTCGTCCAGCGGCACGAGGGCATGGCCGAAACGCTCGATGCCGCGCTTGTCGCCGATAGCCTGACGGAAGCCCTGTCCGAAGACGATGCCGACATCCTCGACCGTATGGTGGCCGTCGATATGCAGGTCGCCCTTGGCTTTCAGCTCAAGGTCAAAACCACCATGCTTGGCCAGTGCCGTCAGCATGTGGTCGAAGAAACCGATGCCGCTGTCCACGTCGGAGCGGCCCTGGCCGTCGAGCGTGAGGGCAAGAGTGATGTCGGTTTCGCTGGTGGCGCGATGCAGGCGGGCGTGGCGGCTTTCGTTCATGTTCTTCCTGCTACACCAGCACGACGCGGATTTCCACGCTGTCTGGCAAAGATGCCTGCAAAATACGTTGGCAGACAGGGAGAAAATCCGGGATGGAGAGGAGGCCGATCCGTATCGACCGGCACGAGGGGGCGTCACTATTCCTTGAGAATGTCGGAGTCTGGAAATTGCCCTTGGCGGAGAGTGGAGATCGGGCCATATTTCCTGATTATGGCACATCATCATTCCCCCCTCGACGTCCTTCTCTCCCGCGCTTCGACGGACCATCTCGTCGAGCCCCCGCCGAAGGGGGATGAACTCCGGACCATCCTGTCCGCCGGCCTGCGGGCTCCGGATCACGGGAAAATGCGTCCGTGGCGCTATACGGTGGTCAAGGGCAAGCACCGTGAGGCGTTTGCCGATCTCGTGGTGGAAGCGATGGGTCGGCAGGAGCCTGATGCGCCCGAGGGCAAGAAAACCAAGCGCCATCACCGCTTTGCCAATATGCCGATGATCATTGCCCTGGGCATGCATCTGCAGCCGGAGGGGAAGATCCCGGTGATCGAGCAGGAAATGGCTGTGGCGGCGGGGGCGATGAACGTCCTGAACGCGCTGCATGCTGCCGGATTCGGAGGCATGTGGGTGACGGGGCCGTTCTGTGAGGACCGCGTGCTTCTTGAGTCGCTGGGTCTGCCCGAGCCGCATCGTCTGGCCGGTTTCCTGTTTGTCGGAACGCCTGCCAAGCACTCGGATGAGCGCAAGCGGCCCGAGATCGATGATTACATGGCCGTCTGGAAAGGGGATGCCATCACGTTCGCCGCGGACGCCGGTTGATCTGATGCGTTACGACGTCATTGTTGCGGGCGGCGGCCCTGTCGGTCTGGCCTGCGCCATTTCGCTCGGGCGCGATGGCCGGAGGGTCTGTGTGGTCGAGCGCTCACCAGCGAACGTGCTGGCTGATCCTCCGTTCGATGGCCGTGAGATCGCGCTGACGCATCATGCGTCGGAGTGGCTGAAGAGTGTCGGCGCGTGGGACGAAATCCCCGCCGGTAATATCTGCCCGATGTACACGGCGCGCATTGAGACAGGAAAGTCCGGCAGCCCGCCGCTTCTGTTCGATGCACCTTCCGATGGGCCCAATGCACTGGGACACATGGTGGCGAACCACCTGATCCGCCGTGCCCTGTATCGTGTCGCTTTGCGAACGCCGGGCGTGGACATCCGGGCCGGGGAAGGCATTGCCAGTTCGTGGCACGATACCCGCTCGGCTGGTGTTGTGCTGGTCAATGGGGAGCGGATTGAGGCTGATCTCCTGGTTGCGGCGGATGGGCGGTTTTCGCGTCTGCGGGCCGAAGCGGAGATTGGTGCGATCGTGCATGATTTCCAGCGCAGCATTATGGTCTGTCGCCTGCGACATCCGGAACCTCATGCCAATACCGCGCTTCAGTGGTTCGATGAAGGACAGACGATTGCCCTTCTCCCGGTCGCACCTGACGACAGGTCGGGATCGTGCTCGTCGCTGGTCCTGACGCTGGAGCCTGATGAAATCGCGCGCCTCAAGGCGCTTGATGGCAAGGCTTTCAGCGAGGACATCACGGCCCGGACGCAGGGACGCATGGGGCAGATGACGCTGGAAAGCGTACGCTGCGTCTATCCGCTCAAGGCGGTCTATGCGCATCGTTTCCAGGCTCCGCGTCTGGCGCTGATTGGTGATGCGGCGGTGGGCATGCATCCGATTACGGCGCACGGGTTCAATCTGGGCCTGAAGGGGCAGGAAGTTCTGGCGCGGGCGATTGCCGACGGTCCGGGGGATGCGGGCGATCCGTCCGTTCTGTCGCGTTTCGAACGCACGCATCGCCTGGCAACAGCGCCGCTCTTTGCCGCGACCAATGCGATCGCCACGGTTTATACCCGCGATGAGCCACCATTCCTGATGGCACGGCGGGCCGGACTGGCAGTGGCCAACCGTCTGCTGCCGTTCAAGGCGGCGGTGACGAACATGCTGATGGACCGCCACGGCTGACCCCTCTGGCAGTGCTCTTTCTGAGTTAGGAGATCTCTCCCATGAAGGCTTTCGGGCACAGACGCGCAACCCGCATGGACGAAACCGATGCGCTGGTCGAACTCGACATTCCGACCCCTGTTCCGGGGCCGCGGGATGTCGTTGTGGAAATCCAGGCCGTTTCGGTTAACCCCGTCGATACCAAGCTGCGGTCGATGGATCCGCCGGGCGATGAGCCACGGATTCTGGGATATGACGCGGTCGGAACTGTTGTTGCGACCGGTGGTCAGGTCCGGGGGTTCCGGGCCGGAGATCGTGTTTTCTATGCGGGCACCGCCAACCGGCATGGGAGCGATGCGCGGTTTCAGGCTGTCGATGAACGCCTGATCGCGCTCGCGCCGAAAAGCCTTTCCGATGCCGAAGCCGCAGCCTTGCCGCTGACTGCGCTTACGGCCTGGGAACTGCTGTTCGACCGGCTGGGTGTGCGGCTGGGCGAGATGAACAATCCCGATGCGATCATGATCGTCGGCGGTGCGGGGGGCGTGGGCTCGATCCTGACGCAGATCGCGCGCCGTCTCACGGGGCTGACAGTCATTGCCACGGCATCCCGTCCGGAGACGACGGACTGGTGCCTGGAAATGGGCGCGCATCACGTCATCGATCATCGTCGGCCGCTCGATCAGGAACTGGCGCGGATCGGAATTCCACAGGTGCGCTATGTGGCCGGCCTGACCGCATCCGGCGAGCACAGGGATGCGATCGTGCGCTCTCTCGCGCCGCAGGGCGCGCTGGCCCTGATCGACGATCCGGGCGAGTTCGACATCATGCCCTTCAAGCGCAAAGCCCTCTCCGTGCATTGGGAATACATGTTCGCACGTCCGATGTTCGAGACGCCGGACATGCCCGCCCAGGGCAGAATTCTGGCGCAGGTGGCATCGCTTGTGGATGCCGGTCTTCTGAAGACGACCCTGCATGAGATGCTGGGGCCGATCACCATTGCCAATCTGCGCCGGGCGCATGAACTGCTCGAAAGCGGCAAGGGTATTGGAAAGGCCGTGCTCTGCGGCTTTGAGTAAGAACTGTCAACTGACGGGCAGGATATGGCCCGTCAGTTGAAATGCGCCCGGAGCAGCGGGGTGGACGAGATGCAGAGCATGATCAGTCCGAACAGCGCCATGACCTTGATGACAAAAAAACAGGCGTGTTGACGGGCATCTGCGCCCGTGGCCAGCATCATGAACGGATCGGGATCGGGAAAGCCTGTTTTGCTGCCGATCTGGACGAGTTCCAGCGCCCGCTGACGGCTGGCTGCGGCCTGGGCGCGCCGGCGCATCATTTCCGTGCCGGAGATATCGGCCTTTTCGTGCAGGGCGGTGAGATAGAGCTCCAGATCCTCACGGCGATACGCGATTTTCCCGTCGGGTGCCTGCGTACGTGCCGGCCCCGTGCCGAGCAGGGAGAGCAGCTTCATCCGGCGCTCCGGCAGTCCGAGATGAACCGCGGCTTCCGCCATGGAGAGCGTCTTGGAGCGGACAGGCAGGTGAAAAACCTGACCCGGCGTCTTGTCTCCGGAAATCTGCGTCGGGGATGGCATCGGTCTGGATCCTGGCCTCTCTGGACGGACTGACCTTAGGACCAGTCCGTCTGGAAATCGAGTATTGCGCGGAGTCCCGGAAAGTATTTTCCGATCAGGCTGTTGTGATGGCGACGTTCTCGGCATGGAAGCGGCGAAAGACGTCAAAGAGAATGGCGTCCTGCACACTGCCGCCGTCGCGGGCCGAGATGAGGGCGACGCTCAGGGTCATGGTCAGGCTGTCTCCGGTAATCGCGCTGACCCGGACCTTTGGTGACGGTGTTGCGAGAACTTCGTCACGGTGGGCCGCGACTTCAAGCAGCATGGCCTTCGCCTTTTCGGGATCGGTCGTCAGGGGGATATTGAACGTCAGGGTCAGGACGCCGGTGGCGCCGCTCAGCGTCGCGTTCTTGATGCTGGTCGTGATGAACTGGGAGTTCGGGACGATCATGGTCGAGCCATCGCTCAGGCCGATATCGGTGGCGCGGATGCTGATGCGTTTGACGTCGCCGCGCGTGCCGGCGATCTCGACCATGTCGCCGACGCGCACGGGGCGTTCGGCCATCAGGATCACGCCGGAGACGAAGTTCTGCACGATGGATTGCAGGCCGAAACCGATACCGACCGAGAGTGCGCTGACCACCCAGGTCAGGTTCTGGACAGAGACACCGGCGATGGACAGGATGCCGAGGCCGACGAGGATCCAGGCGCAGTAGGTGAAGATGCTGAGGATCGAGGTGCGGCTGCCGATATCGAGGCGTGTGGTGGGGAAGAAGCGGTCCCGCAGCCAGCCGCGCGTCTGACGGATCGCGTAATAGGCCACCACCAGAAGAACGATGGCCAGCACCACGGTATCGAGCGAGATCTTCACGCCGTGGATGGTATTGCCGACGAACAGCAGCCAGAGCCGGTTCGTGATGTCAGCGACGCTGAAGCTGCCATCCGTCTGTGCGATGGAGAACAGGAGCAGCAGGAGCAGGACGTTGCCGAGCCCCGAGAGGATCACGCCGATCTGTGACAGGCGTCGCTGCGTCAGGCCGAGCTGGACCAGCCGCAGGCTGAAGAACCCGCCTTCCGAAAACAGCCGGTCCAGTACGTCGCGCCAGCACAGGCCCAGAAGCGTCACGATGGCAACACCCGTACCCAGCGAGAGCAGCCAGCCATTGAGCGTGAAGGCGAAAGCCACATAGCCCAGCAGAATGGAGATGACCGTCACCGCCAGAAGCAGGCTGGAAACGCCTAGCGCGGAAGGTGCGAAACCGCGGGTATCGTTCTGGTTGCCAAGCCTGCGGAATGTGTCCACGGCGCACAGGCCAATGGCGATCGAGAACGCGATTTCCAGCAGGAGCTGAAGCGTCTGGCCAAAGGCGTCCTGAGCCTGAAAGGCCCGCAGCAGGTCCAGCAGAAGGATGCTGATCGCAAGGATCCAGTCCACACCTCGCAGTGCCTTGCGTTCGCCCGGATTCCCCTGAGCCAGAACACCGTTCCGTCCGAAGACGGGCAGCCCGGCACCAATAATGAAGCCGCAAACGGGGACCGTCTCTCCGATGATGGCGCCGATCGGGCCGCCCCCGTCGGGAAGCGCTGTCGCCGCCCAGATGAACCAGACGAGGGTGGCGAGCAGGGCCTCCAGTGCGCCGTTGAGCGTGATGGCGATGATGCTGCCCGAGAGGGCCTCTTTCACGCTGTCTTCGGTGGCGGGACGGAAATGGGCGCCGCAGCGTTTGAGCAGACGCAGGATCAGCGGCGAACTCAGGCCGATGGTCGCGAAGGTGATCGCGCAGCCGATCAGGAGATAGAGCCAGTCGGACAGCACGCCACCGGCATGGAGCGAATAGCGGTTTTCGGCGCGCTCGGTCAGGAGCGTGTTCCAGAAGCGCGGGGCGAGCGGGGAGACCGTCCGTTCGGACAGGGCCGCGTGTTGCAGGCGGGTGCGCCGGGCATTGATGGCCGTGTTGAGCTGCTGGGCCTGAAGATTATAGAGCTTGGCCCGCATCAGTGCCGATTTCACGGTTTGTGAATTCTGCTGCATCCGCTGGCGTTGTGCGGTGACGGACGCATCCTCGTTTTCCGCGGCTTTCGGGCCAAGGATTTTCAGGAAGGATTCGGTGATGCTGTCATAGGACTGGATCTGCGTGACCGCGTCCTGCGTGTTCTGCTGGACCTTCTGGACCTGGGCCGACAGGGTGTCGAGTTCGTTATTGCCCGTGTTGACGTCCTTGCGGTTCAGCGTCGCGAAAACCTGCTGCAATACCGCCGCGCTGTCATCGAGCTGACGGCTGATGGAGGCGGACACCGCGTTCCAGCCAAGCCCGGAATTGGCGGGATCTGACTGCTGGGTCTTGTCGGCATCTTTGGGCGCGTCTCTGGCCGGAGGCGCCGTCGTCTGCGCCGCTGCCGCCAGCGCAGGAGGTGTCGTCACACCTGCGCAGAGCAGACCGAAAACGAGGAACAGAGCGCCCGGCAAGTATCCACAGGTCGTTCCGGGGCACGGGCTGCGGGGATGTGAAAAGGCGCGCGCGGGAAGCCGTGTGGTCATGCGAAGGTGTTCCGTCCAGTGTCTTGATGGGGTTTTCAACGGCTTGCGGCCGCAGGGGTTCGATTTCCTCCCCTGAAGCGGTTCATTGCGCGGGGTGGCCGGATACGAAAAGGGCACCTTCCCCCGAAGGGAAAGATGCCCTGAACCGGAAGCTGAGCAGTCCGTCAGTTCGGCCGGTCAATGCCATGGGCATCGGCGATCGTCTCGAATCCGTCGCGACGCATGGCATCGAGCAGTTCCGTCTTCATGCGGGTCAGGATGCCGGGGCCCTGAAGCACGAAGGACGAATAGATCTGCACCATATCCGCGCCCATGCGGATGCGGGCGAGGATGTCTTCGCCGGTCTCGATGCCACCACAGGAAATCAGCGCCAGACGACCCTTGTTCAGTCCCGAGACGATCCGCAGGACATCGCGGGCACGCGGCGCGAGGGGGCGGCCGGAGAGGCCACCGCTTTCGCGGGCCGCCGGGTCACGCAGGGTTGCTGGACGGGCGATGGTCGTGTTGGTCAGGATCAGGCCCTGCGCGCCGCCTTCGATCGCGGCTTCGAGGATCGGCTCGTACGAGCTGTCATCCAGATCGGGCGCGAGCTTGACCAGAAGCGGCGGGCGCTCCGGATTGCGGGTATTGATGGCGTCCAGAAGCTCTTTCAGCATCGTTGCCGACTGAAGATCACGCAGCCCCGGCGTGTTGGGGGACGACAGGTTCATCGTGATGTAATCGGCATAGGGGCGCACGCGGGCCACGAGGTCCGGATAGTCCCGCAGCGGGTCGGAGCCGGTCTTGTTGATCCCGATATTCACGCCAAGCGGGACGGTCGGGCCGCGCATCCTGCCATTGGGCATCGGGCGGTGCAGGCGGGCGAGACGGCGGCAGAAGCGGTCCACGCCGCAGCCATTGAAGCCCATGCGATTGATGATCGCGCCATCCTCGACCAGCCGGAACAGACGGGGGCCGGGATTGCCGGGCTGGGGGCGGGGGGTCACGGTCCCGGCCTCGATATGGCCGAAGCCCAGCTTTGCCAGCGGACGGATGGCGCGGGCATCCTTGTCGAACCCGGCGGCCAGGCCGATCGGGTTGGGAAAGCGCAGGCCGAGCGTGCGGGTCGAGAGGGCCGGCACATCCTTTGGCGCCTGACCTCCAAGGCCGAGGGCAAGGGAGTGAATGGCGAGTTCGTGCGCCGTTTCGGTGTCGAAGCGGTGCAGGAGAGGGGTGACGAGCGTTCCGAGATCGATCATGAGTCGTTTCCATACCCTAATCCGCGGTGTGACGCATCAGCTTCGCGCGTCTGGCTCACATCCCCGGAGTGTATCTGATGGCGTTTTGTCTTGGCGGTGGCGCAGGGACGCGATAGACGCGAACCCATGTCCGACGCATCCGCTGCTGAAACCTATGACGAGCCTTATCTGGAGACGTGCTGCCGCTCGACGCTGCACCGGCTTTTGCTGTGCACGGCGACGGGACGACCGACAGGGCTGAAAGACCAGCCCTGTCTTGAACGGCTGGAACGGCTCGGACTGTCGGAACTGCGCGATGACGGGCGTTTCGTCATCACGCGGGACGGGCTGAAACGGCACCGCGAGGAAATCGGCCCGACAGAGTGACGTCAGGTCTCGCCGGTCCAGGCCTGATCCAGTCCTTCGCGACAGAAGCGGATGACGTCGCTCAGGTCGCGGTCATAAAGGCTGTCCGGCACGTCTGACGAGAAGATTTCCACCGTGCAGGCACCCCGGAAGCCCGCGTCCCATGTTGCCCGCAGCATTTCATGAAGCGGGATGCAGCCATCGCCCGGGATCAGGCGATCGGCGGCGGAATAGGGCGTACGCCAGTCGCTGACCTGAAGGACGTTGATCTTGCTTCCCGCAGCGCGGATAGCCGCGCAGACGTCCTTCTGCTGCCAGATGTTCCAGTAATCCAGACACAGCCCCATCGCCGGATGGCCGACGCCGTCGATGATGTCCATGGCCTGTTCGATGGTCCAGATGGCGCTTTCGGTGTTCACCGAGGTCGGGTTGAGCGGCTCCAGCGACAGGGAAACGCCCAGATCCCCGGCAAGGGGACAGAGTTCCTTCAGGTAACGCACCGTCTCGTCCATGGTACGGCGCATGTTACCCTTTGGTGGCGCGCCGGTATTGGTCACGAAGACGCTGCCGGGGACATGAGGCGCGAGCGTTTTCAGGCTTTGGGCAAGACGTTTGACGCGGGCTTCAGGCGCTTCCGGTTCGGGGACCATCGCGCTTCCGAAGAAGGTCCGCACCAGAGGCTGGACCGCACTGACGCCCAGTCCGCTCTCCCTGACGAGGCGCATCTGCTCCTCAATGCGATCCGGATCGAGCTTGGCCTCGCAGATCTCGATCGCATCCACGCCGAGGTCGCGGTAGCGCGCCACGTCTTCCTCGAACGACCAGGGCTGGGTCGTGAATTCGTTCATGCCGAAAGGGAAGGGGAGTTTGGTCATGGGATCACCTCTTCAGGAAGTCGAGAACGATGCGGTTGAACTTTTCGGTCTCGTCGAAAAAGACCATGTGCGCGCTGTCCTCGAACTCCACGCCGGTGCAGTTTGGCATGTGCTGTGCCACCCAGGCGGGACCGTCCGGATTCAGGACCTTGTCCTTGCGGGCGATCATCATGAGGGCGGGCAGGGTGAAGCGCGGCAGGACGTCGCGCCAGTCCTGCGTGGTGTGATCCGCCATCATGGAGCTACGGGCATGAGCGGGGCTTTGCGCCATTTCCCGGAGCAGGAGCGCTTTCTCCTCTTCCGGCAGGGGATGGCAGATGCAGCTTTCCAGGTTGCCCCTGTCGAACTCGTCCTGTGTCAGCGTAAGCTGCTGCTGCACGGCTGTCAGCCCGGCCTGATCGAAACAGGCGGCGTGGCCGAGCTTCCAGTCAGCCGAATAATACTGCTTCGGAGTCTGCTGGACGAAAATGGCGTTGCGGATGCGCTCTGATCCGAACAGCTCCAGATAGGACCAGATGATGGGGCAGCCGATCGACCAGCCCAGAACCGTCACGTCCTGAAGGTTCAGCGCGACCAGAAGATCCCGCAGATCGGCGGCCAGACGGGAGATGCGATAGCCATGCCGCGGCTTTTCGGAATGTCCGTGCCCCCGCAGATCCACGGTGATGACGCGGGCCTGTTCCGAGATCGGCCCGACATTGCGGTGGAAGAAACGTCCCGAGAATGTCCAGCCATGCAGCATGACGAGAGGACGTCCGTGCCCCTGTTCCTCGTAATGGATACGTGTTCCGTCGCTGGTCGTGATGTGGGGCATGGTCTTCTTCCTGAAAGGACGGAAGGAATAGCGCACGGACCGGGGGCGTGGTTGCGTGCAAAGGAGCGTTTGCGCTTGCGGGACGTGACGGTTAAATTGGGCGGGCCATGACAGCTCCCTCTCCTTCTGACGTTTCCGAAACCGCGCCTCCGAACCGTGTTCTGCGACCCATCGATCTGGGGCAGGGTGTCGTGATCGAGGACCCGGTGATCCTGGCGCCCCTGTCGGGTGTGACGGATCTGCCGTTCCGTCAGCTTGCCCGCGATCTGGGGGCAGGGCTGGTCGTGTCGGAAATGATCGCATCCTGGGCGATGATCCGCGAGAACGAGAACACCATGCGCATGGCCCGGATGGCCGAGCGCGGGCCGAATGCGGTCCAGTTGGCCGGATGCGATCCCGATGCCATGGCGCGGGCTGCGAAGATTTCGGTGGATGGGGGCGCGAACCTCATCGACATCAATTTCGGCTGCCCGGTGAAGAAGGTCGCGATCGGGCAGATGGCCGGATCTGCGCTGATGCGGGACGAGGTTCTGGCCGGTAAGCTTCTGGAAGCCACCGCGAGGGCCGTGAACGTGCCGGTGACGCTTAAGATGCGCATGGGCTGGGACCATAACTCGCTGAATGCGCCACGTCTGGCGAAGATTGCTGAAGAGAGCGGCATCCGGCTTGTGACCGTGCATGGTCGTACGCGGCAGATGTTTTATAACGGCACGGCGGACTGGCGTTTCGTGAAAACGGTGAAGGACGCCGTGTCCCTGCCGGTCATCGTCAATGGCGATATCAACACCATCCGCGACGCGCGTGAGGCGCTGCATCAGTCCCAGGCTGATGGCGTCATGATCGGGCGCGGGTGTTATGGACGGCCGTGGTTTACGGCTCAGGTCGCGCGCTCTCTGCGGACGGGAGAGGACGTGCCTGATCCGGACCTGGCGACCGAAAAGGAAATCGCCCTGCGGCATTACCGCATGATGCTCGACCATTTCGGCGAACGTCCTGGTCTGCGTCTCGCGCGCAAGCATGTGTCCTGGTATTCCGCCGGGCTGCCGGGATCAGCGACGTTTCGCTCCACAATCAATGGTGTGGAAAGCGCGGCTGAGGCCATTGCACTGCTGAGTGCGTTCTATGACCGTCATATCGACGCCGGTGTCGTGCGCAACCGTGAGGCCGGCCCGACGGGCAGTCTGAGCCGCGACGGCACGCGTGAAGCGGCCTGAAGGCGTGAAGCGCCCGGCGTTTCCATGGCGACCATGACGGAACAGTCTGCTTCAGGTCTGGTCGAGCAGGGCTGCCATCCGGTTTTCCTGTACGGCGCGTCCCGGCTGGACCGGCAGGACGTCGCCCGGCGGCTTCACAGTCACAGCCCGCGGGCACAGAATCCGTTCGTGATTGCCGCCCTGACCGCGACGCCACGGGCGCTCCGTGAAGCGGCCCTTTTTGGAAATGGTGAGGCAGGCTGGGTCCAGCAGGCTCAGGGAGGCACTCTTCTGCTGGATGAGATCGACTGTCTGTGTCCGCTGATGCAGGACCGGTTCATGGACTGGCTGGAACAGGACAACACGGATCTGCGCGTGATCGCGGGGAGCCGTCACGATCCCGTTCTTCTGCTCCGGCAGGGCTGTCTGTCCGCCGCCCTGCACCGTTGGCTGTCGGCGCTGCCCTCCGCGCAGCGCCTGGGGCCGGAGCGGATCAGCGCGGTCTGCCGTCTGGCGACGGGAACGGGCATGGCGCGCGCCGGGGGGATGAAACGGGGGCTGGAGCGGGCGCTGGAGCGGCCTTTGTCCGAATATCTTGAGGGTGATCTGGAGAATGTGGCCGGTGAGCTTCATGCCTGTGTGGTGGGCGAAGTCGAGCGGTCGCTGATTACGATGGTCCTGCGCCGGACCTGCGGGAACCAGTTGCGTGCGGCTGCAATTCTCGGGGTGAACCGCAATACCCTGCGTAAACGTATCCGCGAACTGGACATCGCGATCCCGAAAGGCATCGACGAGTGAGACGTCCTTCCCTGAGGCGCCTGTTCGCAAGGCTGACGAGCGCCAACGGGGCGGTTCTTCTGACGGTCATGGCGCTGGTGCTTGCCTTTGCGACGTTTGTCGTACTGTCGGGCGGCATGTCCCTTGCGCATCGACCACAGGTTCAGGCGATCGTCTTCCTGCTCGACTTCATCATGCTCATGCTGATTGCCGCGGCGGCGGTGGTGCAGATCGGGCGGATGCTGGCCGAACGCAGGCTTGGTCTGGCAGGGGCGCGGCTCCATGTCCGGCTCATTACGCTCTTCGGCATTGTGGCGGTCGCGCCGACCATCGTGGTGGGCGCGGTGGCGACGCTGTTCTTTCATTATGGTGTGGAGATCTGGTTTTCCAACCGCGTGAACGACGCTCTGACAGAGGCACGATCGGTCGCGGTCGGGTATCTGCAGGAGCATAACGACAACGCCCGCACCGAAGCTTTCGCGCTCGCGAATACACTGATTACGGTCCAGAACGACGAACTGTTCTCGCGCGGGACCGATCTTTTTCATGACCCGGCGCGCCTTCAGGAGTTTCTTGACGATGAAGTCACCGAGCGGGGTCTGACGGATGCAGAGGTCTTCGATCCCCTGACCTACAAGGTGCTGGCGGTTGGCGGCCTTCTGGGCAGCGATGCCGACATGTCGACCGTGCCGCCGCTGCCGCCCAAATCCGTTGTGGAACTGGCCCGGCATGGCGAGGCGGTGATTCTCGACCGTCCCGATCAGCGCAAGGTGCGCGCCGTGGTGGCGCTGGGGGGAAATTCCGGGCTCATGCTCGTCATCACCCGTCCTGTCGATCCGGATGTGGTCGAACACATGCGCCGGACCGATGCGCTGGTGGCGGATTATCAGCGTCTGATTACCAATCGCGGCAAGACGCAGGTTCTGTTCGCGGTCATTTTCGCGCTGATGGGGCTGCTGGTGCTGGCTGTCGGGATGCTGACGGGGCTGGCGCTTGCCAATCGCATTGCCAATCCGCTGGGGCTGCTCATTCTTGCGGCGCAGCGCATTTCCCGCGGGGATCTGGGCGTTCGTGTCCCGGTGCCGGACGACACCGGTCAGGACAAGGATGACGAGGTGACGGGTCTGTCCCGGGCCTTCAACAGCATGACCGATCAGCTTGAAAGCCAGCGCTCCGAACTGATGCAGGCCTATGACCAGATCAATGAGCGCCGCCGCTTCACCGAAACCGTTCTCGCGGGCGTGTCTGCCGGCGTGATCGGGCTGGACAGGGCACAGGTGATCGAACTGCCGAACCGGGCGGCATCCATTGTGCTCCAGCGCGATCTCCAGCCAGCGATCGGCAGGAAGCTGACGGATCGGGTTCCGGAGTTCTCGTCCATTCTGGATGCGGCGCGTCTTGCGCCCGAGCGCGTGCATACGGCTGAAATCCAGGTCGATACCGATGGCGCTCAGCGTCCAGGCGGTCCGGGCGAGGGGGCGGGGGCAGCCGCGGGGCGGACGCTTCTCGTGCGGGTCGTGGCGGAACTGCGGGGGCAGGATGTCGCGGGTTATGTCGTGACTTTCGATGACATCACGGATCTCCAGTCCGCGCAGCGCAAGGCGGCCTGGGCGGATGTGGCGCGGCGCGTGGCTCATGAAATCAAGAACCCGCTGACGCCCATCCAGCTTGCGGCGGAGCGTCTGAAACGGCGCTTTCTCAAGGAAATCCAGTCCGATCCCGAGACCTATACGCAGCTTGTCGATACGATCGTGCGGCAGGTTGGCGATATCGGGCGTATGGTTGACGAGTTCTCCGCTTTCGCGCGAATGCCCCAGCCTGTCATGCAGCCGGAAGATTTTTCACGGCTGTGCCGGGAGGCGCTCGTGCTCCAGCGCAATGCTCATCCCGAAATCGTGTTCGAGACGTCCGGCCTGCCGCCATCGGGGCCGCTGGTGCGGTGCGACAGGCGGCTTATCGGCCAGGCCCTTACAAATCTGCTACAGAATGCAGCTGATGCGATCAGCATGACGGGCCGCGGAAAACCGGGAGAAAACCCGTCCGGACAGCCTGCGGGACAGGGGGTGCAGCCAATTGGACACATTGTGGTGGGCTTGCACATTCACGGCGGGCATGTCCTGCTAGACATAGAAGATGACGGGATCGGCCTGCCGACGGTGGAACGCCACCGGCTGACCGAGCCTTATGTAACCCACAAGGCGAAGGGCACCGGGCTCGGCCTTGCGATCGTCAAGAAGATCATGGAGGACCATTCCGGGATGCTTCAGCTCACTGATCGGGTACCAGGCCGGTCCCCAGGCCCGCTGACCGGGCAGAAGGGGACGCGCGTCACCCTGTCCCTGCCGTTATGGGAGCAGGAGAGCCATGGACCGGGCGGCACAGATCCCAAGACCACGAGGGCAGCAGATGGAACATGAGATCCTGATCGTCGATGACGAGCCGGACATCCGGTTTCTCATTGAGGGCATTCTGAACGACGAAGGCTATCGCACACGCACCGCTGCCAACTCGGATCAGGCGCTCGAACTTTTTCGTTCGCACCGTCCTTCGCTTGCGATTCTGGACATCTGGCTTCAGGGCTCACGTCTTGACGGCATCGAACTGCTCAAGATCTTCCAGGTGGAAGAGCCAGGACTGCCGACACTTATGATCTCGGGTCACGGAACGATCGAGACGGCGGTCTCCAGCCTGAAGCTCGGCGCCTATGACTTCATCGAAAAGCCGTTCCAGTCGGACCGGCTTCTGGTTGTGGTGCGGCGTGCGCTCGAAGCCGCGCGCCTGCGCAGGGAGAACGCGGAACTTCGTCTGCGGGCGGGGCCGGAGACGACGCTGTCTGGAGAAGGGGCAGCCATTTCAGCCGTTCGCGCCCAGATCGAGCGTGTTGCTCCGACCAATTCGCGCGTGCTGATCAGCGGACCTGCCGGATCGGGCAAGGAAGTGGCGGCCCGTATGATCCATGCGCGCTCGCGCCGGGCGGAAGGGCCGTTCATTGCGCTGAACTGTGCCACGCTGGCTCCCAACCGTTTCGAAGAAGAGCTTTTCGGCCTTGATGGCGAAGACGGTCAGCCGATGCGGCGCGGTGTACTGGAGCGGGCCCATCGCGGGACGCTGCTGCTTGATGAAGTCGCGGACATGCCGCCTGAGACGCAGGGCAAGATCGTGCGGGCGCTTCAGGACCAGACATTCGAGCGTCTGGGCGGCAATACGCGGGTGAAGGTGGATATCCGCGTCATTGCCACCACCAATCGCGATCTTCAGTCCGAAATCGCGGCACAGCGGTTCCGGGAAGATCTGTATTACCGTCTTGCGGTCGTTCCCCTGCGGATCCCGTCCCTGCGGGAACGGCGGGAAGATATTCCGGGTCTGGCGCGGCATTTCCTCGAACGCTGTGCGCAGTCTTCCGGGCTGCCGGTTCGGGAACTCTCCGTGGATGCGCTTGCGGCACTGCAATCCTATGAGTGGCCAGGTAATGTACGCGAACTGCGCAACCTGATGGAGCGGCTGCTGATCATGATGCCGGGGACGGGCAACGATCCTATCCGTGCGGATATGCTGCCCGCCACGATCAGCCAGGGCGCGCCGTCCATGACCCGTCTCAGCTCCGGCGCGGATGTCATGAGCCTGCCTCTGCGGGAGGCGCGGGACCTGTTCGAGACGCAGTATCTTCAGGTCCAGCTTATGCGTTTTGGCGGAAACATCAGCCGGACGGCCAGTTTCGTCTGCATGGAGCGCAGTGCCCTGCATCGCAAGCTCAAGCAGCTTGGCGTCACCACGAATGAAGAACGCACGGTTTCGCCTTCCCCGTCGGCTGGTAGCTGAGATCATGTGCCAGATTTTTTCCATTTCCTTCAGTCGACTGATAACAGCGTGACCCCAGAATCCCCGTCCTCTGCCGGACCCCGCGTCGTGCAGGAGGTCTTTCTCGATCATCTGCGCAGGACGGAAGCGTCCGTGACCGTTTTTCTGGTCAACGGTGTGAAGCTTCAGGGCATCGTTGCCCAATCCGATGCGCATACCCTGCTGCTCCGTCGTGATGGCCATGTGCAGCTTGTTTACAAACATGCCGTCAGCACGATCATGCCGGTGGCGGCCATGTCCCATTTTGTGGAAGAAGAACTTTGAGCGGTTTCGACACCAAAAAACCCGCAACCCGTGCGGCTGTCATCCTGCCCTGGGAGAAGTCGGGACCGCAGGAGGAAATTCGCGCGGCTGATGCGCGGCTTGAGGAAGCGGTCGGTCTGACCGCGTCGATCGGGCTTGTGGTGGTGCGCCAGGCGGCGATCCTGCTGCGTGCGCGGCGTCCTTCAACCCTTCTGGGGAGCGGTCAGGTCGAGCAGCTTGCCGAGGCGGTGAAGCTGGATAATGTGGATGTGGTCGTCATCGATGCCCGCCTCTCGCCCGGCCAGCAGCGTAACCTCGAAAAAGCTCTGGGCTGCAAGGTTGTGGACCGGACCGGGCTGATCCTCGATATCTTCGGCGCGCGCGCGGCGACCCGTGAAGGTGTGCTTCAGGTCGAGCTCGCCCATCTGGAATACCAGCGCTCGCGGCTTGTGCGGCTGTGGACCCATCTTGAGCGTCAGCGCGGTGGCTTCGGCTTCCTTGGCGGTCCGGGTGAGACGCAGATGGAAGCGGATCGCCGGATGCTGGCCGAGCGGATCGGCAAGATCAGAAAAGAGCTGGAACAGGTGCGTCGCACGCGCGGCCTGCATCGAGAATCCCGCAAGCGCGTGCCGTTCCCGGTCGTTGCGCTCGTGGGGTACACCAATGCGGGCAAATCCACGCTGTTCAATGCCCTGACCGGGGCGTCCGTCCATGCGCAGGACCAGCTTTTCGCCACGCTGGACCCGACGATGCGCGGGCTTCGCCTGCCATCGGGCCGCAATGTGATCCTGTCCGATACGGTGGGCTTCATCAGTGAACTGCCCACCGAACTGATCGCGGCTTTCCGGGCGACGCTTGAGGAAGTGGCGCAGGCGGACGTGATCCTGCATGTGCGCGATATTTCGCACCCCGATAGTGTGGCGCAGCGGGCGGACGTGCTCAACGTGCTGGACGGCATGGTGCGGGATGGGATGCTCGACGCGCACTGGCCGGACCGTACGATCGAAGTGCTGAACAAGGCCGATCTGGTCGGCGGCGTCGAGGCCGTGCCGAAGCGTGAGAACGCGGTGGCAATTTCGGCCATCACCGGCGAGGGACTGCCGGATCTTTTCGAGATCCTGGACCAGTACCTGACGCGATCAATGAAATCCGTGGATGTCCGTCTTCCGATCACGGACGGCGCGGCCCTCGCCTGGCTTTACCAGCATGGTGAAGTGGTCGGGCGGACGGACCTGGAAGACGGGATGGACGTGCAGGTCCGTCTTTTCTCGGCGGATCTGGAGCGGTTCGAACTGCTCCATCCGAACCGTATTATACAGCAGGAAGGCTGAACGAACGCCGCTATTCGGGCGCTGGCACGGGGCGTGTCGGGCCCGAAGGCAGGCGGGCGGCTTTGGCCCGCTGACGGGCGCGGTCCAGCGGGATGGCCAGTGCGTAGGTCAGGCCGAGGCCGACCGCGTTCATCACAAGCTGGTCCCACAGGTTGATGCCGAAGCTCGCGAACATCAGTCGTCCCAGCAGGTCCAGTACCGTGCCGCACGCAAAGACTTCCAGCGAATTCCGCCCGAGCAGGGCGAGGCCCTGACCGATCCGGTCGGCTGAAATGCGGCGCAGGGCCTTGGACGACTGCACCAGATAGAAGATCGCCATGATGTCCAGCAGGCGCCAGATGGCGAGCGTGGATTTGCCTGTATTGGGCGGGGCCGGAAAAATCCGCAGAAACGGGACGTGCCAGTATTCATACGGAAAGCACAGCACGAAAGCGCCCGCCAGATAGGTTAGGCACAGGGCCTTGGCCCAGGGGCGATAGGGCAGATCACCATTGTGTTTCGAGGCCCAGACCGCGCCCAGAATCCCCAGGATATAGAGGAACTGCCAGCCGAACGGGTTGAGATACCAGCCATTGGGATCAAGCCAGTTCGGGATGGTGATGCGCGGGTCCAGATTGGCAATGGCCCAGATCCCGATGCTGAGCGTCAGCAGCAGCCATACGCTGCGCTTGAGAATCCGGTAGATCAGCGGGAACAGCGCCAGAAGTACGACATAAAGCGGCAGGATGTTCAGATAGCTCGGCAGGGCATCGAAGGTCAGGATACGCCACAGCCAGCTATAGCCATGCGCAAGCTGGGGTTCGATCGTGTATTCGGGCAGGGGCTGGTAGTGCCGCCACTGGCGGACGGTCCAGACGAAAACCAGCGTCATGCCGGTCTGGTACAGATACAGTCTGAGGCATCGGGCCAGGATGCGAAAGATGCCGGTTTGCCAGCCCTGCCGGTCGATCAGGCGACCATAGGCCAGATAGGACGCATAGCCCGCCAGCATGACGAAGATCTCGGCTGCGTCCGCGAAGCCGAAATTGCGGATGGTGATGCGGTTGAGCAGATTATCGGGAACATGATCCACAAGCATCATCAGCAGCGCGATGCCGCGCAGCGCATCCACGCGGTGATCGCGCGAATTCTTGCGCGCTAAAGCTGGCGGGGGCGGTTGAGGCGGCTCCATGATCTCTTCTTATCGTCAGTACGGAGGCAGGGGTATGGGTGACTCGTTACGGTCAGATTAAAGATTGGACGGAATTACAGATTGCGGCCGGCTGCCTCTGAATGAGATGGGCCGAAGAACTGCTCCCGACCATCCGGGATGCGGCTATAACAGTCACGCATCCGGCGGGGGCGGCTGCCGTGCCTGTTAGCCCTTACAGTGCGAGCAGGTTTTCGTTCGATTGCGTGGCGATGATGCCGTGCGGGTCGGGGTGAAGCCCCGTGACTTCGACCCTGTGGCCGTGGGAGCGGAGCTTGCCGATGATTTTCTCCAGAACCTGCACTGAAGTGATGTCCCAGAAACGGGCATGGGTGAGGTCAAGAACCACGGTCTTTGCATCAGTATGATAGTCGATGGCAGCGGACAGGCTGTCTGCGGATGCGAAAAAGACCTGTCCGGACGCCCGGTATGTCAGCGTTTCGCCCGATCGCTCTTCCGTGACGCGCAGGAGGTTTGCGGCATGCCAGGCGAAGAACACGCCCGAGAGCATGACACCGACCGCAACGCCCGCAGCCAGATCGTGGGTCATGATGACCACGACGACGGTGACGAGCATGGTCAGGCTGGACAGACGCGGATGGCGGGTCAGGTCGCGCAGGCTGTTCCAGGAGAATGTGCTGGCGGAGACCATGATCATGATGGCAACGAGGGCAGCCATCGGAACCTGTCCGACCCAGCGATGCAGCAGAACCATGAGCGCCAGAAGGAACGCTCCTGCCGTGAATGTGGAGAGGCGCCCGCGTCCGCCATAGCGCAGGTTGCCGACGGTCTGTCCGATCATGCCGCAACCCGCGATGCCACCGAAAGCGCCGACGAGAATGTTGGAAATGCCGAGGCCCGTGCATTCCATGCGCTGGTCGCCGTGTGTGTCGGTGATGTCATCGACAACAGAGGCCGTCATCATCGATTCCAGCAGGCCTACGGCGGCCATGGCCAGCGCGTAAGGCAGCACGACGGACCATGTGGCCCAGTTCAGGGGAATGTGGGGAAAAGTCAGGCTGGGCAGGCCGGTGGGAAGGTCTCCGAGGTCCGCCACGGTATGGACGGGCATCGGATAGAACATCGTGATCGTGGTGAGTACGATGATGCAGATCAGGGGCGAGGGGATGGCGTCCGACAGGCGTGGCAGCAGATAGATGATGACGAGGCCCAGAGCGATCAGGGCATAGGTATGCCAGGTGACGCCAAGCATCTGTGGAACCTGTGCGGAGAAGATCATGATCGCCAGGGCGTTGACGAAGCCGGTGCGGACTTCGGCGGATACGAACCGCATGACGGCCTGAAAGCGCAGCAGCCCGAAGATCACCTGAAACGCGCCGGCGACAAGCGTGGCGAGCAGCATGGCCTGCACGCCATGAGTGTGAACCAGAGGGGCCGCGACCAAAGCCACCGAACCGGCGGCGCCAGAAATCATGCCTGGACGCCCGCCGAAAATGGCGATGGAGACGGAAATGACGAAGGATGCGAACAGCGAGACGGACGGGGAGACGCCTGCGATATAAGAAAAGGCGATGACCTCAGGGATGAGGGCAAAAGTGCCAACCATTCCGGCCAGCACTTCGCGCAGCGGGTTCTGTGCCCACTGGCGACGATAGAGAGCGGGAGTCATGAAGAATCCTTGCGGGCAGGACGTGAACAGGGTGCGACGTATTCAGGCCCGGCGCGGCAATGAGGCACATAGTATAGCCCAGCCCGGTTTGGGATTGAAGGTCTGGAAGTGGCAGGAGTACCCGCCGGAGCGGGATGTTCCCATTACGAATCGAACAGCGGGCGACGTGTTTGTGCCGGGGCGGAACAGACAGTCCGTCATCCGGCGCAGATTCCGGGCAAGAAGGGAATCTGCTCCAACGTGGTGGCGCTCCATCTGATCGGGACGCCGTTGATTCCTGCGACCATGACAGTGGAGCATGTTGAATGCTTTGGAGCCGATACACCGATGAAGTGTCCGGAGCGTAAAAAACACGGCGTAAAAAAAATGCGTCAAAGGACTGGACGACGGGCCCAACCTTCCTTTAGAGAAGGCGTCGCTGTGTGGCGGATGTAGCTCAGTTGGTAGAGCGCCGGTTTGTGGTACCGGTTGTCGCGGGTTCGATCCCCGTCATTCGCCCCAGCGATCCTCGTGCAAAATTCAGTTATGGTTCTCAGGGTTTTGCGACATCGGCCTGTTGGTGGTGTCGGCGTTCCCAGTGTTCTTCCAGAGCCATGCGCTCGAAGCGCAGTTTCTGACGGATCCAGTTCAGCATGCCCGAGAGTGTGACGACCACGATCCCCACGAAAGTCCAGTTGTCCAGGGGCTGGTTGAACAGCAGGTAGCTGAACGCAACCGCCCAGACCATCTGGCTGTATTGCGGAAGTGCCACACGGTTCGCAGGCGCGACGGCTGTGGCCATCATCATGAAAAGCTGACCCAAGGCGGCGAGAAAACCGTAGCCGAACAGGATGGACCAGATCTTCCAGCCATGGGGCCAGGATGCGTGGGCGATCATCAGAAGTCCGTCGCCGATCAGCGGACCGAACAGGCTTGATCCGAACAGGGAAAGTCGTGCGCTGCCATCTCCCGCCAGTCGGTAGGCCACGACGCTGCTGGCATTGGCAAGGGCGGCGACGATGGCGCAGACATGTCCCAGATGGAACGTCCGTGCGCCGGGACGCAGGACGATCAGCACCCCGAGAAATCCGACTGCGACGGACAGCCATGTCCAGAACGAGACCTTTTCCTTGAGGATCGTCACGGAAATGATGGTGACGAAGAAGGGCATCAGGAACATCAGCGACAGGGCTTCTGGCATGGGCAGCAGCATGAAGGCCATGACGCTCGCGGCCGTCGAGACGAATGTCGAAACCGCGCGCAGAATCCACATTCCCGGCCGGGTTGTCGCGAAAATATCGGAATAGGGTTCGTCCGGGCGACGGATGAAAGGCAGCAGAATGAAGCCGAAGACACCGCCTGAAAATGCGACTTCAAAAGGATCCAGATGCCCCCCGAGACCTTTTGAACAGGCATCACTGATTGAAAAAGCGGCATAGCCCAGAAGCGCCAGAAGAATACCGGAGGAGAAAATGTTCTGTTTCATGAGTCTGTTTCTGCTCCGGTGAGGCGGATTCTTCTTCGTGGATAAGAAAACCTGCTTGTACCGACAGTCAATGTTTCAGATTTTCGGAAATATCTTTTCTGATGGGGCGCTCATGATTGGGGGCAGGACAGGAGCAGGAGGCAAAATTGGAAAGGTTGAGACCTTCATGTAGGATGCCTGCCCATCGGGGAAGCCTCACGGCCCCCATCTTCTAGATGAAAAAGCGTAAGCCCCCATGTCCCAGAAGATCGTTCCAGTCATTCTTTCCGGTGGATCAGGCAGTCGTCTGTGGCCGGTTTCGCGTAGCAGTTATCCCAAGCAGTTCTGGCCTCTCCTGTCGAAGCATACCCTGATCCAGGAAACGGCGCTGCGTGGCGCGCGGGCAGGGCTGGCAGATCCGATCGTGATCTGTAATGCCGAGCATCGCTTCATTGTCGCGGAACAGCTTCGGGATGTCGGCGTTGAAAACGCCCGCATCGTTCTCGAACCCGTGGGCCGCAATTCTGCTCCGGCCATCGCGGCGGCCGCGTTCCTGGTGGCCGAGACAGATCCGGATGCTGTTCTTTGGATCATGGCGGCGGATGCGGCCATTACCGATGAGACAGCCCTCTACGCCGCGCTGGGGCATGCGATCACCGCAGCGGAACAGGGGAGGATTGTGACGTTCGGAATGAAGCCGACGCGCGTTGAAACGGGCTATGGCTATATCGAGAGTGGCGCGATTCTTCCGGGCCTCGAAGGCGTTTACGAAGTTTCACGCTTTGTCGAGAAGCCGGATGCCGCCAGGGCGGAAGAATTTTTCCGTGATGGCCGGTATCTGTGGAATTCCGGCATGTTCGTCACTCAGGCCAGTGTTTTCCTCTCTGAAATCCAGACCTTCGAGCCCGCGCTCCACGAGCATGTCGGACAGGCCGTCCGGGCCCGCCGGAGCGATCTCGATTTCGACCGGCTGGACGATGCAAGCTTTCGTCAGGCGCCGGATATCTCGGTGGATTATGCCGTGGCCGAGCGCACGAAGCGGGCGGCTGTGGTGCCCGGAACCTTTGGCTGGTCGGATATTGGCAGTTGGGACGCGCTGTGGGAACTGTCCTCCAAGGATGAGGCGGGGAACGCCACGTTCGGGGATGTTTTCCTCGATGACGCGCGGAACTGCTATGTCCGCTCGGACGGAATCGTGGCCACGGTCGCGGGTGTGGAAGATCTGATCGTCGTCGTGACGCAGGACGCCGTCATGGTCTCGCATCGTGACCGGACGCAGGACGTCAAGCACATGGTCAGCCGCCTGAAGAAGGCCGGGCGCAAGGAAGCGGTGGCCCATAACCGCATGTATCGCCCGTGGGGGTTCTATGAGAGCCTCATTCAGGCGGACCGGTTCCAGGTCAAGCGGATCGTGGTCGAGCCGGGACAGAAACTCTCATTGCAGAAGCATTTCCATCGCGCTGAGCACTGGGTGGTCGTGGGCGGCACGGCAGTCGTCACCCGTGACGCTGACCAGATCATGGTGCGTGAAAACGAGAGCGTCTATCTGCCGCTGGGCTGTGTTCATCGGCTTGAGAATCCGGGGCGGATTCCGCTGACACTCATTGAAGTGCAGTCCGGACCTTACCTTGGGGAAGACGATATCGTCCGGATTGAGGACGTCTATTCCCGGAACTGATGCGGGAGGAAAGCCCTGATCCTTCGCGGATCAGGGCTCCTGTTTCTGGTGCGTTCGGTTGCCGAAGAGGTGGTGCAGCCCGTTGGCGAGCGGAACGGGGGTGACGCCCAGCCGCTGTTCCATCGGGCCGACATCGAAATTCTTGTCTTCCAGAAGGCGGCGGACCTCTTCCGGCGCGATCTGCGGCAGCCTGCGGATATGCCGGGTCAGATGAGACAGCGCCATGAGCATCCATCCCGGCAGGGAGATGATGGGACGGCCGCCAAGTCCCGCAAAATACAGCACCATGCGCACGAATGTCCGGTAAGCCACCGCCGTCGGGCCAGCAATCACGATGCTCTCCGGCCCCGTGACGTCTCCGTTCTGGATCAGGTGTATGGCCGAAACCAGACAGCGCGTGACGTCCCGCTGGTCGATGGGCTGTACGAGGGCGCGGCCACCACCCGGAAGAGGGATGACGGGCAGACGTTCCAGAAGCTTCGCCAGCCGCTGGACATTGTCTTCGCCCTGGGCGCCATAGATCATGGTCGGATGCAGGATGATCGAGGGGCGACCGTCGGTCTTGAGGGCGGCCTCACCCGCGAGAACGCCCCGTCCGTGATCGTCGGGCCAGTGCGTGAATTTGCGTGTGCTGCCCAGCGCCACAATGGGGGCTGTCGTGGCGGCCAGAATGGCGGGCAGGTGGCGCGCGTGAGCGGTGTTGACGACAACCGCCGCATCTTCGAACGCCAGGGCCAGTGTGGCGCTGTCCGTGAGGTCCGCGATGCGCACGGCGTGGCAGGCCTCGGCGATGTCCGGCGCGAGATTGCCCTGACTGCGCACGACGGCAATGATTTTCTGTCCTTCAGCCAGAAGCGCGCGACAGAGCGCGGACCCAGAGCGTCCACTGGCGCCGATGAGGCAGACCGGGCCCTTCGCGGGCAGAGAGAAGTCCGGGATGTTTCCGGTCGTCATTGCGCGGCGGCTTTCAGATCAGGGGAGGCAAGAAATGCCAGCATCGAAGCTGGCGAAGAGAAGGCATCATTGAGAACCTGGAGGGAGACGGGCGTCCCGGAAGCATAGGTTACCGTCAGGGTGCGGCCAGCCGGATTGGCGACATAATCCGGGATCGCGCTCAGGGCCGGATTGACGGAAAGGGCCGTCTGCAGGGCCTGCGCAGCCTGCTGACGGAGCTGGTCCGCCGTCATGCCATTCCCGGCCTGCCGGGCGGACAGGACGAAACCGGTATCAAGAAGCCTGTCTCCCTTCAGCGATAAGGTCACGTTCTGCAGGGCCGTCGACTGGAGCATCTGCTGCGGAGAGGAATGGCCTTGCGCAAAATCCGTCTGAACGGTCCGGGCACTGGCCGTCAGGGTCATGAAACCCGGGACCGTGAGGGATGCGTGGGTTTGGGACGTGTGATCGTCCAGATTCGAGACCTGGACAGAATGGGCGGTCGAGCCGGCGCCGTCGATCGGGAAGGGCAGCTTCTCGTCGCTCTGGAAATGGAAGCCCTTCAGATCCTGCGTCATGGTCGCGGTCTGGTTCTCCAGCGTTCCCGTCCCGCGCAGTTCATCAAGCCGGATTGTGCCGGATGTCATGCTCAGTCTGAAATTGCGGGCCGCGAAACTCTCGGGGGGCGCCATGTGCGGCGGCAGGGGATGGTGGTCCCACAGGGCGGCAACCTGGGCGGCGAGATCCTTCTGCTTCAGGTCCAGCCGCTCCAGACTGGCTTGTCCGCTGACAAGCTGCGGCTCTTGACCGGGGGCATGAACGGTCCGCTCGTACGCGATGGTCGAACCTTCGGTGCGGAGCGTCGTGACGAGGGCGGGGCCGTAGTTGTCCAGCGTGAGACGACCGGAAAACAGGCTGTGCACGTTGATCGGGCCGGGTGAGGACGAAGGGACGAGGTTCTGGACCGAAAGCTGCTCGATCTGTCCGTGCGCAAGGGCGATATGTGCCGGGTCGATTCGGGAATGGCCTTCCGTTGCGGGCCGGGAGGGCGGCAGGACCAGTTGGCGCAGGCTGAGCGTGCTGCCATGGATGATCTGCGTCGGCGTCTGAAGGAACGGTTCGCGGACTTCGACGGCGCGGATGGAGAGGCCACCATCCGGTGTCGGGCGGGGATGGCCCAGCCGCATCCGGGAGGCGCGCAGGGTGAGTGAACCGTCCCGCAGGGTGATATCGGTCAGGGTCGCGCCCAGCGAGAGAATGGCCGGGTGCGCGCTTCCATAAGTAAATGTCGTCCCTGGCGGCAGGGCGGCGCGGAAGCTTGAAAGGCCGCGGACCAGCTCCATATGGGCTTCGTGGTGAACGCCGGCCATGCCGATCACGGCCGTTACCGAAATCAGGCTCGCCGTGAGCCAGGGTCTTTTCACGTTGATGTTCCTGTCTGAAACGGCCCCGCACAGGCGTCGGGCGCGAACGGTCTGCGTGGCGGCAGGATACCATTGTCGCGGTAGGGGGCAATGCAGACATCGTTTTTGTTGCGGTAACAGGATACCATGCGGTCAGAAATGGCGGAAAACTCCTGCGAATCACATAATTCAATGTGTGAACGGGGCTTGACGTGCGCGCTGAGGACGGCAATAAGGCCCCACCTGATCCGCTTCGCCGGAGGAAAGGATGCTTTCGGGCACCGTTTTCGCTGCAAGCGCCATCCACGGTGCGGCTCCTGGCCGTACCCCAAGCTGGAATGTCACTAATGAAGACCACACGTTCGCTGAAGCCAGCGGAGGTGACGAAGAACTGGGTGCTGATCGACGCCGAAGGGCTCGTTCTCGGCCGTCTCGCCACCATCATCGCCACCCGCCTGCGCGGAAAGCACAAGCCGCAGTTCACCCCGCATGTTGATTGCGGCGACAACATCGTCGTCATCAACGCCGAGAAGGTCGTTCTGACGGGCAACAAGGTCGGTCAGAAGCTGTTCCACTACCACACGGGTCATCCGGGCGGTATCAAGGAGCGCACCATCACGCAGCGTCTCACGGGCAAGAACCCGGGTGAAGTTGTCGAGAAGGCCGTTGAGCGCATGATCACCCGTGGTCCTCTGCAGCGCGCCCAGATGAAGCATCTGTATGTCTATGCCGGTTCCGAGCATCCGCATGACGGTCAGAAGCCCGTCAAGCTGGACGTTGCTGCGATGAACCGCAAAAACACCGTAACCCACGAGTCGTAAGGCCTGTATCATGTCCGAGACCCAAGAGCGCACCGGCACGCTGCAGGACCTTGCGAGCGTTGCTCCTGCCGTTACCTCCAACGCTGCCCCGGTTCACGAAGTCAAGCGTGATGCCCAGGGCCGTTCCTACGCAACCGGCCGTCGTAAGGACGCCGTGGCCCGCGTGTGGATCAAGCCAGGCAAGGGTGACATCATCGTCAACGGCCGTCCGGTCACGACGTATTTCGCCCGTCCGGTTCTGCGCATGCTTCTGACGCAGCCGTTCCTGATTGCCGACCGCTACAACCAGTTCGACGTGTACTGCACGGTGACCGGTGGTGGTCTGTCCGGTCAGGCTGGCGCCGTCCGTCACGGTATCTCCCGTGCACTGACGTACTATGAGCCGAGCCTGCGTGGCATCCTGAAGGCTGCCGGCTTCCTGACGCGTGACAGCCGTATTGTCGAGCGTAAGAAGTACGGCCGTGCGAAGGCACGTCGTTCCTTCCAGTTCTCGAAGCGCTGATCCTTCAGCCTTTTCGAACGATGGAAAACCCGGCCAGAGATGGCCGGGTTTTTTTGTGGCTGATTTCGGAGGGCATGAGCCTGCCCGTGAATAAAAAGCCAAAAAACCTTTCTATTTTGGATTTTAATTCCAATAAATAAATCAAAAATGGAATAAACTTTCTGTATCGCCACCGGGAAGCATGTATGGCAGAGTGCAGCCGCTGTTTTTGAGACCAGAATCTTCGGAAGATGTTTTCCCCATGACCCCCTTCATCATTGAAAAGACCGCAAACCCGACCGATCCCGTCAAGCGGACCGAACTGCTCGCCAACCCGGCTTTCGGGCGTGTTTTCACCGATCACATGGCTCTCATCAGCTACTCCGCTGACAAGGGCTGGCATGATGCGAAGATTACGCCGCGCCGTCCGCTGAGCATCGATCCGGCATCGACGGTCCTGCATTACGGGCAGGAGATCTTCGAAGGCATGAAGGCCTATCGTGAGAAGGACGGCCATGTCGCCACCTTCCGTCCCGAAGCCAATGCATCGCGTTTTACCGCATCCGCCCGTCGCATGGGTATGGCCGAGCTGCCGGAAGATCTGTTCGTTCAGGCCGTGGATGAACTGGTTCGCGTGGATCAGGACTGGGTGCCGTCTGGTGAGGGGCAGAGCCTTTATCTGCGTCCGTTCATGATTTCCAACGAAGTGTTCCTGGGCGTGAAGCCGGCGACGGAATACCTGTTCATCGTCATCGCCTGCCCGGTCGGCGCCTATTTCAGCTCTGGCTGCGTATCCGTTTGGGTGTCCGAGCACTACACGCGCGCGGCCATCGGTGGCACGGGTGAAGCCAAGTGTGGCGGTAACTATGCCGGCAGCCTGATTGCGCAGGCTGAAGCCAGGGACAAGGGCTGCGATCAGGTCCTGTTTCTCGATGCGCGGGAGCGTCGCTTCGTTGAGGAAATGGGCGGCATGAACGTGATGTTCGTTCGCAAGGACGGCAAGATCGTCACCCCGCCTCTGGGTGGCACCATCCTGCGTGGCATTACCCGCAACAGCCTGATCCAGCTTGCCGCCGATCAGGGGATCGAGATGGTTGAGGAGCCGGTCGATATCGACGAGCTTTTCTCGGGTGCGGCTTCGGGCAAGTACACGGAAGCCTTCGCCTGCGGCACGGCGGCGGTTCTTTCGCCGATCGGCAAGTTCGTGCGCCCGACGGGCGAGGCCGTGTTTGGTGACGGCAAGACGCCCGGTCCGGTCTCGCAGCAGCTCAAGAAGACCCTGACGGATGTGCAGGGCGGCCGGACGAACGACGTCCATGGCTGGATCCACCGCATTTCCTGACGCCTGTCAGCCGGGTTCGTGAAGAGCCCGGCTTTTCAGTCCCGGTCGATCCAGCCGGCACGAATCGCAGCATCAAGCTGTTCTGGTGTGTCGATATCGAAGCCGAGTTCGGGCGCGCAGACGCCGATCGGCGCAGTTTGCGTGTTCTTCCAGAGTTGTCGCAGGCCGATATCGCCATGCAGGTCCTGGATACGCTGCTGGGTTGTCGGGCTCAGCAGTACCGGAATGCCCCGCCCGTCTTCGCCATAAGACGTGATGACATCTTTCCCACCGGCGTTCTGTTCCAGAAGACCATGAAGATGCCGCCCGGTCAGGCAGGGCTGATCCGTCCCAGCGATCAGGAGCGGGAGGCTGTTCCCGGCGAGCGCCTGATGACCGCATCTGAGCGATGACGCCATGCCGGTCCGCCAGTTTTCATTCCGCACCAGAACGACATCGAACCCAGCAAGCGCCTGTCGCACCTCGGTTTCAGCACCGCCCGTCACGACAACAAGATGCTCCGGTCGCGTTGCCAGCAGGAGCCGGGCGGCATGTCGCACCAGAGGGACACCGCCGATGTTCAGCAGCTGTTTGGGACGGCCGAGGCGGGTGCTTCCCCCCGCGGCCAGAAGAAGGGCGGAATGGCGTTTCATCGGGGACGGGTCGCGATCATCTGGGTCAGGATGGAGAGCGCGATTTCCATCGGGGTCCGGGCGCCGATCTCCAGTCCCGCCGGCAGGTGCAGGCGGTTGAATGCGTCTTCCGGGACCCCGGCTGCCCTGAGGGCTTCAAGCCGGCCCGGAATCTTGCGCCGGCTTCCGAGAATGCTGACGCAGAATGCCTCGGATTTCAGGGCATGGGCTGTGAGCGTCAGGTCCAAAAGAGCGTCATGCGTCAGGCTGTAGACGGCCGTCCACCGATCGAGTGCGAGCGTGGGAAGAGCGGCGTCCAGACTGCCGCGGATATAGCATGCTGGCGAGAGGCCGGGCGGCGGTTCGGGGGGGCCGTAGGGCCGGAGCAGGATGGTTTCGAGTCCCATGAGGCGGGACAGGCTCAGGAGCGCAAGCGTAATGGGATCCCCGCCAGAGAGGATCAGGCGGAGGGGCGGCAGGTACTGGCGAAAGAAGCGACCAGCCTCGTTTCCAGTTGGACGTGCCTCGTCGCAGAAGCGCATGTTGCCCGTGTCGAGATCGGTCAGGAGCGTGACCGGCCTGCGGTTCTCCCGGGCCGCTCTGAGGGCTGCGACATGGGCGGGAAGGTCCGGCACGCCCCGCACGAAAATCCCGATGCGGCCGCCGCAGGTCAACTGGATGTCCAGAACGGGGCTGCCCGCGCCATAATCCAGCATCCGCGACTGTCCGTCTTTCAGGCACTCCAGGGCCTCTGCGCGTACGGCCGCTTCCACGCAGCCGCCGGACACATAGCCCTGAACCTCACCGTTCTCGCAGATCGCCATTTCGCTCCCCAGCGGACGGGGGGAAGAGCCGGTGATGCTGACCAGCGTTGCCAGAGCCGCGCGTTTCCCCTCAGCGGACCAGCGTTCCAGTGTGGGAAACAGGTCGTCTGTCAGGCCATAAAGCGGCCACTGGGGAAGGGGAGAAAACTGTGCCACGGCCGTCATGGAGGGGTCCTGATGCTCTTTGGAGGCATAAGGGTAACGCCAAAGACGATTATGACATACCCTTTCAGCCTCAGACTGTTGATCCTTGGGCCATGAGGTTTATATCGGCAGGGAATACAGCGTCGGCATTTCAGCCAGCGGAACAGACACGGCAGCGACCGGAGCGGAAATGAGTGAACTCCTGAGCGTTACACGGGCCATGGAGCTTGTGCTGGATTATGCCGGCAGCTTCGGGACCGAGACGGTTGATCTGACGATGGCAGCCGGGCGCATCCTCCAGCAGGCGGTTCGCGCTGAACGCGCCCAGCCACCTTATGACCGGGTGATGATGGATGGCATTGCCTTCCGCCACGGAAGCGGTCCGGCGCTGGTGTCGCACGGAATCCAGCGTGCCGGCGCACCCGGTCAGGTGTTGCCGGAGGGACATGCCTGTCTCGAAGTCATGACGGGTGCCGTGCTGCCTGAAGGTGCGGATACGGTCGTTCCGGTCGAACGTCTCGTTCGTGAAGGCCGGCTGATCCGCTTTGAAGAGGGTTATGAGCCGCGCAAAGGGCAGTTTATCCATCGCCGGGGTTCCGACTGTGCGGCGGGCAGGGAGCTTCTCGCGCCAGGCCAGAGGCTTGATGGCCCCGCACTCGCGGTTCTGGCGGGAAATGGTCATGCGCAGGTCAGCGTATCGCGGATTCCGTCCATCGGGATCGTGGCCACGGGCGATGAGCTTGTGGATGTCAGTGCGTCGGTGCGGGACTGGGAAATCCGGCGTTCCAACGAATACGCCCTGACGGGTGCGCTACTGTCGCGCGGGTTCAACTGTATCGAGCGGTCCGTTGTCTCCGATGATCTCGCGGAGACGGTCGTGGCCCTTCGTGAACAGCTTTTGCGTCATGACGTCCTGATCCTGAGCGGGGGTGTGTCGATGGGGGCGTTCGATCATGTTCCCAGGGCGCTGTCGAAAATCGGGGTGGAGCGGGTCTTCCACAAGGTGGCGCAGCGTCCGGGCAAGCCGCTTTGGTTTGGTGTGGGGCCAGAGGGACAGCGCGTGTTCGGTCTGCCGGGCAATCCGGTGTCTGCCACGACCTGTGGTGTGCGGTATGTCATGCCCATGCTGCTGGCGGGGCAGCGGCTGTGCCGTCCCGAGCCTTATACGGTCATGCTCGATGCGGAGGCCGATCTGATCCCGACTCTCACCCGGTTCCTGCCGGTCAAAGTCCGCCATGACGCTACGGGCCAGGCGCTGGCAACACCGTGCCCGATGCCGACCTCCGGAGATTTCAGCTTCCTGGCGTCCACGGACGGATTTGTGGAACTGCCGCATGGTGACGGTGTGGCGCCCCGTGGAACAGCCGCGATGTTTCATGGCTGGTAACCAGACGTCAGCCCTGACCGATCGTTTCAGCCGTCCGCTGCATGATCTGCGGATTTCCGTCATGGACCGCTGCAATTTCCGCTGCCCGTACTGCATGCCGGAAGCGACCTATCACGAGCATTTCCGCTTTCTGGAGCCGAAAGAACGCCTGAGCTTCGACGAGATCGAGCGTGTGGCGCGTGTGGCGGTCTCACTTGGTGTCCGCAAGCTGCGTCTGACGGGTGGGGAGCCGTTGCTGCGTCCGAAACTGCCGGAACTTGTGGCGCGTCTGGCCGCCATCGAGGGTGTGGAAGACATTGCCCTGACTACGAACGGGGTTCTGCTGGAGCGGCATGTCCGGGATCTGAAAGCAGCCGGGCTGAATCGCGTGACGGTCAGTCTCGATAGTCTGGATCCGGCGGTCTTTGCCCGGATGAGTGGCGGACGGGCGCAGCTTGAACCGGTTCTGGATGCGATCGACAGTGCCGCGCAGGCGGGATTTTCAGGTGGCGTGAAGCTCAATACCGTCATTCAGCGGGGGCTGAACGATGCTGGTGTCGAGGCTCTGGCCGAACGGTTCCGTCATACGGGGGTCGTATTGCGATTCATCGAATATATGGATGTCGGGACGCGCAATCACTGGGAGCGGGCGGAGGTGGTTCCATCGCGCGAACTGCTGGAGCGGATTGATGCGCACTGGTCACTTGAAGCGGTGGACGCACAGTATCGCGGAGAAGTGGCGCGCCGCTACCGCTATCGCGATGGAGCCGGGGAAGTTGGCTTCATTTCCTCCGTGACCGCCCCATTCTGCGGGGACTGCTCGCGGGCGCGGCTGTCGTCGGAAGGGCAGCTTTATACCTGTCTGTTCGCCTCGGATGGCACGGATCTGCGCACGCTTTTACGCAGCGATGCGGATGACGCAGCCCTGCGCGACTTACTGGCCGAGGTGTGGCGCCGCCGGGCGGACAGGTATAGTGAGGAACGGGCCGCTTCTTCGGATGCGCCCGCACGACGCCGCATCGAGATGAACTATATCGGCGGCTAGAATCGGTGACCAGACCGGGAGATCGAAGACGATGAAGACGCTCACCCATGTCAACGAGCGCGGCGAGGATCCGCGCATGGTCGATATCAGCGGCAAGGATGTGACGGAACGCAGCGCTCATGCCCAGGCGCGTCTGGTTTTTCCGTCCGAAATGGCGCGGACCTTGTCTGAAGCCGGGTTCATGACGGCCAAGGGGGCGGTGCTGACCGTGGCGCAGATTGCGGGCGTGATGGGCGTGAAATCGACGTCGCAGCTCATTCCGCTGTGTCATCCGCTCTCGCTCAGTGGCTGCCGGGTGGATATCACGATCGAAGGTGATGAGGCGGTGATTGACTGCCGCGTCTCGTGCAAGGGACGGACGGGCGTGGAAATGGAGGCGCTGACCGGGGCTTCTGTTGCCGCACTCACGATTTACGACATGTGCAAGGCCATGTCCCACGACATGGTCATCCGCGAGGTCCGGCTGATGGGCAAAGCAGGCGGCAAGCGCGACTTCCAGCGGATTGAAGCATGACACCACTTTACGGGCTGATCCTTGCGGGCGGTGCCAGCAAACGCATGGGAACGGACAAGGCCGCGCTCGATTATCATGGCAAACCGCAGCTTCAGGCGGCGTTCGAAGCTCTGACGCCTGTGGTGGAGCGGTGTTTCGTATCGGTGAGGCCGGATCAGGCGTCCGACCCGCTGCGCTCCAGCTTTCCGCAGATCATCGATACGGTAGACGTTGACGGACCGACGGCCGGGCTGCTGTCGGCCCATCGGGATTATCCGGATGTGGCCTGGCTGGTTCTGGCCTGTGATCTGCCGATGCTGGATCGCGGCACGCTCGATACCCTGATCGCCGCAAGGGATGGAGAGCATGTGGCCGTGTCCTATCGCAGCGAGCATGACGGCTTGTCCGAACCACTCTGCGCCATCTGGGAGCCGGAGGCGCTTGATCGACTGGAAAAGCAGGTCGCGGGCGGGCGCATCTGTCCGCGCAAACTGCTGATCAACAGCCCGACGAAGCTGCTGGAGCCGCATCGGCATGGTGCGCTCGACAACATCAACACGCCGGAGGAACGCGAGGATGCGGCCCGGCGCCTGAAGGATCAGCCGGGAGGGCCGATGATTCGCCTGACACTGGAATATTTCGCGCAGCTCCGGGAGCTTGCCGGAACGCGGGAGCAGTCGCTTGAGACCGCCTTCGCGACCGTGGGGCCGCTTTATGAGGAACTGCGAGAGAAATACGCTTTCCCATTTGAAGCCTCAAAGCTTCGCGTGGCGATCAACGGGGATTTTGCGCCCTGGACACAGACGTTGAAGGACGGGGACCATATCGTGTTCATTCCGCCGGTGACAGGCGGATGAGCCGCTTTCGCATGGCGTCCGCGCCCGTGGACCTGAACGTGCTGCGCGAGGATCTGCATCTGGCTGAGGCAGGCGGATTCTGCACGTTTGAAGGCTGGGTCCGCAACAGGAACGAGGGCCGTCCGGTGGATGGTCTGGAATATGAATCCTATGAGGCGCTGGCCCAGCTCGAAGGCGAGCGGATCGTGGCCGAGGCGCTGGAGCGTTTCGAGATCAGCCAGGCCGTGGCGATGCATCGCACGGGCAGCCTGAAGGTTGGGGATGTCGCGGTCTGGATCGGCGTTTCGGCGCCGCACCGGGATGCGGCGTTCCGGGCCTGTCGCTACATCATCGACGAGATCAAGCATCGCGTGCCCGTCTGGAAGAAAGAGCACTATCTGGACGGGGATGCCAAATGGGTGGCCTGCCATCACTGCCAGACCGCGCCGCGTGTCTCGGAGACGGGGACGCACGATCACGATCATGGCCACGGTCACGATCATGGAAGCTGCGGCCACCATCATCACTGACTGAGCGTTTCCGCGGGGCCATATCTTTATGCCCTGCGGAGCGTTTTTAAGTTGTAATTGCAAATCATTCTCAATTAGGGTGATTCCGGTTCTGCTGATTCGGAGTTTTCCCATGACACGGCTGTCACTTTCCCTGTCCGACCTCTGCTGCTGTGAACGCCTCGCGCTGTGGAGTATCCGCTGCCTCATCAGCCATTACCGCCTGCCAGGCTGTCCCGAGACAAAAACGACCGACGGTCTGTTTCCTGTCTGTTTCCGCCCGGCCCTCGATGCCGCGGAAGGAGCTTTTGCGGACGCCACCCATCTCCTGAAGGTTGCGGATCAGCCACGGCTTGCGGTGAACCCACCGGGCATGCAGTCCCTGACGGCGCTGGAGGAACGCTTCCTGCGCGGGATCATCGCGGCTCAGAACGAGGGCCAGCGCGAGGTTTTCGTGCTTCTGGCAGAAGTCTTCCCCGACAGATTTGTCCAGGGCTGCCTGGCCACCGCGCTGACCCTGCTGGCGGACTGTCTTGCAGGAGCCGGGCACTGGCTGCCCAAGAAACTGCTGAAAGACGAGACCACGATTTCGGGGGGAGGGGCGCTGTCCTCGATCAACCGCTGGCGGTCGGTCAGCCCGTCGCGCATGCGGGTTCTGTGGCCGCAGGATAGCGGGCCTTTACATGCTGGCATGTCGCATGGCGCCAGCCGGGTGATGCACTGATGATGTCGCTGAGTGGACGCTCCGCCCGGAACGGGGCAACACCGCAGCGCCGGGGACTTGAGGAGCTGGAACATATGACGGTCTGTCTGTTGCTGCTGGCTGTCGGAGTGGTCGGGTTCTGCTGGCTGGCCTGCCTGAACCTCGAAATTTCCGCAGATGATCTGCTGTCCGCGCTGGGATACCAGTCCGGGCTGGAAGCGTCTTTCAGGAACTGAGGCTCCCGAAGCGCTTCCTGAACACTCAGTCCCTGAACACTCAGTCTACGCCGACCATGACGCTGGAAGCCTTGATGACGGCATAGGCCTCTTTGCCGACTTCGAGGCCAAGATCCGCGACGGCTTCATTGGTAATGGCGCTGGTGATGACCGTGCCGTTGACATCGATGGTGATGTGGGACGTCGTCGCGCCCTTGAGCTGGTTACGTGCGCTGAGCTTCATGAAAAAACCTTCCACAAGGATGGCAGACAGGAATGCCTGTCTGTTTCATATCGGAAGGCTTTACGCCCGCGTCCAGAGAGAGGGCGTTTTCAGATGTAATATTCGGCCAGCGGCGGGAAGCCGTTGAAGCCCACAGAGGCGTAGGTCGAGACATATGCGCCCGTGGCGAGGATCTCGACGCGGTCCCCACATTCCAAAGAGTCGGGGAGGGGAATGCGGTTCTTCTCGTACATGATGTCCACGCCATCGCAGCTTGGGCCAGCGACCACGCAGGGGGAGCGGCTGGCGTCGTCTGAATCGCGGGACGTGCGGAACGTGTAGCGGATGGCTTCACCTTCCGTCTCGGCCAGGCCACCGAAGCGCCCGATATCAAGATAGACCCAGCGCGGATCGGTTACGGCACCGCCGCGACGGCTGACGAGGATGACCTCGCTCGACACCACGCCGGACTGCCCGACCATGTAGCGGCCTGGCTCCAGCAGGATTTCAGGCGCACCGTCCGGGAAATGTGTCCTGAGGGACGCATGGATCGTGTCGGCGAAATCCTGAACGGAGGGTACGTTCTCGCGGTAATGCGTCGGGAACCCGCCACCCAGATTGAGCATCTGGAGGTTCACGCCCTGCGCGCGCAGATCATGATACAGGCCGGCCGCCTTGGCGATCGCATGATCGTAAGCGGCAACGCCCGTCTGCTGGCTGCCGACATGGAAGGACAGGCCGTAAGGCTTCAGGCCCAGTTCACGGGCACGCAGCATCAGCGCGCGCGCGTTGCCCAGCGTGGTGCCGAACTTGCGCGACAGGGGCCAGTCCGCGCCTTCGTTCTCGACTGCGAGGCGGCAGAAAACGCGCGCGCCGGGAGCGTGTTTTGCAAGTTTTTCCAGTTCTTCGATGCTGTCGAAAACGAACAGGCTGATGCCCAGATCATGCGCTTCGCGGATCCATTCGGCTTTCTTCAGCGTGTTGCCGTAGGAAATCCGGTCCGGCGTTGCGCCAGCGTCCAGGCACATCCGGATTTCCGCGATGGATGCGGCATCGAAGGACGAGCCCAGGCCCACGAGGCGATCGAGGATGGCCGGGGCCGGGTTGGCCTTGATGGCGTAGTAGATTTTCGCTTCCGGGAGTGCATCGTGCAGGGCACGGTAATGCGCCCCGACGACGTCGAGATCGACGACGAGGCAAGGGGTTGCCGGCTGTTGCTCGGCAAGGAAGCGGGTGATTTTGGGAGTCATGACACTCAATTCCCAGAACCGGACTCGTCAGGGAACGATATCGCCCTGCGAGTGTGTTGCGAAACGGTCGAACGGACCGGCGAATAGCGGGAATCCACAAAGAGTGGATTCCTGAAGGCCAGAACGCTTGACGTCGTTGCGTAACCTCGAGTGGGCCAGTGGCACGTGCGTTGCTGCGTGGGGGCGGGATATGGAACCAAATCTTCCTGCGTGCAACCGATAATTTTGCATTGTGATGGTTTTGCCAATATTGGTGAGTTGAATCAGGGCGAATTCGGAACGCTGAAGGCATCTTCCGCGTCTGTGCTGGTGGATGCTGTTCAATCCGGGCCTGTCGTTACGGACATCCGGCATGGAACGGCAAAGACGCCAAGACTGCTGCCCCCAACAGGAAACTGCCGAGGACACCCTGCGTGAGTTTGACCCCCGAATCTGCGACCCTCTCCGGTTCCCGAACCGTGTCGGGACGTGCCGTACCTTCGGAAACCGGACACACACCTGTCGTGGCCGGCATGGTTGATCCGGACGGCACATCGTCTCCGGACCGGCTGCACCATGCGGCCTGGCGCGTCATCGCGAAGCATCTGTTCGCCGAAGTGGGCTCAAGCCAGACATCGCTGTCGGCTGCGGGGTGCGCCTTCTATGCCACGCTTTCCCTTTTTCCGGCCATTTCCAGCCTGATCTCCCTCTACGGTCTGGCCTTTGATCTTCAGACAGTCGAGCCTCAGCTCGAAGTCCTCCGCCATCTGCTGCCGCCCTCGGCTTATGACCTGATCGGGGACCGGATTCACGAACTGATTTCCCAGCCTCATTCATCCCTGACGATCGGGCTGATCTTCTCGCTCGCGGTCGCCCTGTGGTCAGCCTCGGCGAGCACGAAGTCGATCCTTTCCGCGCTCAACATGGCCTATAATGCCCAGGAAACCCGGAGCTTCCTGAAGTTCCAGGCCATCGCACTGTCCACTACGCTGACGGCTATTCTGGGGGCTGCGCTGACACTGGCCCTGATGGTGGCCGCACCGGCACTGGTGGATTATCTGCCGCGTCATGTCAGTTTCCTGAGCGATCCGCCATTTCCGGTTGATCTGCTGCTCTCTTACGGCGCGCCGATGGTCGTGCACACGCTCGCGCCGCTTCTGATGCTGCTGTTCGTCTTCATCGCGGTGACGCTGCTCTACCGCTTTGCACCCTGCCGTGTGCATACGCAGTGGCGCTGGATTTTTCCAGGTTCGGCACTGGCGACCATTTTGTGGGTCATCACGTCGCTCGGCTTTTCATGGTATGTCGCGCATTTCGCGAGCTACGGCGCAACCTACGGGCCGCTTGGTGCCGTGGCTGCCATCATGATGTGGTTTTTCGTGAGTGCGTATGTCGTTCTGTTCGGGGCGGAACTGAATGCCAGCCTCGAAGCCCGGGCCGGTCAGAGTCAGGAAGTCCCCCCTCAGACCGGCGCAGCCTGACAGTCAGGTCAGGCCGCCGTAAAGATCAGTGATGGTGGTGCGGCGTACGATGTGTGCCGCTGCCGTGCCGTGAGACGGGGGCGATGCTGGTTCCTGCGGCCTGAATGGCCTGCGCGCTCGTATCCGACGGATCCGCCTCGGCCACTTCCGGCTCTGTGGCGGGATGCATGGACGGCGCAATATCCGTCATCTTCGCAATCGTGACATGGGCCGTGCCCGCGCCGAGCATACCGATCTTTGCGGCGGCGGCATGGGACAGGTCGATGATGCGGCTGTTGAAAGGCCCACGATCATTGACTGTCACCACGACGGAGCGTCCTGTATCCTGGGATGTCACGAGAAGTTTCGTGCCGAGGGGCAGGGAAGGATGTGCTGCTGTCAGATCGTTGGTGTTGAATGTCGTCCCGCTGGCCGTGCGCCGTCCATGAAAATGCCGTCCATACCAGCTCGCCATGCCATGCTGGGACCAGGTGTGAGCGGCCTGGTGGGCACGGTTTGCAAGTGCGGCCCGAACGGAGTCTGCCCAGCTCGTCTTCGGCGTTCCATCAGCGGCAGAATCGTCGCTCGCGTGAGCGGCGTGATGACTGGCCAGCCCGGCAAGCGCCACGGCGAACGTCATGCTGCGCAGGGGAATGCAACGTATGGGATTGCGAAGGACAGACAGATCAAAGCGCACTATATCAGGTTCTTCTCCAGTGGACGGGACGGGCTCAGATCGCACCAGATAGCACAAAAATGCGGCCCTGTCCTCTTTTGGACACCCTGAAGACGGCAGCAATAGGGCAATGACGCTTTCATGACGGCTCCGAAAGTGCTATCGCGCGGCCAGATGAAACGCCCTCTGATCACCGTTCTCAACGGTCCGAATCTCAACATGCTGGGTCTTCGCCAGCCCGGAATCTATGGTCACGCCACGCTCGATGACGTTGAGCAGGTGTGCATTCAGGCTGCCGAACGGCTTGATGTCGCCATTGATTTCCGCCAGACGAACGGAGAGGGTGAGCTCGTGTCCTGGGTGCAGGAATGTCGCGGCCGTGCAGACGGAATCGTGATCAATCCTGCCGCTTACGGGCATACCTCGATTGCCCTGCTCGATGCGCTTCTTGCGGTCGAACTGCCCGTGGTTGAGGTTCATATTTCCAATATCCATCGCAGGGAGCCGTTCCGTCATCACACCTACGTCTCGCAGGCCGCCATCGGCGTGATCTGCGGCCTCGGCGTCAGGGGATACGCGCACGCGCTTCAGGCAATAACCGACATGATCGAAGACGAAGGATGAGCCGTATGCTCGTGGACAAGGATGCCATTCGGGCATTGGCCGATATTCTGACGGAAACCGGCCTGACCGAAATCGAGATTTCCGAAGCTGAAAGCCGGATCCGTGTGGCCCGCAATGTCAGCGTGGTCCAGGCTGCTGCTCCGGCCGCTGCACCTGTGGCCCCTGTTGCTCCGGTCGCCGCTGTGCCCGTCGCCGCTCCGGCAGATCCGGCCAAGCATCCGGGCATGGTCCCGAGCCCGATGGTCGGTGTGGCTTATCTGACGCCGGATCCGGCATCTCCCCCATTTGCCGTTGAAGGCCAGGCGGTTGCCGCAGGTCAGACCATCATGCTCATCGAAGCCATGAAGACCTTCAACCAGATCAAGGCGCCCCGCGCCGGCACGCTGACCAAGCTCCTTGTCGAATCCGGGCAACCGGTCGAATTCGGCGAAGCCCTGGCGATCATCGAGTAATGATTTCCAAGGTCCTTATTGCCAACCGGGGCGAGATCGCGCTGCGTATCCAGCGCGCCTGCCGCGAGATGGGCATCAAAACCGTTGCCGTGCATTCGACGGCCGACGCCGATGCAATGCATGTGCGTCTGGCCGATGAAGCCGTCTGCATCGGTCCGCCGAGTGCGCGTGACTCGTACCTGAATGTCGCAGCCATTCTTTCGGCTGCGACGATCACGGGGGCGGACGCCATTCATCCGGGCTATGGCTTCCTGTCGGAAAACGCCGAATTTGCCGAGACCGTGGAAGAACACGGCCTTGCGTTCATCGGCCCGACGGCCGAGCACATCCGCACGATGGGCGACAAGATTACGGCCAAGACGACCATGCGCGCGCTTGGTGTGCCGCTGGTTCCGGGCTCCGATGGTGCCCTGCCGGATCTTCAGGCCGCCCGTGAAGTCGCTGAACAGGTCGGCTATCCGGTCCTGATCAAGGCTGCCGCCGGTGGTGGTGGTCGCGGGATGAAGGTGGCGCAGACGGCAGACGATATCGAGGAAGCCTGGTCCGTGGCGCGTGCCGAAGCCCGTGCGGCCTTCGGCAACGACGAGGTCTATCTCGAGAAGTACATGAACCGCCCGCGTCATATCGAGCTTCAGATCCTCGGTGATGCGCATGGCAATGTCGTGCATTTCGGTGAGCGTGACTGCTCGCTCCAGCGTCGTCACCAGAAGCTGCTGGAAGAGGCCGGTTCGCCGGCCCTGACGGATGCCGAGCGTGAGGAAATCGGCCGTACCGCGACCGAGGCCCTCTCACGCATGGGCTACCGCAATGCCGGAACGCTTGAGTTCCTGTATCAGGACGGTCAGTTCTGCTTCATCGAGATGAACACGCGCCTTCAGGTCGAGCATCCGGTGACGGAGATGGTCTGTAACGTGGATCTCGTGCGCGAGCAGATCCGCATCGCATCCGGTGAACCGCTTGGTTACACGCAGGCGGACGTCAGGATGTCCGGCCATGCCATCGAGTGCCGTATCAACGCCGAAGATCCGGAAACCTTCATGCCGAGTCCCGGCACGATCAAGGTGTTACATGCTCCGGGTGGACTGGGTGTTCGTATGGACAGCGCCATTTACGCTGGCTATCGCATCCCGCCTTATTACGACAGCATGATCGCCAAGCTGATCGTTCACGCTCCGACCCGCGCCGAAGCCATTGCCCGCATGCAGCGTGCCCTGGACGAATGCGTGGTTGACGGTGTGAAGACGGTTATTCCGCTGCATCAGAAGATTCTGGCGGACCCGTCTTTCCAGAAGGGGGATTATACGATCCACTGGCTGGAAAACTTTGTCGCTGCCCAGCGGGCAGGGAAATAAACCGGAGACAGCCCATGAGTTACGCAGAAACCATCGTTCTCGATGTCCGCATCGGACAGATGCCGCAGGTGGTTTCTGCTCTCACGGGCCGTGACGGGCTCGCCGTCTGGGTGAGCGAGATCGGTGTCCTGAACCGGGTTGTTCTTTTCCGGACGGCAGATACCTATGATGCTCTTCTGGAAGGGCGTCCGGATGTGCTTGCAGCCATTCCTGAAGAACCCGTTCAGAATGTCGCGGTGACAAGCTGGCGTATCATTTCCCCGCTGCTTCCAGCCGGGGAGCACGGCAGCCTCTATGAATGGCGCTGCTACGATCTGAAGCTTGGGCAGGTCGGGAACGTGGAAGAGGCTTTTGCCGCTGCGGTTCCGGTACGGCTGGAACTCTCCCCGCTGCTTTGCGGGATGATCTCGATTGAAGGAACACCCAGGCTCGCGCATATCTGGCCGTATGCGGACATGAATGCCCGTCTGGAGATCCGGGCGCAGGCCATAGCCAGCGGTGTGTGGCCTCCGAAGATTGGCGGTGATCTGCTCGCCATGGAAAATGCGATCCTGCTTCCGGTACAGGGTTCCGCCTGGAGCTGAGATAGCCTGAAAAACAGGCACAAAAAAAGCGCTTCAGGTCTGACCTGCCGCGCTTTTTCTGTCTGAAGACAGTGTCGTGAAGATTACTTCTTGGCAGATGCCGGAGCCGGAGCCGGAGCCGGAGCCGGAGCCGGAGCCGGAGCCGGAGCCGCGGTGGCGGGAGCCTGTGATTCAACGGCGTTTTCGGAAACGAAGATCACCGAATCCAGAGCCTGATTCAGCGCATCAACAGCTTCCTGCGGGTGATGGCCTTCCGTGAACACGGTCGCACGATAGACCGCGCCCTGGACCGGCATGATGGGAGCAAGAGCCAGAATGAAGTCCGTATCTTCGCCGACGACCTTCATGGTTTCAGCGGCCTGATCCGTATTGCCGGATTTCAGCTGTGCATTTGCCGAGGCAACCGCCGTCTTCTTTTCGGGAGCAAGGGTTTCGTTCACGATGAACTCACCGCCAACCGGGAGCCAGTCGGTCTGTCCCACGACGGGTTGATGGTTTGCTGCAACGGGATGCTGCGGGGCAGGGTGCAGATCGTTTTCGGCGGCCTGAAACTTCTTGTCGCTCTTTTCAGCAGCAGCGAGGCGCTTCTGGGCGTCATAAAGTGCCGGGATGGCGGCTTCGGTCTTGCCACCCGTCTGCAGGATGTCGCGCGCGTTCATGATATCCTGAAAGGCGCGCTGTCCATCAGCGGAAAGATGATGAAAAGCCCGGTGTGCCTTGAACTGCTCCCAGTGTGAGTGAAGTGAAGCGGCGCCAGCCAGAGGTGTTGCGCAGATAAGGGCTGAAATCGCAGCCGTGGCGGGAATGAATTTCATATATCGTCTCCGTGAATATTCGGTTCTGACTCTCATGGATATTTCATGATGACGGAACGGGCAAATTAACGATCATTTAGTGACTGTGGTTCTTGCGAGTTTCTTTTGCCGCCCCTTCCAGGGCGGCGCGTCATTTTTCGTGCGGGGCGGATGGGATTTCTGAAAACCGGTATTCACACATCTAATTCGTATTGTTGCTTTTGTGGTGTTATTTTTAGAACTAAAAGACCTTATCGCGTGATGCATTGAAATAAAAATGAGAATATTGAGGTTTTCATTTGCGGATGGCTTGCTCTGGAAGGGGGCTTTTCGTATGTACGATGCCTCAATCACGATACCGTGCCTTGCGCCGGAAAGATCGGCCTTTCCTGAACGCATCGCAGGCATCAGCCGAGTAGCGAGTATTTCCAGATGTCTCTGAATCCCGTCGTCGAGAGCGTGACTGCCCGTATCATCGAGCGTTCAAAAGTCTCCCGTCGCCGGTATCTCGCCCTGATGGAGCGCAACCGCGCCAAGGGTGTGCTCCGGCCCAAGCTGGCCTGCGGTAATCTGGCGCATGCCATCGCGGCGTCCAGTCCCGACAAGCCGGATCTGATGCGTCCCACCGGGACCAATATCGGCGTCATCACGACTTATAACGACATGCTCTCGGCGCATCAGCCGTATGGCCGCTATCCCGAACAGATCAAGCTGTTCGCCCGTGAAGTCGGTGCGACGGCCCAGGTTGCAGGCGGCGCGCCAGCCATGTGCGACGGTGTGACGCAGGGGCAGGAGGGCATGGAGCTCTCCCTGTTCTCCCGTGACGTGATCGCCATGTCCACGGCGGTCGGGCTGAGCCACGGCATGTTTGAAGGCGTGGCGCTGCTGGGCATCTGCGACAAGATCGTGCCGGGCCTTCTGATGGGCGCCCTGCGCTTCGGCCATCTGCCGGCCATGCTCATCCCGGCGGGTCCGATGCCGTCCGGTCTTCCGAACAAGGAAAAGCAGCGCATCCGCCAGCTCTATGTGCAGGGCAAGGTCGGGCAGGACGAACTGATGGAAGCGGAAAACGCCTCCTATCACAGCCCGGGCACCTGCACGTTCTATGGCACGGCCAATACGAACCAGATGATGGTCGAGATCATGGGGCTGATGATGCCGGACTCGGCCTTCATCAATCCCAACACGAAGCTGCGTCAGGCCATGACGCGCTTGGGTATCCACCGTCTGGCCGAAATCGGCCTGAATGGCGAGGATGTCCGTCCGCTCGCCCATTGCGTGGATGAAAAAGCCATCGTGAACGCGGCCGTCGGGCTGCTGGCGACGGGGGGCTCAACCAACCATTCGATCCATCTGCCCGCCATCGCCCGGGCTGCCGGTATCCTGATCGACTGGGAAGACATCAGTCGCCTGTCATCCGCGGTGCCGCTGATCACCCGTGTTTATCCGAGCGGTTCCGAGGACGTGAACGCGTTCAACCGCGTGGGTGGCATGCCGACCGTAATCGCCGAACTCACGCGCGCCGGTATGCTGCACAAGGACATCCTGACGGTCTCTCGCGGCGGTTTCTCCGATTATGCCCGCCGCGCGTCGCTCGAAGGCGACGAGCTTGTCTACAGCCATGCAAAGCCGTCCACGGACGCCGATATCCTGCGTGATGTTACTGCGCCTTTCCGGCCCGATGGTGGTATGCGCCTGATGACGGGCAATCTGGGCCGCGCGATCTACAAGAGCAGCGCCATCGCGCCCGAGCATCTGACCGTTGAAGCGCCGGCACGGGTCTTCCAGGACCAGCATGACGTCATCACGGCCTATCAGAACGGTGAGCTGGAGCGTGATGTCGTTGTGGTCGTCCGGTTCCAGGGACCGGAAGCCAACGGCATGCCGGAACTTCACAAGCTGACCCCGACTCTGGGTGTTCTTCAGGATCGCGGCTTCAAGGTGGCTCTGCTGACGGATGGGCGCATGTCCGGTGCGAGCGGCAAGGTCCCGGCCGCCATTCATGTTGGTCCCGAAGCGCAGGTTGGCGGACCGATCGCCCGCGTGCGGGACGGCGACATGATCCGTGTCTGCGCCGTCACGGGACAGATCGAGGCTCTGGTGGACGCCGCCGAATGGGAGAGCCGCAAGCCGGTTCCGCCGCCACTCCCGGCTTTGGGAACGGGCCGTGAGCTGTTCGCGCTGATGCGTTCGGTGCATGATCCGGCTGAAGCTGGCGGATCCGCGATGCTGGCCCAGGTGGATCGCGTGATCGAAGCCGTTGGCGACGACATTCACTAAGGAAGATTTCTCATGCTCGATACTGCCAAACTCGACGCCGTCATGAGCCGCTGTCCGGTCATGCCGGTGCTGGTGGTCAATGACGTGACGCTGGCCCGACCGATGGCCGAGGCTCTGGTGGCTGGCGGACTGTCCACGCTGGAAGTCACGCTGCGCACGCCCTGCGCCCTTGAAGCCATTGAGGAAATGTCGAAAGTGCCGGGTGCGCTTGTCGGTGCGGGAACGGTGCTGAATCCGTCCGACATGGACCGTGCCGTGAAGGCGGGCGCGCGCTTCATCGTCAGCCCCGGTCTGACAGAAGCGCTGGCAAAGGCGTCGGTCGAGCATGACGTCCCGTTCCTGCCGGGCATTGCCAATGCGGGCGACATCATGCGCGGTCTGGATCTGGGGCTGTCGCGCTTCAAGTTCTTCCCGGCCGTGACGAATGGTGGCATTCCCGCGCTCAAGAGCTTGGCCAGTGTTTTCGGTAGCAATGTCCGCTTCTGCCCCACAGGCGGCATTACGGAAGAGAGCGCGCCGGATTGGCTCGCCCTTCCGTCCGTGGCCTGCGTCGGTGGGTCCTGGGTGACGGCCGGCACGTTCGATGCGGACAAGGTCCGTCAGCGCGCCACGGCTGCGGCACTCTTTACGGTCTGATCTTCGAAGCATTTTGCGGATGCTGTCAGAATGTTGCGGCATCCGTGAACGTTTTGTGAACAAATGGTTTGCGAAACACGTCGAAGCAGACCATACAGGGCGCGTGACCGGACGTTCCCATCTGCTGATTGGCGGCTTTGCCGTGCTGTGCGCAATGCGCTGGCACATCCTGTCGCCTGAACCGCTCTCCGTCTGCACGGGACTGCTGGGCAGTCTTCTGCCAGACATCGATACCGAACGCTCCATGCTCGGCAGCCGGCTGAAATTCCTCTCCCGTTTTCTGGCAAAGACCTTTGGTCATCGTGGCCTTACACATTCCGGCGTAATGCTGCTTCTGGCCGCGGCCGTGCTGAACGGGCTGATGGGACCCGAAAGCCTGCGTGGGCCCTGGGGCGCGCTTCTGCTGGGGGCAGGGACGCATATCGCGGCTGACCTTCCGACAGGCGGGTGTCAGCTCTTCGCGCCTCTCAGCCGTTCACGACTCTCGCTCTGGCCTTATGTCCGGACTGGCAGGATCGGAGAAATCATGCTTCTTGTGCCCATTCTCTGCCTTCTGGGTTGGGCAGGGTTTTCCGGTAATGGCCCTGTTCCGGGTCATGTTCCTCCCTCTGCGCATCACTCGCGGTTGCGCGGACATGTTTTGAAGGATATTTCATTCTCATCATGACTGAGACCCGACTCCCCGTCCGTCGCGCCCTCCTCTCCGTTTCTGACAAGACGGGACTGATCGAACTGGGGCGTGCGCTCGCCGCCCAAGGTGCGGAACTGCTTTCGACGGGAGGGTCTGCAAAGGCCCTTCGTGAAGCGGGTCTGACAGTCAAGGATGTCTCGGAGCATACCGGTTTTCCTGAAATCCTGGACGGCCGGGTCAAGACCCTCGTCCCGCAGGTGCATGGCGGCATCCTCGGACGCCGCGACCTTCCGGCCCATGTCGCGCAGATGGCCGAGCACAATATCGCGCCGATCGATCTGGTCTGTGTGAACCTCTATCCTTTTGCCGCGACCGTCGCATCGGGGGCAGGGGACGAGGACTGCATCGAGAACATCGATATCGGCGGTCCGGCCATGATTCGCGCTGCGGCCAAGAACTTCGATCACGTCACGATCCTGACCGATCCGCGTCAGTATGCGGCTGTCATCGCCTCGCTGGAACAGGGTGGCACGGTTCTGGCGGAACGTCGTGATTACGCAGCTTCCGCCTATGCGCATACGGCCGCCTATGACAGCATGATCTCCCGCTGGTTCGCGAAACAGGCCGGTGAGATCCTTCCCCCTGTCCTGACCCTGAGCGGTACCCGCGATGATCTGCTGCGCTATGGTGAGAACCCGCACCAGAAGGCCGCCTTCTATCGCGACGGCAGCCAGCGTCCGGGCGTTGCAAGTGCGCGTCAGGTTCAGGGAAAGGCCCTGAGCTACAACAACATCAACGACACGGACGCCGCGTTCGAAGCCGTCGCCGAGTTCGATGAACCGACGGTCGTGATCGTCAAGCACGCCAATCCTTGTGGCGTGGCTTCTGCCACTACTCTGGAACAGGCGTGGATCGCGGCCCTGCGCTGTGATCCGGTCTCGGCTTTCGGCGGCATCGTTGCAGTTAACCGGACGCTGAACGGCGCTACGGCCCAGAGGATCAGCAAGATCTTCACCGAAGTGATCGTGGCTCCCGATGCCGATGCGGAAGCGGTCGAGGTCCTGTCGCGCAAGAAGAACCTGCGTCTGCTGCTGACGCAGGGCGTGCCGGATCCTGCTGCCGAAGGGCTGGTGTTTCGTTCCGTCGCGGGTGGCTTTCTGGCTCAGACCCGTGATGCGGGCCGTGTGACGGAAGCCGATCTGAAGGTCGTGACCAAACGCGCACCGACGGCTCAGGAAATGAAGGATCTGCTGTTTGCGTTCCGTGTCGCAAAACACGTGAAGTCAAACGCTGTCATCTATGTCCGTAACGGGGCAACGGTCGGCATTGGCGCCGGACAGATGTCCCGGGTGGACAGCGCGCGTATTGCAGCGCGCAAGAGCGAGGACGCTGCGAAGGAAGCCGGAGAACGCGCGCCGCTGACGACCGGTTCGGTCGCGGCTTCGGACGCCTTCTTCCCCTTCGCCGACGGTCTTGAGAGCGTCGTTGCGGCGGGCGCTGTGGCTGTCATCCAGCCAGGCGGCTCAATTCGCGATCAGGAGGTGATCGATGCGGCAGATGCCGCCGGGATCGCCATGGTATTCACCGGCATGAGGCATTTCCGACATTGAAAAAGCTCGTTTTCGCCAGCCTGGTCCTGGCTCTGTCCGTCTCCGCAGCCGAGGCTGCTCCCTGCGTCTATGACATGACGCCGCTGCCCGTCACGCAGGGAATTGTCTCCGGCATCACGCCTACGGGCGTGAAATTGCGCGATGGAACCACGGTCATTCTGCCGGACGAACTTCTGGCAGGTGTCCGGCTGAACCAGAAACTGGCCGTCAGGGGGCTGATCTCTACGACGACGCATACGGTTCAGGCGTTGGCTCTGGAAGGCAACCCACCTGTATGCCCCAGCGCCCCCACAATCCCACGTGGACCTTTTGCGGGGTCTCCGGCTTATGATGCGATTCATCCCTGAGGCATAAGGGGCCGTTCGCTGCATGTTTCTGAGGGGATGAGCCTTTCAGTTCTGTAGCCCCTGACATTGTGCTCTAGCGCCCCCGAGAAAGCCTGCAAAAAAGGTTTTCTCGGGGGCGTATGCTTTTGGGGCCGCTAAACGCTTTCTTTACTGTTCCTGTGCCAACAGTTTCCCCGGGTTTCCCATTGTTAGCGGATCCGGAGGCACACAGTTTTGTCACATGTCACGACATCCGCAGTTGTAACGACAACGGGGGCAGGGCGGCTCGAAACCCTGCCGCAAACCCAGCTGGCGTCGAATGAGCGTTTTCGCGATTTTCTGGAAAGCTATGTGCACCAGAAAACCCCTGCACATGCCGATGACAGCCAGAAAGCTTCAACAGACAAGCCCCGCGTCATAAAAGCTGCGACGTCTCCATCCCGGGAGAAGGGTCAAACCCAGCTTCAGAAAACCAGCGCTGAAATGGCCGCCGCCACGAAGCGCAATGAAGCTGCCAGCTCTCAGCAGCGTTCCGCTTCTGCGAAGCAGGTCAGTGCAACGGCTCAGAATACTGTATCGCCCCATGCCGCTCAGAAGAGTCCCATGGCAGCTAATAAGGGACAGCCTCAGAAAATCGCCGGGGACGGGCAGCAGAAGACGTCTCAAACGAATGCCCCAAAGAGCAGTGATAAATATTTGGTTGCGGATGGGCCGGAAGCAGAAAAACCTGCCCTGACGCAGGGTGAGGGGGCCGACGCTGTTGATGACCATTCAACGGAGAATGCATCATCGTCACAGGAAAATATCCCGGTAGCTGGATCGAACGTCTCTGCTGCGGATGATGCGGCGCAGAAAGACCATCCGTCATTAGCTGACACCGCACAGTCAGCTTCAGAAACGGGTGAGATCGAAGCATCCACTCAAAAAGAGACCAGTTTTTCAGTAGAGAAACAGGATAGTGCAGAAATAAAAGAAAATACTGTATCGGATGTGACGACTGCAGCACAGAGCGTTCCGGCATTTCAACTGGACTCTGTATCCGCGAAGAACACATCTACTGATTCAGCTACTGAGACGTCTCATGCTGCTCAGTCAGAAAATGCTTCAGAGACGGCGGACAATAATGAACAGGTCTCCCGTCATGACGAGCAGCAGCCTTTGCTCTATCAGAAGAGCGGTAACGGGAGCACGACAACCCATATTGAAATGAATGTCGGCCACCACGAAAAAGTCTATGTGGAAATTGGTAAAACGACTGCCAGAGAGCAGCGGATTCACATCAATACGGACAACCCGGAAGTCTACCAGTCACTCAAAGACGACCGCGATACATTGCTCGCAAGTCTGGCGCAGAGTTCCGTTTCCGTGACTGCCTCGCAGAGCATCATCCCTCCGGATATCCAGATCAGTCTTTCGCAACCCTCTTTTCCGGGCATGTCATCCCAGGATGAGCGGCAGGGAAGCACTAACCAGTCAAGAGGGGAGGCAAGAGAAACCTCATCAGCGACTGATACTCCAGCCCCTGAACGCCGATTTCTGCGTGGCGTCGTCGATCTCACCGTCTAACATAGGATTCGAAACATGGTTTCTTCAGTTGGTACAACGACCGCCAGCACGTCGCTTCTAAGCCAGGCTATTGCTGCCGCAAAAAGCAATGCGGCAGCAAATGCAGCCTCTGCATCTTCCAGTACGTCAACGAGCGCCAGCAGTTCTAGCAGCTCGCTCTCATCTCTGGGAGGAAATTTCAATCAGTTCCTCACATTGCTTACAACGCAGTTGCAACATCAGGACCCCAGTAATCCAACAAGCACGGATTCCTTCACCGCAGAACTCGCTCAGTTTGCCGGTGTTCAGCAGCAGGTCGAGACCAATACAAATCTGACCAGCCTGATTTCCGCGACGCAGGACAACCAGATAGCTTCAGCGGTCAGCCTGATCGGTAAGACGACAACGGCGAGCAGTTCGAGCCTCCCGCTTCAGAGCAGTTCCGCATCCCTGTCGTTTACAGCGCCGCAGGCAGAAGATGTGGCGATCGCCGTAACGGACAGTACGGGTACGGTCGTGAAGTCCGAAACAGTCAATGCGTCTGCGGGAACAAATACCTGGACATGGGACGGCAAGAACAACAGCGGTACGCAGTTAAGCGATGGCGCTTATGCGGTTGCTGTAGAGGGAAGCTCTACTGATGGTACCAGCGTTGCCCTTCCGACCACGATAACGGGGACTGTCACTGGTGTTTCAAAGGGAACAACAGGCGTTAATATTGATATGGGCGATGCTACCATTGACATGAGTGATCTGACCGGATTTTCGGCCACCTGATTCCAGTGACGGATAATGCCCATTGTTAGGCGTACGTTAACCTTTTTGCTCCACAATCAGCATTATCGACAGTTGGGTTTAGGGGTGAGTGCTCATGTGGGCAGTGCAGGAAGGTTTTTCTAAAGAGAGTCGCCAGTATCAGTATGACGATTCACTGAAAAACCGGAAAGAAAGCAGCCGGTGAAAGCGCTTCTAACAAACCTCAAACAATTGGGGCTTCCGCGACTGGCTGCTCTTGGCGGCGTCGGTGTTGCTATGCTGCTCCTGCTCGGCGTGCTTGTCCTTCACGGGGTCAACGCTACAAATGGTCTGCTCTACCGTGATCTGGAAGCTCATGAAGCGGGTGAAATCGTAGAGCAGCTCGCAAAGGCCCATATCAAATATCGTCTTCAGGATCAGGGTAGCACGATTATGGTGCCTGATGACGACGTTGCACGTGCCAGATTGCTTCTGGCTCAAAGTGGCCTGCCATCAGGCGGGTCTGTCGGATATGAGATATTCGACAAGGGCAACAGCTTTACCGCCACGCAATTCGAACAGACGATCAATGAAACTCGTGCACTCGAGGGGGAACTGGAACGTTCAATCCGTCTGATCCATGGTGTCCGGAATGCCAGGGTGCATCTTGTGCTGCGTCACAGGGAGCTTTTTTCCACAGACGAGCAGAATGCTCAGGCAAGCGTCCTTCTTTCAATGGATGGTGGACGTCGGTTGGATGAAGAAAGCATTGCCGCAGTCGTGAACCTGGTTTCCGCAGCAGTCCCCGGGTTGGACGCCCGCAATATCTCCCTGATCGACAATCGTGGTCATGTTCTTCTCAAGCAGGGAGAAGGAAATTCGAACGGCGGTCAGTCTGCGGAAGAGCAGCGGCAATTGATTGAACAGCGTATCGCGCGTGAAGTCGAGGATCTACTGGGATCTTCACTGGGGCCTGGACATGTGCGTGTAGAAGCCAATGTCACCATGAATAACGATCATGTTCGGGAAACCCAGGAAAATTATGATCCCGACCAGCAGGTTCTGAGGTCGCAACAGACCAAGACAGAAAAAAGCATCAATACCCAAGGCTCTACCAACACAACGGTGTCAAATAATCTTCCGAATGCCAATGCGGGACAGCAGCAGAATGGAAGTCAGAGCAACCGGCAGGAACAAACGAATAACTATGAGATAAGCAAGACAATCCGGACCCTGGTTCAGGATCAGCCACGCATTGCCCGCATCAGTATGGCCGTCATGGTCGATGGTATCAGTCAGTCTGATGGAAAAGGCCACGCGTCATGGCAGCCGCGCAACCAGGAAGAACTTGGTCGGCTGACCGCGTTGACTAAAAGTGCTGTTGGCTTCGATCAGAGCAGAGGTGACGTAGTTACCGTGATGTCCATGAAGTTTACGGATATGGACATGGAAATGAAGCCAGAGACTTCCGGCTGGAGCAAGTTTTTCACCCATTTAAATCAGATGGAGGCGATAAGGTTTGGATTATTCGCAGCCTGTCTGGCGATGGTTCTGTTCTTTGTCGTGCGCCCATTACTCCGGCCAATTGGAGAGCCCAACTCTGGAAAATTGCTCAATTTTGCCGCTTCTGAAGATCGTACCCCGGCCGCCAATCTTTCTTCGCAAGGAGCTGTTTATTTGCCCGACTCTCAATCCGAGAGAGCAAGAACTCCTATGCTCGAGCCTGCTTATGTGAATGCTGAACCGGTTGATGAAGAAACTGTTTCTGTCAGTGGAGTACAGGGGCGGATTAGAGCTTCTTCCGTTCAGAAAGTTGTAGATCTCGTGGAAACTCACCCATCTGAAAGTATTGCCTTGGTAAGGGGATGGTTGATGCCTTCTCAGGAAGGAGCGGGAGGATGATGAATATGGAAAAGAATATCTCCGGCGTACAAAAAGCGGCCATTCTGATGATGGCTTTGGGCGAGGAAAACTGTTCTCGTTTGTTCGAGCAGATGCATGAAGAAGAAATTAGAGAAATTTCATCTGCAATGGCTCAGTTGGGTATTGTTTCGTCAAATACCGTCGAAAAAGTATGCCACGAATTTAGCCAGGGCTTGGGGTCTGCTGAAGGTGTAGTGGGAGATCTGGAAAGTACGGAAAAGCTTCTCAAAAATGCTCTTCCCGCCAACAGGGCTGCAGCAATCATGGAAGAAATCCGTGGGCCTGCCGGGCGTACAATGTGGGATAAGCTCGGTAATGTATCGGAGACAGTTCTCGCGAATTATTTGAAAAACGAATACCCGCAGACTGTCGCCGTTATATTGAGTCGAATCAAACCTTCGCATGCGGCTAAAGTTCTGGCGCTTTTTCCGGAAGAATTTTCATTAGATATCATGATGAGAATGCTTAAAACGGAAACAATACAGAAAAACGTTCTTCAAAGTGTTGAAAAGACACTGAGATCGGAATTTGTTTCAAATATTCCGCGCGGAATAAACCGGAATAGCCATGAGGTTCTGGCTGACATATTTAACAATTTTGATAGGCGCATTGAAGGTAGATTTATGACTGCTCTGGAAGAGCGGAGCCAGGATGATGCCGAACAGATCAAAAGTCTTATGTTCACCTTCGAGGAACTCGTCAATCTTTCCAGTGAGAGTTTGATAGTATTGCTGAATCAGATACCTCGGGAAAGCCTTCCGCTAGCACTTAAAGGTGCAAGCGATAAATTGAGACAGGCATTTCTTGCTTCCATGTCGGAGCGTGCAGGTCGTATTCTTGTGGATGAAATTGAAGATCTGGGTCCTGTGCGAGTAAAAGATGTTGATACTGCACAGAACCAAATTCTTGTTATTGCGAAAGATCTTGTGGACCGAGGCGAAATTGATCTGATTGATCAAGAACAGCCTGGAAATGAGATGATTGTCTGATGGTCCACAATTTCTCAGGAGGCAATAATGCTTCTGGAATCTTGTACGCGGAGGACTTTGATAGGGTCTTGCCGGGTAATATAGAAAAAAATGACGATATATCGCCGTCTATCGAGAACGAAAACACTAATAAGCTATCTGATGAAATTTTAGAAGAATCTTATCAAAGAGGACTGCAGGAAGGAAGAATATCAGGAAAGGAAGCATTTGATAATGAAAAAACAAGCATAGAAAATTTCTATAAAAATGAAATAAAAAAAGAAATAGATGGAATAACTGATAGTATAAAAAATATAGAGAAGGATATTTCTAAGCAGGCTACGTCTTTCTTCTTGAAAATTCTTATGAATCTGTTTCCGGAGCTTTTGACGCAGTATGGAATGGAAGAGGCAAAGCGAACGATCGAAAAAATTAATTCATTCATAAAAGATAAATTCCAGTTGGAATTAACTTGTTCTCAAGAGTTTTCTGAAAAAATAGAAGGGTACTTTGGAGAATCCACACAAAAAACAATAAATATTATTGTGGATGAAGCGAAGAAAGGTGGGGATTTCAAGGTTTCTTGGAATACAGGTCTGTTTGTTCGGAATGCGGATAAAGTTGTTTCTGAAATAACGTCAGAAATTCTCTCGCTCTCTCAGGAAAAAATAGGAGGAAAAAATGCTGGATAAAGATGATTTCAGTGTAGAAAAAGAACAGTTTTCAAAAGAGGAAATTTCTGGCGATAAAACGCCTAATGATTTGCAGGCCATTTACGACATCCCTGTTACAGTAAGCGCAGTATTGGGCCGCGCCACAATGCCGATAAATCAATTATTGAAGCTGGGGCGGGGGGCTGTGGTGGAGTTGGACCGGAAGATTGGAGATCCAATCGATATTCTTGTCAATAACCGCTTAATTGCAAGAGGCGAGGTGGTTATGGTGGATGAGACGCGTTTAGGCGTAACCATGACTGAAATTGTAAAGTCAGAAAATTAAAAAACCATACCGGAAGAAAAATGAATAATATAAAGAAAAGTTTCTCTTCCGAGATGGGAAGAATTTTTTCATCAAATAATATTCCTCAGAGCATACTCGCTTTAAAAAAGTGGCTTCCTGGCTCAGATATCGGGCTTGCTCTCTCTGTTTCGGCACTGTTGTCGATACTGGTTCTGCCCCTCCCGACGTTTGTTTTAGACGTCGGATTATCGCTGTCGGTTACGTTATCCATTCTGGTTCTGATGGTAGCGTTATTTTTAAATAAGCCGCTTGATTTCACGTCTTTCCCAACACTGCTTCTACTAACAACCCTACTGAGGCTTTCGCTCGAGGTAGCAACTACGCGCTTGATTCTGAGTCACGGATACGAAGGTACCTACGCCGCGGGTCATGTTGTTGCGGCTTTTGGTGGCTTCTTAATGGGCGGAGACGTAGTTATCGGGGCCATTTTGTTCTCGATACTTCTGGTTGTTAACTTTATGGTCATTACAAAAGGTTCGGGACGTATTGCCGAGGTTGCGGCCAGGTTTTCTCTGGATTCCATGCCAGGAAAACAAATGGCAATTGATGCTGAACTATCCTCTGGCGCTATTACTGATTCTGTTGCACGTAAAAAACGTAGAGAACTTGAAGAAGAAAGTGGCTTTTATGGCGCGATGGATGGTGCTGCCAAATTCGTGCGTGGAGACGCGATTGCTAGTCTGATCATAACCGCTATCAACATTGTAGGGGGATTAACTATAGGTGTTGTTCGCCATGGTATGCAGATAGCAGATGCAGCTACCTCGTTTACGACGTTGACAATAGGTGATGGTCTTGTTTCGCAAATTCCAGCCTTGTTGGTTTCTACGGCCTCAGGTATTGTCGTAACAAAGGGTGGGACTGAAGGCGGAGCTGACGTTGCTCTTGTCCGTCAATTGGGTGGCAATTCTAAACCGCTTGCTCTGGCTTCGGGCTCGGCAGTAGTTTTGGCATTAATACCAGGTCTGCCTACATTTCCTTTTTTGTTTTTGGCAATTTTGGCGGGAACGGCGGCTTGGATAAGATATCGGACTCCAGTTGTCGATACGGATAATGACGGAGATGCTATTGTAGTTCCCGAAAATCCTGTTTCAGCAGATGTTCCAATCTCAGAAAGCCTAAAAGTGGATCTGTTGAGATTGGAATTAGGATTTAATTTGTTGGCGATAGCCAGCGGTGAGGGGACACGTTTAACAGAAAAAATAAAAATACTCCGAAGAACGATTGCAAGTGATATGGGATTTGTACTTCCGTCTGTTCGTATTCAGGATAATCTGCTTTTGCCCCCCGATTCCTATTCGGTTTCTATTAAAGAAATAGAGGTCGGGCATGGTGAAGTCAGGCTGAATAAATTTTTGGCGATGGACCCACGGGGTGGAGAGCCCTCTCTCGATGGGGAGAAAACAAAAGAACCTGCTTTTAGTTTGCCTGCGTTATGGATAGATCAAAATCTGCGTGAAAATGCTATTGTTCAGGGATATACGGTTGTTGATCCTGCAAGTGTCATTATTACGCATTTAACCGAATTGGTTAAAGATAATATGCCGGATCTCCTTTCTTATTCGGAGACGCAAAAACTTCTGGATGAGATGCCTAGAGAACAGCAGAAACTGGTTGTAGATCTCGTGCCTTCTCAGATTTCAGTGAGTGTAATACAAAGGACATTACAATTTCTTCTTGCGGAGCGAGTGTCAATCCGTGACTTGGTTAGTATCTTGGAAGCTTTGCAAGAAGGATGCAGCCAAGGTTTGAAGACCGTTGCAGCATTAGCCGCACATGTTCGGATTAGACTGGCTCGTCAAATCAGTGCATCAGTTATTGGACCTCAGGGATATATTCCAATTGTGAATCTGAGCCCTGACTGGGAGATGTTTGTTTTTGATCATTTGTCTAACACAGGCGAGGAAAAACAGATTAATTTTGCTCCGTCAAAAATGAACGAATTTGTATCTCGCGTTAAATTTTGTCTTGATAGTGCTTCCAAGCAAGGAGAAGTACCGGTAATTTTGGTTTCAAAAAATATACGCCTTCCGATCAGGCGTATTATAGAACGTATACAGCCTTCTATAAATGTTCTGGCACAGGAAGAAATTTCGCCGCGCGTTAAAATACGTACTATTGGATCAATATAATGGGTTGATTGTTCTTTTTGTGAATAAATTCAAGGGCTTTTTGAATTA
>NZ_WIPH01000016.1 GCF_009547075.1 Gluconobacter aidae
CAAGGTTCAGTGGAACCGCTCTAGACGGCCCTGCGGCCTGCTTCAGGAAGCCGTACAGTTCTTCCGCCTGCATGTCGTATGTCGCAAGCTGCTCCTTGCACGGATTGACGTACCCCTCAAAGCGTTCCGGCGCATCCAGAAGCGCGGAGACAGCCTGAACAAGCGTCTGTGGTTTACCATCCAGCGGCAGCCACGTCCCGTTTACCCCGTCCACAACGTCTTCTGATTGCCCCCCCGGAGACGTCGTGACGACCCAGACATCCCGCGCCAGCGCTTCCCGCACCGTCAGGCCGTAGCTTTCCTTCCACTGCGACGGAAACAGCAGAACATCGATCTGGTCATAGAAGTCATCGAGTCCGGCCTGTGTATAGGCCGGCACAACCCGGAGCGTCCCACGAACGGTCCAGTCCTCCGGAAAGATCGACTGAAACCCGAGGTTGAGCTTGTTATCGACAACGACAAGCTCCCAGTCACTCCGCGACAGGGACTGCATGGCCTCTTTCAGCAGACCATATCCCTTGACAGCTTCCGTCCCGCCAACAAATCCAAATCGCAGCGGCGTTCCGGGAAGCCGCGGCCTGCGCGCACGTTTCGGCCAGCAGAAACCGTTGCGATTGACCACGATCCGTTCAGGCGCAATCCCGTTCGCAAGATAAAGCTCTCGATGTGCCTGCGACGGACTGATCAGAAGGGCCGCACCCGCCAGGGCCTGCCGCATTACGACAGCCCGATCCGCAAGATGCCGCACACCCGGCACACAGACCTGACAGACCGCAGGGTCAATGGTCGTCTGGAAACAGTACCGTCCGTCTCCCCGGACCATGAACTGCCGCTCGCAAAGCCACCAGGCATCGTGCAGCGTGAGGACGTAAGGAATCCCCCTCTCCTGACAGATCCGCAGGATCCCCGTTCCCAGCCCCTGCGCAGCATGAACATGCACGACATCCGGCTGACAGGCTTCAAGCACCTCCGCAAACCGGGAAGCCATTGCCGGATTATCCAGATGCCCCACCCCGTCCAGACCGTCAGACAGCACGGAAGCAAAGACCATCATGCCATCCACGTCGTAACGGACGTCCCCATCAGGAATATCCACAGCCGGTGGTCTGGACGTCATGACGCTGACCTGAGCCCCTTGCCGGACCAGCCGACGCCCCATCTCCTCGGCCACAATCGTGGCACCGCCAAAAGAGCGTGGCGCGAAATAGACATTCGCCATCAGGACCCTGAGGCCTTCCGCTTCCCGACGGGACGGAAGACCAAACAACGCCCGGGCCTGTGTCTGCGCCATCGCCTCGGGCGCATACCGCGCCATCACGTCCTTATAAGCCGTTTCCGCCAGACGTTTCCGGTAATCCCCATCCCGCGCCAGGGTCAGGAATCCGTTCCGCCATGCTGCGGTATCCGCGGCAAGGAGGCCGTTCTTCCCGTCGCGCACAACTGTCAGGAACGCGGCACTGGGAGAACAGATGGCGGCGACCCGGACAATGGCCGCCTCAAGAAACTTGATGTTGCTTTTACAGTCGTTGAACAGCGTCTTTTCCAGCGGAGCAATCGCGATATCCGTCTGGGACAGGGCCTTCAGATATTCCGGATAAGTCAGCTCCGTAAGACGCTCAATCCGGTCCCCGAACCGGTTGAAAGCCGAAGACAGCTGCAACTGCCCGATAACCCTCAGGCAAAGCCGGGGTTCTTCATCCATCGCTGCCAGCAGTCCCGCCTCGGCCTGCCTGAAATCGGCATCATGAGTATTGGTTCCCGACCCATACGAAATCCAGATCCGACCTGATGGCACAGGAGCAGGAAGAGCTTCTGCAATTCCAAGCGTCTGTTCGTCCAGGGCATTTTCCAGAACAGCGACATCCGTCAGCCCCGCCTCTCGCATGGCGCCCGCAAGAGCCGCCGTCGAGGCAATGCCCCGACCACAGGCCAGCATACACCGGCGGAACAACGCCACCCCCGAGAGCAGGAGATCACGCTCGGCCGCCGGAAGCGTGTCGATATTCCCGTTCTGCCGATACTCCCCTTCATCGAAGATGAGGTCATCCACTTCCCAGCGCGGAGCCAGTCCCAGCCGATGCGCTTCCCGCACCAGCTTCATGACATCGTCGAAGCCCGGAACCCGATAGAAAATGACATGCGTGCAAAGCTGAAGGGCAGACTGGGCTTCGGCAAGATCCCGCCAGTCCACCACGTGAACCGACCAGCCCAGCGTCTTCAGGAAATCCCGCTTCTGCCAGACACGATACTTGGCACACTGCTTAAGGCTGAGTTCCGCAATGATGAGAATCTGCGGTTTCAGTCTCACGGTTCCAAATGTGGAAGGAGCACTGTAAGGATGAGGAAGATCCGTATCACCGGGAACCACCTTCTTCCGGCCTCCATGGATCCGCTTCAGGCGGGAGATACGGTGAATAACGGCTTTCCTGATCCCCAGCAGCCCGTCCCGCCTCCAAAGACGCAGAAACCGTCCCGGAAGCTCACTCACAGGTCGGCCAGAAAGCAGTCTGCCAAACATCAGAGCCCGGACAGCACGCAGCGGAAGCGTCACACGCCAGGACAGGGACATCTGAATCAGGGACAACTGAAGCCGAAGCTTCTGGTTTTCCTTCTGTAGATGTTCAGCTCTCAAACCATTCAGGCGGGCAGCGCTGCGATAGCTTTCAGTCAGGATTTCGCGCGGGTCGTCCCGCATTCTGTCAGGCTTTCACAAAAGGAGATAAAAAAGTACTTCAGAAACACGAAAGGCCGGACCCTTCCGGATCCGGCCTTCCTGAACAATGCCGGCCTGTCCGAAGACAGATGCCATCATTAGCTCAGGGTAAAGTTAGAAGCGTTCAGGTCGGTGATACCAACGAACGTGATCTTCGAGTTGTCGGAAAGCTCGATCGTGGTGTTACCACCAGCAACCGTAGCATTCGACAGAACACTTGCCAGACCATTGTTGTTCTCAAGGCCGTACTTGTACAGAGCCATCAGGTTACCGGCTGCGCTTCCGAAGTCGGTGATCGTGTAGTCACCGCCCGCAGAACCCTTGATCAGCGCGAACAGGTTTGCCGCGCCCGAACCACCCGTAAGAGTAGCCGCGCCCGAACCGCCAACCAGCGTATCGGCAGAGGAACCACCGATGATGGTCTCGTCGCCCGTCCCCGCGAAGGCATGCAGCGTGCCATTGGAAGACGCCGCCGAAACGGTCTCGTCGCCCTCGTTACCAACGAACAGATTGGTGGAGCTTGCGGAGCCACCGACCAGCATCAGGTCCAGACCCGAAGCACCAAACAGCGTGGACGTCCCGGCGGAAACGGTCGTCGCACCCGTCCCGTTCAGGAACGTCAGCGCCCCCGAAGCAGTGATCGAGTTGCCCGTGCCGCGGATCTGCCAGAGATCGGCGGAAGCCGAGATGGTGTCGTTCAGACCGCCCGAAACCGTACTGAGCGCACCGGTTGAGAAATAGGTGCTGGAACTGCCGCCCGTGATGAAACTGTTGTTGCCACCCGAAACGGTGTTGTGCGACGTCTTGTTGTAAACCGTTGCGTCTGCGCCCAGCGTAACCATGGAACTGCCACCGAGCAGCGTGACAGTGTCGGTACCAGTCGTGCCGTCGATGGTGTCCTGACCTTCGGAACGGACAACATTCGTACCGCTTCCCAGCTTGATGAGATTATTGCCGTCACCCGTGCTGATGGTGTCGTTACCATTGGTGCCCGTCACGGTGTCGTTGCCGTCACCTGTGGCGATGGTCCAGTTCCCGGTGGAATTGGCGCCATTGAACGTGTTGTTGCCAACGCCGCCAATGAAGGTGCCGTCCTGGTTACCGGCCGTCACGGACACACCGGCGAAGTCACCAGCAAGAACACTGACGTTCTTGACCGTGCTGCCAGAGAGATCCAGGCTGACAGCAGAATTCAGAGAGTCTTCACCGGTCGTGGAATAGCTGCCAACAGCGATATACTGTGTGGTACCGCCAGAAACGGTGTAATCACCACCCTGGCTGATCAGACCCTGACCCGTCGTAGTACCCGTAGCGCCATTAATGCCCGGAACCAGATCGTAAGAAGCAAGCCCACCACTCGTGTGGAGGGTGGAAACAGCAGTCTGATACTGCTGCGCCATCAATTGGGTCTGTCCTCCACTGACCGTGACCACAAAGGTCTGTCCGGAGGCGCCAACTACTGTAGTAATGCCAGCCATTACCATGCACTCCTAAAAAAGGTTGCCTCGCACCGGCGGCCCTCGGACCACCCAAGTGATCGAGCGACGAGTCTCGCATATATCAGAGCAAGACTATCAAAAGCAATTAACTTTGCGCATGATACAGAGTTCCGTTATCTCTTATTTAAGGGTTTAATAAAGCCGTCCCGACAAAGAATTTCGCGTTTCATGTTGCGACAGAGAAAAAGAGCAGGCCATCCAGCGCTTTTAACAAAAAGCTTTCAGACAAAAATTTTTCGTTAATGTTAACTTTATGAGAAATAAATATCGGGAATACTGCCGCAGACCGGACTACATTTTTCGCGAAACAAGCCGCCCTTAACACGCCCATCAATCCTGACAGGTTCATCTGTGAATTTCTCCAACCCCGCTTCACTGTCGTTTCCAGGGGCTGATCATCATCTGGCACAGCTTGCGCTTCTGCTGGCATCCGGAAAGTCAGAGGCCGAAACCTTCTCTCATCCTCAGGATCACATTTTTTTGACTGTCTGGCTGGCTATAATCCTGGCCGGGGAAAGAGAGCTTTCCGGCGGCCGGATCGAATGCGCTCCTCGCCTTGAGGCCCAGATACGTCCTGCACTTCGCACAATGCTGGAAATACATTTTCCCCACAGCGATATCCGGATCGTTCCCCCCAGCGGCCGGAACGACGGAACCTGCCTGCCGCTGCTGTACCACATTACCGAAGTTTCGACGCACAGCCCTTCTGCTCGGCCAGTTCTCCAGATCGGCCCCAGTCATCCCGCAGGGTCCGTCACCTTGACCCCCGAAAGCGCCCTGATTGACGCAGGCGATTCACCCTTTCTGGGATTCCTGATATCTGAAACACCAGAAAGCCTCACCCTCCGTCGCAATATCAGGCTGCTGCTTGATGACAGTCGGAAAACCCACCTTCTGAGATCCCGGGTACAAACGATACAGAAGACATCACTCGAAAAAACACAGACCATCCAGGAACTCCGGGTCTCTCTGCGGATGCTCTCCGCAAGGACTACGCCTTTGCCGCGCCGGACACGACCGCCCGAGCAGACAGAACCGCCACCGATCGCCTCTCCCCATTCCAAACCGCCGGTTCCTGACGCGGTTTCGATACCTCCGCTCTGGTTCCGGGCTGGCCGCCGCCTCAAACGCATTCTTTGTCCTCCCCGTTCCCTCCCCCCGGTTCAGGAGAAAACCGATCCGGACGAGAACAGCGCCCCATTCTCTCCGGTCACGGCCCCAGAGGCAGAGGCAGAGGCAGAGGCAGGAGCAAAGCCTGTACCTTTCTTCGTACGCCGTGTGCTGTTCGTCGCGGGAGAACCCGACACGCCTGGCGTTCTATACCGTTGCTACCGGAATGCCGCAGCCGCACGGGATGCCGGCTTCGACGCCAGGGTCCAGTCCTGCGCCGCAGTCAGTTACGACGACATCCACTGGGCGGACGTCATGGTATTCTGGCGCGTCGAATACAGTGGCCATGTCAGTACGATTTTCGATCTCGCTGAAGCGGAAAACGTACTGACCGTCTTCGATGCGGACGATATTGTCTTCGTTCCCCATTATGCCCGCGTGGACATGATCGACGGCATCCGTTCGATTGGCGCCACGGAAGAGCGGATCGAACGCTGCTTCTCGGAAATGCGCCGCACCTTCCTGCGCTGCGATCAGGGATCGACGACCACCGCCGAGCTACTCTTCGCCATGCACAGCCTGCGTCCCGTCGTTCACCTGCTTCCAAACGTCTATGACACACTCTCCCTGAAACGGGCGCGCATGGCGCTGCGCATGCGTGGCGAGCCCGGCTGCGTCAACGCCGGCGACGGCCTGGTCCGGATCGGTTACGCCACAGGCTCCCGGACCCATCAGCGAGACTTCGCCCCCATCTGTCCCACCATCGCGGAAGTCCTGCGCCAGCGTCCCGAAGCACGTCTCGTCCTGTTCCGCGAGCCCGTCACCCATCGCCCGGTTCTGCTGATGGAAGAATTTCCCAGCCTGATCCCCGTGCAGGGCCAGATCGAATGGCGTGACATGGTTCCCCTTGAAGAACTGCAGGACGAGTTCGCACGCTTCGACATCTCTATCGCTCCCCTGGAGACGGGAAACGTCTTCTGTGAAGCCAAAAGCGAGATCAAGTTCTTCGAGGCCGCCCTCTCCGGCGCGGCGACAGTCGCCTCACCGACCGGACCGTTCCAGCGCGTCATCCGCCACGGCGAAACAGGATTTCTGGCTGACAGTCCAACGGACTGGTACGACGCCCTGGTCGCACTGATCGACAATCCGGAACGCCGCGTCCGCATGGCACGGGACGCCTATCATTCCGTCCTGTGGCCCTTCGGCCCACAGGCGCAGGCCCGGCGCATGAAGCTCGCCCTGACGTCCATGTCCGGAGACGAAGCCGCAGCCCTTGCCGGGGAAACACGTCTCGCCAGAGACCGTCTCGCTCCCTCCGCCCTTCCCGTCATCCCGGCCAGCCGTACCCTTTTCCATCATGACGCGCTGGGAGAAGCGTCCGTCACCGTCGTCATCACGTCCTATAATTATGAGGCGCATCTCCTCGACGCGCTGGAATCCGTCGCAGCACAGACCCTCCCCATTCTGGATCTGATTGTCGTGGATGATGGGTCCTCCGACGGCTCGGTTGTTCTGGCCCGCACGTGGATGGAACGGCATTGCGACCGCTTCAACCGCCTGATCCTGCGCCAATCCATGACAAACGCAGGACTGGGCGGCGCACGGAATATCGGAATGGATGCAGCCGAAACTGTCCATGTCATGCAACTGGACGCCGACAATACCCTGCGCCCCGAAGCCTGCGAAACACTTCTGGCCTCCATGGATGACGGCACAGCCTATGCCTATCCGCTCATCGCCTGCTTCAACGAAAACGGCCCTGTCCTGATGGATATGAGTGCCGACATCCACCATCAGCCCGGCGCGCCAGAACTCCTGGGAGACCTGCCGTTCAACCCGCTTTCCCTCGTTTCCGGAAACCGCATCGATGCGATGGCCATGGTCACCAAATGGGCCTGGGCCGCCGTGGGTGGCTACTATGTTTCACGTGAAGCAATGGGCTGGGAGGATTTCGATCTGTGGTGCTCACTGGCGGAACGCGGCCTCCCCGGCCATCACGTCCCGCGGATCCTGGCCGATTACCGCCAGCATGAGACATCCATGACGAACGCCTCGACCGAAAAGGAAGCCCACAAGGCCCACGTCGTGGCATTTGTTCAGGCCAGACACCCCTGGATCCGCCTTAGCGCCGAACGGGCCAAACCCCGGAAAAGCTGAGACCTCTTTCCCAGACCGTCCAAGAAAAAACCCGCTTCCGGACAGATCCGGAAGCGGGTTTTTCATGGCCTGAAAAGGTCGAACCGGGCTTCACAAAGAAGCCCGATACGCCTCAATCAGAACGGTGCATCGATATCAACGACGTCGATCAGCTTGTGATTGACGAATTCCTTGATGCCCAGACCGATCAGCTCACGGCCATAACCCGAACGGGCCACACCACCGAACGGCAGATCAGCCTTCACCATCGTCGGATGGTTGATATAGACCATGCCCGTATAGATCTGCTCGGCAACCTTCACGCCGCGCTTCGTGTCCTTCGTAAAGACCGAACCACCCAGACCGAACGGCGAGTCATTGGCAATACGGATGGCATCCGCATCGTCCTTGGCACGATAGAGCTGCGTCACCGGGCCAAAGAACTCCCACAGACGGGCTTCATTGTTCTCGTGCAGATTGGTCATCAGCAGCGGCTGGAAGAAAGCGCCCTTCGCCGGCACGGACGGGCCAATGGCCTCCACAACCGCACCATGCTTCTTGGCTTCCTCGACCTGAGCCTTCAGATCGTCCGCCGCCTTCTGCGAGGACAGCGGCGCCAGCGTGGTCTTCGGGTCCATCGGATCGCCCGGGATCAGCTTGGCGACTTCAGCCTTGTAAAGCTCCAGAAAGCGGTCATACACGGCATCCGCCACGATAAGACGCTTGGCGGAAACGCAGACCTGACCGGCATTCCAGTGACGGCCGAAAGCAGCCCACTTCGCGGTCTTTTCCAGATCCGCGTCGTCCAGAACGAGGAATGCGTCAGAACCACCCAGTTCCATCGTGGACTTCTTCAGCGCCTGTGCGGCAATGCCTGCAACAACGGCGCCTGCCCCTTCGGACCCCGTGAGCGCCACGCCACAGACGCGCGGATCCTTGAGGATCGTCTCGGTGTGATGACGGGCAGCATACAGATTGCGGAACCCACCCTTCGGCAGACCGGCTTCCTTCATCAGGTCATCGAACGCGGCAGCACACTGCGGCACGTTGGAAGCGTGCTTGAGAATGACCGTGTTACCGGCGGAAAGCTGCGGCGCAATGATGCGGGCAATCTGGTAGAACGGGAAGTTCCACGGCTCGATCGCGAACACGATGCCCTGCGGCTGGTGGATCAGGACGGCCTCGCCTTCTTTCGGATCCGCAACCGGCAGCTTCTCGGCCTTCAGCAGATCTTCGGCGTTCTTGGCGTAATATTCGAAGATCTCGGCGGACAGGATCGTCTCGGCCTTGGCCTCGGCATAGATCTTGCCCATCTCAAGCGTCAGAAGCCTGGAATACTTGTCGATATCACGGCGAAGGATGTTCGCGGCTGCCGTCATGATCTTTGCGCGCTCGGCGAACGGCGCATGACGCCAGCTCTTGAACGCATCATAGGCTTCCGTCAGCGCGGTCTGGACTTCCTGGTCGGTTGCATCCGGGAAGGTCTTGAGCGTCTCACCGGTATAAGGGTTGATCGTAGCGTAAGCCATGACGAGTCATGTTCCTATGTGGTGGCGGGTTTCCAACATATTGGCACGGATACGGCCAGACAAAACCCCCCACCCTCCTGCACATCAAAACTTCACGAATGTGTGTTCGTTTTAGGTACATTATCACAAAGTTCCGCAAGCCATGCCGTTGCCATGCCATCGGACGGCGCCCGCCAATCGCCCCGTGGGGAGAGAGACCCACCGGCAACCAGCTTCGGACCATTGGGCATGGCCGAGCGTTTGAACTGGCTTGTCCCGAAAAACCGCCGCAGAAACACCTCCAGCCAGTGCCTGATCTCGCCCAGATCGTAGGCAATCTTCCGGTCCTGCGGATAATGCTCGGGCCATGTTCCGCGGGATGCGTCGCTCCAGGCCACCTCCGCCAGGAACGCGATCCGTGACGGTCTGAAGCCGTGACGCAGAATATGATAAAGTGTGAAATCCTGAAGCGGATACGGCCCGATCGTCTGTTCCGTACTCTGAACGCCCTGTCCCATATCGGGCACAAGTTCCGGTGTGATCTCAGCGCTGACGATCCGTTCCAGAACCGGCCTCACGCCCTCACCCAGTTTTCCCTCACGCGCCAGCCAGCGGATAACGTGCTGGATCAGCGTCTTCGGCATCCCGGCATTGACGTTGTAATGGGACATCTGGTCCCCCACGCCATAGGTACACCAGCCCAGCGCCAGTTCCGACAGATCCCCCGTCCCGATGACGATCCCGTTGCGGTAGTTGGCGATCCTGAACAGGAAATCCGTCCGCAGACCCGCCTGCACGTTCTCGAACGTAATGTCATGAACAGGCTGCCCCCCGGCGAAAGGATGGCCGATCCCCGCCAGCATCGTCTGAGCCGTCGGCCGGATATCCAGTTCGTTCACCTCAACGCCCAGCGCCTCCATGAGCGCATGAGCCAGCGAGCGGCTCTCCGTTCCCGTCGCAAAACCGGGCATGGTGTAGGCGAGAACATGCGTCCGCGGCCAGCCAAGCTCATCCGCCGCCCGCACCGCTACAAGGAGCGCCAGCGTACTGTCCAGGCCGCCTGAAACGCCGATCACAGCCCGCCGCGCCCCGCTCGCCTGCAAACGGCGACGCAGGGCGCTGACCTGAATGGTCCAGCCTTCATAGCAGTCCCGCGCCAGCGTCCGCGCATCGGACGGCACGAACGGAAACCGCACGACCTCCCGCTTCAGCCCCAGATCCGTCATGGGCGGCGCAAGCGTGAACCCAACGGTCCGGAACGCTTGGCCCGGCTGCCCGAACTGGCCCGTCCGCATCCGCTCCTGCCGCAGAAGATCCAGATCCACATCCGCCACGACCAGACGCTCGCCCTGCGGAAAACGGTCCGACTGGGCCAGAAGCCGCCCGGCCTCATGGATCGAGACCTGCCCGTCCCAGGCCAAATCGGTCGTGGACTCCCCTTCGCCCGCCGCCGCATAGGTATAGGCCGTCAGCGTCCGCATGGACTGCGCCTGACACAGAAGCGACCGGTCATCCGTCCGCCCGATCGTCACAGGCGACGCGGACGGATTGAGAATGACCGTCGCCCCCGCCTCCGCCAGCTTCCCGCTTGGCGGAGACGCCACCCACAGATCCTCACAGATCTCCACGCCCAGCGTCAGCCCGCGCATATCCTCGGCCTGGAACAGAAGATCCGTCCCGAACGGCACCTCTTCACCAAACAGCCGGATCGTCCCGGACGTCTGAAGCCCGGACGTGAAATACCGTGGCTCGTAGAATTCCCGGTAGCGCGGCAGATGCGATTTCGGCACCACACCCAGAACCCGTCCGCGATGCACGGCCGCCGCACAGTTATAAAGCAGATCCCCCCGCACCAGTGGCAGCCCCACAACCGCGACGGACAGCAGTTCCCGAGACCCCGCGACAACCTGCCGGAGCGCCTCGACCGCCCCGTCGAGCACCACATCCTGAAACCGCAGATCATCCAGCGTGTAGCCCGTCAGCCCCAGTTCCGGAAACACCACCGCCGCTACGCCCTGCCGGTCACAATCGCGCAGAACCCCCAGAACCCGCTCGCCATTCTTCAGCGGATCGGCAAGCGTCACCGGCAGCGTACAGGCCGCGATCCGGGCGAACCCCTGGTGATACAGGGAACGGAACAGGGTCATGTTGGTCCTCCGGCAGGCAGGATGTCCGAACACAGGAATCCGACCCATGGAAATATCGACAAAGGGCTTCCCAGGCACAGCCCCCGCATAAAACGGATGTTGCGAAAATGAACCTGTTCACTCCGCCGCCGTTCAGCCTTTTCACACCCCGCCTCTCCCTCAGAGGGTGCTACTGACAAAGGAGACAGTCCCATGGACCTGCTACGCTGGACCATTGCCTTCCTTATCCTCGCCTTATGTGCCGCGGTGCTGGGCTTTGGCGGAATTTCGGCAGATTTTGCCTATATCGGCAAGATCCTTTTCTTCATCTTCCTGGTGCTGCTGATTATCAGCCTCGTCTTCGGGCGCGGACGCGGCACGCGCCTCTGATCCCACCCCTCAACGTCGGGAGCGGCCCATGCGGAAGCTCCCGATCAGAGCTACCACGAACACCACAACCGCATACAGACCACCCAGTTCCGTCATGGAGACGGGCAGACCGAACAGGTAATCCGGCGAATCACACGGTTTGTTCGGCCGTGCGGGCATCGCCGACATCCAGTCCTTGAAGTTGCCCCCGTGAAAGACCGGGGCCCTGCATTCCGGCGCCGGGCTGGGCCAGAACCTGTGCTCCACACCCGCATGCAGCACCGCCAGCCCGATACTGGTCATCAGGCACAGAAGCCCGAAGAAAACCCCATACCGGGCATAGCGCTTCGGCAGCACGATCGTGATGATCCCGAGCCCGATCAGCACCCACCAAGGGCGCCTTTCCCACAGGCACAGCTCACAGGGCGCAAGCTTCAGCCAGTGCTCGGCAAACCAGACGACCCCGAGCGCCACCAGTCCCGCCAGAACATACAGACCACCCAGCGCAGACGTTGAAACGGGGCGGTATGTTCTGTTCAGTGACACGGACGGATCGCCTCCAGACTATCAAGAAACTGCTTGGACCAGCTCCCCGCCGTATTGCGGGAAACCTCGTCATACATCGCGGACCATGCCGCATGACGGGCCTGCACGTCCATGGTCAGGCCGATATGAAGCGCATCGGCCATCCCTTCCGCGTCCAGCGGATTGATCAGAAGCGCCTCGGGCATTTCCGGAGCCGCCCCCGCAAAGCGCGACAGCACCAGCACGCCTGGATCCTCCTCGTCCTGAGCCGCGATGAACTCCTTGGCGACGAGATTCATGCCATCCCTCAGCGGCGTGACAAACCCCACATCCGCCATCCGGTACAGCCCGGCCAGAATATCGCGTCCGATCGGCCAGGTCGTGTACCGGATCGGCACCCAGTCCGGCGTACCGTAGGCACCGTTGATCGTCCCGACCAGCCCGTCCAGCTCTTCCTTGAGCAGACGATAGCTCTCCACCCCCCCCCGGGACACCGGTGTGACCTGAAGAAACGTCACCTGCCCCCGATGCTCGGGGTAGTTCTTCAGCAGAGCCTCGAATCCTTTCATCCGCTCCGGCAGACCCTTGGAATAATCCAGCCGGTCCACCCCCATGATCAGGCGCGTTCCCTCCAGCGTATCCATGATCTTCACCACCTCGTCGGAGGCGGCGCTTTCAATCGCCTGCTGGCGGAAACTGACAGGATCAATCCCGATCGGCACGGCCTCGACCGCCACCTTCAGCCCATAGGCCCTGAAACATCCGCTGAGATTGGCCTCGTCTTCCGGCGTCTGCACCCCGATCAGATCACAGGCCGCCAGTCCGGTCAGCAGCATGTCGAGCCTGGGCAGCAGACGCGCCACGCTCCAGGGCGGAAACGGAATATGCAGGAAGAACCCGATCCGCCCCGTCACGCCCCGGTCCCGCAGCATCTTGCCCAGCGGAAACAGGTGATAGTCATGGATCCAGACCGTATCATCCGGCTCCAGAAGCCCGACCAGACGATCCGCGAAGACCTCGTTCGCCTCATAATAGGCGTCACAGTCCTCACGGGTGTAGCGGATCAGGTTGGTCCTGTAATGGCACAGAGGCCACAGGACACCGTTGGAAAAGTTCAGATAGAACCGGTCATACTGCCTCTGGGTCAGGTCGAACGTCACGTAATTGACGTTCCCCACCTGCTCGCTCTGGACAGGCCGGTCGGCCGCATCCGCATGCTGATGGCCCGACCACCCGAACCACAGGGTCTCCTGCGTCTGTACCGCATCATACAGACCAACCGTCAGCCCTCCGGCAGGCTGCGTCCGCTCCCCAGGGGCAGGCGTCCGGTTGGAAACAATGATCAGGCGCCCCATCCGCGTCCCTCCGACAGATCATGCAGCCAGCGCCGGAACGTGGCCGCATCTGGAAAATCATCGGGAATGAGCCAGCCTGCGCCCCCCATCTGGCGCGCAGCCCTCACCCCGTCGCGGTCCGTGACGTCGTCACCCGCAAAAACCGGAAGCCGCCCCTCAAAAGGCGGTTCCGCCATCAGCTCCCGCAACGCCTTGCCCTTGTCGATCCCCACTGGCCGGAGTTCGATGGCCATCTGGGCATCCTGGAGATGAAAGCCGTGACTTTCTGCGGGCCAGGCCGACGCCAGCGCCCGAAAAGCGGCTTCAGCCTCAGGCGCACGACGGTAATGCAGCACCATTCCAGCTTTTTTGTGTTCAACACTGGCGCCCGGATGATCTGCCGCGGCCTTTTCAACAGCCCGCACCCATTCCCCGGGCACAACGGGCAGTTCCCGCTCCCGTAACGCCTGACCGGGCGCGTGACGCATCATCACGCCGTGCTCGCCGGCCACGGCATGGGGAATATCCGGCAGGAAATGATCGATCTGTGCGATGGGCCGGCCGGTAATGATCGCAAGCGCGCCATCGAGCATGTCCCGAAGACGCACCAGATCCGCGGCGAGCCCTTCCGGCACCCGGACGCTTTCCGGGGTAGGCGCGATGTCGACAAGCGTTCCATCGAAATCAAGCAGCAGAGCTGCCCGGGACGGGGGAAAGGGAACCTGAATCATGAAGCTGTCATTTCTTCCTGTTTCTGGGTCATTCCGCCCCATCCCACCTTATTCGAGGCCGGGATCAGCCTCGGGAGGTGACAGGGGCTGCCCCGAAGGCTGCGCTGGCATGGCCGGAGCAAGGGACGGCGCCGCACCGCTGGGAGGCGCGAGCGGAATGGGATTATGACTGTCCGGAGCAAGCGGTACAGGACCGCCTGAGGCAGAACCGGGCTGGGATGCCGGAGCATCGCCGCCTTCTTCCACCGGAACCTCCGCACTGGCGAGCACGGGCGCCTTCACCTCAGGCAGAGGCCCCGCCTGAGGTGCCGTCGGCGCTCCCGCGCAGGAGACAACGCGCACATCATACAAAGGGCTGCCATAAGTTGCGACAGAAGGTTCCTGAGCCAGCATCCAGCCATCGAAAGGCGGACGCTGCGGATCGCTGCTGTCCTTCAGATGCAGCAGGGCTCCGGCATCCGCTGCCAGCGTCTGCGGCCGGCTGACACAGGCTTCGACACCCACGGAAAGACCGTGATAGGTCGCGCTCCCGCCCACGGGAATCGTGAGAAGCTCCAGATGGGCGTCCAGCCGGTCCAGCACACGCACCACGGCCTGCGACTGCCCCTGCCAGGTCGCAGCCGGATACATCGCCGGAGGCGCCACACCTGTCGCGGCCCACGCGCCCGAAATCCCGCCCAGCAGAATCATTCCGGCAGCCCCGCACCACAGAACCCGGTCCGACCAGAGTGTCATCATGACTCTTTCTCCTGAGCCTCACCCTGCAAAGGGCTCTTCAGATCGGACAGCATGGCCTGAAACGTCTGCATCATCGCCTGAGGCGCAACACCCATCAGAACCCCATCATCAAATGCATCCTGAAGGGCCTGACGCAGCTCGGCATCGTTTTCCCGCAGGATCTGGACCTTCTCCACACAGGACACAGGATTGCCCTCGTGGTCGACCCACAGAAACGCACTTTTCTGCGCATCCGTCATGTCTCAGGGCTCATCCGCAAGACTACCCGCCGCAGGCTTTCCCGCAGCGGCCTTCTGGCTCTTCTGCAGCGAATCCGTCACGGAGAAAATGAACTTGCTCAGAAGCTGCTCCAGACTGATGGAGCCCTGCGTCTCGGTCATGACACCGCCCGGCTTCACCACCGAATCCGCTCCACCCGGCGACAACGCGATATATTTTCCGCCCAGCAGACTGTCAGACGTCACGATCGCAGCGGAATCCGTTGGCAGCTTTACATCGGGGGCAAGCGTAAAGGTTACCTGGGCCTGAAAACTCTTGGGATCGACCACGGCGCCGGTCACATGCCCCACGGTAATGCCCGCAAGCCGCACATCGGAACCGACCGTCAGGCCGTCGATCTGGCTGAAGGACGCATGGACAGGGTAGCCCCCGTCATCGCTCTGATGGTGCCCGACCATTGCCGCGACCAGAAGAGCCGCAAGACAGGCCAGGACTGCGAACCCGGCCAGAAGCTCCAGCCGGTCATGGCGGACCGTGACAGCGCTCATGACGATACCCTCGTGAAAATCATCGTTCCAGCACTACCCGACTCCGCTTCGCGCGTCCAATCCTCCTACAGAAATCGTCCCCCGGCGGACCCCGGAAAAATGTTATCCCCCATATCCCCATGTTCCCACCCATTAGCGGCCTTCCGAAGACCCTTTTCCGGCTTACGGGGCGGTGGGCGCAGAGCGTAGATTCATTCCATGACAGCTCGCCTTCACTGGACCGGCGTTCGCATGAGGACGCTTCAGGTCATGACCGACCCCGACGACAGCGCCCTGCGCTCCGTCACCCTTCCTGCCGCCTGGGATGACGAGGCCGCGCAGGCCCTCTCGCAGATCACCCTGAACGGTGGGCCGGTCAGACTTGCCGCGGAAGCAGCCCGCTGGGTGGACACGATCGATGCGTGCCCACCCCTTCCCGGCACTCCGGCCAACACTCCGTCGCCGGGCCGGAGCCTGTCCTATCTTCTGCTGATGCAGCAGATGGCTCCCAATACCGCGCTGTGGCAGTGCCAGCCCGACCAGACGCCCGGCTTCACCATCCGCCTGTCCAGCTTCGTGCAGGAGACCGGATTCGCCGCCGAGCATTTCGTCGCCTGCCTCCGTCTGGCCTGCGATGCCCTGCGACGCCTTCACGCCGCGACCCGGATCGAACGCACAGGTGAGCTGCCCCTGTTCGATCTACCCGCCCAGCCTGAGGACGAAGCCGCAGGCCTCATTCTCCTGACCGATCTCGATGCCTGCCTGGCAGCACTCGGTCTGGACTATGACAGTGACGACGCCCGCAACGCGGCCTGCGCCATGGCCGCGCTCGCCACCACCGTAGCCCGCGCCGGAACGAAGCTGTCCCCGCCTTCCATTCCGGAATCACCCCTGCCGGGACTGCGAACCATCGCCTCCTCGGTCTGCGCTGCCGAAGAGGGACGGCATTTCTGCCGGATCGAAACCGGATTTTCCGCCCCGGCCCCCACCGAAGGCCTGCTGGGTGTCGAAACCTGCGGCCTCGCCCCGGCCTTCTCGCCCCTGCGCGAAGATGGACATCTGCGCGCCTCCACGCTGGCCCGACTGGCCTGCCGCGGCCTGACTCCCGAATCCGCTCTGGCGCTCGCTCTGGCTGGCGAGACCCCGCTTCCCCCCGTTCGTCCGCAGGCCCAGGCGGCCATGCATACTGCCGTAAAGACCGCCGTGGACTTCCTGCCCGCCGTACCAGAACCCGATCTGGCCGACCTTCAGGCCAAACTGGCCCGTGGCGTGCGCCGCCCGCTTCCCATGCGCCAGACCGGTTTCACCCAGCGGGCAGCCGTCGGCGGTCACAGTCTTTTTATGCGCACCAGCGAGTTCGAAGACGGGTCGCTCGGCGAGATCAGCCTCACCCCGCCCCGCGAGAGCCCCATGGCGCGCGGCCTGATGGACTGCCTCGGCCACGCCGTCAGCATCGGCCTGCAATATGGCGCGCCGCTGGAAGCCTTTGTGGAGCGATTCGCCTATACGCGCTTCGGCCCCGCTGGCACCGTCGAAGGCGATCCGTCCACGGCTTACGCGACCTCCATGCTCGATTATGCCTTCCGCACCCTGTCGGAAGCCTATCTGGGCGAGCACATGCCGGATGCCCCCCGGATCGAACCGAGTTCGGAAGACCCCGCCCCCATGCTGCCTTTCGGACGCAACTCCGGCGAAAGCCCGGAATGGAAGAACCGCGGACGCCGTCTGAAACTGGTCAGCTAGGCCGAAAACGGGTTTCGGCAGCTCCGGCGAGCAGAATACATTGACAGTCAACGGACTCGCCGGTAGCTAGCGCCTGCGCTGAGAAGGAATCCGGTTAAAATGACCGGACAAGAAGGATGCGTACAGGGTAAGGGATCAGATCTCATGGGACACGCCCCTGCCGGTGACGACGGAAACTTCGACGAACGCCTCAGGCGTGCCCGTCAGAAGCTCGATCCCCGTTCAGGGGAATTCGCCGTAACCGACGAGGGTAATGGTGACAGTTCCATGTCATCCCTTGGACTGGCGATCCGCGTGGGGACGGACCTTGTAGCCGGGCTCGCGGTCGGTGTAGCCATAGGCTACGCGCTGGGTCACTGGTTCGGGTACAGGGCTCTGTTCCTGTCCGTTTTCGCCCTGGCGGGATGTGGTGCCGGCATGTTGAATGTCTGGCGGGTTTTGAAGGATTCGGACATGGTGTCCGGACCGAAAGATGACGGGAGAAGCCAGCGTGGCAGCCGGATCGACGATTGACGCGCTCGGACAGTTCGAGCTCCATCCGGTTCTTGGACATCTGGGAGAAGCCCTGCGGTTCTCGCAGTCGCCACTGTTCATGCTGATCGCCGCCGCCGTCGTTCTGGTCTTCCTGTATGTCGGAATGCGCCCCGCCGCCGTTGTGCCGGGCCGCCTTCAGGCCGCCGCCGAGATCAGCTACGATTTCGTGCATGACCTTGCCGTCAGCACGATCGGTGAGAACGGTGCGACATTCTTCCCGTTCGTCTTCGCGATCTTCTTCTTCATCCTGGCCGGCAACTATCTCGGTCTGCTGCCCTTCTCCTTCACGTACACCAGCCATATCGCCGTGACCTTCGGTCTGGCCATCATGGTGTTCATCATCTCGATCCTTGCTTCCATCCGTTTTCAGGGTGTCGGCTTCCTCAAGCACTTCCTGCCCGCTGGAACGCCTGTCTGGCTTGCTCCGCTGCTGGTGCCGATCGAGTTCATCTCTTTCCTTTCGCGTCCGGTCAGCCTGTCGATCCGACTTTTCGCCAATATGGTAGCGGGTCACGTGCTTCTGGAAGTGTTTGCCGGCTTCACGATCATGCTCGCCGGTCTGGGCGCATTCGGCCATGTCCTGGCTATCGCCCCGATCGCGATCAACATCGCGCTGACGGCCCTCGAACTGCTGGTGGGTGTGCTGCAGGCCTATGTGTTCGCCATCCTCACCTGCATCTATCTGCGTGAGGCCGTCGCTCACTGAGCCACACCAGCTTCGCACTAACCCTTTTAATCGACCCAACAAGGAACCTGACAATGGACGTTCAAGCCGCTCACGAATTCGGCATCAGCATCGCCCAGGCCGCCCGTGACCTCGGTGCCGGTATCGCCGTTTTCGCCCTCGCCGGTGTCGGCATGGGTCTCGGCAACATCTTCTCCACGCTGATCAGCTCGGTTGCCCGCAACCCGGCTTCGCGTCCGCATGTCTTCGGCATCGGCATGCTGGGCTTCGCGCTGACGGAAGCCGTCGCGCTGTTCGCCCTGCTGATCGCCTTCCTGATCCTGTTCGCCTGAGGTCGAACATGTACCGTACGCCACGCCTCTTCCTGTTCGCCGCTCCGCTTGCGGCCGTGCCGGGCCGTGCCGTGGCTGCGGGCATGCCACAGCTGAACTTCCACGATCCGCTGCTGATCGGACAGGTCGTGTGGGGAGCCGTCATTTTCGGCGGCTTCTATCTCGCCCTGAGCCGCTTCGCACTGCCGCGTGTCGAGCGGGTGCTGACCAGCCGTCGGACCCGGATCCAGAGCGATCTGGATATTGCCCGCAAGGCTAAAGCCGAGGCTGACCGCGCCAGCGCGGAACTCCTCAGCGCCCGTCATGAAGCAGCCGAGCAGGCCCGCGCCCATGTGGAGCGGATCCAGAACGAAGCCCGCGCCAGCGCGGATGCTCACGCTGCGGAAACGGCCAAGCGTCTCGAAGCCGAGATCGCAAACGCCGAAACCCGAATCACCCAGTCCCGTGAACAGGCCCTGTCCAGCCTGTCCGAGATCGCCACCAGCACCACCCAGGATCTGGTTTCGCGTCTGATCGGCACGCAGGACGAACAGACTGTCGCCAGCGCCGTCAAACGCGTCAGTGCCTGAGGAGACGAAGATGTTCCACGATCCCCGGTTCTGGACCGCCCTCGCCTTCGTCCTGTTCTTCGTCATTTTCGGACGCAAGCTCTGGGTGGCCATCACCGGCCATCTGGATGCCCGCGCCGACAGCGTCCGCCACGACCTCGACGAAGCAGCCCGCCTGCGTCGCGAAGCCGAGCAGATGCTGGAAGACGCCACCCGCGAGCGTGAAAAGACCCTGGCCGAAACACAGGCCATGCTTGCCCGCTCCGAAGCCGAGGCCGCCGGTCTGGCGGAACGCGCCCGTCAGGACGCCGAAGCCGCCGCAGCCCGTTACGAAAAGATGGCGCAGGATCGTATTCACGCAGCCGAGCGTTCGGCCATCCGTGAAATTCAGGATCGCGCTGCCCAGATCGCAGTCGCCGCAGCCCGTGACGTCGTGTCGACCCGCCTGACGGAAAGCCCCGACATCGCCTCAAACCTGCTCGACCAGAGCATCAACAGCCTGCCGGAAGCTCTTCGGCGCTCCGCTGCCTGATCCGATGCCCACCTCCACGGTGCAAGATTCCTCCCATGACGACGGACAGCCCACAAGGCTCTCCGTTGTCATGGCCGTTCTGAACGAGGCAGAAAACATTCTGCCAGTCTGTCAGGAACTGGCGGACACCTTCGGCGCCGATCCTTCCGTAGAAATTCTCGCGATCGATGACGGAAGCACGGACACCACCGTCAAAAAGCTTCTGGAAGCCCGGCAGACGCTCCTGCCCCGCCTGCGCATCATCAGCCATCCAAAGCGTCTTGGAAAATCCGCCGCACTCCGCACCGGCATTACAGCCGCGAGGGGACCATGGATTGCTACCATCGACGGTGACGGGCAGGACGACCCCTCCGCCATCCTGAAAATGCTGGACCACGCGACATCGGCTCCTGATACAACGCCCCTCGTTGTCGGTGTCCGGCGCAAGCGCAATGACCGCCTGTCCCGCCGGATCGCCACACGCCTTGCCAACGGCCTGCGTCGCCGCCTTCTGAACGACGGCTGCCCCGATACCGGCGCACCGCTCAAACTGTTCTCCCGCGATCTCTTCCTGAAGATCCCGCAATTCGAAGGCGTCCACCGCTTTCTGCCTGCCCTTCTGGGACATTACGGCGCACCACTGATCTGCATCGAGGTCCAGCACCGGGCCCGACTGCACGGCAGCTCGAAATATACGAATTTCAACCGGGCCCTCGTGGGAATCCGTGACCTTCTGGGCGTCATGTGGCTTCAGAACCGCACGCACCTGCCCGATCATCTGACCGAACACTGAAGCCGTCACCGGATCCGGACCTTCCGGGATCCTGCCGCATGCCCGGCCTGACAGAACGGCGCGGAGAGTCCCCCATGACCCTGAACCTCCGGCATTATGCTCTTCTCGGGCTGCTGGCCTTTCTGCTCGCGCTCCCCGGCCGCATGACGCTCCCACCGCTCGATCGGGACGAGCCCCGCTATATGGAAGCATCCGAACAGATGCTTCTCTCCCATAACTTCATCGACGTCCGCTTTCAGGACAAACCGCGCTATCTGCAACCCGCCGAAATCTACTGGCTGGAAGCGGCTTCAACAGCCATTGCCGAAAAAATCTTCGGCCCCTCGGTCCTGCGCAAAACCTGGCCCTACCGGATTCCAAGTCTCCTCGCCGCAACCGTCATCGTCCCCCTGACCGCTTGGATCGGCGCAACTCTCTTCGGGGGTGCGACGGGCCTGATGGCAGCAGGCCTGCTGATGGTCTCGACCCTGTTCGTCGCCGAAAGTCGCATGGCGACCATCGACACGGTCCTGCTGCTGGACATCCTGTGCATCGAAGCCGCCCTTCTGTGTACTCTTACCGACCGTCAGAAAAACCTCCCCACTCATCCGCGCGTCGCCGTTGCCTACTGGCTCGCCCTAGGCGTTGGCCTGATGCTCAAGGGACCGGTCGTCCTCATTCCAGGCTTTGGCACGCCTTTGGCCCTGTGGTTTCTGGAAAAGGACCGCTCATGGTGGTCGCGCCTGCGCCCGCGCTGGGGCTGGCTGCTCATGCTTGCCGTCGTCGTTCCCTGGTGCGTCGCCATCGAAATCATCAGCGGCGGGGACTTCTTCGCCCGCGCGGTCGGGCGCAACTTCCTGGGGAAAGTAGCCCATGGTCAGGAAGCTCACGGCCTTCCCCCCGGCTTTCACCTGCTGGTTTTCGGACTGGCCTTCTGGCCTGGCTCGCTTTTCGCCGCCATGGCCATTCCGGCAGTCTGGAAAAACCGCAAACTCCCGCAGGTTCGCTTCCTCCTCAGCTGGATCATCCCGCACTGGCTGGTATTCGAACTGATCGCCACCAAACTCCCGCATTACGTCCTGCCAACCTATCCGGCGATTGCCATCCTTACCGCCGCAAGCCTCATGGCATGGCGCCCTCCCGCACTCTCACGATGGGCAAAGGCTCTTCTCGGTATTTATGGCGTTCTGTGGGCCGTCATCGGCATCGCTTTCTGTCTCGCCGGCAGCATCGCACTCTACAGACTTGAGCACACCTTCTCACTCTCTGCCCTGATCGCATTGGGGGGGTCCTTACCCCTGATACTCGGTGCCATCATGATGCTTCTGAAGCAGCAGCGGCAGCAGGCAGCCTTCTGCGCCATGGGCGCAGCCGTCATCGCTCATGCCGGCCTGTTTCTGAGCGTCATCCCCAACCTCCAGACCCTGCGTCTCAGCCCCCGAATTGCCGACCTCTTCGAAAATGTCCGACCTTGCGATAAGAGTATTTTGATATCCTCCTCCTATTCCGAACCGAGCCTTGTCTTTCTCGTCGGCCCCGATACCCAACTCATTGGCCCTGCCGCCGCCGCAACATATCTGCACGATCACCCTCAATGCAGTCTGGCGCTGATTGACCGCCGGGACGAAGCTGTTTTTAGGCATACACTTCTTGATTACGGTCTGGATGTCGTGGAATACGGTCGCCTTGAAGGGCTTAATTATTCAAACGGCCATCATCTCGACCTTGGACTTTTTGCTCCACGATAAGCCTGGAAATCCATCTATTTCCCGCGAATACCACGAAAGTACAGTTCCACCCGCTAATTTTTAGAAATTTCCATGACTTGAAACCCTCAACAGAAAATCTTTGAATAAACCAGTTTTTATCCTACACTTTAAATACTACATGAAATTAAATAATCAATACTTCCTGAGGAGATGATTAATGATAATATGCCATATAGATGGATTTTTCGTTAATGGTATCCGGGGCTGGGCCACAGACACTGAAAATCCCTCAGAGCCTGTCTTCCTGCATGCTCTGGCAGACGGTCAGGAATTCCTCCAGTTTCAATGCTCGGACCTGCGTGAAGATGTCCACGCTGCAGGAATTCAATCCAGAAATACTGGTTTCCACATCCCCATCCCCCCCAGTCTGCTTGACGGTAAAAAACACAATATCACCTTCAAAAATCGTCTGAAGCCGATCGAAATCTATTCACAGAATCAAAAGCTGGAATACATCTCCTTTTCTGGAAAATTTCCCATAGAAACACGTTCTTTCGTGGATGGCCTGAAACAGGGCGTCCTGAGCGGCTGGGTCGTCCGCGGCAATGATATCGAAGGCTGGAAAGGAAACCAGCAGATCCTCGTGACCTGTAATGGCCAGAAAATTGGTCAGCTTGAAGCCAACCGATATCGGGGGGATGTCGGAAAAACCCTCTCCTGCGACCCCTATTGCGGTTTCCAGTTCTCACCGCCAGAACTGTATCGTAAACCCTATCAACAGGAATTCCGCTTTTACGTTCTGCCTGACATGATCGAGGTCACGAACAGCCCCTGCCTGACCAGCTTCGTCACCAATGAACATGAATCGCTTATCATCGACGTGATCGATCAGATCGACGCCCTGCATGTAGAACTAACCCGCCTGCGCCGTCGGGTACGGGAAATCCTGCCACAGCCCGGCTTCACAATCGCTGACTATCACGCCTGGGCGACAGCCTATTTCCCGGTACTGCGCAAATATGTCGATCGTACGCGCGATGAGGCCGCCATCGACGGGAATCCGCTGGTCAGCATTATCTGCCCGGTATGGAATCCTGACCTGACGGACTTCAAGGCAGCCATCCAGAGCGTTCTGGCCCAGACATGGCAGAACTGGGAACTCATCCTTGTCGATGATTGCAGCAAAAACCCCAAACTACGCGCCGTCATAGAAAATTTTGCCGAAACCGACGCCCGCATAAAGCCGGTCTTCCAGGAAAAGAACGGCGGAATCAGCATCGCCACCAACGCAGGACTGGCAGTCGCCAAAGGAGAGTGGATCGCTTTCTTCGATCACGACGATCTACTCGCGGACGTGGCCATCGAATACATGCTGAGAGAGGCCACAAGAAGTCAGGCCGATCTCATTTATTCCGACGAGGACAAAATTGACGCAAGAGGGTATTACAGGGAACCCGCCTTCAAGACGGACTGGAATTACAGACTTCTCCTTGGTGTGAACTACGTCTGTCACTTCGTGATGATCCATCAATCCGCGTTGCAGAACATCGGTGGGCTGAACAAGGAATATGATGGCGCACAGGACCATGATTTCCTTCTCCGTGCTTCCGAACACATCCCGGCAGAAAAGATCCACCACGTTCCGGAAATCCTGTATCACTGGCGCATCACGGCAAACTCAACGGCTTCCGACATCGGGAACAAGCGCTATGCCATTGAGGCTGGCATCAAGGCCGTCCATGACCACCTCGTCCGTCGTAACCTGCCAGCCAAAGTAGACTCCCAGATGGGAATGACACTCTATACCGTAAACTGGGACTTCAATCAGTTCCCGTCGGTTACGATCATCATCCCTTACAAAGATGAGATCGCGACAACAGCGCGCTGCCTGGACGCCATCCAGAAATATACCCGTTACCCCAATTACAAGGTCATTCTGGTTAACAACTGGTCCATTACAAAGGAAGCCGAGGCTTTTGCCCGAAAAATCGACAAAATTCCCAATGTCGAAATCCTGACCATCAAGGAACCGTTTAATTATTCCCGCATCAACAATCTGGCAGCAAAAGACGAAACCTCCGACTTTCTGCTGTTCCTGAATAATGATGTCTTTGTCGAGCAGGAAAACTGGCTGGGAATCCTGGTCAATGAAGCCCTTGCGGATCCGCTCGTCGCCATCGTTGGGGGTAAATTCGTTTATCCGAACCAGACCGTTCAGCATGCTGGCGTCCTTCTCGGAATCGGCGATGTTGCCGGCCATGCGCATGTCGGCATTCCACGCGATGAAGGCGGCTATGCGGGCCGCGCCTATTTCCCCCAGGAAATTTCGGCCGTCACAGCCGCCGGAATGCTGATTCGCCGCCCGGCCTTTGAACTGGTCGGTGGTTTTGACGAAGAAAATCTGAAAGTCGCCTTCAACGACATTGACCTGTGCCTCAAGGTCAGGGACGCGGGCTACAAAGTTGTATGGACTCCCGATTTCTGCGCCGAGCACCATGAAAGCCTCAGCCGCGGCAGCGACGACCGTCCCTCAACGGAACGCCGCTTCTTCCACGAAACGCAATTCATGATTGAAAAATGGGGCAACACGCTCCGTACGGACCCGTTCTACAACCCACATTTCACGCTCGACCGGCAGGTCTTTTTTGATCTGACGATTCCGGGAGTTGATGAAACACGCTATCCCCCTCTCGCATCAACAAGAACGAAAATGCGTCCTCTCTGGCCCATTCCGACTTTCACAACCCCGGCGAAAAAAGCACTTGAAAAACATACGCCCAAGAACATAGCATCCGAAATCCGACAGAAAAAATCATCGTCTTCAGGCCGTACTCCTCAGATCGATTGATCGGGTATCCGTTTTAACTCATCGGATCTTCAAATGAGCGCCGAACATCCGCAGTCGCCCTTCTAACCCCTGTTCCAACAGGGGCGGACAGTCAGCATGCCGGATGTTGCCGCCTGCCTGGTCATCGCTGAAAATTAGAATTGCCGTGGTGGAGCTGAGGGGAATCGAACCCCTGACCTCCTCATTGCGAACGAGGCGCTCTCCCATCTGAGCTACAGCCCCACGACAGGACAATAGTTCTCTTCTTCTCGCAGACTGTCAAGCAGCCCTGCACGCAAGACATTGTTCTGTGCTATCGCTATGGCTACAAGCGTTCCTAAACCAGCCTTTCGGCTGCCCTTCCCGACATTCGACGAGGTTTTATATGGTTGCCCTGCATTCCATTATCCTGATGCTGATCCAGGCTTTTGTGTGGATTCTACTGGCGTACTGCATCCTGTCGATGCTGCTGGGTTTCGGGATCCTGGATATCCGCAACCGGTTTTTCTATTCCATTTTCAACACGCTGGCCCGGATCGTCGAACCTGTCATGGCTCCGATCCGCAGCATCCTTCCCAACACGGGCGGCATGGATTTTGCGCCAATGGTCGTCCTGCTGCTGATCCAGTTTCTGGTCTACCCGGCGGTCAACAGGATCTTCTTCATGCTCGCGACGCATAACAGCTTCTGAAAACGACCTATCTCAGGGCGCGCCACACCTCTTCCAGCGCTTCGACCAGCGTATCGCGCGTCTCCTGATGCAGCGTCCCATCCGGGCGCTGCATCCAGACCGACCATCCCGTCCCCTGCTGACGCTCCATTTTTACTGCCCAGTCCACGGGTAAACGGGAAAAAACCCGCTCCATCCGGGCTTCCGCCGTCAGGGGCTTGGCGTAATTATGACCCATCACGAATAGCTTTCGTCTCTCGAACGGCCCGGCGTTTCCGGATCAGGCCGTACCACCCACCGTCAGACCCGAAATCTTCAGGGTCGGCTGACCGACACCCACCGGCACGCCCTGACCGGCCTTGCCGCAGGTTCCAATACCAGGATCCAGCGCCACATCGGAGCCGATCATGGAAATCTGGTTCATCGCATCCGCCCCATTGCCGATCAGCGTGGCGCCCTTCACCGGACGGATGATTTTACCGTCCTCGACCAGATAGGCTTCCGAAGCCGCAAACACGAACTTGCCCGACGTGATATCCACCTGACCGCCCCCGAAGTTCACGGCATAAAGCCCGCGCTTCATCGAGCGGATCATCTCATCGGTGGTCGCACTTCCTTCCAGCATGAGCGTATTGGTCATGCGCGGCATCGGAGCATGTGCATAGGATTCCCGGCGTCCGTTCCCGGTGGATTTCGTGCCCATCAGACGGGCATTCAGCCGGTCCTGAAGGTATCCGGTCAGAATCCCGTCCTCGATCAGAACGGTCCGGGACGTCGGCGTTCCTTCATCATCAACACTCAGCGAGCCACGACGCTCCGGAAGCGTTCCATCATCCACCACAGTCACGCCTGGAGACGCCACACGCTTACCGATCATCCCCGAGAAGGACGAGGTCCCCTTGCGGTTGAAATCGCCTTCCAGCCCGTGCCCGACGGCCTCATGCAGCAGAATGCCCGGCCATCCCGGACCAAGCACCACATCCATTTCCCCTGCGGGCGCCGGTGCGGCTTCCAGCGTAATCAGAGCCTGTTTCAGGGCCTTATCGACGGCATCCCGCCACGTTTCCGGCGCCAGCAGACGGTCCAGTTCATAGCGCCCCCCCAGACCACAGCTTCCGCTCTCACGCTGACCGTTCTTTTCCACAACGACAGACACGTTCATGCGCACCAGCGGACGCAGGTCCGCCACATCGCCGCCGGAGTCCGCGCGCCGCATGATCTGCACGGCCTGCCATTCGGAACTCAGTACGGCACTGACCTGCACCACCCGGGAATCCAGCCCCCGCGCATAGGCATCGATCTCACTCAGAACTGCTGCACGCGCTGCAAAATCCGTTCCTTCAAGCGGGCGGGAGTCGCCATAAAGCCGCTGGTTCGTCGCTTGCGGTCCCGGCGCCATGATGCCGCTGCGTCCCTGCCGCACGGCACCCACCGTACTGACAGCCCGCTCCAGAGCATCCCGGCTGATATCGTCCGCATGCGCAAAAGCCGTCTCCGTTCCCAGGACAGCCCGCAGCCCGAACCCCGAGGACGTGTTGAAGCTCGCCGAACGGATCGTCCCGTCATCCAGGCTGATGCTTTCGTTCTCCCGGTATTCCAGGAACAGCTCGCCATCATCCACGCCATCAAGCCCCCGATTAACGAGCGCCCGGGCATCGTCACGGGTCAGCTTTGAATCGGGTCGCCCGAAAAACAGGGCGTCGGTCGTCGCAAGAGCGCCCAGAGCATCATCAGCAGCAACAGACATGAGAAATCTCCAGACAGAACAGACCGGCTTTTCCGGCAGACAGATTGAACACAGAGCGGATCACAGCACAGGGCTTTTAAGAAAGGGCCTTTTCCAGCCGTTTCAAGGCCTCCCGCAGGATCTCCGGCTTTTTGCAGAACGCGAACCGGATCAGGTTCCGCGGCGCGACATCACCCTGCGGGTCATAGAAAGCCGAAACCGGGATCGTGGCCACACCCGCATGTTCCACCAGCCAGCGCGCGAATTCAACATCGCCCCGTCCGGCCGCATGACGCGAAATATCCGCCACGATAAAATAACTGCCATCCGCAGGCAGCGTCTCAAAACCCAGCCGGTGCAGACCATCCCGCAGCAGATCCCGCCGTGTTTCCATCTGCGCCGACAGCCCTTCGTAATAGCTGTCATCCTTGTTCAGCCCGTAAGCCACGGCCCGCTGAAGGTTCGGAGCAGTTGCGAACACCAGAACCTGATGCGCCTTCGCCACCACGGACGCCAGCGCCGCCGGTGCCGTCACATACCCGACTTTCCATCCCGTCAGGGAGAAGCTCTTGCCAGCGCTCCCGATCCGCATGCATCGCTCGCGCATCCCTGGCAGGGTCATCAGCGGGATGTGTTTCACGTGAAACGTCAGATGCTCGTAAACCTCGTCACAGATCGCATAGACATCATGCTCCCGCACCAGTTCCGCAATCAGCTCCAGCTCCTCGCGGACAAACACCTTCCCGGACGGGTTCATCGGTGAATTGAGCATGATCGCCTTGGTCTTCGGACCAAACGCGGCCCGAAGCTCCGCCTCCGGCACGGACCAGTGTGGCGGTGCAAGCCGCACACAGCGTGGCACCGCCCCCAGAAGCTTCAGAGCCGGCAGATAGGTGTCATAAAGCGGCTCGATCACCACCACCTCATCCCCCGGCTCCACGACCGCCATCAGACAAGCCGCCAGAGCTTCCGTCGCGCCGGACGTCACGACAACTTCCGCCGCAGGATCGACCTCAAGCCCATAGAAACGCCGGCTGGACGCCGCCACAGCCTCACGCAGTTCCGGCAGGCCCGTCAGCGGCGCATACTGGTTGCGCCCGTCGCGCAACGCATCCGCCGCGACCTGGATGATGTCCTGCGGCCCTTCCGTATCCGGGAATCCCTGCCCGAGATTGATCGCCCCATGCTTCACGGCAAGCTGTGACATAATCGTGAAAATGGTCGTCGGAAGGCTCGCAAGATACTGATTGGGCGTTTTCATCAACGGATTCCAGAACTGACGGAAAACATAAAGCCCTGCACCATCGCAGGCTGAAGGAGCGCTGAAAAGCCTTTCGCACTCCCCTTCCGTTCCATAATGGAAATCCCGTCTCCCGCCCCTCAGTCCAGCCCCTGCGTTTTGCGGCGCATATCCCGCAACAGGAGCTGCCCCAGCCCCCGCAAAAGAAGCATCGCCAGCACGACGAGGACGATTCCGATACCGCAGCAGAGGATCGCATATCCCCAGGAAAGCGGGATACCATTCCCGGGCACACCATCCGTGGTGACAGTGATCGAGAACGGGTTGTCGTCCACCACGAAAAGATCCTGCGGAACAAAGAGCCGCAGCACGGGCATCGCTGCCAAAAGAAGCCCCGTCAGCCCAAGCACGATCACGACAAATCCGCCCACAAACGCCAGCAGACTCCCCGCCGCCAGCCGCAGAAGAACCCAGAACAGACCAAAGGGATTCGACTGCTGCACACCAACGGACAGCTCATGCCGGATCGTAAAGCGTGCGGCGAGCCTGTCCGGCTTTCCCAGTCTTTCCAGTAGCGCCAGCGCCGCCCCTTCCCCCAGCCGGGCCTGCGCCGCGACCTGAGCCCGCACTTCAGCGACGATCACATCGCGTTCGCTTTCAGGCAGGCTGAGCAGACCGCCCCGGAACTCGTGCAGGTACCGTTCGAGCGGCAGGGAAAGCAGATCGCTGTCTTTCAGGCCGTCCGGGGATGAGGAAGCAGGCATCATGAGGATATTTCCCAAAAAGAGTCTCGCTGCTCTCTTTGCATGCAAGTTCCGGACCAGATGTGGAAAACTCCGGTTCGCTTCCGAAAGATTCAATCATGAATCCGCCAAATGGCGTAATTTCCCATACTCGACAGACGGGCATTTGTCGCTTAATCGTTTTGCAGCCGTTTACACGATGCAAGGCGACAGATCGATGGCCAAGAAAGCCCCCACTTCCTCTACCGTGAAACCGAAGGCCGCTCCCGCGCGCCGTCCCTCGAAGGCCGCAGCCTCCAAGGCTGCTCCCGCAGCCGCTGGCAAGCCGCCCGCCCCGAACCCGCAGGCCGTCGCCCGCGTCTTCGAGATGATCCAGGAGCACGCGGCGGAATTCGTCGATCTGCGCTTTACGGACCCCAAGGGCAAGTGGCACCACACGACCCAGACGGTCTCGACCATCGAAGACGGTACCTTTGTTGAAGGCTTCATGTTCGACGGCTCTTCCATCCAGGGCTGGAAGGCCATCAACGAGTCCGACATGGTTCTGCTTCCGGATCCGGAAACGGCCGTCATGGACCCGTTCTCCGCCAAGCCGCAGCTGATCCTGTTCTGCGACATCATCGATCCGAAGACGGGCAACTTCTACAACCGCGACCCGCGCTCGACCGCCAAGCTCGCAGAAGCCTACCTCAAGGAAGCCGGCTTCGGTGACACGGCGTTCTTTGGTCCGGAAGCCGAGTTCTTCATCTTCGACAACGTGCAGTTCGGCACAGGCCCGAACTTCGGCATGTACCAGCTCGACAGCATCGAAGGCCCCGGCGCCTCCCTGAAGGCCTATCCGGAAGGCAACATGGGCCATCGCCCTGTCGTCAAGGGTGGCTACTTCCCGGTCCCGCCCGTGGACAGCGAGAACGACCTGCGCGCCGAAATGCTCTCCACGATGGGCGAAATGGGCCTGCCGATCGAAAAGCATCACCACGAAGTCGCCCAGTCGCAGCACGAGCTCGGCACGAAGTTCGACACGCTCGTGAAGTCCGCCGACTTCATGCAGATCTACAAGTACTGCGTACACAACGTCGCCCATTCCTACGGCAAGACGGCCACGTTCATGCCGAAGCCGATTGCGGGCGACAATGGCTCGGGCATGCATGTCCACCAGTCCATCTGGAAAGACGGCAAGCCGACTTTCGCTGGCGACAAGTACGCTGATCTGTCCGAAGACGCGCTGTACTACATCGGTGGCATCATCAAGCACGCGAAGGCCCTGAATGCCTTCACGAACCCGTCCACCAACTCCTACAAGCGCCTGATTCCGGGCTTCGAAGCCCCCGTGCTTCTGGCTTACTCCGCTGCGAACCGTTCGGCCTCCTGCCGTATCCCGCATGCGACCAACCCGAAGGCCAAGCGCGTTGAAGTCCGCTTCCCGGACCCGACCGCCAACCCGTATCTGGCCTTCGCCGCCATGCTGATGGCCGGCCTCGACGGCATCCGCAACAAGATCCATCCGGGCGACGCCATGGACAAGGATCTGTACGAGCTGCCGAAGGAAGAGCTGGCCCAGATCCCGACGGTCTGCGGTTCGCTCCGTGAAGCTCTCGAAGCCCTCAAGGAAGACCATGCCTTCCTGCTCGAAGGCGGCGTCTTCACCAAGGACCAGATCGAAAGCTACATCGACATCAAGTGGCCGGAAGTCTACAAGTTCGAACACACGCCGCATCCGGCAGAGTTCGAGATGTACTACTCGGTCTGATCCGGGTCAGAACATCACCTCAACGGAAAGCCCGGCCTTCGTGCCGGGCTTTTCTGTTTTCACCCCACCACTTCCAAGACGGCCCGATGATCCCTCCCACCCTTCAGGCCTTCTCCTCCTCCGCCCTGCCCGTCCTCGACATTGCCGGCACGATCGTCTTCGCGATTTCCGGTGCGATCGAAGCCGCTCGCGCGCGCCTGACCATCGTGACCTTCATGTTTTTTGCCGCCATCACGGGCGTCGGCGGCGGCACCGTGCGGGATCTGCTGATCGGCGCCCCCGTCTTCTGGATGCACACCTCCGTCCCGATTGCCGCCTGCCTGCTTTCAGCGATCGCGGTCTGGTTTACCCCGGCCCGCTTCTGGCCCGCACGCGCCGTGGAATGGTTCGACGGCCTCGGGATCGCAGCCTATGGCGTATTCGGCTCAGCCAAGGCTCTGGCCTATGGCATTCCACTGGTCCCGGCGGCTCTCATGGGGATCGTCAGCGCCTGCATGGGCGGTATTTTCCGGGATGTGCTGGCAGGCGTACCCTCTATCATCATCCGGCCGGAGCTTTACGTCACAGCCGTTGCCCTGGCGTCAGGAAGCTATGTCTCCCTGACGGCATTGGGTCTCAATACAAGCTTTGCGGCCATGATTGCCGTCGTGGCTGGCTTCAGCCTGCGCGCCGTCGCCCTCATAAAAGGACTCGGCCTGCCGCATTACAGACGCTAGGCGGCAGGCCCGTTCAGACGCCTCTCAAACGATAACGTCAAACCCGACATCTTCCACGACATGCTGCAACGCCACTGGCGTCACTTTCTGCTCGTCATACTGAATGGCAGCCTGCCCCGGATCGAGTGTCACCTGTGCGGACGACACACCCGGAACATTGGACAGCGCAGACTGCAATTTGCCCGAACATCCGTTGCACGACATTCCGTCAACCCTGAACGTCACCATCGATACCATAAGAGACTCTCCCGTCTTTCAGAGGCTGCTCCGCAAAGCAGTCGATCCCCGAATGGGGCATATATTCCGCCCAAAAAGCAAACTGCTTTTTCAGACTGCGTCCGCGGCCTCGTCCAGCGGCCGGATCTTCATGACCTCGGCCTGCGCACCGCATTTCGCAAGCACATCACCCAGAACCTTGAAATGCGGGGACGCCAGATGCGCCTGAAATCCGGCTTCCGAAGTCCAGATTTCGTTCGCCACGAACCGGCCCGCTTTCTCCACATCCCTGCTGACAACATACTGAAGGCAGGCTTCTTCCTTGCGTGACGCAACGACACAGGCAGCAAAAGCCCGCTCGGCAGCGACCGCATGTTCAGCGCTCACCGTAACAACGGCCGTGATGTGAACCGTCTGGCTCATCATAAAACTCCTCATCTTCAATAGAGCCGCCCCCTCAATGGTCGTGCAGACGGGGGCAGCGTTTCATGTGAAACCATACCTCACTCCCTTGTGATAAAGAACCCATGCCCGGTATCGGGAGCCCGCACAGAAAAAAGGCGCCCCCCAAAGGAAGACGCCTTTCCTAAATGCCAGGCTGAAAAAGCCGCTCAGCCTTCCGCGTAAGTCGAAATATCCGGGCAGGAACAGACGAGGTTCCGGTCCCCCCAGGCATTGTCCAGACGCCCGACCGGCGACCAGTATTTGGACGTGTCCACACCGCCGGGGAAACACCCTGCCTCGCGGCTGTAGGAGCGGTCCCACGCGCCGGCCAGATCCGCCGTGGTATGCGGCGCAAACCGCAGAGGGCTGGCCTCCATCGCCACGCGCCCGGCTTCGACTTCGGCAATTTCCGCGCGAATGGCGATCATCGCATCGCAGAAGCGATCCAGCTCACCCTTGCCCTCGGATTCCGTCGGCTCGATCATGAATGTCCCCGCCACCGGGAAACTGACCGTTGGCGCGTGGAACCCGTGGTCGATCAGACGCTTGGCGATATCGTCCACCGTCACGCCAACCGTGTCCTTCAGCGGCCGCAGATCCACGATGCATTCATGCGCCGTAAAGCCGTTCGTGCCGCGATACAGAACCGGATAATGCCCTTCCAGACGCGACGCGATGTAGTTCGCATTCAGGATCGCCATCGTCGTCGCCTGACGCAGCCCCGCATCGCCCATCATCATGATGTAAGCCGCGGAAATCGGCAGAATGGACGCCGACCCATAAGGCGCCGCGGACACTGCAACCCCATGCTGCCCCGGCAGATAGGGTGCCAAGTGCTTGCCCACACCGATCGGCCCCATGCCCGGGCCGCCGCCACCATGCGGAATGCAGAACGTCTTGTGCAGGTTGAAATGCGAGACATCCGCGCCATACAGACCCGGACGTGCCAGCCCAACCTGCGCATTGAGGTTCGCGCCATCCAGATAGACCTGACCACCCGCCTCATGGACAAGCTCGCAGATCTCGACGATCCGCTCCTCGAACACGCCATGCGTGGACGGATACGTAATCATGATAGCCGCCACGCGCCCGTCATGCTGCGCGATCCTGGTCTTCAGATCCTCGACATCGACATTGCCGTTCTCGTCACAGGCCACAACGACAACCCGCATCCCGACCATCTGCGCCGAAGCCGGGTTGGTCCCATGTGCGGAAGCCGGAATCAGGCAGACGTCGCGATTTTCGTCCCCACGCGCGCGGTGATAGCCACGGATCGCCAGAAGTCCGGCATACTCACCCTGCGCGCCGGAGTTCGGCTGAAGCGACACGGCGTCATACCCCGAAATCGCACAGAGCGCACGCTCCAGATACGCGAACAGTTCGGCATAACCCTGAACCTGATCGGCGGGCGCGAACGGATGAATCCGCGAAAATTCTGGCCAGGTGATGGGGATCATCTCCGCCGTCGCATTGAGCTTCATGGTGCAGGAACCCAGCGGGATCATCGTGCGATCCAGCGCCAGATCCTTGTCCGCCAGCGCCCGCATATAGCGCAGCAGATCCGTTTCGGAACGGTGTGCATGGAACACAGGATGCGTCAGCAGCGGAGCCGTCCGCGACAGCCCCTCCGGCAGCGCATCCGTCACATCCAGCGCCTGCTCGACAGAGGCCAGATCCGCGCCCTCACCCGCGAACGCCGCCCAGACCGCACGGATCGTCTCCGGCGTCGTGGTCTCGTCACAGGACACACCGATCCGACCATCGCCCGCATCGCGCAGATTGATGCCGGATGCCACGGCCCGCGCCAGAACCTGCGGTGCGGACTCGCCAGCCTGAACGGTGATGGTATCGAAAAACACCTCCGTCTCGACGCTCGCACCCAGAGTCTTCAGCCCGGCGGACAGGATCGCCGCCATCCGGTGCGTGCGTGCGGCAATGGCCTTCAGACCTTCCGGCCCGTGATAAACCGCGTACATGGAGGCGATGATCGCCAGCAGCGCCTGCGCCGTGCAGATGTTGGATGTCGCCTTTTCGCGGCGGATATGCTGCTCGCGCGTCTGAAGCGCCAGACGATAGGCGGGCTTGCCCGCACTGTCGCGCGACACCCCGACCAGACGCCCCGGCATGTGCCGCTTGAACGCATCGCGCGTCGCCATGAACGCCGCATGCGGGCCACCAGCCCCCATCGGCACGCCATAACGCTGCATCGAGCCGATCGCGATATCCGCACCCAGCGCGCCCGGGCTTTCCAGCAGCACCAACGCCAGCGGATCACAGGCCAGAGCCGCGATCGCACCCTTTTCATGCAGCGCCGCGATCACGCCGCGCAGATCCCGCACCTGCCCCGAAGACCCCGGATAGGACAGCAGCGCGCCAAAAACGGAAGACGCATCCAGATCCGTCTCCGGATCGCCCACCACAACATCCCAGCCCAGCGGCTCAGCGCGTGTGCGGATTACGGCAACCGTCTGCGGATGCGTGTCGGCATCCACAAAGAACGCCGTCGCCTTCGATTTACCCACACGCTGCGCCAGTGCCATGGCTTCCGCACAGGCCGTGCCCTCGTCCAGCAGGGACGCATTGGCGATGTCCAGCCCCGTCAGATCCGCCACCAGCGTCTGGAAGTTCAGCAGCGCCTCAAGACGCCCCTGGCTGATTTCGGGCTGATACGGCGTATAGGCCGTATACCAAGCCGGATTTTCGAGAATGTTCCGCTGGATGACCGGCGGCAGAACCGTATCGTAATAGCCCTGCCCGATCATGGATGTCAGAACCTGATTGCGCGAGGCGATCTGCCGCAGACGCACGAGCGCATCCTGCTCGGTCAGGGCCGCGCCGATCCCGTGATCCCCGCGATCGAGAATGGCGGCCGGAATGGTCCGGTCGATCAGGTCATCGAGACTGGACGCGCCAACGACCCGCAGCATCTCCCCGATTTCGGAAGGACGCGGGCCGATATGGCGGGAGCTGAAATCTTCGGTCTGGGCAGGCCACAAGGTCGTCACAGGCAGGTTCTCTGGCATTTCATGAAAGCAGTGGCGGAAATCGGGAGCAGGCTGAAAGAAAAACGGGGCCTGCCAGCGCAGACCCCGCAAGCCCTCAGAGGCTCTTGTACTGTTCGGCCGTCAGCAGGCCCTTGAGGTCGTCCGGGTTGGCAACCGTCATGCGGAAGATCCAGCCCTCGCCTTCCGGATCCTTGCCCACCAGCGTCGGATCATCGGACAGCGCGTCATTGAAGCCAGCCAGCGTGCCCGCGACCGGCGCATAGATGTCGGACGCCGCCTTCACGGACTCGACGACCGCCGCCGCATCCCCGGCGGCGACTTCCGTGCCTTCGTCCTTGGCTTCGACGAACACCAGTTCGCCCAGCTCTTCGGAGGCATGAGCCGTGATGCCGACAGTGGCCTGATCGCCATCGACGCGGATCCATTCATGGGACTTCGTGTAATAGGTCGTCATTGCTGCTTTTTCCTGATCTGAAGTTCGACTGTAAGTTCAGCGCTTGAAGCCGGGAGCCACGAACGGCATCGCCCGCACATGCAGCGGCACATACCTGCCCCGCAGTTCCGCAAAGACGGGCGTATCCACCGCCGCGTGATCCGACGCGACATAGCCCATCGCAACAGGAGCCTTCACGCTCGGGCCAAACGCTCCGGACGTGACCACCCCGATTTCCTTTTGCCCCTCGGCATCGGCAAAGAGCTTCGCCCCCGCCCGCACCGGAGCCCGACCTTCCGCCAGCAGCCCGACGCGCTTACGCTCTACGCCATCGCGTGTCTGCTTCAGCACGACTTCCGCACCTGGATAGCCCCCCTCGCGGGAACCGCCCTCACGACGCGCCTTCTGGATCGCCCAGCCCAGCGACGCCTCAACCGGCGTGGTCGTGACATCGATGTCATTGCCATACAGGCACAGCCCGGCCTCAAGACGCAGCGAGTCCCGCGCGCCAAGCCCGATCGGCAACACATCCGGCTGCCCCAGAATCGCACGCGCGACTTTCTCCGAATCCGCGCCCGCACAGCCAATCTCGAACCCGTCCTCGCCCGTATAGCCGGACCGCGACACCGTCACCTTCACACCCGCGAGTTCCGTCTCGATCACATCCATGAAGCGCATGTCCTTCACGGCCGGGCAAAGCGGCGCCAGAGCCGCTTCCGCAGCAGGCCCCTGAAGCGCCATGAGCCCCCGATCAAACTGGCGCGTCACCACACACCGATCAGACAGCGCCTTCTCGATCCGGTCCGCGTCCTGAACCTTACAGCCCGCATTCACGACCACCAGCAGGTCATGGCCCATATTCGCGACCATCAGATCGTCCAGAATGCCACCCTCGTCATTGGTCAGCAGGCCATAACGCTGACGCCCGGCGGCAAGCCCGACATAATCGGCAGGGACCAGCGTCTCAAGCGCCGCAGCCGCGTCCTTCACGTCGCCGCTTTTCGCGGCAATGCGGATCTGCCCCATATGGGACACATCGAACAGACCGGCCTTCTCGCGCGTATGCAGATGCTCCGCCATCAGCCCCGCAGGGAACTGGATCGGCATTTCAAAGCCTGCGAACGGCACCATTTTCGCGCCAAGTTCCAGATTCAGATCGTAAAGGGGAGTACGCTGGAGGGAATCGCTCATACGAAAAAGCCCGGTCCATTCTCTCTAAAGACGTGAAGATGCAGACGCCCCCGGCACCACGCGGAACGCGGCCGGAAAAAACGTCGCCCCTTCTGTCCTTTCGCCTGAGATCGCTATCCCGTCGGCGGATGCGGCGCGCGCACCTCTCTCCAGAATGTCCTGACCGCCTCGGTCCTTTGGCCTGAGAGTTTCCGGGGCGGTTGCTCCTTCGGCGCCAGCCTCTCGGCCGGTCTCTCCCGTGTCGGTCGCCCCGATCCTGCCAGTTTCCGGAAAACTCCGCAATCGTTACGATCGCTCATGCGTTGTCTCTTCTGACCTTAAATGCATGAAGGAAAATCCCATGGCTGGCGAACTGACGGTTATTGCCGAATTCGAGACCACACCCGCGACCTACGAGAAGTTTCTCGAAGCCTGCGCCTATGACAGCGAACGCTCGGTCGCCGACGAATCCGGCTGCCACAGCTTCACGGTCCTCTCTCCCGAGACGGAAGCCGACACGGTCATCCTCGTGGAAGTCTATACCGACCGCGCCGCTTTCGAAGCCCATCTCAAAACCCCGCATTTCGGGGTCTTCGCAAACGCTGTAAAAGAACTGGACATCAAGGAACGCAGCGTCCGCTTCCTGAAGAAAAGGGCTCCCTGAGCAATGCGTCTTTCAAGCACGAAACGCCTCCTCGCCATCACCCTCCTGTGCGGCACGGTTTCCGCCTGCGCTTCCCATCCGCAGCACAATCCCGAAGCCCATCTGATCGGTATCCCCAATCCTGCCAGCGTCTATTGCACCCAGCATGGTGGCCGACACAGCGATGTGCGGAGTGCCGGCGGCGAGACGGGTGTCTGCCTCCTGCCGCCCAATCAGGTCTGTGATGAATGGGTCCTGTTCCGCGAAAAGCGCTGCGTGGCGCCACTGGCGAAGATGGAACCCTGACCACGGCCTGGCGACAAAAAAACCGGGCAGGAAAAAATCCTGCCCGGCTCTTCAGACGTCCCCGGAACCAGGGCCCCCTCAGGAGGCCGTTTTCGGAAGATGCTCGGCGATATAGGGCGGCAGATTGAACGACCCGACATGGATCTCCGGCGTCCAATAGCGTGTCGTCCCCAAGATCTTCGCAGCCTCCGCACGGGTCCGGATCTGCTCCACCGTCTGGGTGCTTGGCGCCTGACCCTTCGACGCCACGCCCAGCGTCATGAATCCGCCGACATAGGTCGGGACAGCCGCCACATACGCGCCCACATGCGGAAAGAACTTCGCACGACGCAGGCTCGTCTCATGCAGTTCATCGGCCTGCATGAACGGAACGCCACACTGGTTCACGATCAGTCCTTCGGCTGACAGGATACGTGCGCAGTTGCTGTAGAACTCGTCCGTGAACAGCACTTCGCCCACACCGATCGGATCGGTGCTGTCGACGATAATCACATCGAACGAGCCATCAGCCGCATTCGCCACATAATCGATCCCATCGCCCACGATAACCTCGGCCCGTGGGTCGTTCCACGCATCTCCGGCGATATCCGGCAGATACTGCTTGGAGAGATCGATCACCGCACCGTCGATCTCGACCATCACAGCCTGCTCGACCGTCTGATGCTGCAACACGCGACGCAGGACGCCACCGTCGCCCGCACCGATGATCAGCACACGTTTTGCACAGGGATGCGCCAGCAGCGGGACGTGCGTCAGCATTTCCTGATAGACGAACTCGTCACGCTCGGTGATCTGGATGACACCATCCAGCACCAGCACGCGGCCGTGGCTGGAGCTTTCGAACACCACGACGTCCTGAAAATCGGATTTTACCCGTGCGAGTTCGCGCGTAACGAGAAAACGCTGTCCCCAGTCCGGGTACAGGGTCTCGTTGAGCCATGTTTCAGCCATGGATCATCGTTTCCTTGTGGGATGATATTGAAAAAGGACCGGTTTCACCCGGCCCTTTCGTCAGTTCAGGCAGCCTGTGCGGCCTTCTCCTGCACGCGACCGCGCCGTACGGCGTCGACCTCGACCCGGCCGGCCTGGAACAGGCGCTGCATCACCGGAATCGACAGGTTCGGATCACACACACCGCACATGAACACGTCCACAGCCGCATAATTCCGTTCCGGCCACGTATGGATCGAGATATGGCTTTCCGCCAGCACGATCACGCCGGACACACCACCATTGGGCGTGAAGTGATGAAAATGGCTGTGCAGGATCGTGGCACCAGCCGCCACGGCAGCTTCACACAGCGTCTCGTCAATCCGCATCGGGTCGTCGAGATTCCGGGCATCCCAGAAATCGATCAGCAGGTGATTGCCGGCAAAACGCTCGCCATCACGCTCAATGAAGTAATCCTTGCGCTCATCCTCGACGAAGTGAGCGGCGCTGTTCTGGATATCTCTCGGGAGTTCCGATACCATCCCCAGTTGAGCAAGTGCGTTCATCACGTACCCCCAAACCAGTAGACAGCCTGTTGGGCAAAATTGCCCCCTTGGGCCAAGAAGCGCGCTAGTTAGCGGCCCCTCCCCCCCGATGCAAGCACTTTATGGGGTAATTCCCCAATATGTCACATATCTCCGTCATCTCATGTTCCCACTGCATGAGAAACGGGTTTTCCCTTTCCTGTACACAGGGCTGAGACACGGAACTTTCCTGAATATCCCACGGCAAATACAGTTCGGGCGCCGGATCGCCGGGAAACGAATCCCGGAAATCCCGACGCCCGAAAGAAGCCGAGGCTTCCCCGTTCCAAAGGGCCGAATCCGGCCCCTCAGAATTAGTCCGATCAGTTCTTGGCCTTGTCGACCAGCTTGCCCTTGGCAATCCACGGCATCATCGCACGCAGCTTTTCACCGGTCTTCTCGATCGGGTGAGCGTCGTTGCGGGCGCGGATGGCCTTGAAGCCAACACCGCCGGACTGGTTCTCAAGGATGAAGTTACGCACGAACGTACCGTCCTGGATGTCCGTCAGAACGCGCTTCATCTCGGCCTTCGTTTCCGGCGTGATGATGCGCGGACCCGTGACATACTCGCCGTATTCGGCGGTGTTGGAGATGGAGTAGTTCATGTTCGCAATGCCGCCTTCGTAGATCAGGTCCACGATCAGCTTCATTTCGTGCAGGCACTCGAAATAGGCCATCTCCGGCGCATAACCGCCCTCGACCAGCGTCTCGAATCCGGCGCGGATCAGGTCGACGAGACCACCGCACAGGACAGCCTGCTCACCGAACAGATCGGTTTCGACTTCTTCCTTGAAGGTCGTCTCGATGATGCCCGCACGGCCACCACCATTTGCGGAGGCGTAGGACAGGGCGATCTCGAGCGCATTGCCCGAAGCGTTCTGCGCCACGGCCACGAGGGACGGCACACCACCACCACGCAGATATTCGGAACGGACCGTATGGCCCGGGCCCTTCGGCGCGATCAGGAACACGTCCAGGTCCGGACGGGCTTCGATGATGCGGAAATGGATGGACAGACCATGAGCGAAAGCCAGGGCAGCGCCCGGCTTCAGGTTCTTCTCAAGGCTGTCCTTATACAGCGCGCCCTGGCCTTCATCCGGCGTCAGGACCATGACCACATCGGCCCAGGCAGCGGCGTCTTCCGGGGACATGACCTTGAAACCGGCTTCCTCAGCCTTCTTGACGGCGGAGGACGTCGGACGCAGGCCGATGACGATGTCGGAAACGCCGCTGTCCTTGAGGTTGTTGGCATGGGAGTGACCCTGGCTGCCATAGCCAATGATCGCGACTTTCTTGCTCTTGATCAGATTCAGATCGGCATCGCGATCGTAATACACCCGCATCAGACAGGCTCCTTTTTAAGATGAAACACTGAAGGACCGCGCCCGATGGCGGCAATCCCGGTGCGCGAAACCTCGGCCAGGCCAAGGGGGCGCATCAACTCGATGAACGCGTCGATCTTCTCGGGAGACCCCGTCAGCTCGAACACGAAACTCGTGGCCGTCGTATCCACCGGCCGCGCACGGAACGAATCCGCAATGCGCAGGGCCTCCGTCCGGCGCTCGCCCGACGAAACGACCTTCACCAGCGCAAGCTCACGCCCCACATAAGGGCCTTCTTCCGTCAGGTCGCAGACATCATGCACCGGGATCAGGCGCTTGAGCTGCGCCTTGATCTGCCGGATCACCATCGGCGTGCCCGACGTCAGCACCGTGATGCGCGAGAGCTTCTGCTCCGCATCCACCAGCGCCACCGTCAGGCTCTCGATGTTGTAGCCACGGCCGGAAAACAGGCCCACCACGCGGGCTAGCGCGCCACTTTCGTCCTCGATCAGGACTGAAATGACCGAATTCTGGATCGTCTCCGTCATCAGACCAGCATCTTCCCTTCTTCGGTCAGTCCCGCCGCTTCGGAATCCTGATCCGGACCCAGCAGCATCTGGTTATGCGCCGCACCCGACGGGATCATCGGATAGCAGTTCTCGCCTTCGGCCACGCAGATATCGGCCACGACCGGCCCGTCATGCGCCAGCATCCGGCGGATCACGTCATCCAGCTCACCCACATGCGTCGCCCGCATCCCGGTCGCGTGGAACGCTTCGGCCAGCTTCACGAAGTCCGGCAGCGCCTCGCTGTAGGACTGTGAATAGCGCGACCCGTGAAGCAGTTCCTGCCACTGACGGACCATGCCCATATAATGGTTGTTCAGGATGAAGATCTTCACCGGCAGGCGATACTGCGCGATCGTCCCCAGTTCCTGAATGTTCATGAGCGTGGACGCCTCACCGGCGATGTCGATCACCAGCGCATCCGGATGCGCCACCTGCGCGCCCACGGCCGCCGGCAGACCATAGCCCATCGTCCCCAGCCCACCCGACGTCAGCCAGCGGTTCGGCCTGTCGAACTGGAAGTGCTGGGCCGCCCACATCTGGTGCTGTCCGACCTCGGTGGACACGAACGTATCCCGTCCCGTCTCCTTCGCCAGTTCATACAGACGACGAACAGCATGCTGCGGACGGATGATGGCGGACGGCGTCATGTCCTGCGTGAAGCCGAACCCGTCCACACTCCGCCAGGACGCAATCTGGTTCCACCAGGTGGACAGATCCGGCGCAGGCGTATCGCCCCAGGCTTCCAGCAGGGCTTCGAGCGTATCGCGCACATCGCCTTCGATCCGCACATCCACCGGCACGATCTTGTCGATCTGGCTGGGGTCGATATCGGCATGAACCTTGAACGAATTGGGCGAGAACGCATCCACACGCCCCGTCACGCGGTCATCGAAACGCGACCCCAGCGCAATCAGCAGATCACAGCCATGCGTGGCCATGTTCGCCTCGACCGATCCGTGCATCCCCAGCATGCCCAGAAACTGCGGATCGGGAGACGGAAACGCGCCCAGCCCCATCAGCGTGGACGTCACCGGGAAACCGGTCTTGCGCGCCAGACGACGCAGCAGCTCCGACGCTTCCGGCCCGGAATTGATGATGCCACCACCCGTATAGAAAAGCGGGCGCTTGGCCGTCTTTATCGCCTCGACGGTCCGCGCGATCGCCTCCGCATCCGGCCCACCCTGATGGCTCAGACGCCGCAACCGCGACAGCGCAGGCTTCGTCAGTGGCGCCTTGCCGACCGTGATGTCCTTGGGGAGATCCACCAGAACCGGCCCCGGACGGCCAGAACGCGCGACTTCGAACGCCTCACGCACGGTCTGCGCCAGCGCCCCCGGCTCCCGCACGAGGTAGTTGTGCTTGGTCGCAGGACGCGTGATGCCCGTCGTATCGGCTTCCTGAAACGCATCATTGCCGATCAGCTTGGTCGGCACCTGACCCGACAGGCAGACGAGCGGGATGGAATCCATCAGCGCATCCATCAGCCCGGTCACGGCATTGGTCGCACCCGGCCCCGACGTCACCAGAACCACGCCAACCTTGCCCGTCGAGCGCGCATAAGCTTCGGCAGCATGAACGGCGGCCTGCTCGTGACGCACAAGAATGTGTCGAATCCGGTCCTGCCTGAAAAGAGCATCGTAAATCGGAAGGACAGCCCCACCCGGATATCCGAATATGACCTCCACACCCTCTTCATCGAGAACGCGCAGAAGCACCTCCGCGCCATTCAGCGCCTCATTGCCTGTTCCTGCGTCTCTTTCAGCAGCCGTCACCGTTTCCTCCCAAGGTATGAGCGGCGGGATTTAGGACGCCCGCGCAGCGACGTCAACTCGTTCCGATATAAAGTTCTCTATTTTTTCATACTGACTTTCCGAATCTTGCGCAGAATTGGTATATCTACGCAACAAAATCATCGCATCCTCACCCTTTCCCAGCGCATGATGCCGGAACCATGTCGCCTGCCGCCGCGTATAGCGCCCAATGGCAAGGACCGCGGATTTCCGTGCCTCCTCAAACGTCACATCCCCTCGCAGAACGGCCGCCAGTTCGGGCACGCCATGCGCACGCATGGCAGGCAGAACCGGATCGAGCCCCCGCTCCAGCAGATGCGACACTTCGTCCAGAGCCCCGGCCTCCAGCATCTGCCCGAATCTGGAATCGATTGCCCGGCGCAGACCATCCCTCTCCGGGTCCAGCCGAACGGATACGAACCGACAGGAAGCAGGCGGCAGCCCCGGCTGCGACCGCCACCAGGCCAGCCCATGCCCCGTCCCCGTCCAGACCTCCCAGGCCCGCGAAATCCGCTGCGTGTCGTTCGGACGCAGACCAGACGCCGTCTCGGGATCAACCTGCATCAGCCGCGCATGCAGCGCCTCCGGCCCGATCTCCTCCGCCAGAGTCCGCGCTTTGGTCCGCGCCGCATCGCCGGGGTCCGGCACCTCCACCAGACCATCTGTCAGCGCCCGCAGATACATCCCCGTCCCGCCACACAGGATCGGCAGACGCCCCACGGCCCAAGCCTCGTCCATCTCCCGCAGCGCCTCGGACCGCCACCAGGCCACACTGCCCGGCACGGCCGCATCCAGCACGCCATAAAGCCGGTGTGGCACAGCGGCTTCGTCAGCCTCGTCGGGCCGGGCCGTCAGAATCCGCAGATCACGATAGACCTGCATGGAATCCGCATTGATGACCGTGCCGCCAAAGGTCCGGGCAAGGTCGAGCGCCAGTGCCGACTTGCCGGAGCACGTCGGGCCAGCCACAATGAGCGCGGTTTTTATTATCTTCGGGGCGTTCATTCTCCCCTCCTGCCACACGCGCCGGACCGTTACGAGAGCCCATGTCCCTTCCTGCCGTCCTGACCCTTATCGCCGACCGGGAATCCGGTCCCCTCAAACCCGAGGCCATCGACATGGCCCGCGCGCTCGTCAAGGGCAACGCGCCCATCGTCCTGTCTCCGGGCGAAGCGGTCGACATTCCCTGCCCACCGCCACGCCCCGGATCGGCCAACATCACTACGATCCGCGCAACGCTTGCGCCCTACCGCGTCGATGCGCTGCTTCTCAAGACACGCGGCCGCCGCCGGGCCATCCTCGTCGCGGACATGGACAGCACCATCGTCACCGGCGAGACGCTGGACGAACTGGCGGACCTTCTGGGCTGCGGCGAAGAGGTCGCGGCCATCACCCGCGCCTCGATGAACGGTGAACTCGATTTCGAAACCGCGCTCGAACAGCGCGTGGCCCTTCTGGCCGGAAAACCGGCTTCGGTTCTCGAACAGGTCTGGGAGTCCGTCACCCTGACGGAAGGCGCGCGCGAACTCGTGCAGACCATGCGCAAACACAACGGTCGCACGGCCCTCGTATCGGGCGGGTTCACATGGTTCACCCAGCGCGTGGCCGAACTCTGCGGATTCGACGAGAATTACGGCAATGAACTGGAAATCGCAGACGGCAGAATCACCGGCCATCTCGCTGGCCCGATCCTCGGCCCCGACGCCAAACGCGACCATCTCGAACGCCTGACGGCCGAGCGCGGCGTGCAGCTTCGTGCGGCACTGACGACAGGCGACGGCGCCAACGACATCCCGATGCTCGCCAGTGCCGGCCTCGGTCTGGCCTTCCACGCCAAGCCGAATGTCCGCCGCATCATTTCCACACAGATCAACTTCGCCAGCCTGCGCGCGCATCTCTTCGCACAGGGTTATCACGCGCGGGACTTTGTCACCGACTAACCGGACATCCGCAGCACCAGAAACGAAAAAGCCGCCGAAGTCCTGAACTCCGGCGGCTTTTTTCGATCAGTATCCCCAGGTGTAGGGCGGCACACCCGAATAGGACGGGGCGGCGTAATAACCGGGAGCATAGCCCGGCGCATATCCATAACCGCTGTAGCCGCCATAGCCATAAGGCGAGGCCACAGCCATTCCGGCCGCCATGCCAAGACCGACGCCAAGGCCCCAGCCGCCCCAGCCCCAGCCGCCGCCCCAGCCCGGCATGCCCCAGCCGTAACCGAACCAGCCTGGACCGCCCCAGCCGTTCCAGCCACCCCAGCCCGGATAACCCCAGCCACCAAAGCGCGGGCCACCCCAGCCACCGCCCCAGCCGCCGCCACGGAAACCCCAGCCAGGACGGCCCCCGCCATAACCGCCTCCCCAGCCACCACGATAACCGCCGCCGGGACCACCACGGAATCCGCCGCCGCCCATGCCGCCGGGCCCCATGCCACCTCCATGGAAACCGCCACCACCCATGCCACCGCCGCCATGGAAGCCACCGCCTCCACCACCGCCATGCCCGCCACCTCCGCCGCCGCCATGCTGGGCAAAGGCAGGAAGAGAAATCGAGGACGCCAGCAGGGCCAGCATCAGTGCGGCAGCGGGTCTGTGTGCAAAGGTCATGGCAAGTCTCCTGTGGGAAAGCCTGATCATTTTCCCATATCGGCATTATCAGATCGCGTGAGAAGGTGGCTTTCCCATGACGAAACAACTTGTTTCACGTGAAACATTTCCGTCACCTTCTCCGGCGCCGCGCGCCCAGATGTCCACCCAGGTTTTCAAGCGCCAGCCGAAGCTCCTCATCCTCGATATCCGGCACCTCGATCTGCACCGGTTTCGGACGCTTCGGCGTCGGCCGCTCGAACGCGACCAGATCCTGAACAATCTTCAGACGCTCGATTCCGTATTCCCCCCGCAACCCGCAGGCGACGTTGATACGTTCGATGATCTGGGGCGCCCGATGCTGAAGCTCCATGGCGATCGGCCCCGCACAGGCCAGCGTCAGCGTCCCCGCGGAAAGACGTCTCGGCTCGGTCTGTTTCGCCAGACGCGGTCCGACAAAATCTGCCCAGTCCATCATCAGACGCGCCAGAACCGGCGGCTTCTTCTTGAAGACAGGCTGCGTCAATGCCTGTACGAAAGACCCGATCTGCTTCGCCCCCGAGCGACGCGGTGTCCAGTTCCGTTCTGACGGCACCCAGCCATCAGGCTCGGGAGCGGCCTTCTTTCGGGCCGTGTTTCGTGTGGGGCGCTTGTCCGAACCGCGATCCTTCGTCATATCCGTTCCCGTGACTCCTGATGCATCCGCCCTGCTGCGCTGGTACGACCACCACCGCCGCATTCTGCCATGGCGCAGCCTCCCCGGCCATCGTCCGGACCCGTACGCCGTCTGGCTGAGCGAAATCATGCTCCAGCAGACAACCGTCAAAGCCGTCATAGCCTATTACGAGCGCTTCCTCACGCATTACCCGACGGTGCAGGACCTCGCGGCGGCCCCGCTCGAAGACGTCCTGCACCTCTGGGCCGGCCTTGGCTATTATGCCCGTGCCCGCAATCTCCATGCCTGTGCGAAACGCGTCTCCGAACGTGGCGGTTTCCCCGATACGGTTGCAGAGTTGCTGACCCTTCCCGGAATTGGCGCTTACACAGCCCGCGCCATCGCCGCCATCGCCTTCGGACGCCCCGTCGTCCCCGTGGACGGCAATGTCGAGCGCGTCACCGCCCGCCTGAACGCCATCGAAGATCCCCTTCCGACCTCACGCCCCCTTCTGGCAAAACAGGCAGCACTCCTGAACGACGATCCTGTCGCCCAGAACCGCCCTTCCGATTTCGCACAGGCCCTGTTCGATCTCGGCGCCACGATCTGCACCCCGCGCAGTCCTGCCTGCCTGACCTGCCCCTGGCAGACATCCTGCATCGCCCATGCCCGCGGCATCGCAGCACAGCTCCCGGCCAAACAGCCCAGACAGGCCCGCCCCATCCGCTACGGTGCGCATTTCCTCCTGCATGACAACGACGGCCAGATCCTCCTGCGCACACGCCCCCCCACCGGTCTGCTCGGCAGCATGGACGAACTCCCCGGAACCGACTGGCGCAGCACGCCCTGGACGGACGAAGAAGCCCTCATCCACGCCCCCTGCCTGACCCACTGGATGCGCAGAGGCGAGATCCGCCATGTCTTCACCCATTTCACCCTGTACCTCACGGTGTACGAGGCTTGCCTTCCGCAGAGCCATAATGCAGGGATCGATTCCTCTTTCGGCACGTTCCGTTCAGCAAAGCGCGCCGCCCTGCCCGGCGTCATGAAGAAATGCCTGGCCCTCACCAGGCAGACTCCGGAGACATGATGACTGACACATCCCCGACACTGCGCCTGTGGTTCATGGACTGGCATGGCTGGATGCTTGACCACGATCCGCTGAAAGATGCTCCGACCCGCACCCTTTTCCAGCCAGGCCGCCTGCCCGGACTCTGCGCCATTGTCCCGGAAACCTTCCAGTTCCCCTATCGGCCGTTCATGGAAAAACGCGTGTCCATGCCCCGGGCTTTTCCAGACATGGAAATGCAGGAGCTGCCCCATAACCGGGTCGCCTTCTTCCTGCCGAAGTCTGAGACCTACCTGATCAGCGTCCCTTTTGGGTCCGGTTTCGTGGATTACCATTCCCCGGCGCAGAAGGAGTGGGAAACCTTCTTGCCCCTGACTCTGGAAATGCTGCGGGGCCTCTCCCTGCTCGTGACTCCTGACGCCCTGAAACTGGAAGACGACACGAACACAGTCCTGCCAACACCAATATTGCAGGAGAATATGATCCTCAGATTCGGCGACAGGAACCTCCCCCTGTTCTTGAACACCGACGTCCTGACCCGGATCGGCCACATCATGCCCGGCACGAATGCCTCGATCGACCTGACATGGCAGATCGACATCGCACCGACCCCTCTTGTCGTGCATCGCCAGGCAGGCCCGACTCCGGCACCGGAAACACTGTAAAACCGGAGACGCGGCCAGTCCCGAAAGGGCCCTCCGGGACGCAGCAACGATATATCCAACCTGAAATGAAAGAACCAGACCTTTCTGGTCCTCATCCGTTTCGTGAAAGCCATCCTTCTGTATTAAATTCCCCCTCATGAGAAAGGGTTTTTTCAATTAATTGTAATGTTTGATTGATGTCCTTCACAGATAGGATTTTTGTTCTAAATATTCTCGTGTCTGGAGCAGGCAGGTATTTCATACGAAGCCGGTCTGTTTTCCGGCTGTCATGGGAAGATATGTTATCTAGAGGTTCTTTTCTTGCCGCTTCTGGGGTCCGTCATGACGGAACGGGCCGTCTCTTCTGTTATACTACCCGATATTTAACGACAGAAAATCGCACACCTGAAGTTCCCGGTTTTTCCACCCCCCTGACGGCACGTCACCTTTCAGCACCCTGCTCCAGACACCTGCCCCCGAACTTCGGTTGGCCTCATACACTTTTCCCGGACAGGTCCCTTCCCGGCACACCTGTTGTCCCAACTGGCTATGCGGTCCTTCCGGATACCCGTGACCTGTCACCCGCCTTCCTTCGGTCGGATGACTGCATGGTCCTGTCAGCGAGGCAGATCATCCAGTCATCTGACCGTCCCTATGGCTCCTGAGGTACTGAAATCATGACTTATACTGTCGGACATTATCTTGCCGAACGACTGACACAGATCGGCCTGAAGCATCATTTCGCCGTTGCAGGCGACTACAACCTCGTTCTGCTCGACCAGCTGATCGAACAGGGCGGCACAAAGCAGATCTATGACTGCAACGAGCTGAACTGCTCCTTCGCCGCGGAAGGTTACGCCCGTGCCAACGGTGCGGCCGCTGCCGTTGTCACCTTCAGCGTCGGCGCCATCTCCGCCATGAACGGCCTTGGCGGCGCCTATGCCGAAAACCTGCCGATCCTCGTGATTTCGGGCGCGCCGAACTCCAACGATCACGGTTCGGGCCACGTCCTGCACCACACGATCGGCACGACGGAATACAGCTATCAGAGGGAAATGGCGAAGCACGTCACCTGTGCCGCCGAGAGCATCACATCCGCTGAAACCGCCCCGGCCAAGATTGACCACGTCATCCGCACAATGCTGCGCGAGAAAAAGCCGGCCTATCTCGAAATCGCCTGCAACATCTCGGCCGCACCCTGCGTCCGTCCGGGTCCGGTCTCGTCCCTGCACGCCCATCCGCGTCCGGACGAAGCCAGCCTGAAGGCCGCTCTGGACGAAAGCCTGAGCTTCCTCAGCAAGGCCAACAAGGTCGCCATCCTGGTCGGCACCAAGCTGCGCGCAGCCGAAGCCCTCAAGGAAACGGTCGAACTGGCTGACAAGCTCGGCTGCCCCGTCACGGTCATGGCGGCTGCAAAGAGCTACTTTCCCGAGACGCACCCCGCCTTCCGTGGCGTGTACTGGGGCTCTGTCAGCAGCCCGGGCGCACAGGCCATCATTGAAGGCGCTGACGCCGTGATCTCTCTGGCTCCGGTCTGGAACGACTACTCGTCGGAAGGTTGGACGAGCGTTATCAAAGGCGCAAAGGTTCTCGAGGTCGATCCCGACCGCGTCACCGTCAACGGCAAGACCTTCGACGGCTTCCGCCTCAAGGAATTCGTCAAGGCCCTGACCGAGAAAGCCCCGAAGAAGTCCGCAGCCCTGACCGGCGAATACAAGCCCGTCATCCTGCCGAAGGCCGACCCGGCCAAGCCGCTGTCCAACGACGAAATGACCCGCCAGATCAACGAACTGGTCGACGGCAACACCACCCTCTTCGCCGAGACCGGCGACTCATGGTTCAACGCCATGCGCATGCATCTTCCCGAAGGTGCGAAGGTCGAGACGGAAATGCAGTGGGGTCACATCGGCTGGTCCGTTCCGTCCATGTTCGGCAACGCCACCGCGTCGCCGGAGCGCAAGCACGTCCTGATGGTCGGTGACGGTTCCTTCCAGCTGACGGCGCAGGAAGTGGCCCAGATGGTCCGCTACGAACTGCCGGTCATCATTTTCCTGGTGAACAACCACGGCTACGTCATCGAAATCGCCATCCATGACGGCCCGTACAACTATATCCAGAACTGGGACTACGCGGCTCTGATGCAGTGCTTCAATCAGGGCGTCCCCGGCAAGGAAAGCGGCAAGTACGGTCTTGGTCTGCATGCCACGACGGGTGCTGAACTCGCCGATGCCATCGCAAAGGCCAAGAAAAACACCCGCGGCCCGACGCTCATCGAATGCAAGCTCGATCGCACGGACTGCACCAAGACCCTCGTGGAATGGGGCAAGGCCGTGGCCGCTGCCAACTCCCGCAAGCCGCAGATCGTCTGAACAGAACGTCTGATCCTTCCCGGATCGTCCGTGTGACATAAAAAAACCCCCCCGTGCCCGGCACGGGGGGTTTTTCTTCTGAAGAGGCTCTCAACCGAAAAATCAGAGCAGACGCGCAATCTTCATGAACAGAAACGTCACGGTCATGAAGACGAAACAGACAATGCCCGCCTCCACGGTCCCCATCTGCCCCTGCGCCAGAAACATCCCGCCGGTATTCATGCCGAAAAACCCGGTCACGAAGGTCGCAGGCAGCATCAACGTGGTTCCGACCGAGACGATATACAGCCGCCGGTTGGTCTCTTCCGCCTGATTGGACCCCAGCTCGTCCTGCAAAGACCGCGCACGGTCCTGAAGCGCGATCAGATCGTCCAGCGCCGCATGAACCTGCCGCTCGGCCCTGTCCCGAAGTTCGTCCTCGGCCCAGTCCGGAAGATCCAGATCCTCGTCTTTCAGAACACGATCGATCGGCGTCACCACCCGCCGCAATTCAGTTGCACGACGGCGCACCTTGCCGACAATGCTACCCAGATGCCCCAGATCGGAGCGATGCTCGATCAGCAGGAGCACGTCTTCCGCCCGGTCCAGCTCGTCATCCAGATGTCCGAGCTGCCGCCGTACCGTCCCCGTGAACTCACGCAAGGCGCGGTCGATGATTCCCGCAGGTGTCTTCGGAATCTGATCCGGCTTAAGCGAACGATACGCCGCGCCCAGAACCGGAATGGGGTTGCGGCGCGTCGTGAGCAGCAGATCGGGCCGCATCGCAAAACGCCAGGCGCAGATGTCCCGGTCTTCTTCGGACAGGGCATCGTCAAACGCCGGCAGCGCACCCCAGATCAGATCCCCGAACGCCTCGAGCGCAATGCCATATTCCGTCTCGGCCAGCATGGCGCAGACGTCTTCGGGCAGATCCGGCAGATGCGCGACATAGCCCCGCGCCGAACTATGTACCGTATCGAAATGCAGCCAGTACCAGCCATCGGTCTCAAGCGGCCGCTCCGGCGCCAGAAGCATTTCCACTTCCGCCGATCCAAGCGTGCGCAGCTCCTGCCCCGGCACGGCATGAACCGCCCAGACGAGACCGTTTGCAAAAGCGGGCGCGCCGGTTTCCTGATGTTCCGGGTCCAGAACCGTGAAGGGGAAGTTGTAGGCAGTGCTGTCTGACACGACATCCTCCTGTTCTCAGGGGGTTCAGGACCGGCAGAACCGGCATGCAGGTTCAACAGAAACGATAGGACAGTAATCCAGTCCGGCTTCTCGCATGGTCCGCAGATCGACGCAATATACCCCTCTTTCCGCAAACAGAGCCCTCCGCGATGCAACTCCGACGGGTTGCAGCGGTTATTCCCACACTCCCTGATGAGTCAGCCCCTGACGCAGGGGAACTCCCCTCCGGAAAGGAATGTTCATGTCCATCCGCACGTCATTTTTCGTTGCCAGCCTTCTGCTGGGCACTGCCGCCGCCACTCCGGCCGTCATGGCCCAGGCCGTCAGCGCACCCAGCAACGACCAGACGCAGACCTCGACTTCGGCCATCCAGAAGGCCCAGAACTCCACGATCAGCCAGCCGAACAACAGTCTGCCGACCAATCCGCGCACGATAACGGAACAGCCGGACCAGCCAGCGCCGGCCGCCCCCGGCGCCATGAGCCGCACCACGAACGAAACCGGTCCTGTCCCGTCAGACCAGAAGAACGTGCACAAACTCTCCGGCAAGCATCACCGCTCGCACAGGAAAACGTCTGCTGCGACCGACACGACGCCGCAGACCACATCTCCGCAATAAGACGCACGGACCTATTGCCGGGCCCGCCCTTTCCGCGGGTCCGCCAAGCCTTTATACAGGCAGCCATCCAAAGATGGGCAGCAAGGGCCATTTCATGACGACGCAGGATTACAAGGTTCGCGACATTACTCTGGCAGACTGGGGCCGCAAGGAAATCTCCATCGCCGAAGGCGAAATGCCGGGCCTGATGGCTCTTCGCGAAGAGTACAAGGACTCACAGCCGCTCAAGGGCGCACGCATCGCCGGCTGTCTGCACATGACCATCCAGACCGCAGTGCTGATCGAGACGCTGATCGCTCTTGGCGCCACGGTCCGCTGGTCTTCGTGCAACATCTTCTCCACGCAGGATCACGCCGCAGCAGCCATCGCGGCCGCTGGTATCCCCGTCTTCGCCTGGAAGGGCCTGACGGAAGACGAGTTCAACTGGTGCATCGAGCAGACCATCCATGCTCCCGATGGCTGGACACCGAACATGATCCTCGATGATGGTGGCGACCTCACCATCATGATGCACGACAAGTACCCCGAAATGCTCAAGGACGTGCGCGGCATCTCCGAAGAGACGACGACGGGCGTGCATCGTCTGTGGGAAATGTCCAAGAAGGGCACGCTGAAGGTTCCGGCCATCAACGTGAACGACAGCGTCACCAAGTCCAAGTTCGACAACCTGTATGGCTGCCGCGAGAGCCTCGTGGACGCGATCCGTCGCGGCACGGACGTCATGATGGCCGGCAAGGTCGCCGTGGTTGCCGGTTACGGTGACGTGGGCAAGGGCTCCGCTGCCTCCCTGCGCAACGCAGGCTGCCGCGTGCTCGTGACCGAAGTCGATCCGATCTGCGCCCTTCAGGCCGCCATGGAAGGCTATGAAGTCGTCACGATGGAAAACGCGGCCCCGCGCGGCGACATCTTCGTCACCTGCACGGGCAACGTGGACATCATCACGATCGACCATGTGCGTGAGATGAAGGACCGTGCGATCGTCTGCAACATCGGTCACTTCGACAGCGAAATCCAGGTCGAAGCCTTGCGCAATTACCGCTGGAACAACATCAAGCCGCAGGTTGACGAGATCGAACTGGCTCCGAACCGCCGCATCATCCTTCTGTCCGAAGGCCGTCTGGTGAACCTGGGCAACGCGACAGGCCACCCGTCCTTCGTGATGTCCGCGTCCTTCACCAACCAGACCCTGGCGCAGATCGAACTGTGGACGGCAAAGCCGGGCCAGTACGAAGTCAAGGTCTACACCCTGCCGAAGTCTCTGGACGAGAAAGTCGCCGCCCTGCACCTCGCAAAGGTCGGCGCGGAACTTTCCAAAATGTCACAGAAACAGGCCGACTACATCGACGTTCCCGTCAATGGTCCGTTCAAGCACGAAGAATACCGCTACTAAGACAAGGCGGATCAGGAAGGGCGAAACCCCGGTGACGCCCTTTTCCGGATTTCCTTAACCAACAGGAGTTACACCCATGGGTCTTTTCAGCACCATCATGTCCAAGATCTTCGGACATGCCGAAGCCGCAACGCCGTCCACCAGTGCAGCCCCGGCCGCCACTGCACCTGCCGCCGCTCCGGCTGCTCCCGCAGCAGCGCCTGCCGCAGCTCCGGTGGACGTGGACGCCGTCCTGTCCGATCTGGCATCCAAGGCCGGCCAGCCGCTGAACTACAAGACCTCCATCGTGGATCTCCTGAAGCTGCTCGGTCTCGACAGCTCGCTCCAGTCCCGCAAAGAACTGGCCGGCGAACTGCATTATTCGGGCAGCACGGACGACACCGCGACGATGAACGTCTGGCTCATCAAGCAGGTCTATGCCGAGCTGGCCAAGAATGGCGGCAAGGTCCCGGCTGACTGGACGCACTGATCCGCGTCCCGTCCGCACGGACACCATAAAAAAAAGCCCGGCTGGTGACAGCCGGGCTTTTTTTATGAAACGCTGACCTCAGGGAAGGATCGCATTCCCCGGCTCCAGCGTCTGCATCGACCGCTCCACACCGGATGCCTGCCCCGCACGCAGTTCCTCAAGCGACTGATGGAAAATCCGCACTTTGACTTCCACATGCCGGTCCGGATAACGCCACCGCTCGAACGCCAGAACCGTATCCGGCGCCGTACTGTCCGGCTGATCCTCAAACGCCCAGGACAGCCCGAAAATCGCCGCCACGGCATCCTGATTGGTATCATGCCCCGCCAGCACCAGAAGCCGCGTGGACCCCGTCACACCCGGAATCTCCGTCACCGGAAGGTCCGCCAGAAACGCCTGAATGCCCTCAGCCATCACCCCGTTACGCGCCGCAGCCACAACAGGCAGACGCCGCAACATCCGGCTCTCCGCCTCATGAACCGGCAGAACGGCTTTCAGAAGCCCCGGAACATCCGCTTTCGCAGACCCGAAAACATCCATCCCAAAGCCCTCGGAATACAGCAGCAGCAGATTTTCCGCCGCCATGCCACCCCTTGCCACCCCTCCCGAGAGATGCGGCGCGCCTTTCTTCCATTCAAGCACCGCATCATCGCGCAGACACCACGCCGTATGCGCAACACCATCACACGCGCCGGGCGCCATTAATGTCTGCAAAGCCTGCAAACCACGCCGAACGTCCGAACTCTTTGAAACGGGCAGCATGGAGACAAACGCCTGCTCCGTATCCTGCTTCGAAGGCACCGCGCGTCCTGCCGCAATGGCATTGAACACAGGGTCCGGCCCATGCTCCTGCCATTGCGCAGAAACATGACAATTCAGCGCCAGATTCCGCGCCCAGACCTGGCCGGTCTGCTGCGTCCGATGATCCGCGCCATCCGCCCAGATCCGTACGCCATCGGAACATGATCGTAACGGATCAAATCCGAGATCCACATAATGCGTTCGGACAGCCTGAACCATGGCTGCCAGCGCAACGGCCCCGTGCGGCGTCATCTCCCCGGGAGCAACAGACCATTCCGGCCAATCGAAACCGGTCTTCTCCCGCAAAACCGTCGCAGATGCCGTCGGGCTCCGGATCCCGTGCCGCGACAGAAGCACGACTTTTTCCAGAACTGCCCCCGACGGCACAGAGGCACCGTCCGAACATCCCGTCAGGGACAGGAGCAGCAGAAGGACAGAAGGCGTCTTTTTCACGGGAAAGTCGCCGTCATGTTGAAGAACACACTCCGTCCGGCCAGCCGCCAGTAAAGCGGCGCATCACCATAAGACTGATTGCCCGCAAAATCGCTGATGGAGCGATTATTAAAGAGGTTGGAAATCTTGAGGCTCGGCGTCACATCACGCATGAAGCCACCGATGTTGTGAATACGCCAGCCCAGAGCCAGATCCGCCGTCACATTGCCGTGGATTCTGTACTGGTTTTCAAACACTGTATGACCAGCCGAATTGGTGGTGCTGTCCAACCCCCAGTGATGCCCGACATATTTCCCCATCAACGAAAAATAAGGCCCCTTCGGATTTTCATAAAGCAGGCCGAACGATGCCAGAGAATCCGGCGTCGTCGCAACACGCACCGTGCTGTGTTTGTAGCGCGCATCATTCACGCTGTAATTGCCGTAAAGCGAGAAGCCGTATCCGATGACATACTGTCCCTCAAGCTCGATGCCCCTATAAATCGCGCCACCGCTGTTCACATATGTCGAAGTCGTCCCGATTCCATCGACCTTGATCTGTGCAGATGCGATATAATTGGAAAAATCGATGTAATATCCATCCAACGACAACATCCAGTTCTTGCCGTGATAAACCGACCCGATCTGATAATTCAGCGTCGTTTCGGGCTTCACATTCCCAACCGATTTAACCTGAAAAACCGACATGGGAGGGGCCAGAAAGCCACGCGCGATCTGCGCGTACGCACTCCAGTTTTTCATAATACGTTGATTGATCGCAACGGATGGCTGCCAGGACCCATAATGCTGGGTATCTTTTAGTGGCACCTTCGTGGATTTGTTGATTGCCGCATTATAGTCCCTGGTAAACATTGAATATTTTACACCAGGCTTGATAACCGCCCCTTTCCAGGAATGAATATTAAACTCAAGATAGGGCTGGATCGTCGTGTTCAGATCAGAAATATCATAGCTGTAAGCCGAGCCGGTTTTGGACGGAACCGGGGTCGCATTTTTACTCAGATCCAGTGCGTATGTGTAGCGGCGGTCCTTCTGCACATCCGCCCATACCCCGAACAGAACATCGGCATAGGACGTATGTGCCTTGAACCGCAACGTATCGCCATAGGAACGGAATTTGGCGTCTGCATATTTTCCGGGAATGTCATTGGCATAGGTCGCCACCTTCTTCCCGGCCGCATTATAGAACGTCACGCCATTCGCAGCCGTGCTCGTCTGGCTGGCATCCGTGCTTTCCGTATAATCATGCTCGAACCCGCTCATATAAAGCTGGTTTTCCATCGTCAGCCACGATGCAAGACGGCTTTTGAGGCTGACATAATCAAAATCGGACGTGTAGGTGCTGGGATTATATCCATAATAACACTGTTTGGACGGATCGTTGCACAACCCGTAATTTTTGCCGTATTTCGCATATTCGGCGAGCGTCGCGCCCTGCGTCGTATACTGCCATTCCTTGTTATAGGTCGTCTCGAATGTCAGTGTCGTCTCAGGCGCAAGATC
>NZ_WIPH01000017.1 GCF_009547075.1 Gluconobacter aidae
AACCAGGCAAGATGGGTAATCCTCGTTGTAAGCTGGGGCAGGTTTCGACCGACGCCCGTCTATAGAGAGAGGAAGGCCCACGACGGAAATGGGAAATGCGGTAGCCAACCCGCGGATGAGAGCATGATCAATCGTCGTCGATCGGCTCGCGGCACACCCGTCAGGTCCACTATCAGTTTTTGGTCACACCAGACACCAGTCATGGTGTAGGCTTCTTGCAACTGCACTCCCCTAATGACGGTCATGAGAGCTTAGACACCTGTCCAAAAAATGGGGTCCACCTCTGACTGTCGGAGACCTGTCATAGCGTGTTGCGATCCGCCGCCAGTCCTTGAGCCTTCCGAACATGATCTCGATGCGGTTGCGTCTTTTGTATTTTCGCTTGTCGTATTTGACTGGTTTTCCGCGAGATTTCTGTCCTGGAATGCAGGGCTTTATCCCTTTCTCTTCCAGGGCGTCTCTGAACCAGTCAGCATCATAACCTCGATCTCCCAGCATCCATTGTGCTGCAGGCAGACTGTCCAGCAGGGCAGCGGCACCGGTATAATCGCTGATCTGCCCTGCCGTCATGAAAAAGCTCAGCGGTCGTCCGTTCTGATCGATGACCGCATGGAGCTTGGTATTCATACCGCCTTTGGTGCGATCGATCAGGCGGCCTGGATCCCCTTTTTTAGCCGCAGGCTCGAAGCCGTGCGGTGCGCCTTGAGATAGGTCGCATCAATCATAATCGTCTGGGGCTCTGCCCTTCCGGCAGCCAGACCGTCCATCATCCGGGAAAAGATCCCCATGTCGCTCCAACGCTTCCAACGGTTGTAGAGCGTCTTGTGGGGGCCGTATTCCCGGGGCGCATCACGCCAGCGCATCCCATTGCGGTTCACAAAAATGATCCCGCTCAACACTCGGCGGTCATCAACGCGAGGTTTGCCGTGGCTCTTGGGAAAGAACGGCCGAAGACGCCCCATTTGTTCGTCCGTCAGCCAAAACAGGTCGCTCATCTTCAGTCTCCTCACAGAGCCTGAATCAAAATTCCCCACAAAAATCAATGGGTCCTGAGCCTAACACTACAGTTGCGCTTTTCTGAGAGTTCTGAATCTATGGGTAACCATGATTCTGAACGAGATGAATGGCACGGCCTCTGTTGAGGATGTTCTGACCCTGACGTTGGACGCGCTGAGGGACGTCAAGGCGCGGCTGCGTCCGGTGTTTGGCCAGGAGCGGATTGCGGCGTCCGCGGGACGTTTTCTGGAGACGCTGCTAGGCAACGAGCCGCGCAAGACCGGCTGGATGCGAGCGGAAGCGGCGGGTGATCCGGGGCCATGGCGCCAGCAGGCACTCCTGGGGCGGGCTCAATGGGATGCTGATGCGTTACGCGATGTCGTAAGAGCGCATGTGGTAGATCACTTCGGTGATGCCGATGCCGTGCTGGTGGTCGACGAGACCGGATTTCTCAAGAAAGGAGCGGCTTCCTGCGGCGTGAGCCGGCAATACACCGGCTCGGCTGGCAAGATCACCAACTGCCAGATCGGCGTGTTTGCGACCTATGTCTCTGACAAGGGTCATGCCTTTCTCGATCGCGCGCTCTATCTGCCGAAAAGCTGGACCGACAAGCCGGAACGGCTGGCGGCGGTCCATGTGCCAGAGGACGTTCGATTTGCGAGCAAGCCGTCATTGGCGACGACGATGATCGGACGAGCACTGGCCGCCGAGGTGCCGTTTTCCTGGGTCGCTGGCGACAGTGTCTATGGTGTTGGTGACCTGGAAATGGCGTTACGGGCCGCCGGCAAAGGCTATGTGCTGGGTATCCATCAGAACCACTGGTTTCATTCGTGGCGACCAGATTTGCTTATCTCAGGGGAAGCGCGCGACATCGTAAAAGCTTTGCCTGAAGAGCTCTGGATCCAATGTTCTGCCGGTCACGGCACCAAAGGCGAACGCCTGTATGACTGGCTGTATTGCCCGATGGCCGACCTGGAAGGCCAGATCGCAGACAGCGACACGCCCGGCCTCTGGACGCGCGGATTGCTGGTAAGGCGCAATCCGGCCGATGGGGATCTCGCTTATTTCACGACTTGGTGCCCGCAGGGTACGTCGCTTGAGACACTGGCGCGTGTGGAAGGCACACGCTGGCGGATTGAAGAATGTTTCGAGACCGCCAAGAACGAATTCGGCCTCGACCACAACGAGACCCGCTCCTGGCATGGCTGGCACCGCCATGTCTCGCTGGTCATGCTCGCCTACGCCATGATGGCCGCCGTACGCTCCAAGGCCAACACGCTCAAAAAAAGTCCGCTGACAACACGCAAAAACTTATCCGATGGTCGATCCAGGAAATCCGCCGTCTCGCCGTGAAGATCACTCAAGCCCAGATCCCGATCGCACACATCCGGCGATGGTCCCTCTTTCGACGAACCCATCAGGCAGGCGCATATCTCGCACGCATTAAAATGAAAGCGCAACTGTAGTGCTAACTTAAAGTGCGGTCTCCGGCTTGAAACGGAGCAGACTTCAGTATGCGGACGGCGTTTGTGAGTGCGAGCAAGAGAGCCCTCAGTAGAGGCTTTTCATGCGATCCCGTGATCGCATCAGCAGGGCTTTGAGGACGATAGAGCGATCCTCATGAGGGACTGCCTCCACCATCGGGATGCACGCCTTCGCCCACTCGCGCTCACTTTCAAAAAACGAGCGTCGTGGCAGTCCCGGCAGCGCTTCATAGTCGATGCGACCATCAGGCTGACGTCCTGTCGCATCGAGGGGCATGAGAGCGTCGAGCGGCAGATACTCTGGCATTCCATCAGGTCGAGGACCAACATAAGGCGGCGGAAGCGGCTTGTCCTTGTCCGCACCATAGCGGGGGGCTTGTGTGAGCATCGTCACATGGTTAGCGATCTGGCCGATTTTAACACGCGGCTGGGTGGTGGTCTCTAAGGAGGCAGGCTGGGACTGCGCGGTCTCGACGACCTCGGCAGGTGCCGTCGGCTGAATGCTGGCCTGATCTGGGGCCACCTTGGGTCTGCGCTGTGCCTCATACCCTGCGATCCGCTCACGGCGCTCCCTGTTAAGGCGCTCTTCGTTATCGGCCTCGGTCATGAGAGCAAGGATCTCTTCATCCGAGGGGCCGGTCGGTGCCCGTTCAGTCAAAACGACTGCGGGGGATGCGGATCCATCGCGTAACCGTCGATCGGCCTCTGCCTTCGCCGCAGTGATGCGCTCTTTGACGCGATACCATTCGACTCTCAAACCATTAGGTGTAGGAGCACGGCCTTGCTGGGTTCGCAGACCGTCGCGAGCGAGGTGCTCTGCAAGGGTTGACCACTTCAAGGCTCGCCGTCCGGTGGCTTTGAGCAACGTCTCGAAATTCTCTGTCAGCCACATCACCACATCAGAGCGTGTCTGGCGTCTGGCGCAGGTCTCCAGATAGCTGCCCGCGGTCTGACCTGAAAACACTGCTGCGCTCATGGACCTCACTCCTGCCCCGTTCTCGCCTCTCTAACACCCTCGGTTGTGCGTAGCAAGGCCGATGCCTAACCGAAGCGTAACCGCAGCACTGACGTAGCATTAGTGTAGCATTAGTGTAGCATTAGTGTAGCATTAAAGAAGAGGGTTTTTCTTTTTCCATATACAAATGCACCCTTTCGGGTGCGGTCCCTGCGGGACCATCAGGCAACCGGATCTGGGGACGCCGTTCGACGCTCTTGAGAGGGTGCTTTTCGTCGTGCTGTAATTGCTGTATATTACGACAACAACAGCGTTGATGTATGTCCAAAGGAGCGGAGAGCCCGACAATGCGTACCTTTTCAACCAGTGATCTGTCCCGGAAATCGGGAGACATTATTGCCAGCGCGCTCCAGGGACCGATCGCCATCAGCCAGCGCGGAAAGCCTCGTCTGGTGGTGTTGAGTGTCGAGCAGTACGAGGCGCTCAGACAGTCGCAGCCCGACCGCCGCGTGTCTGGAGCTACGGCCGATATGCCCGCCGATCTGGCAGAGGATGTCGCGCAGGCGATTGATGCGTTCCTGTCTCCGGACAAGCGCTAACCGTGAGCGCCATGTTCGAGCCCGGTACGGTTCTGCACTACCCCTATCTGTGGCACTGGCAGGATGCACAGGGCGAGACAGAGGGGCGCAAGGACCGGCCAGTCGCCGTAGCCGTGCTGTTCGTCGGCCGCGATGGTCAGGACTATGTTCTGCTGCTGCCTCTCACCACGCAGAAGCCAGCGGAGGGACGACAGGCCATCGAGATCCCGGCAACGGAGAAGCCGCGTGCGGCGCTCGATCAGAACCGCAGTCAGTGGCTCATGCTGGATGAGTACAATCTCGATCCGGTCAAGGGCTCGTATTACCTTCGGCAGTCCGCCGTGACAGGGCAGTTCAGCAAGGCGTTCATGCGGACGGTTCTGGAGCAGTTTCGCAGCCTGTTCCCGCAGGCAAGGCGTGTGGCCCGTCATCCCTGACGCGTCCTGCTGACCCCCGCCGATCGCACTCACAACCCAGGATGGGAGAATGCCTCTTTCAGTAAGAAGGAGCTGACCATCCGTGTCTGACGTCGAAGACTTTACGCTGCCTCACCCTCTCAAGGGGCAGAGCCAGTTTGAACTGCTTGTCATGACCCGTCTTAACCAGTTCGGGGAAATGCTTGCCCAGATCCATCAGCTGGTCAGCCCGCCTGATACGCCACAGGAGGGAGAGGGCCTGCACGAGGTCATGGTTCGCATGGCGAACGCATTGGACCGCCAGGGCAGTGTCCTGGAGCAGCTCTGCGAACAGGTTGCGAGGCTTGAGCGCGGGAGCGGCGAGGCGGCCGAGCAGGCATGATCACTTACCGCAAGCTTTCTGCGGCCGGGGCCGGGAAGCTCATCGTCGCCTATCTGCGCGAGCATCAGCTGGAGCCGGAAAAGGATGCCCGGTTCGAGCGGAACGGCGAGAAGAGCCAGTTTGAATCCGGTGATCGCCTGAACTCCTATTACACCGGACGCGATGCCCGCGGAAGTTGGGCCCCTGATATGAGCGAACGGATTGCCAGTCAGCTCGGCATTGATGTGACGACGCGCCCGACCGATGAAGCCCTCGCACGTCTGTTTGAGGGCAAGCGCGCTGACACGGGGGAGAAATGGGCAGGGGCTCATGCGAACCGGGAGATTTCCGGGATTGATTTCACGGCCGCCCCGGACAAGAGCGTCACCCTTGCGGCAGAGTTTGCTTCCACGAAAGCCGAGCAGGCCCTTATCTGGTCCGCCATCCATCAGGCGAATGACCGTGCCATGGCGTTCATCGCCAAGGAGATCGGGATTGCACGACGTGGAAAGGGGGGCGTCTCGTACAACGAAGGCGGGGATGTTGGCTGGGTCTCGTTCCGTCATTACACGGCACGACCGGTCATGAAGATCCAGGATGGCGCACAAGGCCCCACGGCGGCGGTGGAAGTTCTGGTGCCGGGGGATCCACAGGCGCATATCCATAATATCATGTTCAACGCGGTCGCCACGGAGAGCGGGCACCTCGGGTCTCTGGACAGCAAGCGCGTGACCGGGATGACGTCGCATATGTTTGGCGGATACTTCCAGGCCGAGCTTGCCTCCGAGCTTCGCAAGCTGGGTATCCGGGTGGACGTGGATGCTCGCGGTAAGGCCGTCGTTCTGAACGGCATTCCCGAAGAAGCCCGCGAGCTGTTTTCAAAGCGGAGCAAGCAGGCCGAGCGCATGGCCAAAGCCTTCGTCAAGCGGCAGGGCGGTGACTGGAAGGCCATGAGTGCCGAGCAGAAGTTCAAGATCCTGCATCAGGCCAATCTGACCTACCGGTCGAACAAATATACCGGACGCAATGAGCGGGACATCTGGCGGGAAGAAGCCGATGAGATCGGCTGGCACCATGACACGGTCCTGACCGATGAGAAGACAGTTCTGCTGTCCCAGGCCGAGCGTTTCGAGAAGGCTTACGGGATTGCGGCCAAAATGCTGGCTGACGAATTTCGCACGGCCGCTGTCATCGACCGGGATGCCTTCCGGACGCATGCCGCGCACGGTCTCATTGCGGCTGGCATTGAAGGGATGGAGGACGTGGAGCGGGTTGCCGATATGATCCAGGAGCGTGGCATTGAGATCGACGGTCAACTGGTCCGCTTTCTGGAGCGCGAGCAGGACGGCCGCCTCCGGGTCGCGACAAGCGCCCAGATCGCCCTCGAAAAGGACATGGCCCGTCTTGCCGGCCTGTCTGCGCGGACGCGGGACGGTGCGCTCAGTGACGAGCAGATCGCTGCAGCCGTCGCCCGGTCGGGTCTCGACTTTACGCGCGAGCCGGCCCACGGCGCCGCGCAGCTTGCGGCCATCAATGCGCTTGGTCAGGCGGGCGGTCTGGGCTTCCTGATCGGTGTCGCCGGCTCCGGTAAAACGACGCTTCTGAAGCCTCTGGTCGACGCCTGGCAGGAGGATGGTCGCACCGTCATTGGCGCGGCCATTGCCTGGCGCCAGGCCGATGCTCTGAAGGATGCGGGCATTTCCCAGACCTACGCGATGACTCCCCTTCTGGACGGCCTGGCGCAGGGAAAGATTGTCCTCGATCGGCAGTCGGTTCTGGTCCTTGATGAAGTCAGTCAGGTCTCCCCCCGTCAGCTGCTTGAGATCCTCCAGCTTCAGCAGGAAAAGGGCTTTGCCCTTCGGGTGGTGGGCGACCGGGAACAGGCCCAGGCGATCGAGGCCGGCGACGCTGTAGAACTGCTTTTGCGGGTTATGCCCAAAGAGGCGCGTCCGGAGCTGTTGAGCACGATCCGCCAGAAGTCCGCGCGTGGTCGGCAGATCGCCAGCATGTTCCGCAGTCCTGGCCGTGATCTGAGCCAAACCGAGGACGAGCAGAAGAAAGCCGATATCGCCCGGGCGCGTGAAGCCATCGACATGAAGCGCAAGGACGGCACGATCCGACTTGTGGGCGGCGACCATGAGCAGGTCGTCGAGCAGATCGCTGACCTGTATCTTCGACGCCGCGACATGCTGACGCAGGCCGGATCGGAGCGGGGGATCACCATGTCGGCGCCGACCAACGAAGACGTCATGGATCTCAGCCGTGCCGTCCGCGACCGGCTGCGCAAGCGTGGCGAGATCGGGCAGGCGGAGATCGTCAAGGCCGCCATCGATCAGCGTGGCGTCACCTATGAGCTGCCTCTCGCTGTTGGCGACCGGGTTCGGTTGTTTGCGAAAACCAGCGTCCGGATGGACACAGCGCATGGGCGCCGCTGGCGTGATCTGGGTTCGAACGGCGACTTCACGACCGTCAAGGGCTGGTCTGACGAGGGACTGGTTTTGCAGAATGCGAAGGGACGGGAAGGGCTCGTGCCCTGGACCCGGCTGGCCGACCCGAAGACCGGACGCGTCCGTCTGGGCTTTGGTCACGCCATGACGGTCGATGCGGCGCAGGGTGTGACGTCCGATGAGCATATCAACGCCATGCCGCGTGGATCCTCGGCCATGACAGGTTTTACCTCTTATGTTGCCGAAAGCCGGCATGTTCATCGTTGCTGGACGGCCGTGTCGGAAGGGTCTCTCCGGGAGGCCGAGACATTTTCGCGGGCTTTGGGTGATATCCGGCCGGTGACGGTCAACGATCTGTATGACCGTCTGGCATCGGACATGGGGCGACATCCCTACAAGTCCCTGGCCGTCGATCTGGCAAAGGCCCGTCTTGCGCACGAAGAAGCCAATACGCGCTGGATCCGGCAGAACCACGTCAATGAGCGGACCCGGCAGAAGGGGCAGTCACCGGGCGGTCAGGTGCGTCGTCAGGTTGAGGAATCCCCGATCCGAGACGTGCCGCGCGCGCAGTGGGACGATGTCAGTCGCAAGCTGCGCAAGGCCGGCTATGCCGCTCAGGACGCCCTGAATGCAGCGCGGCGGGTTGAAGATCTGCAGGAACGTCGGAGGACGCAACAGGCTGAAGACCGGCTGCAGCGGGCTCGCGCCGCCGCACAGGCAGAAGAGCGGGAGCGCGATCGCACGCGGGTTCGTGACACAGGACGAGGAATGTAGGTGAAGAGTTCGAATAATCCTCTGGTTTTTGACCTCTCTCTATGATTCCATTTCTCCCGCGTTGATTGGGGGGGAAGATGAACCAGTCCGGTTTCTTTGATATTGGAGGCCGGTGAGAGGATGGTCGAAAACGTATGTTAAAGGCACCTTCTTGGAGTGACTGATACCAAAAGCGTTGTTTCGCACTACGAAACGGCGCTACGATAACGACGTGCTGAATGTATGGAGTGCATTATGGCATCCCCCCTTTCGATCCGTCTGGACGAGCGGTTGCGCACCGACCTGGAGCAGGAAGCAAAGGCGCGCGGTATCCCTCTGAGCCAGCTCATTCGTGATCTGCTGGAGACAGGGGCAAAGAGTGCGCGCCGAGACCGTATCCGCAGAGATAGTGCACGTGTTGCCGACTACGTCGCTGCAACGCCCTCCGCTCTAGCGCTTTTTGACGAAGCTGGCGGAACCTAAGGCTCTTGATCGGCCGGTCGCCCTTGCAGCTATCTTCTCGCTTGGAGAAAGTGTTCTGGAGAACTGGCGCGGAGATGCACTGCCGAAGGAGCCCAACCATCGTTGCCCCGCTATTGCTGTCGAAGACGACCTCTTTCCGCCTGAGTGGCCGAATGTGATGCTTGGGCCACTGACCGAAGATGAGAACCTCGTCATTCCGGATCGTGCGGTACGGATCGACCTAACGGCTGATAACGGCTGCACCAAACCCTGCTGGGCGGTCAGTGCTCTGCTTACCACCACATCTAAGCAACGTGTTACCGTAACAGGCAGCAAGGTGAGATCCGATCAGCTTGCTGCCATCAGACGTCAGATTGCGCTCCTGGTGGGATGCGACGGCTAGGCAGATAGTCTCCGAGACGATGTGGGCTCGGAGCGACAGTTTCTGTCGGCGAGCACTCACAACCACCTCGAGCAAAATGTCTCCTTTGCCTACGGAGACGATGCATGCCAGACGAAAACGTATTTGACCTCCCGCAACCGGCGGATCGCGAAGCGCGCCGATAATGGAGAGAAATGGGCCAACACAGGTCGGAAGCGTGAGCACTCAGTTATCGACTTTACAGCGTCCCCCGATAAATCAGTGATGCTTCGGTCGCTGCGGCACGTCTGGCTGCTGTTCTGGATTATCGCCTCAGTATGGCTCTGTCGGCTACACCGACCTCAAGACCGTGCTCGGATTTCAGCCGATAGAGTTGCGCGCCCTGGCTCGCAAGGCAGGTCAAAGCGGGTGAGGCTGCAATGTCGGCGGCGGGCAGCGCTGGCCCCATCTCCGGCATAACAGGTAGCGGCCGTGAAGGGGGCGGGCCACCAGCAGCACGGATTGGCTCCGCGGCAGGGCAGGTCGAGGCTCCCAGGGCAACAGCCGGGAGCCCGAGCATCAGCATCGGGATGAAAGAGCGCATGGGTTTGATCCTCCTGCGGACATCATGACGGGCGCACATGTGAGTGCGATCCGGGCGCGTCAATCAGGGTCGTGTTCGCACTCACATTCGGATCGGGCAGACTATGGGGAGGTACTTTCTAAAGGATTCTGCACCATGCGCTTTCGCTTCTGGCTCGCCGTCTGTGTCTCGCTGGCGGCCCCTCTGGTGTCCCAGGCCTCAGCGCAGCATCTGACGCCGGAGCAGCTGGACAGGCTGTCGCAGGAGCGTCAGTCGGAACTCGGTTCTCGCAACTGGGGTCCGCCCCCGACAGTCACGCAGGCCCCGCAGACGCTGCACGCCACGCCGGTTCCCGTGACCTGCCGCAGTCCCGCTCATGACTTCGAGCCGCTTTTTGCCGAGCCGCGTCGTGGTGCTGCCCGTGTCGGAACTGCCGCTCCGCAGATTGCGGTGACGGACACGGTCTTTCAGGGCTGGCGGCAGGTTCTGCGCTCGGGAACGACCTTTGCCTGGATTCCGGAGGCCGATGTCGTGGCCTATCGTCCGCTCGTGGACGGCGCGTCCCGAAACTGCGTTGTCACGGGTGAGAACGCGGCCGGCATGGTCCTGTTCGATTATCCGGCCAAGTAAGTGAACGCCGCACGCCCCTTACTTCTCCTGGCAGTCGCAACCGCGGGCACCGTCAGTCTGGCTCGCGGGGCGGTTCCTGAGCAGATCGTCCCAGTCAATCCGGAACCTGGATCGCCCGTCTTCACACGGCCATCGTCCTCTACGACGACTGGCGGACCCACCGCCACATCCTCGTATCAGGGCGCATGGGGTACGGCGGACGCCTCTGCAACACTGATGGCCCAGACCTATGGGGCGGACGCGGTGGCTGCGGCACAGGCGGCCGGGATCAATCCGGACACGCTGGCGGCGTTCGGTCAGATCGAGAGCCATTTCCAGAATGTCGGGAATGCGTCCTCGAGTGCACAGGGGGTGTGGCAGGTCACGGACGGCACCTGGAATCAGTATGCCTCAGAACTCGGTCTGAGCGCGGCCGACCGGTCCGATCCCGTGGCCCAGGCCAAGGTGGCGAGCGCCATCATCAGCGATTACGCGTCCGCCGTGAGTCGCTCGACAGGCGCACCGGCCACCGGAACGCAGGTCTATGGCGCCTACATGTTCGGCACCAAGGCCGGCGCGGCCATTGCAACCGAATCAAATGCGAGTACGCCGCTCAGCCAGTATCTCTCCGCCAAGATGCTCGCGGCCAACAACATGAGTGGCTGGACGGTAGGCCGGTACCAGCAGACGGTGGCCAGCCGCATGGGCAGCGGGGCTTCGGAGGCCGTCACAAGTTGAAAAAAGCGCGCCAAAATGGACACACTAAACGCCCGTTTTTACTCAATTTTTTCGCTGTCAACGCGCTTTCGAGGTTGTTACAGCGCCCGAACAGAGGCACGATGCCCGGATGTCTGGAGACGTCCCTGTGGGCGGCGCCAGCGAGTCGATCCAGAGGACCCCCAATGACGTAGCGCCCACAAACCAAAAACCCCGCCTCCTCCGATCGCCAAATCGGAAGAGCCAGGGCTCCGGCAAAACAGTTGCTAGGTGAAGAAATAGGTAAATTCATCTAGCGTCAGCTCTTTTCGAAACGCAAGCACTAAATTGCGAACGGGAGCGTTTTGTCTGGTGTCCGGCCGTGAGGTGGTTCCTTCACCCCCAGACCGGACCGATCAATGGAGCATTCTGCACAGACGCAGAGGGCGCAGGCCCCGTGCACACGGCGTGGCCGACGCCGAATCAGTGAGGCCATGCTGGCCGCACGCGACGAACTGACCACCCCCGTCCCGGCCGAGCCCGGCAAGCGGGATATGCTGAACATGCTGAAATCCCTCCGCGGTGTCCTGCCCGTCAGCCGGGGAGCAGCCTCAACGCTGATCATCATGGTGGAGAAAACCTCTCCAGACGCCTGGACGTCGCTTGAGACGCCCTTCATCTATGCGCACAACACCACGCTCATGTCCTGGACAGGACTGTCGCGCAGCACGCTGCAGCGGCACATCCGGGAACTAGCGGACGCGCGGCTTCTGGTGCCGCAGGACGGACGCAACGGACAGCGCGGCCGACGATGGCAGGCGGAGGAGGGCCAGACGCAGGTTGGCTTCAATCTGGCGTCCCTGCGATACCGCTGGCCGGATCTGCTGGCCCTGAGTGCGGAACAGCGGCGATTGCGCCAGCGCGTGTCCTTTCTCCGCGACAGCATTGCCAGCCTGAACGACACGGTCCGCGCCCAGGCCGAAGACCTCGGGCTTCAGAATATCATGGAGCAAGCGACGGGAATCATGCGCAGCCGCCTGAGGACGGTGCAGCTCGGCACCCTGGAGGGGCTGTACCGGGAGATGCTGGCCCTTTCTGCGGCTCTGGCCGGGCACTGCGCCGAGCCTGAATCCGGCCTGGATCACGCGCCTGTGGAAAACGCTGTTTTTTCAACGTCGTATCCAGCAGAAATGAGGCCCATGGGTCCTCAAAACGGGGCCCACTATACAGATACTAAAAACATTCAAACTTCTAAAAAAGTAGATCACGTAGCCGCCGATGGCGGCAATCGCATTGAACACATGCGGTGTGAAGGGCCGAGTTCCGGAACCGACCGTTCGAGCGTGTATGACCGGACAGCGTTGCGCGGGTTCAAGGGGACAGCGACGTTCTATCTCGAAATCTGCAGCAGTCTGCGGGATTTCTGTTCCACCGGTCGGCCGAGTGCCGAGCAGCTGATCGAGGCCGCTGAGTATCTGTCAGGGCAGGTGGGTGTAACCTGTCATGCCTGGTCGCAGGCCTGTGTCGTGCTCGGCCGATTGCAGGCGGCCGTCGCCGTGATCGTCATGGCGTCCAGGCTGGAGCGTGGTGCCGTCATCCGGTTCCGGGATGCCTATTTCCGCTCCCTGATCGAACGCGGGGCACGAAACACCCTGTTCCTTGATCGCAGCCTGTATGCGCTGCGGGATCATCGCACCCGGGAAGTGGGGATGTTGGCCGAGGCCGGCGTGTCACTGGCCGCCGTGGGCGTCGAGAGCCCAAAAACCCGGGCGGCGTGGATCTGACATGGGGCATGTTGAAAAGCCCACTCTTCTGCGCGTTCTGGATTGTCTCGGGGCACTGGCCGCTCTGGTTCTGCCGTTGTTTCTGGTGCATTGGCGCGGTATCGCCGAGGGCTGTCTGGATGGGCTCGCCGTCGGATTTCTGTTCCGGAGCACCCTGACCCGCGAGTGGTCCTGGTGTCGTCAGGGTTTCGTCTGGCCGGCCCTTGTCTGGTGGGCATGGCTGGTCCTGTGTTCCCTCCCACGTCAGGCGCCTGTTCCGGCCGACGCAACCGCCAGCCTCACCCAGGCGCTACTGGCCATCAGCTTTCCGGTCGCGGCGTTCGCTCTGGCGTTCTGGACGTTGCAGGATCTGCGGACCCGGACATGGTGTCGCCGTCTGGTGCTCGCCTGCGTGCTGTATCTGGGTGGGCAGATGCTGCTTCAGGCGGTCACGGGCCATAACCTGGAGGGATCGAAAAACCGTTTGTTGATGTGCTTGGCTGATAATTTCAGGCTTTTGTCGATTTGATTGACGGTTTTTGCGATGGTCTCCGCTCCGCGTTTTGAGCAGATTGAGGGCTGTCCTCCGCGGGATGACTACGCGTTCAATCTTTCGAGGAAGAGGAAGCGGCGCATATTGTAGACGATATTGGCGAGCCCGATCCTCATGCTGGCCCGGGTGATACCGACAGTTCGGATGAATAGACCCATTTGCGATTTCTGATCGGCAAAGACGTGCTCGACGCGGGATCGGATCATCGACTTCCCTGCATTAGATCGCTGGATATGCCGGGGCATCCGTTTGAGATGCGGTTTTTTGCGATGAACCTTGGAGACAAAGCCCTGCTTTTCCATGAAGTCTTCGTTGGCTTTTGAGCGATAGGCCGTGTCAGCCCAAACGCTTGTGGCCGTATTGGTTTTATCCAGCAGCCCCTCTCTCAACCGCGCGCCATCATTGGCGGCTGCATGCGTTGTTTTCCATTTCCGGATGAACCGGTATTTCCGATCGATAGAGACGTGCGATTTATAGCCAAAGAACGGAATGGCGAGATCCGTTGTGGGGATTGTTCCGTCATCCTGCCGTTTTGCTTTCGTGAACTTCAGCGTCCAGCGCGCATGGCGATCCTTGTGCGACAGCTTTGACGGCTTATCCTGCCAGTCTTCGGGAATACGTCCTGCCCGGAGGTCCGCTTTCTCAGCATTCGTATTGCGCTGCTTTGGAGCGGCTACCAATGTTGCATCCAGAATCTGGCCCGACATCGGCAGATAGCCCGCGTTACGCAGGGTTGTATCAAAGCGATTGAACAGACCCTCGATCGCTCCCACCTGCGTCAGGCGCTCACGGAACAGCCAGAGTGTTTTGGCATCAGGAACACGATCTGAAAGCCCCAGCCCAAGGAAGCGCATGAACGACAGGCGATCGTTGATCAGATATTCCGTCCGTTCATCGGACAAATTGTTGAGCGTCTGGATCACCAGGATCTTGAACATCAGCAGCGGATCAAATGGCGGTCGCCCGCCTTTGCTTCCGTCGGAATACGCCAGTGCCTTCTCCAGATCAGGGCGAAACACTTCAAAATCCACAGTCCGGGAAAACGCTTCGAGCTGATCGCCAAGCCCGCTCAACCGGGCCAGCCGCTCTTCAACATCAAAAAATCCCGCCTGCTTCATCTTCCATTCCCTCAATCAATGCAGGAAAAATGGAATCACACAGGAACCTTCAAAACCAGAGGGTTTTTCGAACCCTCCCGGTTGAGAGAAGGGCTGCTGGATAAAACCAATACGGCCTCAAGCGTTTGGGCGAAGCCATTCAGGCTCCCGTCGATGCGTAGCATTGATGGGATAATGGCGGAGGGTGACACAGCCTACCGCTCCAAAGCCAATGAGGACTTCATGGAAAAGCAGGGCTTTGTCTCGAAGGTTCACAGAAAAAAGCCGCATCTCAAACCTATGCCCCGGCATGTCCAGAAATCGAATGCTGGAAAGTCGGTCATCTGCTCGCGTGTCGAGCATGTCTTTGCCGATCAGAAGTCACAGACGGGGCTGTTCGTCCGAACCGCCGGCATAACGCGAGCCACCATGAGGATCGGGCTGGCCAATATCGTCTACAACATGCGCCGCTTCCTCTTCCTGGAAAGATTGAGTGCGAGCGCGTAGCTATCAGCGGGTAACAGCCCCCGATCTGCTCAAAACGCAGATCAAAAGCGACCTAAAGAACCGTCTATCAGAACGCTAAATGCCAGACATTACAGGCCAAGTGTATCAACCAAGGGTTCTTCGATCCCTCCAGGTGGCTCGCATTCGCTTCATGCCTGGCTGCCCATGCCGGCGCTTGATGCCGAACGCGTAACGGCGCGGCTGCTTCGCGCCGGTGTGGAAATCACGCCCCCCGATGCGTCTGCCGTCTCCTCGCAGGCTGACACCGGCCTGCGCTTTTGTCTCGGTGCCCCGGAAAGCAGGGAGGAACTGGAGCGCGCGCTCACAATCATCAGGGAGGTTATTACCGGGCACGGAAGTGCAGACCGGGACGGAATCATCTGACCCGGCGTGCCCGTTGATGGCGTAAAACAGGCAGCTTGGGAAGAAAGCGGCATGTCCAGTTTCGGAGGTGCGTAAAAGAAACCGGACGTTAAAGACGTATGTTTTGATGCCGATATGATCCTGTATCTTTGTTTTGAAATCGGAAGTATCGTGACGTTCATGAAGCTGACTTAGGTTCTTCACTTACAACATAGTTGCTACATATATCGGCAGTTTTATCCCGCTTTTCTAACCACACCAAGGATGGAACCATAGCCAGAAGCTCAAAACCGATGAGCTTTCCGAAGCTTCCATTTTACTTGCCGCTGATAGTTCTCAATCGCGCAGGTCCTCGACCTGCATATGTTTTACAAATTTCTGGTGATGGGTACCGAAGTGGCTTATCGATAAACAATTCTGCCCTGATGGGGCAGCCGTAACTTGGCATAAGCGACGCAGTTCCATGTTTCCCGGCGCATTAAAAGTTTTTTTTGAAGTTGTTCAGGCTGGCTCGATCCGAAAGGCTAGCGACGCGATGGGAGTTTCACCCTCTTCCGTTTCCCGACAGGTCGCCGTCTTCGAACGCCAGATGGGGACAAAGCTGATTAAACGTGGCCCTGGTGGTATTAGTCTCACCCATGCCGGCCAGCTTGCAGCGGCTTATGCGCGCAGTGTCGTGCTCGAGTTCGATGCCCTCAAGGCCGATCTTGACGATATGCGTGGGAGCCGGCGGCGGCTGATCAGGATCGCAACGGTCGAGAGCGTCGTGGCTTCTGGTCCGTGTCAGGCCATAGCCGACTTCCGCAGACAGTTTGACGATGTGACGTTCCGCCTGACGATGATGCCCGCGCCTCAGGTCGTGGAGGCAGTGAAAAAGGATCTGTGCGAGATCGGTCTTGCCATGAACCCTCGCCCGGACCCCACAGTCAGGACACTAGGTATCATTCCCGAACCCATCGTCCTCGCTGTGCCGGAGGGGCATCGCTTCCGGGACAGGTCATCGATCAGCCTTGCCGAAGCAATCTCCGGAGAAGTGGTGACGCCAGACGACAGTTTCGGGATCTGGAGGATCCTCGACCGGGCTTTGCGAGAAGCCGGTTTGTCCATAAGGCCGGCCATGATCGCAAACAGCTTCGAAGCACTTCGGGATTATGCACGGATGAGCGGATGCGGGGCCATCCTGCCGTCACGCGCTGCCAGCAGGGCGGGTGAACCCACAACGCTCGTTCCCATTCCGATCGAGAGCGAGCCACTCATGTCGGGCGCGGTGCATGTCATCGCTAATGGCGAACGGCGGATGCCCCGCATTCTGACCCTGTTTGCGGACGTGCTTGTGAAAAGCATGCCGCTCTCGACATGACGGCGCTCAGATGAACCGTATCTCCGCCGTCTGATTGGCGAGGGCTGAGAGAACACTGGCCCCCACAATGGCCGATGTCTTTGGATTGTCCTGGGCCGCGCGTCCCTGAACCGTCACGTTGAGCGTCCCGAGCGGGCCGCTGGCATCAATCGTGCCGATATTCTCGGTGATATGCGGATCCGCAATCAGGATAATCCGCGTTGCGTCAAGACCGACACCCGCAAATGCGACGGCCGCCGCCAGATTCGCGTTTTGTGGAAACTGGCGCGCTGCTTCCCGGGCACTTCCTTCAAAGATCGTCAGTGGCTCCGTGACGGTGCTCAGGTCATGACGGGTGGCTGCAACCGTACCGGCCCAGGCGTGAACCGGCTTGCGCGAGGTATAGGTCACCTGTGCATTCTGGTGACGTGTCAGCGCCAGCAATCCGTCGAACCCTGCCAGCGCCCCGCAGGGCAGCAAAATCCGGCCACCACCTTGCAGCGCAGCGCGACATAGCCTGTCCGACAGAGCATCATCGGCCAGCGCCCCGACGGACAGGAGATACAGGGAACGGCCCTGCTCCAGCAGGTCGGGTCCAAGAGAGGCGACGGCGGCGTGCCCGGCTGCTTCCACGACGATATCCGTCGGCATGGCGAGAAAGTCTTCAGGCTTGGAGAATATCCGGGTTGCGGGACCGCATCCTGCCGGACGATCGGACAACGCCCGTCGCGCGAGGAGTGAGCGAAGCTCATACTCCTGACCGATCGTCTGCCAGTGTTCGACGACGTGCCGTGCAATGGCGCCGATTCCAATCATGCCAACCGTCTTCAAGACTTCCGCCCTTTTTTCCTGATGAGGCGCTTTCCTGAAACGCGTCCTATTTTCTGTAAGCAGCATCATTCACACCTGTGGAATACGTCGCCGAAAGCGCCAGACGATCATGCCGACCAGCCCCCATACGGCGAGGACCGCATAAGGACGCCAGTCGCTGACCGTACCGAGAATGGCGATCAGAAGTGCCGAGACGATTGCAAGTGTCCCGACAACGGATACGGTTTGCGGACGCGGCCGGAAGCCGGACTGAACATTGGACATCATTCCGCTTCTTGCCGCCCTGATGGCGCAGACACTGTTCGTGGCGTATTTCAGCATCGTTGGGATGTTGACGGCCAGGAACAGAAACAACAAGTCGTTCGGCAGGAAAGCACCAATGATGCTGAGAACGAACACCACCGTCATGGCGACGTGCGGCGTCTGCCAGCGAGGATGAATGGTCCCCAGACTGGCTGGCAACACTCCCGAACGCCCCATCGCGAAGAGGAACCTGCTGAAGATCAGGAAAACCCCGTTCAGCGAGGTGACGATGGAGATCGTCGCCGCCAACCCGATGAAGAAACCGGCCTTGTCTCCAAGGAAGACCCGCGCCGCATCCAGCAGGGGAGCCCGGCTCGTTGCAAGAGCAGCCCCTTCAACGCCGATTGTCGTCAACGCCACTACCACATAGACGCCCAGTACGATCGCAATCGCGATCGCCAGGCCCGGCGCGATGACCCGGCCCACGTTACGGATTTCCTCCCCCATCTCGGCTGCGAACTCGATCCCGGTAAACAGGCCAACCAGCACAGGGACAGCGAGCAGGACGCCGTGAAATCCCTGCGGCGCGAAAGGCTGAAAATGTCCGACCGTCATATGACGACAGGCCAGAAGTGCGAAAAGCGACAGCAGGACAACGAGCCCCGTCGTCAGCCACGCCTGGACCCGGGCGGCATTGCCCGCACCGCGGATATTGGCGAGATAGAGCACCGAAAAAAGGCCGATCATCAGGGACCGGTCCGAGAGATGGACGGGCAGGACCGGGACGACATATCGCGCCAGAACGGCACCATGCTGAACAATCGCGGCAACACTGCCGACGATCCGCAGCCAGGCGATCGCGAACCCCATGCGTGCGCCCAGAAAACGGGTCGGCCAGACAAAGGAAGCACCGCTCGCAGGCGAGACGGACGACAGATAGGCATAGAGAAAGGCGAAGAGCCCCATTGGAACCGCTGCGATGACAAGCGACACCAGAAGCGCTGGTCCCGCGATGGATGCCGCAGGACCGAGAACGCCGAAAATGGAGACACCGAGGGACGACCCCACGCCAATTGCGACGATATGCCGCATCCGGATGGATTGTCTGAGATGAGAGCCGCTCATGACCACCCCATCCCGTAACGCGGCGCCATAAGGAAACAGACCCTAGAAATTGCGCTGAACCTGCAGGAAGAAATAGCGCCCGTAAATAAGCGATCCATAGACACCGGTTGCCGTATTGTAGGCCCCATCGGGGACGAAAGGCGGGTTCTTCGCAAAGACGTTGTTGATCCCTGTCGTGAAGTTCCAGGGACCGGCCGTGTACTGCGCGGTAATGTCATGGGAGAAGATCCCCGGCACCTTGCAATACGCGTAGACACTGCAACTGACGTTATTGGTCCCGTCAGAGTAATGCATTCCGCCGATGAAATTCATCATATACGTCAGAGAGAAGTTCCTGTGGCGCCATCCAACAGTGGCATAGTCGCGCGCGCGGGGCTGCCCGGTATCATTCTGGTAGAGGAGCTTGCCGGCGTAATCATATTGCGGACCGCCGGGATAATTCTGCTGCTTGTAGGAGACGAGCCACTGAAAATTATTGGATAGCGTCAACAGGTCATCATGCGTGATGTGGATGCGATAGTTGAGATCAAAGTCAACGCCGCTCGTCTGCATGGCACCGAGGTTTTCATAGAGATCGTAAACCGTCGAAAGCTGACCGGCAGCGGTGCGCGGACTCACATACTGGCACTGTCCGGGCGCGGCCCCCGTGTAGCAGCCGTCCATGACATATTGCAGCGGCGTCTGGCTGATGGCGTTACTGACATGATAGTGCCAGAACTCACCGGAGACCGTCAGATTGGGGATGACGCGCGGCGTGATGATGGTTCCGAACGTGTAGGTCCGCGCTTCCTCCGGCTGGAGGCTGCGATTGCCCCCATAAACAGTCTCCACCGTGTTGGCGTTGGTCATCGAGAAGTTGTTGACGTTGATGCCCTGAGCCGCACAGCGGGCCGTGACGGCGCTGGCATACGCGCCATAGGAGGACGCCTGCGCGCAGGGATCTTCGCCCTGGGTTTGCGCCACGTTCTGGCCGCCATAGAGTTCGTTGACGTTCGGCTGTCTGAAGGAGGTTCCCAGCGTGCCCCGGAAGGCGATGTCCCGTGTCGGCGCCCAGTAGAGGCCGACCTTCCAGTTTTCCGTGTTGCCGAAGGTGTTGTAGTGTGACCAGCGCCCCTGCGCATCCAGACTGAGCTGCTTCGCATACGGCGCATCTTCCAGAAGGGAAAGCTTGCCTTCCAGATAAGCGGACGTGGAGTTGAAACCGCCGCCCGTATACTGGGCGCTGCTTCCGGCGAGAACACCGGCGGCCTGCAGGGAGTCCGGCTTGTAGGATGCCTGTTCGCTCAGATGTTCCACACCGAACGCAATGCCCAGCTTTCCCCCGTGGCGGTAGGGCATCGTGACAACATTGGATTTCGAGACACGCGCGTTGAAATCACGCATCTGGTAATTGTAGTAACTATGGGAGGTGTGAAAGATATAGCTCTGCGCCGACTGCCCCAGTGGCATGAACGGGTTGATCAGCGAACATCCACCGGCCGCCGAGCAGACACCCGGATCGTAGACAGCGCCACTGTTACTATCCATCGGGTTGAGCTGACGGACTCCAAGACTGTTGAGTACGTTCTGATAGTTGACGAGGTTCGTGGTGGAGGTCTCCTGGGTGCTGTTTCCATAGCCCATGGAGATGTCGTACTTCCATCCCCCCAGAATATCTCCCTTGATGCCCGCGTTGACCTGCCAGGTATCATTGTTGGCAATGTATTCGCGGCCGCCGCCCTCGTTGAAACGCCTGAGAAGCGTCGCGTCCTCGCCCCATACATTATAGGGACTGCCAGAGGGCAATATCAGGCTTGAGAGCAGATTCGACGGATAGACACTGCCGGTGACGGCCTGCCCGGCCATATTCTGCGTGGCGGATCGATGGCTGTAATTCGCGTTGACATAGGCCGTCAGGTGATCGGTCACATCGTAATGCGCATCACCCCTGAGATTGGCGGTCTGCAGGTAGTAGCTGAGCGACTGTAGATTGGAAAAACGATCGTTCTCCGCCCGTGTATAGTCGGAGAACGTTCCGTTTCCATTGGAAATGACATCCGCCGAGTCCGTGATGGCGCGACCATAGGGCGTGACCGAACTCCCGAAGGAAGGGGCATGCCCGAGCAGCGGATCGCTGTTCCACGAGTTTGTGGCCCAGGAGCGGGACCTCTGCGAAACTCCACCCTGGGTCATATACTGACCGAACACGCTGACATTGCCGCGCCCCTGGTCGAAATTGAAACCCTTGAATCCCGAAATCTTGCCGGTCCGCGCATCTCCCTGTCCGGCAATGGCGCCGCGGATATCAATGCCCCCAGTGTCCACGTTGTGCTTGAGCTTGATGTTGATGACGCCCGATACGGCATCCGCACCATACAGTTCTGAGCCACCATCTTTCAGGATTTCGACGGACTCGATCGTATCAATCGCGATCGTATTGAGATCGACACAGCCAGGCGTCGTTGCGACCTGACGCTTGCCATCGATCAGCACCAGGGCACGATTGGACCCGAGGTTTCTGATATCGGGACAGGACTCCCCCGAACCGCCGTTCGGTGTGGTGTTGTACGTCCCCTGCGACCCCATGGACGGAAGGCGCTGGAGGTAATCGCCAAGTGTGACGGCAGATGTCCGCTGAATGTCCCGGCTGCTGATGATCTGAACCGGATTGGAACTCTCCGCCCTGCCCGACGCCAGGGCGCTGCCCACCACAACGATGTCCTCGCTCTTCGGCGACAACGGAACCCGCTGCAACTCAGCGCTTTTCGAAGGTCGGGACGGCCCGCTAGGCGCAGCAGTGCCGTGCTGTTGCACGAACCGCACCGGCTTTGCGGCCGCGTTCGCTGAATGGCGGGTATGGGTCTCTTCAGCATGAGCCCACGTAGTAAGACACAGCCCGCAGGCCGTGGCGGACAGGAGCGACCGCCGTAGAATAAATCTCGCCATGACTTTTCTATGCCACCTTCACGGGTCGGGGGTATCGCAAATGACAGTCTGAACCTTCCTGAGAGATTAGAACGAAGCCGTGTCGTTGCATGTTCGTATTATAAATCCCCGGTGTTGCGTTTTTTGCAATACCTTTGATCCGAGGAGCCAGCAATCCTTCAACAGGTTCGCGACCTGATTATCGACAACAGGTCATGGAGCCTTTCAGTATCGCCGTCATCGTTCCACAGATGCCCTGAAAACCGCAGAATCCTGCCACGGATGCTCGCAGCAACGCCTGTTCTGGTCATGGCGTCCCGAATAAAGGGAAGATCGTCCACACCAACAGACAGGATATGAGACGGCTCGGCCCGGTTCCCGAATGGGATATCCGGATGCGCCGCGATCAGCGCCCGGTTCCGGCGCCCGAGTTCGTTCTCAATGACATCGACGCCGATTCCAGCAACAGTCCGCACGCCCTCGCAGGCGATCGAGAGCTGGATGGGATTGAGGACCCCGCCTGCATCGAAACGCTGCCCGGCTCCTTTCCATCCCGTGGGATACCGTACATTATCCGGGGCATCGAGCCAGCCTGGCTGTGTCTCCATCGAGGACAGGCGATCTTCGAGCGGGAGCGCATCCCGAAGCGCAGGCGCCACATAAAGGTAACTGACCCCCATGGGGCCAAGAAGCCATTTATAGCCGGACAGGGCGACGATATCAGGCCGTATCGCTGCCAGATCAAGCCGACGCGCCCCTGCCGACTGCGTTGCGTCGATAACCAGTCTGGCTCCGACAGAGCGCGCGGCCCCGGCGATGCGTTCGAGATCAAGCGCCGCGCCATCGAGCCAATGGCACTGCGGCAGACAGAGAACGGAAACGTCGTCATCAAGGCAATCGAGAACCGCCTGCGTCCAGTTTCCTTCACGAGGCGCGGGGATCTGCTCCAGTCTGACACCAGCCTCCGCGTTCAGGCGCTTCCAGGGCAGGATCTGGCTCGGATGTTCGCCTGCGAGTGCCAGTATCCGTCCCTCTTTCGGTGACAGCACCCGAGCGGCAAACGCCATGGCGTAGCTGGTTGACGGAACAATCGAAATTCCAGCCGCGTCCGCCCCAAGCATCTGCGCCACCTGTTTGCGCAGGGTGTCGGCAAGAGCATCCGCGCCACTGTTCAGCCAGGGGCGGCCACGGACGGCCATACCCGCCGCCGCCGCATCGAAGGCCGTTTTCGGCACGAGCCCCATATGGGCACAATCATAGTAGGCAAGAGACTCAGGAACGGAGATCAGATCGCGCATCATCGTATTGTCGCTGCCTGACGACAGAAGTCCACGTTCGAAAGTCGATGAGGGTGTTGCACAAAACGCATCATTGCGAACTCAAATTGATACTTGCTGGCCTGGACGGCGCGCTACGATAGTGACGTCCCTGTGATATCACCAAGATCGGATCTTCAGATATGCGAATGCACCAGCAGGCGCTCCTAGCCGCCGTGATAGCCACGGCCGCGGCCTCCATTCCCGCCATGGCCGCATCGCCGGATGCTGGAGACATCCCCGCGCATTTCGTACGTCCGATCGAACAGAACGATTATATCCGCCGCGAAGTCATGGTCCCCATGCGTGACGGCGTGAAACTCTACACTGTCATCGTCATTCCGAAGGCGGCCCATCGCGCCCCGATGGTTTTGACACGCACCCCCTATGACGCACATGACGAAGCGGCATCAAGCAACTCCCCCCTCATGTCCGAAGCCCTGTGGCCGGCCGATCGTGAGATGGTGGACGCAGGGTTCATACGCGTTTATCAGGACGTCAGAGGGAAGTTCCGCTCCGAGGGCACCTATGAGATGACCCGCCCTCCCATCGGTCCGCTCAACACGTCGAAAACGGATGACACGACCGATGCGTGGGATACGACGGACTGGCTTGTAAAGAACGTCCCACAAAGCAACGGCCGCGTTGGCATGATCGGGTCATCCTATGAAGGATGGACCGTCGTCATGGCGCTTCTGCACCCTCATCCCGCACTCAGGGCGGCAGTCCCGGAAAGCCCGATGGTCGATACCTGGATGGGCGATGACTCGTTCCATTACGGCGCCTTCAGGATCAAAAATCTGGATTTCCTCGCTTACGAGACGGAAGCCAAAACCAATGGTTCCGGCGTGCCTCGTCGGCAGTATGACGATTATTCGACATTCCTCGCGGCCGGTCCGGTTGCCGAATATGCCAGACGCGCCGGTTTCGGGCAGCTGCCCTGGTGGAACAAGATGCTGGCCCATCCGGCCTATGACGCCTTCTGGCAGGCTCAGGCCCTCGATCGGCTCATTGCCGAACGTCCTTCCGATGTTCCGACCTTGTGGGAGCAGGGCATGTGGGACCAGGAAGACATGTGGGGCGCCAATCACAGTTTCGCCGCGCTGAAAGCCGCAGGCCATGAAAGCAACAACTGGCTGGTGATCGGCCCATGGGCTCATTCGCAGGTTAACAGAACGGGCTATAGCCTCGGACCATTTCAGTGGAGGGGCGACACATCGGAACAGTTCCGGGCCGAAATGGTCCTCCCCTTCTTCAAACACTATCTGGAAGACGGCCCGGATCACGCTCTGTCACGCGTCACGTTCTACGACCCCTCCCTGAACCGCTGGGATCATCTTGCGGATTGGCCGCTGGCACAGTCGACAACACCGCTATACCTCACGGCCGATAACGGGCTGTCGTTCGACCCTCCGTCCCAGTCCGGCTCGGACAGATATGTGTCAGACCCGTCAAAACCTGTTCCGTTCGAACCGCGTCCGGTCAATCTCAGAGACAGGGATACCTGGAGGACGTGGCTGGTCAACGATCAGCGTTTTGTCGATGGTCGTCCCGACGTACTGACCTATCAGACGCCCGTGCTGACCACGCCGGTCAAGCTGGCGGGTGCCCCTGTTGCGGATATCGTAGAGAGCATTTCAGGATCCGACGCCGATGTCGTCGTTAAGTTGATCGACGTGCTGCCGGGCGAAAATCCGGTTCAGCCGAAGCTTGGAGGATACCAGCTTTCGATCGCAACCGATATCCTGCGCGGACGGTACCGAAAGAGCTTTTCCCATCCCGAGCCCATTCCCGCAGGCGTATCGCAGCATTACCGCTTTACCCTGCCCAACGTCGATTACACTTTCAAACCGGGGCATCGGATCATGGTACAGATCCAGTCAACGCTGTTCCCGCTCTATGACCGCAATCCCCAGACCTTTGTGGCCAATCCTTACGACATCAAAAATAGCGATTATCGCACAGCAACCATCACCGTGATGCATACGCCTCAGGAAGCAAGCGCTGTTTGGCTTCCTGTTGTCAAGTGAAGGTCAGGATCCGAAATATGAAATCCGCATATAACGGCCACATCGTCAGGCGCGCATCATGGGCGATAGCCGCCGCATTGGGTGGAGCACTGGCATCGCACGCCGTGGCTGCCCCTGCCAGAGACGAAAAACAGCCCGTCGTCAATGTCGAGCAGGCCCCTTTCAGTTCCACAACGGATCATCACGGGGTCTTTCACGGAAGATCCCTGAATTATCGGGCAACCGCATCCCAACTGGATATCAAGGATGCCAAAGGCAATCCTGAAGCCCGGATATTTTCCGTGGCCTATACGGAAACAGCGGCCTCAAACTCGGAATCCCATACGCGGCCGGTCACTTTTCTTTATAATGGTGGGCCGGGAAGTGCCTCATTCTGGATTCATATGGGGGCATTCGGACCAAAAATCCTGCCCTACAACGCCATGTCGCCCAACGCCCCCGTCGCGCCGGGTCATGAATCGGTCGACAACCCGGACGCGCTTCTTGATGTCACCGATATCGTCTTCATTGACCCCGTAGGGACCGGCTACAGTCACGCCCTGGGAACGTATCACGACGCGGATTTCTATACGATCACGAAGGACGCGGCCTCTGTCTCAGACTTTATCCGGACATGGCTGACCATCAACAAACGATGGGACTCTCCGCGTTTCATTGGCGGCGAATCTTACGGCACACTGCGTTCGGCGATGATCCTCGCCGCCCAGAAATGGATGGCGTATAACGGTGTCATCCTGATCTCCCAGGGACTGGACTGGGGGACCGTGATCATGCCCCCGGGCTATGACCTCGGATACACGCTTTTTCTGCCAACATACGCCGCGACCGCCTGGTATCATCATAAGTTAGCCACGAATGGTGATGACCTCCAGACAACCGTCAGCAAGGCAGAAGCGTTCGCCTCCACCGACTATGCGGCGGCTCTGGCAAAGGGCGCCTTCATTGATGCGAACCAAACACGACAGGTCGCAGAAAAACTCGCCGCGATTACGGGGATTCCGGCGGATGTCTGGGTCGCGCAGCATCTTCGGATTGATCCTGACTTCTTTCGCAGACACCTGCTCGACCGAGAAAACCTCCGGATAGGGCGGTTCGATACCCGTTTCACAATTCCGGTTTCCAGCGCATACGACCCAAGCGACGAAGCCGATCCGTCACTGGATGGCGAAGCCGCGGCTTATAGCAACGCCATGCGACAATATCTCGTGCAGGATCTCGCCGTACCAGGAACAGAGACGTATGAACCTTTGAGCAGCATGACCTCGGAATCTCCGTGGACCTACGATCTTACCAACGGGGCCTATGTAAACCCCTCGGTCCTGATCGGTGAGGCGATGCGTGAAAACCGGCAAATGACGCTTTTCGTTGCATCCGGCTTTTATGACTCCTCTTCACCGGTTTATTCGGCAAAATACAATATCGGTCACTCCGGCGTTGATCTAAAAAGAACAACATTCACTTTTTACCCCACAGGGCACATGATGTACGTTGACCCGGCCTCCAGACAGCATCTTCTGGACGATATCCGTCTATACATTCGCTCCACACTTTCAGGACAACGTTGAAGAAGTGCGCTTGTGAATGTTTGCGCTAAATGACCACAAAGCTGCCGTTTGACCTATCGCCCCAAAATGGCAGGATTTTCCCACACTCAGTCTCTTGACATGAGCATTGCAATGTCAGCTTTGGGAAATCAAGACGTCCGACATGAGGCGGTAAGGATTGCCTTGAGCAGCGGTTTGTCACGGACCCGCGTGGCGGCGGATCTGGGGATTGGCAAATCGACATTTGGGCACTGGATTTCGCAGTATCGGACCCAGTGCCTGAACTGCAGACGGATCTGGCTCGGGAGAACGAGCGCCTTCGCCTGGAAAACCGCGTTCTTAGGGAGGAGAGGGAAATCCTAAAAAACGATCCCGGACGTTTGTCCGCCTGTGCGGCATAGAAACGGGCCATGCTATTGTGCCGGACAGGAGGGGAGCGGCCGTTCGCTTATTGGCGGGTTCATCCCTGTTAAAAAACGTGGTCCATGGAACTGTGCGAACTTGAGAATGGTGACACCGCTTTGTGGTTATCCCGGTTAGGAAGATGATTGGTAGGCATGTTCCACACCCTCCATTAACACACCGTGTGGAGATGTTACGATGCCTCAAAAATCTGTATAATCGCCCCCTGAGCTCGCCCGTCATATTCAGGGAGCCGCTACGATCGATATTGGATCACGGATGCATATGGCAGCGGTCTCCCCTGAGGCTGCGCAGGATACAATCTGGTCCTTTGGCACATTTACATCCGACCTGCATGCATTGGCTGAGTGGTTCAAAGACCGCAAAGTCACTAGTGTCGCCATGGCATCTACAGGCATCTACTGGATCCCGGTTTACGAAATTCTTGAGCAACATGGTTTCGACGTTATTCTGGTCAATGCGCGCTACGCCAAGAACGTGCCCGGTCGCAAGACGGACGTGAGCGATGCGGCATGGCTCCAGCAACTTCATTCCTATGGTTTGCTGCGCGGGAGCTGCCGGCCTCAGGGCGATATTGCTGCATTGCGGGCTTACCTGCGTCAACGTGAACGTCTTGTTCAGTATGCTGCGGGACATATCCACACATGTAAAAAGCTCTGATGGAAATGAACCTGCAGCTCCATCACGTTGTCTCCGGCATCACTGGTGTCACAGGCATGCAGATTATCCGGGCAATTGTCGGCGGTGAACGTAATCCAGATATCCTGGCCGCCAATCGCGATCTCAGATGCCGCTCATCGGCAGAGATCATATCAGCTGCTTTGAGAGGGAATTATAGAGATGAGCATGTTTTTGCCCTGACGCAGGCCCTGGAGCTCTATGATATTTATCAGCAACGGATTGTGGCCTGTGATCGCCACATGGAAGGCCTTTTGCTGCTTCTGAGCCACAGGAGTGCGAAGCCTGCGGCAGATCTTCCCAAGCCTCGGACCAAGACAAAGCAGGTGAGCGTTCCGTCCCTCGACGTGCGAGGCATTCTATATCGCTTGCTGGGCGTGGATCTCACGCAGATCCATGGCATCGGCTCTCAAGCTTGTGGCTGAATGCGGCACAGGTCTCCGCGCCTGGCCAAGTGCAAAACATTTTACGTCCTGGCTCTGCCTCGCTCCGGGGAACAAGATTTCCGGTGGCAAGCTTCTGTCATCCCGCACCCGCCGATCCTCAAGCCGGGCCGCAGCCCTTCTGCGTCTGGCGGCCACGACGCTCGGGCGAAGCGATACGGCGTTGGGGACTTTTTACAGACGCTTGTCAGCGCGGATCGGGAAAGCCAAGGCTGTGACCGCCACCGCCCGGAAGATAGCGGTTCTGTTTTACAATACCCTCAGATACGGCATGGTTTATGCCGATCCCGGAGCAGGACATTACGATGAAATCCATCGCAAACGTGTTGTCTCCAATCTCCACCGACGCGCCCAGTTACTGGGGTTTGTACTGCATCCCATACCAGAAGAACCTAGTGTTTCTTAGGAACTCGGAAATCAGCCCCATCAACTGAAGGGTTCGAAAAACCCTCTGGTTTTAAGCCGCTCTCTGTGATTCCATTTCTCCTGCATTGATTGAGGGAATGGAAGATGAAGCAGCTGGGTTTCTTTGATGTTGAAGAACGGCTTGCCCGGTTGAGCGGGCTTGGTGATCAGCTCGAAACATTTTCCCGGACTGTGGATTTTGAAATGTTTCGTCCTGATCTGGAGAAGACTCTGGCCTATTCAGATGGAAGCAAGGGCGGGCGACCGCCGTTTGATCCCGTGTTGATGTTCAAGATCCTGGTGATCCAGACCTTGAACAATTTGTCTGATGAACGGACGGAATATCTGATCAATGATCGCCTCTCCTTTATACGTTTCCTTGGTCTGGGGCTTTCAGATCGGGTGCCTAATGCCAAAACACTCTGGCTGTTTCGCGAGCGTCTGACCCAGGCTGGTGATCGGGCTGACTTCATAAACGTGATGCTCGTCCCAGGAGACGAACACATGCGTCCGCCCATTTTCGAAGACGGTATGCAGCGTTCCCGGGACAATCCCTCGGGTTTTCTGCATCAAACGCGCTGACATGAACTGACCAACAGCCTCTTTCTGCTGCTCAGTCAGGCTCTCATACGTGCAGGGGGCGGGATGGATCGGTTCACCAGTCACGCGGCCAGTCCTTCCTTGCGGAGATGGATAAGGAAAGCTCCAAAGGCGCTTCCCTTATCGCGACAGGTCAGTGTTATTCCGACGCCTGGCGTTGCTCGTCAATAAAGTCCGTGACGTCTTTCAGGACGCCATCCGGAATTTCCTCACCGTCATCAAGATCAACTTCGAGACCTTCTTCAAGAGCCTGAAGGCCGAATTACTCTGGCGACAGACATGGCCTACTCGGCAGTAGGCAACCGCTGGCCATCTTCCAGTTACGTCAACGGCTTCTACAACCCGCGACGGCGCCATTCATATCTGGGCAACATTAGCCCTCTCGCTTTCGAGGCTAAAGCCGCCTAACAAGATCGCATACCGCCACAAAACCGCAGCAAGTCCGCAGCGCCGCATCCCGAAGGAATTCCGCTATCTCCGCGCCTTCCAGTACGATTATACGCTTATCAGATTGAACAGCTCGACTATAATGGTGGATACTACTATTTACAGGTCAACCTAAACTTCTAGGAGACGCGTTTCGTGAAGGTGCCAGATACGGGAGAAAATCCCTGAAAGAGCGTAGTCCCCTTTATGGGGGCCGGATTTTGTACCTGATGGGGCCTCTTGTGGCGGCCAATGCTCTGGCATGGCTTCTAACGTTTACTCTGTTCCACGCAAACACCCTCCTGCTGGGCGCCGCAGTCCTCTCATACGGGCTGGGCCTGCGTCACGCGCTGGATGCAGACCATATCGCCGTCATCGATAACGTCACGCGCGCCGCCCTGCGCGAAAACCGCGAGGCACGCGCGGCCGGACTGTTCTTCTCCCTTGGCCACTCCACGATCGTCTGTCTGGCAACGCTCGTGATCGTCCTCGCGGGCCAGTATTACCGCACGCAGATCGATGCTTTTGCGGCGCAGGGCGGCCTGTTTGGAACATGGATCTCCGTCCTGTTCCTGAGCGTCATCGCCACCCTCAACGCTACAACCCTTCATGACCTGTGGCGCAGACGGCGCGACGCAGAAACTACCCACTCCGAAATGCCACCCCGAGGCCTCTCCCGACTGCTCGCCCCGGTCCTACGTCAAGTCTCCGTCAGTTGGCACCTTTATCCGGTCGGGTTTCTCTTCGGCCTGGGCTTCGATACTGCCTCGGAAATCAGCCTTCTGGGCATATCCATCGTCCAGACCCAGCACGGCCTGCCTATCTGGCAAATCATGATCTTTCCGCTGCTCTTCACCGCCGGAATGGCCCTGCTGGACACCGCCGACAGCGTCCTGATGCACGGCCTGTACCGAAGGGCAGGGCGGAGGATGAACTGGAATCTAGGCCTGACCGCCGTCTCCGTTCTGCTGGCGCTCGCGATTGCCGCAATTGAACTGGTGACCCTCCTTGCGGACCATCTGCCGGGGCTGGAAACGCTCACCTCTCTGGCCAGCCTGCTTTCCAATCATTTTGAAATGATCGGCGCTGCTGTCTTCTGCGCTTCCGTCTTCGGATGGCTCCTGCTCCGTTCCGGCCGCGAAGAGCTTGCATCATGACTACGACAGCCCTTCAGCGTGCCCGGGGCTGGTTCGGTCTGACGGCAAAACTCCGCGACGGACAGAGCGTGCGCGACGAACTCGAGCAGGGCGGATGTTGCCGCCTCCTGTTCCCGCGCGTGGACGACGCGTCTCTGGAAGCCGTTACCGTCAATATCTCCGGCGGTATCGCTGGCGGAGACCGGATTGAAGGCCGCATCGCTTGTGCACCGGACACGGAGCTGCTGGTCACATCGCAGGCCGCGGAACGTATCTACCGTGCCCGCGCCAGCGATACATCGGCCGAAATCCTCACCTCCTGCCACATCGCGGTCAGGGCCAGACTGGACTGGCTGCCCCACGGCACGATCTTCTTCGATGGCAGCCAGCTCCGCCGACACATGACCGTGGACATGGATGCTTCGTCCAGATTTCTCTTCCTTGAAAGCCGGATGTTCGGCCGCACCGGATCCGGCGAAATCCTGCAGACACTGGCTCTGCGGGACCGGCTGACAATCCGGCGGGATGGTCGCCTGGTTCTGGAAGATCTCCTACGGCTGGAAAGCGACGACATGTCCACACTGATGGCCCGGAAAGCCGTGAGCGCGGACCAGCTTGCGGTCGCCACGCTGGTTCTGGTCTCACCGCTCGCGGAAACGTACCTCGACACCGTGCGGGACGTGCTGGACACGATCGCGCCGCACGAGTTTGCAGCATCGGCGTGGAATGGCATGCTGGTTATTCGCGGGGTGGCGTCAGGTGGCTGGTTGCTGGAAAAGACGATCAGACAGATCCTGCCGGTCCTGCGGGACGGGCGCCCCATGCCGGCCACATGGCGGTCATGACACAGAGTTCGTAACGGAGCAGGACATGAAACTTACCCCCCGGGAAAAGGACAAGCTGCTGGTGGCGATGGCGGCAAACGTCGCGCGTCGGCGGCTGGAACGCGGTGTCGTGCTTAATTATCCGGAAGCGATTGCCCTCATTACCGATCACGTTGTTGAGGGTGCTCGGGATGGCCGGAGTGTTGCTGAACTCATGGCCAGTGGGGGCCGTGTTCTGACACGCGAGCAGGTCATGCAGGGCGTGGCTGAAATGATTCACGATGTGCAGGTGGAAGCGACTTTCCCCGATGGCACGAAGCTGGTGACCGTTCATGACCCGATACGTTGAATCCCTCGCAGCCGGTGCCATACCGGGAGAAGTCCTGCCAGCCGAAGGCGAGATTGTTCTTAATGAAGGACAGCCCCGCCAGACGCTTCTGGTGACGAACACGGGCGACCGACCGGTGCAGGTTGGAAGTCACTATCATTTTGCCGAGGTCAATCCGGCGCTGAAATTCGATCGAACGCAGGCACGGGGCTGGCGCCTCGATGTGCCATCTGGTGGGGCGATCCGTTTTGAACCGGGGCAGGATCGGGAAGTCACACTTGTTCCTTTACGAGGACTGCGGCGCGTTGTCGGATTCCGTGGGGATGTCATGGGAAGTGTGGATCAATGATGCGTCTTTCCAGACACGACTATGCCGGACAGTTCGGCCCCACGGTCGGGGACAGGCTGCGTCTCGCCGATACCGCACTGCTCGTGGAAATCGAGCTCGACTACACGATCTATGGCGAGGAAGTCCGTTTCGGCGGGGGCAAGACCATTCGTGACGGAATGGCCCAGTCGCAGGTCACACGGGCCGAGGGCGCTGGGGATACGGTCATTACAAATGTGGTGATTATCGACCACTGGGGTATCGTCAAGGCGGACGTTTCCATCCGGGACGGGCGGATCGCGGCTATCGGTAAGGCTGGCAATCCCGACATCCAGCCGGGTGTGGATATTATCATTGGTCCGGGCACCGAAATCATCGCGGGCGAGGGCAAGATCCTGACCGCCGGCGGGATCGACAGCCATATCCACTTCATCTGCCCGCAGCAGATCGAGGAAGCGCTCGCATCGGGTATCACGACCATGCTCGGGGGTGGAACCGGCCCCGCCACCGGCACCGCCGCCACGACTTGCACACCCGGCCCCTGGCATCTGGCGCGGATGCTTCAGGCGGCGGAAGCCTTCCCGGTCAATCTGGCGTTCGCGGGCAAAGGCAACGCCTCCCGCCCGGACGGGCTGGAAGAAATGGTGCGGGCCGGGGCCTGCTGCCTGAAACTGCATGAGGACTGGGGCTCCACTCCTGCTGCCATCGACTGCTGCCTGAGCGTTGCGGACCGCATGGACGTGCAGGTTATGATCCATACCGATACGCTGAACGAAAGCGGCTTCGTCGAAGATACGATTGCCGCCTTTCAGGGCCGTACGATTCATGCGTTCCATACGGAAGGCGCGGGCGGAGGCCATGCGCCGGACATCATCCGCGTGGCAGGCCTGCCCAACGTCCTGCCGTCCTCGACCAACCCCACGCGCCCCTTCACCGTCAACACGCTGGACGAACATCTGGACATGCTGATGGTCTGCCATCACCTGGACCAGCGGGTGCCGGAAGACATTGCCTTTGCCGAAAGCCGCATCCGTCGCGAGACGATTGCTGCGGAGGACATCTTTCATGACATGGGTGTGCTGTCGATGATGTCATCAGACAGTCAGGCCATGGGACGTGTGGGTGAGGTTCCGCTGCGGACCTGGCAGACGGCGCATAAGATGAAGGTCCAGCGCGGCGCACTTCTGGGGGATGGCGCGGCGGACAATGCCCGCGTGAAGCGTTATATCGCCAAATACACCATCAATCCCGCGATCTCCCATGGACTGTCCCACGAGGTCGGGTCCGTTGAAGTTGGTAAGCTGGCGGATCTGGTCCTGTGGGAGGCCGCCTTCTTCGGTGTCAAACCCGATCTGGTCATCAAGGGCGGGGCCATCGTGTATGCGATGATGGGCGATCCCAACGCCTCGATCCCAACGCCGCAGCCCGTGCATGGCCGGATGATGTTCGGCGGCTATGGCGGCGCGCTGACCCATACCAGCCTGACTTTCGTGTCACAGGCCGCGCTGGAAGACGATATCGGCAAAAAGCTGGGTCTGCGCCGGCCGCTCTCGGCTGTCTCGAACGTGCGCGGCGGGATCGGCAAGCGCAGCATGATCCATAACGACGCCATGCCCCATATCGAAGTCGATCCCGAAACCTATGAAGTGCGGGCCGATGGCGTGCTCCTGACCTGCGAGCCCGCCGAAGTCCTGCCCATGGCCCAGAGGTATTTCCTGTTCTGATGACCCAAATCCTGGATATCCTTCCCGCCGGAAGCTGGCCCGAAACCGAGGCCAGCGGCACCTTCGCCGCCGATTATGAAGGTCGGCACCGTCGCCGGATGATGCTGACCCTGCAAAACGGCGAGAAAATCCGGCTGGAGCTGGAACATGCCCGCCTGCTTCAGGCCGGGGAGGGGCTGCGTCTGGAGGATGGCCGAATCATCCGCGTGGAAGCCCTGCCCGAAGAGCTGATGGAAGTCACGGCCCACAGCCCCCTACAACTGCTTCAGCTCGCATGGCATCTGGGCAACCGTCACCTGCCCGCCGCGATTGCCAAACATCGCATCCTCGTACGCTACGATCACGTCATCGCCGACATGATCCACGGTCTGGGCGGCCATGTGCGCCGAGTGGAAGCCCCGTTCGACCCGGAAAGCGGGGCCTATGCCTCCCGCGCGGGCGGCCACGAACCGCACCCCCACGGGGACGGGCACCATCACCACACGCATGACTGACACCCCGCTCCCGCAGACAGGCGCCGCCTTCCTGCGCCTCCTGTCATGGGTGTCGCCAGCCTTTCCAACGGGCGGATACGCCTACAGTCATGGTCTGGAATGGGCGGTGGAAAGCGGAGACGTCACGGATGTCGCCACACTCTGCGACTGGATCGGCTGCCTGCTAGAGCATGGCGCACCGGGCAGCGACCTGATCATCCTTCAGGAAGCCTGGAGCGCCGCGCACGATATGCCCCGCCTGCGCGTTCTGGCGGAATTTGCCTGCGCCTGCGCCTCCTCGCGGGAGCGATACGACGAAACAGTCTATCAGGGGGAAGCCTTCCTCAAGGCCGCGTCCGTCTGGCCGGTCACGCCCGATCCGTCCGAACTGCGTGGCACGCGCTGGCCGCTTCCGGTCGCGCAGGGGCTGGTCTTCCGGCGCGGCGGCATCACGCGGGAGCAGGCGCTGCTGTCGGGTGGATACGCCACCATCGCCGCTCTTGTCTCCGCGGCAGTGCGTCTGGTGCCGCTCGGGCAGACAGACGGCCTGCACGCTCTGGCCCGGCTGGAACCGCGTCTCTCACGCGCCGTGAGTGTTACGGAATACCGGACCCTGGACGATGTCGGAGGCGCGTGCTTCCGCTCCGACCTCGCGGCCATGCATCACGAAACCCAGACAACGAGGTTGTTCAGAACATGACAAAAGCAAAACACGGCCCGCTCCGGGTTGGCATCGGCGGACCGGTGGGGACGGGCAAGACTGCTCTAATGGATGCGCTGTGCCGGACGTTTCGCGACGAGTACAATATCGCCGCCATAACGAACGACATCTACACGCGCGAAGACGCCGAGTTCCTGACTCGCGCGGGCTCCCTCCCGCCGGAACGGATCAAAGGGATCGAAACGGGCGGCTGCCCCCATACGGCCATCCGCGAAGACGCCAGCATCAATCTGTCGGGCATCGCCGAACTGACGGAACGCTTCGAGGGGCTGGATCTGGTGCTGGTGGAAAGCGGCGGCGACAATCTGGCCGCGACCTTCAGCCCCGACCTGGCGGATCTGACGATCTATGTGATCGACGTCTCGGCCGGCGACAAAATCCCCCGCAAGGGCGGCCCCGGCATTACCCGGAGCGACCTTCTGGTCATCAACAAGATCGATCTCGCACCCTATGTCGGTGCCGATCTGGGCGTGATGGACCGCGACAGCAAAAAGATGCGCGGTGCGCGGCCGTTCGTTTTCGCCAATATCCGCGCTGGCGAAGGCGTGCCCGAAATCGCCCGTTTCATCGTCGAGCAGGGCGGTCTGTAAGGAGGTTTGTACTGGCTGCCTCGCAAAAGGGCAGCCAGTACAGTGTTTCAGGGCGTGTCCGTGCCCTTGGAGCGCTGAAGCATCCCGAACAGATCGCGCGGATCATCAGGATCGGCCACCATATCGAGCTTTTCGTACAGACCGGTTGCTTCCAGCTTGTCGCGAACATAGCGCAGGGCGGAGAAGTCCTCGATTGCGAAACCTACGGAATCAAACAGCGTGATCTGGCTGTCACTGGCGCGGCCTTTGGCCTCACCGTTAATGACCTGCCACAGTTCCGTGACAGGATGGTCTTCCGGAAGCTGCTGGATTTCACCTTCAATTCGCGTTTGAGGCGGATATTCCGCAAAAATCGTGGAACGCAGCAGAATATCGCGCTGAAGTTCTGTCTTGCCCGGGCAGTCGCCACCAACGGCGTTAATATGAATGCCAGCACCGACCATATTGTCGGACAGGATCGTCGCGCACTGCTTGTCCGCTGTCACGGTCGTGATGATGTCCGCGCCTTCAACCGCCTCCTCACTCGTCTTGCAGATTGTAATGTCAAAGCCCTGTCCGCTCAGGTTACGGGCACATTTTTCCGAAGCTGCCCGGTCCAAATCATACAGACGCAGCGCCTGAATGCCGACTATTTCGCGAAAGGCCATGGCCTGGAATTCAGACTGTGCGCCGTTTCCGATGATGGCCATTGTCTTGGCGTTGGCCGGAGCCAGATATTTTGCTGCCATGGCGGACGTTGCGGCCGTGCGAAGCGCGGTCAGCAGCGTCATTTCAGACAGCAGCACCGGGTAGCCAGATGCGACATCTGCCAGCATGCCAAAGGCGGTTACGGTCTGAAGCCCCTCTTTCATGTTCTTCGGATGGCCGTTGACGTATTTGAAGCCGTACAGGCTGCTGTCGCTCGTGGGCATCAGTTCGATGACGCCTTCGGCGGAGTGAGCGGCTACACGCGGGGTTTTGTCGAATTCAGACCAGCGTTTGAAGTCAGCTTCCAGATATTCTCCAAGTTCGCGCAGAAAGGTATCAATCCCGATCGTATGGACGAGCGCCATCATGTTCTGGACCGAGACGAACGGCACAAAGGCGAGATGTGAGGGGGCGGGAGCAGAAAAAGGCATCTCAATAGGTCCTTGTTTTACGTTCGAGAACACGGCGGCCGAAGAGGCTGGCGGCCAGATCGGTCATGAGCAGGGCGGTCTTTGCGCGGACATCAAGGAAAGGGTTGAGTTCCGCCAGATCCAGCGACGTCACGAGGCCACTGTCATGAAGAATTTCCATGATGAGGTGTGCTTCGCGGAACGTTGCCCCGCCGCACACCGTCGTGCCAACGGCAGGAGCAATGTCCGGATCAAGGAAATCGACATCAAGGCTCACATGCAGGCGCCCGTTGGCAGCCCGGACGCGGTCCAGAAAGCTGTTAAGCGGAGCGACAATTCCCTGCTCGTCGATCGCGCGCATGTCGAAAACCGTAATCCCGATTTCCGCGACATGGCGTTTTTCAGCCTGATCGACCGAACGAATGCCCATCATGCACATGTTGCGGGGATCAACGGGGGCGGCAGGAGCTGGGAAGCCTTCGAAACCCGACTGACCTGTGAAGTAAGCGACAGGTGTGCCGTGCAGATTACCGCTGGTCGTCGTGTGAAGGGTGTGCAGATCTGTATGTGCGTCTAGCCACAGGACGAACTGCGGCTGATCCAGATCCTGTGAGTGACGGGCGACACCGGAGACTGTTCCGGCTGACATGGAGTGATCGCCACCCAGGAAGATAGGAAAATCGCAGGCTTTGGCCATTTCATAGGCCCGCTCGCTCACACTCTTGGTCCAGGCGATGATCGCATCCAGATTGCGCACAGCGGGGTTGGAATGGCTTACGTCTGGCATTTCTGTAGGCACGGCATCTCCCACATCCGTCACCGTCCATCCAAGGTCCTGCAGGATCTCCGGAAGACCGGCTATGCGGAAGGCTGTCGGGCCCATGATGCATCCTCTTTCGGATGTCCCACTTTGTGTGGGAACACCCAGGATCTGACATTTTTTCAAATCGATATACTCCGGAAAGGCAATAAAAATAAAATGGCCATGGCTTCGCGGTCCGTGTGAATTGGAATACTTATTTACCATCACGATCCGTTTTGTAATGCCATAACCGCGTATGTAGCGAGCTGTTTGGTTCTGGGGTTTGGTGGGTAGGATTGATAATGGTTCTTTCTGGCTCTGAGGTCGTTGAGGTATGTTTTCAACTGCTCGTGCCTGCCGTAACGAAAGCGTTTGAAGGTTACTTCCTTAATTGTCCGGTTCATCCGTTCAACCTGTCCGTTCGTCCAAGGATGATTAGGTTTCGTCAGGCGATGTTCGAGGAATTCCCAGCTTCCATTCCACTTTCGTGAAAATATCAAACCATCAAAACCAAGGATTAAAAAACCTTATGTGTTGCCAGCCTGTTATGCTGACCACATTTTCTAGTAGGCTGGTCTCGCCTCTCTTCACTGCCTCGAACAGTTGACGGCGGCCCGCTTTCGGGACCGCGAACATAAGAAAGAGAGCGTGATATGTCTGCGCAAACCGTTATTGGAATAGATGTGTCCCGTGACGTGCCCCCCCTTTTGTATCCACTCAAAAGGAGAGTTCCGGTTTTTTATGGCTTTGGGTTGATGGGATGACAAGGGTCTCGGGGGGCATACCCCCGAGACCCTTGTCTGGCGATCTGATCCGGTGTCCTGCCATCCAGTTGGGAATGGGAACGCACCGTATTGTAGTCTTCCCGCCAGTCAGCCAAAACCTGTCGGGCATGGCTGAGAGACGTGTACAGCGTCTCGTTGAGGCATTCATCCCTCAACCGACCGTTGAAACTTTCGACAAACCCGTTTTGCTGCGGTTTCCCCGGTGCGATATAATGCCATTCAACCTTCATCTCATCCGCCCATTTCAGGATGGCGTGAGATGTGAACTCCGTACCGTTGTAGCTGACAATCATGAGGGGTTTGCCATATTGTTCCACCAGAGCCGTCAGTTCCCGCGCCACACGTCCACCTGGAGGGTTCGAAAAACCCTCTGGTTTTAAGGGTTGCTCTGTGATTCCATTCGTCTGGTTCTGACTGAGGGAATGGCGTTATGAAGCAGCTGGGTTTCTTTGACGTTGAAGAGCGGCTCGCTCGGCTGAGCGGGCTTGGTGATCAGCTCGAAGCGTTTTCCCGGACTGTGGATTTTGAAGTGTTCCGCCCTGATCTGGAGCAGGCTCTGGCCTACTCAGACGGCAGTAAAGGCGGGCGACCGCCATTTGATCCCGTGTTGATGTTCAAGATCCTGGTGATCCAGACGCTCAACAATTTGTCCGATGAACGGACGGAGTATCTCATCAACGACCGCCTGTCGTTCATGCGCTTCCTTGGTCTGGGACTTTCAGATCGAGTTCCTGATGCCAAAACACTCTGGCTGTTCCGTGAACGCCTGACACAGGCAGGGGCCATTGAAAGACTGTTTGACCGCTTTGATGCGACCCTGCGGAACGCGGGCTATCTGCCGATGTCGGGCCAGATCCTGGATGCCACATTGGTGGCTGCTCCAAAGCAGCGCAATACGAACGCCGAGAAAGCCGCCCTACGGGAAGGACGTATTCCTGAAGGCTGGCAGGACAAGCCGTCAAAGCTGTCGCACAAGGATCGTCATGCGCGCTGGACACTGAAGTTCACGAAGGCGAAGCGGCAGGATGACGGGAGTATGCCCGTAACAGATCTGGCCATTCCGTTCTTTGGCTACAAATCCCACGTCTCCATCGACCGGAAGTTCCGGTTCATCCGGAAATGGAAGACGACGGATGCTGCTGCCAGGGATGGTGCGCGATTGCGAGAGGGGCTGCTGAATAAAACCAATACGGCCTCAAGTGTCTGGGCTGACACGGCCTATCGCTCAAAAGCCAATGAAGACTTCATGGAAAAGCAGGGCTTTGTCTCGAAGGTTCACAGGAAAAAGCCGCATCTCAAACCCATGCCACTCCATATCCAGCGGTCCAATGCAGGAAAGTCCGTGATCCGATCCCGCGTCGAGCATGTCTTTGCTGACCAGAAATCGCAAATGGGTCTGTTCGTTCGAACTGTCAGTATCACCCGGGCCACCATGCGGATCGGCCTGGCCAATATTGTCTACAACATGCGTCGCTTCCTCTTCCTGGAGAGATTGAACGCGAGAGCGTAGCCATCCAGCGCGGGGAAACTCCCGATCTGCTCAAAACGCAGACCAGATGCCATCGCAAAAACCGTCAATCAAATCGCCAAAACCCAGAAATCACGGGCCACGCACATCAATTGACGGTTCTTCGATCCCTCCAGGTTATTCTCGGTTTTTTTGAAAAAACTGCCCCCTCTCCACCCCCTATGTCCGTTAATTTACTTTATCGGACATAGGTTGGGGCACAAAAAAAGACCCAAAAAAGTCTTTTCGAGGCGTGTTCCACAGACGCTCATGCAAGGATAACGTCTGCTGCCGGAAAGACAGTCCGATCGTCTCTGGCCCTCTTTGCGAGAGACATTTCAAATCACGCAGGTCTGTAACTATTCTGAGGCTCGCGGCCGACATTGGGGGATTGCTGACGGTCTGGTTTCGGGCGGGCAAATGGCTATAGCTGCCATGGCAAGCGACGCACGCTTTTCCGAAAAAATTGCGAAGCGGGAAAGCTTCTGCAGACCTATTAACGGGCTGTCGGCTGCATAAGCTCTATTGTGATATGATCGGGGCCTGAAACGTAGGCCACCAAAGTTCCCTTCCGTGGACCACCAGGGATCGACAGCGCACTACCCTTGGCCTTCCATCCTGCTGCCTCGACGCGGGCAATTGCTGCATGAATATCCTTCACAGTCAGAGCCAAGTGGGCTGCTCCGATCGATCCCGCGCTGTTGGGCACCGCCCCGTTCTGGCGCCCGTTTGAATATTGCAACAGTTCGACCACGTAGCCGTCTGGTGCCTTGACGATCGCCGTTCTCACACTCGGGTCATCGACGCCCGTCACCTGATGCAGGAAGTCACCTCCCATTTCCGATTGCCGCTCAAGTGTGAAACCGAGCGCTCCCGTCCAGAACCGAATGGCTTCGTCCAAAGACGATACAGCGAAACCTGTGTGGTCCACGGCAACTACGTTTACGGCGTCCGTCATTACTGTACTCTCACTGGGCCGAGGTTGCGGTGTTAGGGCCTGCGCGCCCGCTGCAACTGAACCTAGCAGCATGGCGAACATGATCGTCATCGTGGTGCTTTAACCCTAAGGCCTCTTCCTGAAAAGGAACGTCTAACGGAAGGCGGGCCGGCTCGCCGTCGTGTCGATGCTTCAAACGGCTCGTGTTTCCCGAAACCTGCCCCGATTGCGTTTCCCGAAATGCGCTGCTCGACATGGAATAATGGGACAGAAGCGGCCGGCTCAAAGGCTGGCTTCGGGACGACACGCGTTCGGCCTTAATGGCCAAGATGAGGGCGACTGTCGCCGGTCTGCTTCAGATTCATTAAGCAGACCGCCGGTTAGGGGGGGGGAAGCGGAAGGTCTGCTTTCGGACACGATTGATAGAAAGCGGTCATTAGTGCATTAAAGGTCACGACAGTTATACGCCTGTTGTTGTCTTTCAGACGTTACGGCGAAAGGCCTAGCCTACCATAGATAATAAGTCTTAACCCCGCTGACCGTCGACACGGCCGAATATTGGAGTGCTCCCCCCAAATGCTTGAAGAAATTGCTCAGGACAACCTTGCGCATATAACCGCATCTAATCAGGCAATGTTTTCCATGGATCCCGATTACAATGCCCTCCTTCAAAAAAAGGAAAGTATCCTAGGCGAATGGAAAGCTTTGGATAAAGACAAGCAAAAAGAATACGGCGGTTTGCACAAATTCGAAGTTGTAAACGCTCTGCCTGATCTCAAAGATCCTGCTCTCTTGCCCTCCAAGAATACCTATCTCCTGCATAATGAAATTAAAAAGCGTCTCTCTCGCGAAGATCCATTAAGTTTACTACCAATTGAACCACTTGATTTTGACGATGCGACTCTTGAGTTGGCCGAGAGTTTGGAGAATATTGCTGAAATCAGAGAGCTATATAGAATCAGAAAAGCATCAGTTGGCAGCAGTTCAAACGCGGGGATATCGGCGGAAGAAGCCGGGAAGATAAAAAATTGTTTTAACCAAGGGCGAGAACTTTTCCTTTCGGGGAGAAGTGGATCTTTGATGGTTAAACCGCTTAATTTTTTCTATTCATTGACGGCTTACACATATGGCGTAATTATTTTAAATAGTCCTTTTCGTTATAGAAAAGATATGTTGCCCGGATCTCATGGAATGTCATATCTTCCAGCCACTATACAGGCGCAATTTGGCGGCGACAGTGCTCGTGGCACTTTTAGTGACTTAGTTAGTTCATTTCCAACTCATTTAGTTAAAACTCCTGGGATTTCTTTTAATATAGATTGCTCCAATTCTCTGATGAGCTTCTACGAAAATAGGTTCAATGTAAGTTTAGGCACTTTACTTAGCATGATACCTGAGATGTCTGAGTACTATCAGCTAACTACTGGCAATCCAAGCCGTTGCTTTCCGTTAGAAATTTCAAGCACAAACAATATTCGTAGTGTTACTTGGGAATTCCAGATCGGAAATGGCGAAACGCGCCCATCAAGTGCGTCAATCGAGCAATCCTTCAAGGGATTTCAAGTAACTGAGCGGTTTGGAAAAACAATTGTGACGGTTCCAGCTGCCAGTTCATCTAAGCTAAACGCGATTATTTATACCGATCTCAGAGGAAAGTTATGGTTTGTTGAAAATCCATTTTTCCCAATCATTCTACCTGAAATTTCCGTTCATTTTTTAATTACGAGTATATTTTCAAACATTATGAGATATCGTCCGGACGAATGGGGAAGTGTATTGCTAAATGAGGTTTCATCCAATATTTCTCTCCTCACAAGGCACTATTTTTCTTCTTTTCAAAGAAAATTTATGCTTTTGGTTCTGAGATCCTCTTCGAGGTTCATTCCTTATACAACATGAGATAACTAAATCGTTTACAAATTTGACGACTCTATGCTCCCTTTCCGGCTGCCTTTCGCAATGAAGCGCGTCCGCTTTGCGAGGGGGCATATCGACCTTCTTTATGTCCGACATGAGGCGAAACCGGCAAGTCTGCTTAGGGCGTGACAAGCAGACAGACTGTTTTCGCCTACATCCCGGACATACAAGCCCCCATTCGCCAAGCTCCTAAGCGGACAGTCCGCAATCACCATGAGCTGATGGAGTTTCCTCCCACCCGAGTGCATTCTCCGCTCGGCTGCATAAAAGCAGCCCCTTCTGAGAACGTATCATAGAACAAGACATGTCAGATGGGGTGGAAGGCCTCCTTGCGGCATTGATGTGCCATACCGGCGGTTGATAAACCTTCTGAAGGAGACCGTCCACCCCAACTGACAGCTAGCGGCGCGACCAGGACTGGTGGTGGAACGACAATTGGTGGTCCAGCATAAATCCACGGCCAGGCCTCCGCCGGAGCGGCACTCAGCATGGTTGCGGCGAATGCCGCGGCCAGCAACTTCCATCCGATGCTATCAGGCATTGTTCTGGTCCACTCTGAACACGCGAACGATTGAGGACGCCCAAACCTGCCTTTCTGCATTTTTGATACCTCTTGACACCATGCACGGAGTGCCCAGATTGAGTCTGCCGGCCGCCGAAGGGGGCGGCAGACAGAACTATCAGTTTTGATCTTGTGTCCATGTTGCTCAAAGGAGGATATGGCTATGAGAGCCACCGTTGATTTTGCTCCCCTGTTCCGTTCGAGCGTGGGTTTTGACAGAATGCTCAACGCCCTTGATCTCGCCAGCCGGATTCCGGCGGTCGATAACTGGCCGCCTTACGATATCGTCAAGACCGGTGAGGATGATTACCGGATCGACATGGCGGTTGCCGGACTTGCCGAGGCCGACCTTACGATCACACAGGAGCGCAATACTCTTGTCGTGACAGGACGAAAGGCGCCGGAGCCGCAAAGCGCCGCCGAATATCTCCATCGGGGTATTGCGGGCAGAGAATTCGAACGCCGCTTCGATCTGGCCGAGCATATGAAAGTCACCGATGCGCACTTCGAGAACGGACTTCTGTCCATTACTCTGAAACGTGAGATACCCGAAGCGATGAAGCCGCGTCGTATCGCGATTACGTCCTCTACAGCACGTGCGGAGGAAGCCGTGCCCCAGATTGAGGCGCGGAAAGAGGCAGCCTGATGGCGTGACGAAAACTCTCCCCCGGCCATTCATCCGGCCGAGGGAGAATCTCGAAAGGTCATGAGCATGAAGAGGATGAAAATATTTCTGTCGTGCGCTGCTCTGAGCTTGTCTCTACTGAGCCAGCCGGGCGCACATGCTGGTGATGTTGTCCGGACGACTGCAACATCGTTCGATGCAAGGGCGACTGAGGGAACGTCCACAATCCCCAAAACCGGGGCTCCCACTCATTACGAAGACGGCACAGGTGATATGCTGGTCGACAGCTTGAACGCAAGCCAGTTGGATCAGAACTACAAGGGGCCGGTCTACTCTCCCGGACAACCCATTCCGCCGTTCCGGCCCATCGACACAGATCATCTGGCACCGTCAGGGCCAGAGACGGCGAATAAGACGTCCTCATCGCACGAGACATAGTGGGGATTGAGTAAAGGCGGCGTTATAGACCGCCTTTACTTCGATTCTTCAGGATGAAGACCGTTCAGGCTCACAGCGGGCCGCAGGATTATCTTCGAGATGCGCCTGTTCCCTGGCATCGCGCGCGACACGCGCATCCTGCTCGCGGACCAGCCAGTAGACGGTACCCAGCGCCAGAACAGCCGCCGAGAGAGCGAACAGTTCCATGGCAGTCACATCATGCAGATCCAGCAGGATGAATTTGCGGGCAATCGCCAGGAGGGCGATCAGAACGATGGTCCGTACCCGGATGACGTTCTCATGCTGGGCAAGAACGACCAGCAGGGAGTGTTTGAATTCAAGGGCGATGATAACAGTAAAGATCGCGCCAAAAATCGCCTGGAAGATCGTCTGGTTGATCGGATCGATTCCGACATCGACGACCAGATGCCATACCGCGCCGATCAGATGAATCGTCGCGATGGCGGTGACCAGCATGATGAGCGCAATCAGGGTCAGAATGATCGCCTGTTCAAAACGCTCGTAGAATGTCAGGCCCCTGAACAGCTTGATGAAGTGGGAGCAGTCCCTGCTCTGCCAGGAACGTTTCATGGAGAGGTCTTCCATAGCCGTTTTCCCATCTATGAATTGAGTTATAGTTCCTACGTCGTGGCCCTTCCGGCGTACATCCGGTTCAAAGCCGCTGCCAGCGTGGCAGGCGACAGGACAATGTTCGGGCAAGGTCTCGCACGCCTTTTGGCAAGGCCAATGTCAGTTGATTTTCGAGGTCTCCCAACGACTAGCCCAAGGCCTTGGCCATGTGCGTGCGGTCAGCGACAGGCAGGAGTTTTTGGACCACGGCGACGGTCGTCGCTTCCGGGTCTGGCGCGGTTCTCCAGCGAGATACCAGGTGGTAAATCAGATGGTCAGCCGCCCGACGCATGAGGCCGCCGTATCCGCGGTCTTTTTCCTCGTAGCTGAGATAGTAGGCAAGCAGGATCGCCAGTTCTGTGCTGATCTGAACGGTCGGAAGCGACATAATTTTGTTCGGCCTGTCCGTGTGAAGAGTCATGGTGCACTCCTCAGGCCGGACCGCGTGTTACCCGATGTCAGAGCCGTCGCATCCAGAGGACTGACGCTCAAGCCAGAAACAGTGGCGGTGACGTCGATATGCACGGAACCGAACAGATGCAGGAGGGCGACCTGAGGCGTATAGGCGCCCTTGACGGCTGCCGAGGTCCTGCCGTCCATAAGGATCGGGTCGATAAGGACCGGGCACCCGGTCTGCCGGCTCAATATCTCGATGGCGCGGGCCAGTGGCATGGATGGAATGTTTACCGGCTGCTTTTCTGTCTCGCACGACAGCATACCCTGCGGCGCATGAGCTGATGTCGGCGAGACCATTCCGACCAGCAGCATGAGGATGAGACCGACAGCGACATGTGGCCTCTCCCTCTGCCGAAGGTGCCGAGGTTGCTTGGCCGTCTGTTCCGCTCGCTCCGTCTTTCCCGCGGAGTGCGACCAAACTGGCCGCATTGCCCCCCGTGAACGGGGCACGGGGGGATGGTTATTCCAATAGTCCTGAAGCGCCTTCAGGTTGAGAAAATGGATAAAACTCGACATCTCCCTGTTCTCGCTGCTTTTGACGTCATCTTCAGAAACGCGGGACCTCCGCTGGAAGGCCCCGCTCTACCCTCTCATTCCTGCGGTCGTTCTAGGGAAGATGGCATTTCCGCTCGGAGAAGGCGTTTCTGATCTACCCGGCGCGGTCGGTGCCTTACGCCGCGACCGGAATTGGCGGTGCGGCTCTTGTCCGCAGGAGGAGACGGAACGCGAGATCAGACGCCAGGGGATCACACCCGGCAGGGGCGACCGCGCCCGCCTGGACCAGACGTTCCAGCGTGGCGCGAAGTCTGATCCCCGGTATACCGGTATGGGCCACCAGAGACGTCAGCGTCACGCCACGTCCGTCATGACCGAGGCGGCGGAGCACGGAGAGGACACGCGGAGCTAGCGGATCGTCTCCAAAAAGGGGGCGCGTTACCATGATACGCCTCCCTCCAGTCGGTTGCGCCATCTCCGGGCGGCTGTGCGCAAGGAGCGGCGATAGCGGGAATAAAGTCCTTTCAGTGTCGACATCCACATCCTCCGATTAAAGCAACATGGACTCCAGTTGTCTGGCTCACAGAGCCTATGCCGGACCCGATGGCGTCCGGCGAAAGCAAGATTGGAAGAGATGCCTGCCTCGTCAAGAGGGCACGAAATGTAGATTCTTTTTCATGAATAAGTTTATTATTTTTATTTGTATTTATTTTCTGTGGCGGTGTTGCGGGTGGAAATTACATGGAGGTGTTTATATTAGGTTTCGTGGACAAAGATTGACAGTGGACCCATGTCTTGATTCAAGGCTGTCTTTTGGAGGCCGCGTTGGGCGAGCGGATTGGACTGGCGGACGACGAGTGGGCGATCATCGGTGCACTTCTGCCGTATGAACATGGTCGAGCTTGCCGGCCGGCGCAGGATAACCGCCTCTCTTTCGAAGGCATGATGTGGATTGCGCGGACAGGCTCGCAGTGGCGACACCTGCCAGACGAATACGGCAAGTGGAACAGCGTGTTCCGCTGTTATCGGCGCTGGGTTACAACTGGCGTGTTCGACGCGATGCTGGAAACGCTGGCTGAAATGGTGGAGCGCGACGCCACCGCCGACATGATCGACAGCACCGTGGTCCGGGCACATCATTGTGCCGTCGGCATAAAAAAGGGGATCAGGAGACCGAGGCGCTTGGCCGATCGCGCGGTGGCTTCAGCACCAAACTCCACGCCCGATGCGATGCCAAAGGCTGCCCGCTCGGATTTGTTCTGACACCAGGGCAGACCCACGACATCCAGGGCTTCGGTCCGTTGTTCCGCATGATCGCAGACAAGATTGAGGCGCTGCTGGCCGACAAGGGCTATGACGCCGACGCCATCCGTGAGGAACTGACGAAAGCCGACGTCGAAGCGGTCATCCCCGCCAAGAGCAACCGGCGCAAGCCCATCGCGCACGACCGCGAAAAATACCGCTGGCGCAACCTCGTCGAGCGTCTGTTCAACAAGCTCAAGAACTGGCGGCGCATCGCAACCCGATACGACAAAACCAAGGAATCTTACCTCGGCTTTGTCAATCTCGTGTCAGTCCTCCAGTGGATACCCTTTGTCCACGAAACCTAGTCAAATATCATAGCGATGATCGCAGAAAATCAATATATTTTCCTTCTATAATGGTGGCCCAGGGTTTTCCGGCCACCACCTGTCTTACAGAGCGCTTCCAGCGTGTCCGTTCGTCGGGACTTCCGTCAGCGTCTCGACGGCGGGCGTCAGAGCCGTCGAACCAGCCTTTTGATCTCCGAGCTTGTCAACTGTCATCTGCGCAGCGAGCGCCGCACAGGCGTTGCTTCCGGTGCGTGACACATGAACGATTGGCGCCGCCTGACCGTCTGATGTGATCGTGATCGTCTGCGTACAGGCGATGGGGCCACCGGTGCTGACCGCCTCGAAACGCTGCCAGGACATGCTCTGTTTCGGGAGATCATGACCAACAGCCGGAACGGCGCGCAGGGCACCGCCCAGCCGCGAGCCCAATGTCCGATCGACCGCCTCCATGAGAGCCATATTGCGTGCCATCATGCGATTAACGGCGTCGAACATGTCGATATCAGACATGGCCGCTGTCGTCGCGATGCCCTGGACTGGGACCAGGATACCGACCTGGTGTCCCCGTGCATCAACGACGCGCAACGTATCCTGAGCCTGCGCAGGCAGGGCAGCCGCGCCGCAGGCCAGTGTAGCAACAAAGACGCCAGCCTGAAACATACGAGAAAAATGCATTTTGGAATCCTCCGTGTCTGTTAAGCAGTGTCGGACGACGGCAGGAATATGGGCTGGGTAAATAGCGCCAGCAAGAGGTGGAGGAAGACTACATTGATCGTCTGATCCGGATATGAGCGTGTATAGGCGTCCACACCAGAGGGATCCGGATCGGTCCACACCGTCTCGTCGCATTCGCAGTCCGGGCTACCGACCCTTCGGCTTGCGGCCGCCACAGACGACGTCATCACCACGCGCTCCACACCACTCCGGATCGCCGCACGCAGCACCCGTCGCCCTCTTCTCGATGGCCAGCCTATAAAGACGGGCAACGTCGAGCAGATGCGCTGCAGGCCAGAAATTGCTCCCATCTCCCACAGAGGCGCAGGTCCCATTTGCACGAAAAATCTCGATCAGCGGTGTGATGAGCCCCTGCTTTGCCCTCTCGTGAACCTGGGGAAGCCGCACCACCGAAGCGCGGATAGAGACGATATGCGCGATCGTGCAGTGGCAATGTCAGTAACGTTTTGGTCTGCCACGTCCTTGGCTGATTGAGTTTTCGCATGTGCAACATGGACGTATCTCAGGTATTACGGCGACCAATTCTCCAATGTGGATGGTCGTTGTCAGGGAGTCCAGCCAGATCAGGATCGATCATCTCACGATCCGCAACCCGGCCTCGTGCAGCAGACTGTCTCGATGACCGATCCCGTTGCTCCAGTAACATCAACGACCCCGCATATTCATGATGTGACCATAACAGATCTGACTGCGATAAATGCCAAGACAGCCGGCGTTGGGTTAGGTTTGCCCGAGGCAGCGGTTGAGGGGCTGACTCTCCCGCCTCCCGGTTTTTGAGACAGCCGATAAGCACGTGAGACACGTGCGGAGGTGTCACGATGACGAACGACCTGAAGAACGACGCGAAACGACCGGGGCATGGCGGACGGATGTCACGCCGCCGCAAGAAGGAGGCCGTGCTTCGTCTGCTGCGCGGTGAGGACCTGGAGATGGTCTCGCGCGACCTGGGCGTAACGGCTGCAACCCTGAGCGAATGGCAGAACGCCTTCCTTTCCGGGGGCGAGGCCAGTCTTGCGACACGTCAGACCGACGGCGAGACGCTGGAGAGCGATCGCCTCAAGGCAAAGCTTGGTGAGGTCATGATCGAGCGTGAACTGCTGCGTGAAAAGATCGCGGCCCTGGAGACTGGCCGCCCTTTGGCCCGTCGGAGGCTGCGGCCATGAGTGCGGCGGTCTCCCCCTCTTCCGGTCGCCCCTATGGACTGGCGGCGGTCTGCCGGGTCTGGAACATCAGTCGGGCGACACTCTATCGCCGCGGGACGCCCATGGAGGTGAAACCAGCTTTGCGGCGGCGCGACCCGACAGGCCCCATGCCGGACGCCGAATTGGTCGGGCGCATCCGTGCGATCATCACGGCCAGCCCGTTTCATGGTGAGGGACACCGCAAGGTCTGGGTAAGACTGCGCGTCGCGGGCGTGCGCACGTCCCGCCGCCGGACACTGCGCCTGATGCGTGAAAACGATCTCCTCGCCCCCTCGCGGACGGGCACACCGAAGGGACCGCGCAACCATGATGGCACGATCATCCCGGACGCGATCGACGTCATGTGGGGCACCGACATGACCACGACATGGACGCAGGAAGGACAGGCCGCCGTCTTCATTGCCATCGACCATCACAGCGGCGAATGCACGAGCATCCATGCCGCCCGACGCGGCACCCGCTTCGAGGCGCTGGAGTACGACAGGGCGTGCGCCGCTGCTTCGGCGCCTTCGCCAAGAAGGTCGCGACCGGCCTGTTCCTGCGCCACGATCACGGCAGCCAGTATATGTCCGATGATTTCCAGGCTGAGATCCGCTTCCTGGGCATCGAAAGCACGCCGGCGTTCGTCCGCGCTCCCGAGGGCAATGGATGCGCCGAACGCTTCATCCGGACACTCAAGGAGAACCTGCTTTGGGTCCAGAACTTCGAAAACGTCGAAAAACTCCGACAAGCCCTGCTGGAATTCCGCGATCTTTACAACGAAACCAGGCTCATTGAACGGCACGGTTTCATCTCCCCGAACGCCGTGCGCGCCAGGGCTCTTTCCACCGCGGCTCTCGCCGCTTAGGCTCCAACCAGATGTCTCAAAAACCGAGGCCGGCACATGACCTTGAGACATGTTCGGTTATCGGCCCAGAAAGGCCTTCAGCTTAGTCATGTTAGCGGACGTTCCTTTGGAGGCACGCTCACAGTCCAGACGCCTCCAGTTCTTCAGTGTGGATCTGCTGTGCACATGGAGGGATCAGGCCTGTGCTGTCCGGATGAGAGACGCGTTCATGAATGAGTTTTTACTCGACATAATTGACCGTCTGTCGACTCAAAAAAACAAGGCAGACAGGCGGCAGTCGCCCGCTAAACAGTCTGTCTGCGCAACTAATGGCAGCGGACAGGCTGTAGTCGCCTACTTCTCAGACATCCGTATCGCACTTCTACGTTCATAAAACGGACACTGGTTAAATTAGACCGACATTCTAAAACGTGGAGGGATCGAAGAACCCTTGATTGATGTGCCTGGTTCGTGATTTCAGGGTTGTGGCGTGCCGATTGACGGTTTCCGGGGTTCGTTTTCGCTCTGCGTTTTGAGCGGATCGCGGGCTATCGCCAGTGGGATGGCTACGCGCTCGCGTTCAACCTCTCGAGGAAGAGGAAGCGGCGCATGTTGTAGACAATATTGGCCGGCCCGATCCTCATGTTGGCCCGGGTAATACCCACGGTTCGGACGAACAGACCCATCTGCGATTTCTAATCGGCAAAGACATGCTCGACGCGCTAGCGGATCACTGATTTCCCTGCATTGGACCGCTGGATATAGAGTGACATGGGTTTGAGATGCGGCTTCTTCCTGTGAATTTTCGAGACGAAACCCTCTTTGTCCATGAAGTCCTCATTGGCTTTCGAGCGATACGCTGTATCAGCCCAGACGCTTGAGGCCGTATTGGTTTTATCCAGAAGGCCCTCGCGCAGTCTGGCACCATCACTGGCAGCAGCATCCGTTGTCTTCCATTTCCGGATGAACCGGAACTTCCGGTCGATGGAAACATGGGACTTGTAGCCAAAGAACGGAATGGCGAGGTCCGTGGCTGGGATCGTCCCGTCATCCTGCCGCTTCGCTTTGGTAAACTTCAGTGTCCAGCGCGCATGACGGTCCTTATGCGACAGCTTTGCGGGTTTGTCCTGCCAATCTTCAGGAATACGCCCTGCCCGGAGGTCAGCTTTCTCAGCGTTCGTATTGCGCTGCTTTGGGGCGGCTACCAATGTCGCATCCAGGATCTGGCCGGACATTGGCAGATAACCGGCGGTCCGCAGAGTGGCATCAAACCGGTCAAACAGTCTTTCAATAGCTCCCGCCTGGGCCAGACGCTCACGGAACAGCCAGACCGTTTTGGCATCAGGTACCCGGTCCGACAGTCCCAAACCGAGGAAACGCATGAAGGACAGGCGGTCGTTGATCAAATATTCCGTTCGCTCGTCGGACAGATTGTTCAGCGTCTGGATCACCAGAATCTTGAACATCAACACGGGATCAAACGGCGGTCGTCCACCTTTGCTCCCATCTGAATAGGCCAGAGCCTTCTCCAGATCAGGGCGGAACACCTCAAAATCCACAGTCCGGGAAAATGCCTCAAGCTGATCGCCAAGCCCGCTTAACCGGGCCAGCCGCTCTTCAACATCAAAGAAACCAGGCTGCTTCATCTGCCATCATCCCCAATCAACGCAGGAGAGATGGAATCACAGAGGAACCCTCAAATCCAGAAGGTTTTTCGAACCCTCCATCTGTGCCTTTTTTTATGTATCACCCCCTATTTAGAAACAATATTCGTAATGTATATTTCTCCCCCTTCCGCCGGAATCCAAACCTCCATATATTTCAGAAAATCCGCGCCGATAACATTTTCATGGTCGTAACTATTATCTAAATATATAGTTTCCCCCAGCATCTCTAGGGGGCCAATCGATAGATCGGCAATAAATTTATTTCGTCCACTAGTTACTATCCCATTTTTATAATATTTATAAGATCTAAATACATTATATTGGTTCGGCTTATATTTATCTGAAACCGATGTGTTCGCTGAGGATGTATCAAGAACTCCGGTTGATTTTATTCCTCCTATTTTCATTTCTATTTTTATTTTGTTTCCATTGTATCCGCTTTGGATAATATTATCTTCAACACTGGAAACAAGTCTACCACTCAATGGAGGCGTCCGATAGGAGGTAGGTACTGCCCATATTTTTCCTTTCCACATAGGAGGGGCCGAACCGCAGCCTTCCGTCTGATAAAACGAAATTATCTTCTTGGGTATATTTATATCTAAGTCATACAAGCTTAGAATATCATTTCCAATCTCTCCTACAATAGGAACAGGACCAATCGACTCATCTTTTTCATCAGCCTCTTCAAATTGGGCTTTTTCTACCTCTGCAGTTCCTATCCTTAGTTTCCAAGCCCATATTTTTTTTTCGTTACTAAACCCGCCCAACCCAAAGATACTGTCTGTTGCATGCTCGACGTGAACGTCTCTATCATTTTCATAATTTCTATATATTACACTCTTTGGAAGAGTGGTATTTATAATAAATCCAACTTCTTTATTGTTAAGTTTGGCTTCTATAATTATGGGAACGCCAGATCCTAACATATTTACTGGGCCCAACGTATGAATTATGCAATTATCTGCATATGCATCTGTATAAGTTGTCATACACACACTCATTATGAGTAGATAGCCTAATATTTTATATTTCATAGGTGTACTCCAATTCGACAGGCGTACTCGCAACATAACGTTACTTATTAGATAGTTCCACGGAAAATTAAACAACAAGAAAATAAGGGGTTATGTTTTCGGTGGTGGTTAAATTAGTTTCTGGTTTATGTTTGGTGTTGACTGTTATTTTTATGTAACTACTTAATTGATTGTGGGTTATTTAGGATACGTGTACTGCCCAGACCCTAGAATCGTCTACTTATGTCTTAAATTGCATAAAACTAATCCATTAATAGACTGCCTTTTCATGAGCCCCTTTCAACGGGGTGTTGTAACAAATATAATAACATGTCAATATGAAATGCCTGTTTGTTATTTTTGTATTGTATTTCTGACTATTTAATCCGCTGGATGGGACGCTGATCCTTGGTAAATATTCTATTCCGTCGAGAGGTCTTTGTTGCTCGTGGAGACGCGTGGCTAGGACATGTTCAATTAAGCCAACCCTTACCAGTTCGGATTGTGGCTTGGGGATGTGGAATACTTTCCATAGGAGTAGCGATCCTACTAACACTTGGTGTTTATACTCGACGCGTGCATGCAACTGGACAGGTCGTGCCAAAGAGCGGAATCCTAACGCTAGGTTCTATTTATTCAGGTACGATTTCCGAACTCCGCGCAACAGAAGGGCAGCATGTCCGAAAAGGTGACGTGATTTTTGTGGAAGACCTAGAGACAACATCTCTAGCGGGACCAACACAGAAGCAGGTTATCGCAGACCTTCTGTGCCAGAAGACGCTTCTGGAAAACCAGCGGGCTTTACGCGAAAAATCCGCACCCATCGAGCATCAAGCCATCCTGAATCAGACCCAGTTCCTGGCCCGCCAGCGTGTGCAGATCTCGGCCCAGCTTGCAAATGATGAGCGCGTCTTACCTTTGGTCCACAAAGCGCTGGCAAGGATGGGAAGCGCGCAGAACAATCATTTAATCACGGAAACGCAATTCCAGAGTCAGCTTTATACCTTTGCCCAGCTTTTGAACTCACACTCACAAGCTCTGCAAAGCCGTACCTCAACAGAAAGCAGGATCTCTGAGCTGACTTCCAAGCTCGCGCGGTTTGATAGCGAACTTGCCCACGATCTGAACGAACTGGACAAGCAGATTGCCGCCATTGACCAGCAGACTGCCGAAAACGAAGGCCGTCGCAGCACCATTGTTCTTGCGCCGGAAGATGGGATCCTGACCGGCGTCCGAGGATATCTCGGAGAACAGGTCGCAGCGGGCACACCCCTAGTGACTCTTCTGCCAACAGACGGGGCTCTGCAGATCGAACTCTACGTCAGCAGCGCCTCGATCGGATTTCTTAAAGAAAACGAACCTGTTCTCCTACGTTACGATGCGTTTCCGTATCAGAAATTCGGCCTGCATCATGGTCATATTGTAGAGATCACGCATGCTCCTGTCGTAAGCAACAATCAGCAGGACAACCGGATTGCCCAGATGTCCGGAGACCAGAGCAAGCCCCCGTCTCACGATATTTACCGCATTCGGGTCGCACCCGATCAGACCTATGTCGAGACCTATGGAAGACAGCGCCCGCTGGAAGCGGGCATGACAGTGTCTGCCGATATTGCAACAGATTGCCGGCGTCTCTGGGAATGGCTCTTGGATCCCGTCATCAGCGTCCGCAATAACCTGACCACCACGACCCTTGGTCCGAGATAAGGAATCATTGGATGCTCCGTGATCTCCAGTTCGGTTTCGGCCGCCGTGTGCCGGTTGTTCTTCAGTCCGAAGCGGCCGAGTGCGGCCTGGCCTGTCTCGCCATGATCATGGGATACCACGGTCACCCGATTGATATTGCCACGTTTCGGAGGCAGCAGGGCTCGTCTTCCCAAGGTGCTACTCTTCGGGATCTTGTCGGGATCGCAAACCGTGTCGGTCTCGGCAGCCGCGCCGTCAGGGTGGACCTCGAAGAGCTCGACAAACTGACAATGCCCTGTGTGTTGCACTGGAGCCTGAACCATTTCGTGGTGCTGGTGGAGCGAAAGTCAAAGGCGGTTGTCATTCACGATCCCGCCCGGGGGCGTCGGCTCATCCAGGAAGAAGAGTTATCTCGGGAATTTACCGGAGTGGCCCTTGAAGCTACACCCACCGAAAGGTTCGAACAGAAGGACGAACGAAAAACCCTTCGGCTCAGGGACATGTTCCGCCATGTTTCGGGCCTCAAACCCGCACTAGCTTATCTGTTTGCGCTGTCCCTGGGGCTGGAAGTCATTGCACTGTTCTCACCGATGGTCAGCCAGATCATCATTGATGAAGTGCTTGTCACAGGAGACCGCGATCTTCTCACGACTGTCGCCTGCGCCATGGTCGTGCTCCTGTTGCTCCAGATGCTGGTGGCCACTGTCCGGAGTTGGGCCGTGGTTATGTTTGGAAGCAGGGTCTCTTTAAAATGGAACGGCTCGCTTTTTGAGCATTTGACACGTCTGCCACTGGACTATTTCACGCGCCGCCATATCGGAGACGTCATTTCCCGCTTCGGTGCGCTCTCCGCCATTCAGCACACCCTGACCACCGGTCTCGTGCAGTCCATCTTGGACGGTATCATGGCTGTCGGGATGGGCGTGATGCTATTCCTTTATGGTGGCTGGCTGGGAGCCATTGCCTGCATCGCCATGGGACTCGATATCCTTCTACGCCTGACGACTTACGGAACCTATCGCCGCGCATCGGAAGAAGTCGTCGTACAGGAAGCAAAAAGCCAGACGTATTTCATCGAAACGCTACGCAACATCGCCACCGTAAAGCTTCTGAACCTCCGGGAGCGCCGCAAGACAGCCTGGCTGAACAGCGTCATTGATTCGATGAACATTCATCTGCGGCTCCAGCGCTTCGATCTGATCTTTGGTCGCCTTGCCGATATGATCTTCGGAGCAGACCGTCTGATCATGCTGGTCCTAGGGGCCAATATGGTCATGCGCGGACATATGTCCGTCGGCATGCTTGTCGCGTTCCTATCCTACAAGGACCAGTTTGCCGGCCGGGTTAGCAGCCTCATCAATACTGGCTTCAAGCTCAGGATGCTGAGTATCCAGACGGATCGCCTCTCGGATATCGTCATGAGTGACCCCGAGCCCCAGGGGCTCCTGCTGCCTCCGCCATCCTCTGACGAAACAGGCCGCGGTACTCTGGCAGTCCGCAATCTCTCCGTACGCTACAGCCCTGACGGGCCTTGGATTTTCCGGAACCTGTCCTTCGACATTCCTGCCGGACAGAGCGTAGCCATTGTTGGTCCTTCCGGCTGTGGCAAGACGACGCTGCTGAAAACCCTCATGGGCCTACAGGAGCCCAGTGAGGGAGAAATCTTCATGGACGGCTCGGAGATCCGTAGTCTCACACTGGATGGCTACCGTTCCCAG
>NZ_WIPH01000018.1 GCF_009547075.1 Gluconobacter aidae
ACATGGGTTGAAGGCGTCTTTCTTCGGCATGCAAATTGATTTCATCCGACACGTCCAGAGAAGCTCCTGAAAGGTCCGTCCTGTTTTCGGAAATCTTGAGTGCAGGTCAGGCCAGGACCAGAATACTGGACATCCTGTTTTCGAAGTTCCATTCTTTTCAAGCAAAGGAGAGCACAGCATGAGACGCAGTCATGACGATGACGAAAATGGTATCGACTCGGAAATACAGGAGCTGATGCTGGAATTGCAGAATGATGCGGAACGTCTGAACGATGCGACCGAAAAATCAGGCGCACCGGATGAGATCAAGCACATGGCCGCAGCTCTCGCCGACAAGATTGATGGACTGGCGTCGCTCGTTCGATGAACAGTTACCGCTCGGATAGCCGTCCTCCTAGACGGCCGGGCGCCATTCCAAGGTACGAAGTGCAGCCCGAGTCATCTGATCCGAGCTGACGAGACTGACCCGGCGAAAATACCTGCATTCGCCAGAACCAGCGGGGACGGATTCCAGTTGACGGACGTAACACGAAGGCCGCCCTGCCGCCACTTGTCGCGATCCGGAGCCACACGCCAGGACCACTTCCGAGCATGGTGAAAATAACTACTGGAGCCTCTACTTCGACGATCGCAGGGGCATTAGATCGCACTCGTTCCCCGAACAGGAAAAAATGACGCCTCACCTGGCAGAGAACTGATCACGATCTGGATCAGACCGGTTTTATCTTACCGTACCCTCCGAAACCAGAATGTGAGGCTGAAAGATTATATCTCGTAGAGTTCAAGCGGAAGGTCATCCGGATCAGCGAAAAACGTGAACAAACGTCCCGTATAGGGGTCTGTACGAATTGGCTCCGAGACGATCCCGTGCCTTTCCAGACGTTCCACAACCCTGGCAATATTCAGAACACGAAATGCAAGATGTCGCAGTCCGCAGGCTTCTGGACGTGAAACTCTGGGTGGGGCCAGCGGAAAGGAAAAGAGTTCGATCTGTGCGTCACCGACCTGAAGATCACATTTCCATGAATTGCGCTCAGCCCGAAAATTTTCGGAAATGACCACAAACCCCAGTATATCGACATAAAAGGCGCGGGAACGATGGTAATCTGACGCGATTATGGCGACGTGATGGAAGCCCATAATATCACCAGCATCCTGCATCATCTATGCCTCGTAACTTCGGTTCCGGCAACGATAGCGTCTGCGACTACCGAGATCTACCGTATTCGCGCTGGCAAGCATGTTCGTTTAAGCTTGTTATGCTGACCACAGACCAGAACCCTTCACCGCTCAGGAAAGTGACGCGACAAATGTGCTGCCAGATGGTCTGGTTCGCAGTGAGTGAGAGGGACCCGGCAGGATATCCCCCAATCAAAGACAAAGAAATGTAACGATATCAAATTATTATATTCGAATTTATCGATGCCGACATGCAGAAGCCATAGGCTCTCCCCATCTGGGCTTATCCCTGAGCCTGTCATTATGACACCAGAAAACCATAGGATGCGCACGGTTATCGCGTTATGAAGATGCCACCGTCTTTTTCAGAAAGTTGACCATGCATTTCCTGACGTCTGTAACTCTGACCTGTCCGCATATTACATGAATCCCTTTTCCTTCAGAAAAAGGGTAACAGTACCGTCATTTGCCGTCATGACAGGTGGAACGGGAGGAATTGGGCGTGAAATCGCGGAACTGCTGCTAGAGCAGGGATGGGATGTTCTTCTGCTGACACGCCAACCGCGCAAGGCAGAAGAACAGATATCCAATAAAAACGGACGATTTGAAGCTATTTTCTGCGATTTGACAGAACTTTCGGTTCTTCAGTCTGTCAGTATTGCAGTCCGGGAGAAAAATCGGTCTATCGGGCTTTTGATTCATTGTGCAGGGAATATACAGCCTGAAGCAACCACGGAAATCACTCAGCAGAGTCTTGAAGAGCAGATGGCCATCAACCTGACATCGCCGATCCTCATGACCAGTCAACTGCTCCCCGCCTTGTCCCCAAAGGGGCATATCATGTTCGTCAATTCCATTGCCGGCGTGATGCCCTTGCAGGGAAGTTCCATATATTGTGCAACGAAATTCGGCCTCAGAGGCTTCGCGCGTTCACTGGCTCTTGAATTCAGCCCCGCCGCACTGAGGGTTTCCTCAATCTTTCTCGCAGCTGTTGATACCCGAATGCTTGAGCAGGAAACGCGGGACGGGGGATCTGTCCTGAATTTCGTCAATCAGCCTCTGTCGGCCAGATATGTAGCCCGAATGATTGTCCAGACCAGCGAAGGAGCGGGACGTGAAATCTTTCTGCCCAGGATAGACGGTATTTTCGCCCATGCCTGTCTGGTCATGCCGTGGCTGTTGCGCATCATGACGCCGCTTCTCGAAAAAATCGGACAAATCGGGTTACAGCGCTTTCTCAAACAGAAGGCAGACGCATCCCTCGTTTCGACTAAGGAATAAACCATTCCCGTTTCGCTCCGAAGCGGGACAGACTTCGCGCACTAACTATCGTTATTTTGAGATACATGTTACCTTTAGGTAAATAACAAAACAAAATGTTGCCTTGTTAGCCAATAAAAAACACCGCCTTTTGCCCTATAAAGAGGTTTAATGATTTATTGACGAAAAAACAGAAGTCTTTTACGACTCTATTTCTGTTTTACACTTTCGGAAGGCTTTAACGTGCCTGGTGTGACGTTGACTGATTTTCTGCAAGTGATCCAATGGTCCCCAGACCAGCTTGCACAGCAGATTGGGCGTACGACGGATGACATACTATGGTGGACACACCACCAGGAGGAATTGCCCCAACAGCTTCAGATCTGGATAACGCGGGTCGTAACGGCCTTCCAGACAGAGCCCCCGTCCTTAGGATATGCTTTGGAACGTCCATCCAGCTGTTCATTTAACGACGATCCTTCCATGACCGTCGTCTGCAATATTTGCGGTCTGGCTCCACGCTGCCGTCAGGGCATCTACGCGAAAAACTGATAAAGCCGCTTAAGTCCTTGCGTACAATCGCAAGGAAAGGCGCTCAGCCGCTTTCCGGAAGGCCTGAAAGAAATCCCCGTGGATGGAAACCTGGCCGCCAGCCATGCCAATAAAGCCTTCCACCATTCCATTCTGAAGCAGACCTTCGGAATGGACCAGCATGCCGTCAGGATCTTCCATGCTGCCTGAGGAAGGCGCATCACTTTCCTCCCGCTTGCGCAAATCCTGTTTTAGGACATCGCGCCAGTACGCCTCGACTTTTTCGGAATAAAGACGGCCGTCCACGGTATAGGCTTCCATCGGCTTGCCCAGACCCATCATATAGCCGATTTCCACCGCTGTTCCCGGATCCATATCCGGGGAACGGCGGAACGGATCAATACAGAACAGGCCCGCAGCACAACGATCCATCAGATCACGATCCGCACGGACAAACGCAAGAATGGTTTCGCGACCAGGCGGCAGAAGACGGGCTTCAGCCTGACCATCAAAGGGCGCAACGCCATCCAGGTCATACTCTGCACAGATCGACTTCAGTTTTGCGAAAAGAGCGAGAGCTTCCGGACGGAACACCAGATCGCCCGCCAGATAAACTGGCATAAGATTTTCTGACATAGATCCAAGCCACTACACGGTCTCCGACCATGAAAAAAGGCTGATAAGCTCAACCCATTCAATGGATATACGGAATCTGGCCGAGAACCCGAATTTCATATTTTCTTGAGATTGCGCTGGCGGAGGGGATGTCCGCCTAACCTTGGGTTCAGACTGCATCCTGAAAACCCGTAAATCATTGTATAATATGGAATTATTATAGGGACCATCCCTGAATGTGTCAGATTGACCCGCTTGAACCTATGTTTTAAGAGGGGTTTTAAGGCGGGTACGAGGACACTATGAGCAGACTGGCCCCTAATCAATTGACGGCACGCAAGGTCGAGACATGGAAGTCTGGCGACCTCTGCGATGGTGGGGGCCTGTGGTTGATTGCAACCCCGACATCACGCGGCTGGATATTCCGGTTCACAAGCCCCGTAACCGGCAAGCGTAGAGAGATGGGTCTAGGGTCTGCCTATGATGTGCCTCTTGCGACAGCGAGGCAACGCGCCTTGCAGAGAAGATAGATCCTCTCGACCGCAAACAGGAGATCGACAAGGCCCGCAAGCTGGAACAGTCGTTATCCCTGACGTTCGAACAGGTCGCCCGGCGCTTCATCACGGAACAGGCATCAGGTTGGAAAGACAAGAAGGCCGAACCGATATGGCGGCGTTCTCTTGAACAGCATGTATTCCCGGTTTTCGGTGGCAGGCCCGTGAGCAGGGTATCCACAGAGGACGTGCTGAATGCCCTACGTCCGATATGGGATAGCAAGACAGAAACAGCCTCACGGCTTCGATCCCGCGTTGAACGTATCTTAGGGTACGCCAAGGCTCATGGCTGGTGCGAGGGCGAAAACGCCGCCCGATGGCGCGGGCATCTGGATGCTATTCTCCCACCGCCGAGCAAAGTGGCGAAGGTTGAGCATCATGCGGCTGTTGAACGCAAGGATATCGGCAAGGTAATGGCTTCTCTTGCGGCATCCGATGGACTCGCAGCCAAGGCAGTCCGTTTTGTCTGTCTCACGGCAACACGCTCCGGCGAAGTGAGGGCCGCAACATGGAATGAAATCGACTTGCAATCTAAGGTCTGGACCATTCCCGCCGGGCGTATGAAGGCGGGAAGGGAACACCGTGTCCCTCTTACCGATAGCGCAATGGCGATCTTGGAAGCCGTCGCAACCCTACGAGACCCGGAAAATGGTGATCTGGTGTTCCCCGGTCAGAAGGCAGGCAAGCCACTCTCGGACGTGGCGCTATCCAAAGCCTTGCATCATGCGGCAGAAACAAAAGGTGTCACAGTCCACGGCCTGCGCTCGACATTCAGGGATTGGGCCGCAGAGGAAACACACTACCCGCGTGAGGTTGCCGAAATGGCTTTAGCCCACGCTATTGGGGACAAGGTAGAAGCCGCTTATCGACGGGGCGATCTGTTCGAAAAGCGGCGGGAGATGATGGAGGATTGGGCGGGTTACTGTGGCATGTGAGGCAGTTAGCCGCCCGTTTCCTCTGTGTCCTTTTTCAACCTAACACCAGCCCCACCACCATTCTCCGGCACAAACTCAACGCCAGCAGCTTCTAGGGCGGTGCGGATTGCTTCCACGGTGCGGCCATAGAGCGCGTCCCCCCGCTCAAGGCGCGTGATGGTTGTGGGTGAGACTTCCGCCAAGTTCGCAAGTTCTCTCACACCGATCTGTAATGCAGCCCTTGCCATCCGGCACTGTGCAGCGTTCAAAGTGTTACCCTGTGACAAAGTTATTGACTTGCGACTAAAGATTGTCACATTGAGACAACCTTGTCACGCAATGACAGGCGACCGAGCGCAGAGGCCGCAATCCTCCGCACCCGGCCTAACCACAAACCGAAGAAGGATTTCGGCAATGGCTAACCTCGACTTTATCACAAACTCACTTCGTCGGCTTCTTCCTGTCCGTGAGGTCGAAGTGCCGATGCTTGGCGAAGACTTGGACTGCGTGATTGAAGCAGCATTGCGTGACCTTGGCGCGATCACATTTGCGCTTGAACGCGTAGCAGAGACCCCAGAAGATCGCCGGGCGGTCGCCGCTTATGCCTCTCACTGCGTGGAAGAAATTTCCATCAGGCTAAAACGCGCTTGGCGTGACGAGCGCGGGCGATGCGGCATGGACACTGACGTAGACATAGGATGGCTAAGCGACTTTTGAGGCCAGCAGCGTCAATTTTCGGAATTGGTGTTTTTTTGCTGTTGCCACCTCTGCCACCGTTGCCACTTGGCAGAAATAGCTGAAAACAGCCATTTTTTATATCAGAAAATGAGCCTCTCACCATTGCCCGCGGCAATAGCGGCAATGGTGCCTAGCAGAACAACGCCCCAAAAACGCCGGCCCCCCCCCACAAATGCTCATGTGGCTGTGGAGCGTAGATTTTTTGCCCCCTAGATAAATGGCCCGTAGCGGTCAGGACCGTTCCTTACCCACCCAATACGAAGCCAGCATGAAATTTCCCGCCCGGCGAAAGCCCGCATTAGAAAAAACGCCCGGCCCATGAATTATTCCACAGATGAAGTGGAACCGAAGGCCAGACCGACGCACGGTTGCCCATATCGGACGCGGAACTTCCAGAACCGATATGGGCCGTGACTAAACTATCCCGAAATCCAGTGGAGAAGTCACAGGCTGCCTGCCAAAAAACCGTGGCGCGATCACCGCGTCTTCAATCAGACCATAAGAGTATTCTATCTTGAACAACCATAACCGCTACGCTTCCATCAAAAAGATCGGAGAAGACTTCGGCATGAGCCGGAGCACGATTTACCGCGCCCTTCACGCCGGGCGCTTCAAAGCCGTCAAATGCGGCAGACTGACCCGCATCTGTGTGGCAAGCGTGGAACAGTATTTTGCCAGCCTTCCTGTGATGGGTGCGGCCTGATGCTTCTGTCCAAACGCGACCTCACAGCCATGCGTCGATATGTCCGGCAACGCACGAGCCGCACGACGCTCGATCAGCACGCCGCAGACCTCTCCTTTATCGAGCACGCCACCGACTGGAACCACCGACAGGAACGGCACCTGTTTCCGGAACTGTCCGTCGCACTGGATGCCTTCCACAACATCGCCGCGATCTTCGGTCGGGAAACCGCCGACAAGCTGGCTGCACTCATGCCGAATCTTACAGCCGAATATCTGAACGCACAGGAGACCGTGTGATGGCGAAACGTACCGACAACAGGCCCCCGTGGTGCGTCAAAGATGCCGAAAGCGCCGTTGACGAACTGATCTTTCTCCACCGGAGCAGATGGGAAACAGAGAGGACGCTAGCAAGTCACGCAGGATGGAGCGAAGAGCAGAAAACATTCCGGGACTATATGGCCCGTGTATTTTCTGAAATCGACCGCATCCGGCAGCTTTATGACAGGGAAACAGCCGATCAGTTTGCAGCCGATATCGGGAAGCAATGGAAAATCTTTATGGCGGCCTTTGGCTAAGCGATGGCTCCCTCACTTTTCCAGCGCATAAACGACACGGCCCGAAGCGTCCTACTGTCCATTCTCTCCCGCTGGCTCCCTGATGGCGTCAGGGAAGGCCACGAGTGGGTGGCACTGAACCCCACACGAGCCGACAGCAAGCGCGGGTCATTCAAGGTGAATTTAAGGACAGGCCGTTGGTCTGATTTCGCAACCGGCGACCGGGGCGGTGACCCCGTATCGCTGGCGGCGTATCTTTTTAATCTCAAACAGCATGAGGCGGCCCAACAGATGGCCGTCATGCTCGGAATTTCCGATACCTGATGAACGAACTTAATAAAGCATTTGCCCCATTAGGGGAAGAGGTAACGCTTGCCCCCATGCCGTCCGAACCATCGGGCGGAGTGGAAATCCTTCCCGCTCCTACGGAACCGGCGCGGACTGAACATGCCACCGCCATGTGGGTTTACCGCACGGCAGAAGGCCAGCCCTTCCACGCCAAATACCGCAGCGAGAAGCCCGGCGGTGGTAAGACATACACGCAGAAGACCTACGGCACGCTTGACGGTGTAGTGCAATGGCACTCCAAGGCACCCGCCGGGCTGCCACCGCTCTATAATCTCGATAGACTGGCTACCTCACCTGACGCGCCTGTTCTGCTGGTCGAAGGCGAGAAAGCCGCAGACGCCGCAACACGCCTGTTTCCTGATTACGTCGCTACCACCGCAGGAAGCGCGGTCAGCATGGGAAAGGCGGACTATGCGCCGCTGGCTGGTCGAGATGTGGTGATCTGGCCCGACCATGACGAACCGGGACAGAAAGCCGCACAGCAAGCAACGAAGCGACTCCACGAAGCGGGCGTAGCATCCCTCCACATCGTCAGCGTACCTGGGACATTTCCGAAAGCGTGGGATCTTGCCGATGATACGCCGGACGACGCCGATCTTCGGGCGTTACTGGATGCGGCACCGACCGTTGCCCGCGTGCAGATGCCCGGCGGCTACGTCATGAAGCCGGACGGTCTGTTTTATATGCCGCCCGGCGAAAGCGACAAGCCGCCTGTGCGTGTTTCGGCACCATTCGAGATTGTGGCACAGACCCGCGATCCCGAAAGCAACAACTGGGGGCTTCTCCTGCGATGGAAGGACTATGACGGCAAGCCGCACGAATGGTCGATCCCTAACAGCAAGATGCACGGAGACGCCCGCGAGATCAGCGGCACTTTGGCTGAACAGGGATTGCGTTGCCTCCCGAACGCGGCCCGCTTGCTGCAAACCTTTCTTGCGACCGTCGAGACAGACGCACGGCTTGCGTGCGTGCGTCAGCCGGGCTGGCACACGACAGAGCGCGGCCCCGTGTTCGTTCTGGCAAACGGCGCGAAGATCGGCCCCGGCTCCGGGGCCGTGACACTGCAGGCGGGCCGGGCGTCATCAGGCGACAAGTTTGCGGTGTCCGGCACACTGGACGGGTGGAAAGACGACGTGGCGCGATATGCCATCGGGAACAGCCGCCTTGCGTTCTATATCTCGGCAGCCTTGGCCGGGCCATTGCTCGATATTGCTACGGAACAGAGCGGCGGCTTTCATCTGGTAGGCGGCGCGCGTTCCGGAAAAAGCACGGCGGCCTATGCGGCGGGAAGCGTATGGGGGCCGACAGGTCAGGTTCGTGCATGGCGTGCGACAGCTAACGGGCTTGAGGGCATCGCGGCGGAAATCTCCGATACCGCGCTGATCCTCGACGAGATCGGACAGGCCAGCGATTTTGAAGTTGGCAACATCGTCTATTCCCTTAGCAATGAAGCCGGGAAGCAGCGGGCCAACCAGCGCGGCGGAGCACGAAGCGCGTTCACATGGCGGACCCTGTTCCTCTCCACAGGCGAGTGTACGCTTGAGGACAAGCAGAATGAGGCTGGCAAGAAGACGATGGCCGGACAGAAGACGCGGCTTGCGAACATTCCTGCAGCGCCGGAAGGCGGGCACGGACTGTTCGAGACGCTGCACGGCTTCTCCGATGGCGCAGCACTCTCAAACCACCTTCGCCGGACGGTCCATCGGCAGCACGGCACGGCATCGCGGGCGTTCCTTGCGAGACTGACCAACGAACGGGCGAGCGATGAAGCCGGGTTACGGCAATGGATCGACGCCCGACGCAAGGCGTTCGTGACGGAGCATGCCAAAGAAACCGGAAGTCAGGCGCAAAGTGTCGCGGGCCGGTTCGCACTCGTGGCCTGTGCCGGAGAACTCGCAGCACGCTTTAATGTGGTGCCGTGGCCCGAAGGTGAAGCGATGAACGCGGCGGCGGTATGCTTCAAGGCATGGCTTGCCGAGAACGGCGGCGGTGAGGCGTTCGAAGAACAGGCCGCGATAGAGCAGGTGCGGGCGTTCATTGCGGCGCACGGTGACAGCCGGTTTCAGGCGATTGGCTCTGACGGCGGTGTCGATATGAACGCCGACAGCCGCGTTGCAGTAGCGAACCGGGCGGGTTTCCGTTGGCTCTGTGGCGGCAGCGTAGAATGTTTCGGCATCCTTCCCACGGCGTTCGTCAATGAGGTGTGCAGGGGGATTAACGCCCGGCGGGCGGCTGATATTCTCGCCAAGGCAGGCCATCTCATTTTATCGCGGAGCGGAAAAACGAAGTCATTCCGCCGCGTGCCGGGATACAGTAGCGGCATGCCCTTTTATCTCATACGCCCTTCTATTCTCGCCTGATATTCTTCCGGCATTGTCCGGCAGAGGTGGCGGCAACGGGTAATGCCGCCGCTGGAAGGCGGATAAAGCGGCGGTTTTGAGCCGTTTTCTATGAAGCGGCAATGGTGGCAACAGCGGCAACGGCACTTTTGACCACTTTCCGAAAAAGCCGAGAAGAAAACAAAAAGTGCCTAATTTTTAGGCACGCACAACACGCAAGCCGGGGTGTCGGGGGGTCCGCAAGCGGAAAGGTCTAGGAAGGACCCAAAGCATCAGGGCAACGTCAGCAAGGAGAGCGACGCCCCGCATCCAGTGACAGGCCAGTAGGCAAAGCCATCCCCCTAGAGACCACTCGCTAGATAGGCGTCACACTGTCGCACAACATGTCAGGCAAGCGCATGTTTTAAGGGGGGTTTTAAGAGGGGTACGGCTAGACCAGTAACGGCTAACTATTTGATTTCACTGGGATTTTTAGAGTGCACTGGCGGAGGGGATGGGATTCGAACCCACGATACGACTTGCATCGTATAACGGATTAGCAATCCGCCGCCTTCAGCCTCTCGGCCACCCCTCCGCGCTTTACGCAGTTTGCACGGCGTATGCAGAAGTGTTCTTAGGGGGTAACCGCGCTGTGGTCAAACCCCCCGAGAACATTTTTTTAGCCTTACTCTGAAAGAAGTTTCTTCAGGGTTTCATTAACCAGGGCAGGGTTGCCCTTGCCCTTCATGGCCTTCATCGTCTGGCCGACAAAGAAGCCGAAAAGCTTGTCTTTTCCACCCTTGTATTCCTCGACCTTGTCATTGTTTGCGGCCAGGATTTCGCGGATGGCGCTCTCGATTGCTCCGGTGTCAGTCACCTGGCGCAGGCCCTTGCGCTCGACGATGGCAGAGGCAGAGTCACCTGTCTCGACCATGTCTTCGAGAACTTCCTTGGCAATCTTTCCGTTAATCGTTGAGTCGGAAATCAGACCCAGCAGTTCCCGCAGACCTTCCGCACTAACCGGGCTGTCCTCGATCGAACGCCCAGTCCGGTTCAGCGCTGCGAAGAAGTCCCCCAGCATCCAGTTGGCTGCCAGACGGGCATCCGCACCACGCGCTACAGCCTCGTAGAAATCCGCGATCGCCTGCTCGACGCAGAGCACGGAAGATTCATAACGGCTGACACCGTATTCCTGCTCCAGACGCGCACGCTTGGCTTCCGGCAGTTCCGGCAAAGCCGCTTTAAGCTCATCAACCCAGGACTGCTCGATCACCAGTGGCAACAAGTCGGGATCAGGGAAGTAGCGATAGTCATGCGCGTCTTCCTTACTCCGCAGGGAGCGGGTTTCGCCACGCACATGGTCAAACAGGCGCGTTTCCTGATCGACGGTGCCGCCAGCTTCCCAGACCTCGATCTGACGCTGTGCCTCGACCTCGATCGCCATCATCACGAAACGGATGGAATTGACATTCTTGATCTCGCAGCGCGTACGATACTCGGTCTCACCCGGCTTGCGGACCGACACGTTCACGTCGGCGCGCATGGAACCTTCTTCCATGTTTCCGTCACAGGTGCCGATATAGCGCAGGATCTGACGCAGCTTGCGCAGATAGGCACCAGCTTCTTCAGGCGAACGGATATCCGGCTCACTGACGATTTCCATCAGCGCGACGCCAGCACGGTTCAAGTCGATGAAAGAACGTGTCGGATCCTGATCATGGATTGACTTGCCCGCATCCTGCTCCAGATGCAGACGCGTCACGCCGATTTCGCGCGTGCTGCCATCCGCCAGATCAACCAGGACCTTGCCCTTGCCGATGATCGGATGGGCGAACTGACTGATCTGATATCCGGTGGGCAGATCAGCATAGAAGTAGTTCTTGCGGTCAAACCGGCTGAAGAGGTTGATCTCGGCTTCAAGTCCCAGACCTGTGCGGACAGCCTGCGCCACACATTCCCGGTTCAGAACGGGCAGCATACCCGGAAAACCGGCATCGACGAGACTGACATGCGTGTTCGGTTCGCCACCATATTCCGCAGACGCGCCCGAAAAGAGCTTGGCCTCGCTGACGACCTGGGCATGAACTTCAAGACCGACAACGATTTCCCATTCGCCGGTGCTGCCGGTGATACGATAGCTCATGCCGACACTCCTGCATGAATGGTGGGTCTGTGATGGAATGCCGCGGCCTGCTCGATGGTATGACCAGCCGCAATCAGCGTCTCTTCATCGAAGAACTTACCGATAAGCTGCAATCCAAGCGGCACGCCACGCGCGTCCAGACCGGCCGGAACGGAGAGGGCAGGGACACCCGCCATGCTGGCCGGAACCGTAAAGACGTCATTGAGATACATCTGCACCGGATCGCTTGGCTTTTCGTCCTGTGCAAAAGCGCCTGACGGAGCGGTCGGCGTCAGAAGCACGTCGACATTCTCGAAAGCCTTGAGGAAGTCCTGCTGGATCAGCGTGCGGACCTTCTGCGCGCGCAGGTAATAAGCGTCATAATAACCCGACGACAGCACATGCGTTCCGATCAGGATACGACGCTTGACCTCATCACCAAAACCGGCGGCACGGCTGGCTTCATACAAGCCATCCAGCGTCGGTGCGCTGACACGCTCACCAAACCGGACACCGTCATAACGGGCCAGGTTGGACGACGCCTCAGCCAGAGCCGCAATATAATATGTCGGCAGGCCGTATTTCGTATGGGGCAGGGAAACCTCGACGATCTGCGCACCAGCATCACGCAGCCAGTTCATGCCCTGCTGCCAGAGCGCCTCGATCTCAGCCGGCATGCCTTCGACGTGATATTCCTTGGGAATACCAACGCGCAGACCCTTCACACCACGCTTGAGAGCGGCTTCGTAATGCGGAACGGGAGTATCGACGCTTGTTGAATCACGCGGATCGAACCCGGCCATCGATTCAAGCAGAATGGCGCAGTCCTGAAGATTGCGCGCCATCGGACCGGCCTGATCCAGCGAGCTTGCGAAGGCGATCGTTCCAAAGCGCGAGCAGCGACCATAAGTCGGCTTGATCCCGGCGATACCCGTGAACGCCGCCGGCTGACGGATGGAACCACCCGTATCCGTACCCGTTGCCCCCAGAACGAGCCCGGCCGCTACAGCAGCCGCAGAACCACCCGAAGAGCCACCCGGAACCAGCTTTGCGTCAGAATCCCTGCGCTTCCAGGGATTTTCGACCGGACCGAAGGCAGAGGTCAGGTTCGCAGATCCCATGGCGAATTCGTCAAGGTTCAACTTGCCAAGGAAAACAGCGCCATCCTTGAGCAGGTTGGCCGTTACCGTGCTTTCGTAAGGCGGTACGAAATTACCAAGAATCTTGCTGGCAGCCGTGGTGCGGACACCATTCGTGCAGAACAGATCCTTGATGCCCAGCGGAATACCGCAAAGGCTGCCGCCTTCACCCTTGGCCAGAGCATCGTCGGAAGCCTTGGCGGCCTCACGGGCCTGATCCGGTGTGCGGGTGATGAAGCTGTTAAGCTGACCGTCCAGGCGCTCGATCGCATCAATATGGGCGTTCGTCAGCTCGACCGCGGAAATTTTGCGGGCCTTGAGCGCGTCCCGGGCCGAAGCCAGCGTAAAATCATGAATGCCGGACATTATTCGACCACCTTCGGAACCGTATAGAACGGGCCTTTCCGCTCGGGTGCGTTGGAAAGAACCTTGTCACGGCAGTTGCCATCCGTAACGCGGTCTTCACGCAGGCGAGGCGTTGCAAGACCCGTGCCGATCATGGGGTCGACGCCCGTGACGTCCACTTCCTTAAGCTGCTCCACCCAGTCGATGATGGAGCCCATGTCCTTCCCGAGGGTTTCAACCTCTCCGGGCTGGAGACCAATCCTCGCCAGTCTGGCGATGCGCGTAACCGTTTTCGCGTCGAGCGACATGAATATTCCTGAACAAGAGGAAATTTTATGGTGGCTTTTCAGCCGTCAGGGGGATCATAACGCCGTGCTATGCCCCTGTTCAATCCACATGATCTCCGTAATCTTCTTCAGTCCGGTCAGCGTGTCCTCGGTCTCGACCCCGGATCGAAGACCATCGGCGTCTCCCTGACGGATGTCTCGCTCATGCTTGCTTCTCCCCTGATCGGTCTCAAACGCCGGAAACTGGGCGAAAATGCGCAGGAACTGGCCAAAATCGTCCGCGAACAGGACGTAGGAGCCCTGGTCGTCGGATTACCGTTATCGTTGGATGGATCTTTTGGTCCGGCGGCACGCGCCGCATCGGACTGGACACAGGCCCTGTCGGAAAAGCTCGGGATTCCCGCGGGCCTGTGGGACGAACGCCTGTCGTCCAGTGCCGTTAACCGTTTTCTGATCAAGGATGCCGACATGACGCGCGGTCGTCGTGCAGAGGTCGTGGACAAGATGGCCGCAGCTTATATGCTTCAGGGCTGGCTTGACGCATCCCGTCCGGAAGCATCGGAAATTTTCTGATCCAGCGGAAAGATTTTCCCGATCAGACGCTTCTGTTTCCAATCAGGGCGGAGCGTAACGATGTATTGGCCAGAACGCGGAACCATATTCGGGCTGTCATGGCGCCCATAAGCAGACAGAACAGGAACTTCATGATCTTTCTCCAGTCATGAAGTTAAAACGAACCGAATTGGTCCGGGTTTTTCGACGGACAATTTCAAATTGTAAAGGGGGACTGTGACGTGATGTTTCGCGTGTTGATCGTGACGCTTTTTCTGGGACTGTCAGCCTGCGCCCACGACCCCGAGGACGGGAACGCCCCGGTCGACCGACACCGTCCGTCATCTCACGAGGCCTATGCGGGTGCTGGTGGCGGCTGGTCCGGATACTGATCAGCGCAGCCGCCAGGCCAGGCGGACCGGCATGGCACGATAGGACGCAAGATCCCGCCCACTCCTTACAGGTAAAGCACTCCCCGCCTGACCGACTGCATGGTGAATGATACGGGGCGGAGGCGCATAGGACACCATGTGAACGGATGGCATGGTTTCCATACGCGGTGCGGGACGCTCGGAAAATCCGGCCTGTCTGTTCAACGCGAAATAAGATGCGGGTCTGGCACTTGGAAGCATGGCCTGCAACCCTGACGCGGTCATGACCACCTGCGGAAGAAAATCAGGCGGCCGGTAGCTGTCGGGCTGCCCATTCCAGATAGCCAGAACATGACGGGCATAATCGGCGCCAAGAGCAGGGGTGAGGGAATGATAGGCAGCCGTCGCGGCTGCCCAGCCCTGAAGCTGGTTGTGCAGTCCGGACAGAAAACGGGCCCCGTAACGCGCATTGCTGTATGGATCGAAAGCATCTTCGAGCGAGAAAAATGCATCGGGATGATGATGCAGGTTGATCTGCATGCAGCCCACATCGATCGAAACAATCCCGTTCGCCTGAAAATCCCGGACCGCCGCGATGGCTTCGTCCCTGCTTTCGTAGAAATAGCCTTTTCCGGCCGCATTGACGGTCCACGGCCATGCCACGGTTTCCGTACCGTTCGGCTCCCGCCGCCCGCTCTCCACGCGGCTGATGGCATCCAGAAGGCGGGGTGGAATCCCGGCCTGCTGCTCGGCAGCCTGCACCGCCATCCTGCAGACAGAAGACGCATCATAAGCACGCGCAACCGGTACGCCAGAAAGCGTCAGGGCAGCGGCAAGGAGGAGGACTTTCCCGATCATTTTTCTGTATATGATCGGGAAAGGTAAAAAAACGGTTATGCCTGCAACTTTACCGGACGAGCGGTTTGCAGACCTGCGCAAGCCACGCGGCTACATCCGGCTCGACATGCGGGGAGACCCGCGCCTGAACTTCGGCATGATAAGCGTTCAGCCAGTTCAGCTCCGCATCATTGAGAAGGGCGACATCGATCAGTCTGTAATCGATGGGCGTGTAGCTCAGGATCTCGAACTCCAGAAACGTGCCCTTGTTCCCCTTGAAAGAAGAGGGCCGCACCAGCATCAGATTCTCGATCCGGATTCCATACTGTCCCGGTTCATAATACCCAGGCTCATTGGACACGATCATACCGGCTTCGAGTGCCACGGGACGCGGGGCAGGGGAAATGTTCTGCGGCCCTTCATGGACCGACAGATAACTTCCGATGCCATGTCCGGTTCCGTGATCGTAGTCCATGCCGACCTGCCACAGGGCCGCACGCGCCAGCACATCCAGTCGATGGCCGGTCGTGCCGGGCGGAAAGCGGATGCGGGAGAGGGCAATATTGCCCTTCAGGACCCGCGTGAACGCTTCACGGACATGCGCAGGCGGTTCCTGATCGCCCACCCAGAGCGTGCGGGTAATGTCGGTCGTACCAAACGGATACTGCCCGCCGCTGTCGATCAGATACACATTTCCGGCTTCAAGAACCCGATCGTGACCAGCCTGCGCCCGGTAATGGGGAAAGGCACCATTCGGGCCGACGGCGGAAATGGCGTCGAAGCTCTGTTCCCGGTAATCGGCGGACCGGGCACGCAGACCATCCAGCCGGGTCACGAGATCCGTCTCGTGCTGGCCGATCCCCGACACCGTCAGGGAATGCAGGAAACGGGCCATCGCCACGCCATCAAGGGCATGAGCTTTCCGCGCACCGTCCTGTTCCGTGGTGTTCTTGATGGCTTTGGGCAGCGTGCAGGGATCGGTTCCATCCACAACCGTCGCACCGGCGATGGCAAGCGTGGTGTCGAACCATACAGCCGTCGTAACCGGATCCACGCGCACGGTCCTGCCCTTGAGAGCCTCAAGCCGCTTCGCCAGATCCGCAGGCGAACAGACTGTCACACCAGGGCCACAGACCTCCAGCACACCCTCCGACAGACGATCGGATGAGACGAACCATTCTGCCGCCCCGTCCGCGTGCAGGAGCGCATAACCATGCGCGACAGGGGTAAGGGGGACGTCACTGCCACGGATGTTCAACAGCCAGGCCAGGGAGGTGCAGTCCGCAATGACAGCCGCATCCTGTCCCGCCTTGCGCAGAGCATCGCCAAGACGCCTGCGCTTGTCCGCGCTGCTTTCTCCCGAAAACTCCAGAGGCTGCGGCAGAACCGGACCAGCCGGTGCGGCCGGACGGTCCGTCCAGGCCTGATCGATGGGATTGCGGGGTAGTGGAACAAGTTCGACACCCGGCGCCTGCCATGATGCCAGCATGGAGCGGCTGACCAGACGCGGATCATAACCGATTTTCAGCCCCTTCGCGTGTTCCGCCAGCCAGTCGGAAAGCGGTTCCAGCGCGATATGGCGACGCTCCCACAGGTCATGGGAAACCTGCTCTTCCATCTGCACCGTATAACGCCCGTCGGAGAACACGGCGGCTGCTTCCGGCAGGATCGCCGCCAGTCCCGCACTTCCCGTAAAGCCCGTCAGCCAGGCCAGACGCTCGGCGCAGGGAGCGACATATTCGCCGAGATATTCATCGCCGCGCGGGATGATGAAACCGTCAACGGCCAGCGCCTTGCAGGCTTTACGGACAAGGGCAGGGCGCTCGTTGAGCGGGATGGAGGACAGGGTCATGAAAAGTCCTTTTCCACAGTATGAATATCGTCAAGGCGAAGTGTCATGAACAGGAGATCCAGCCACCGCCCACGCTTGCGACCGACCTGCGGAAGCGTGCCACAGTTCCGGAAACCAAGCTCATGATGCATCGCAACAGAAGCGGCGTTGTCCGCCGTGATCCCGGCCACCATCACATGAAAGTCTGCCGCCTTTGCATGCTCGACTAGTACGCGCAGAAGTAGCCGGCCAATGCCCCGACGCTGATAGTTCTGTGCCACATACACCGAATGCTCGACCGTCCGCGCATAGCCCTCATAGGCCCGGAAAGCCCCATAGGAGCCATACCCCGCAATCACGCCATCCGGATCGACGACCACCAGAACAGGATAACCCTGCGCCAGTCTGTCCTCGAACCACTGGCGCCGCTGCTCCAGCGTAAAAGGCGTCGTGATCCAGAGCGCATCGGTATTTTCGATGGCATCATTGGTGATCCGCAAAATAGCCGGCAGATCGTCAGGTCCGGCCTCCCGGATCAACGGCAATAATCCCGGCAGACCCATCAGCCGCGACGGCGCAGAATCAGCGTGGCCCAGTCGCCTTCACGCAGGATACGCTCCAGCACGAGACCCTGACGCTGATGCGCTGCCAGCACCATCCGCGCCTGACCATACAGCAGACCAGCGAGAATGGCCGTCCCGTTCGGCGCAAGGTTCAGCGCCAGGGACTGCGCCATCCGGCACAGCGGACGGGCGAGAATGTTGGCAAAGACCAGATCATACGGTGCCTTGGCCCGTACGGCCCCGGTCTGCCAGCCATTGCCAAAACGGCAGTCCAGCAGATTGCCCTGACCGTTCAGCCGCGCATTGAGCTTGGCCGTTCGCACAGACCAGGGCTCGATATCAACGGCCAGAACCGGACGGTGCAACAGCTTCGCCGCCGCCATCGCCAGAATCCCGGACCCGCAGCCCATATCGAGAATACGCTGCGGCCTACGATACGCGACCATCTCCAATGCCCGAAGACACCCGCGCGTGGACCCGTGCTCGCCCGAACCGAAGGCAATTCCTGCATCCAGCGTGATCGTCAGGCGCGACTGATCGGGCGCGCCATGCAGATGGGTGCCGCGAATGGCAAAGCGCTTGCCCACATCCTGCTGCGGAAAGGACTCGTAAGTCCGGGCCAGCCAGCCTTCGGATTCGGTCGGAGTGCGCTCAAGCTCCGCGTCACAACCCGTCAACATCCGCGCGACCGCCAGAGCATTTTCCAGTTCTTCTTCCTTGAAGCCCGTGTCCTTCACCCCTTCCACACGCCAGTATTTCTGCGCGTCGTCAGCTTCGAAGATGCCGACCGTCTCGCAGGCGCACATCAGCGCCTGCTCGAACAGGGGAACGAAAGGCTCTTCAACCGTGATGGACAGGGTTTCGAGCGCGCTGGCATGGCGGCGGCCAATGCTGCGGGGTGCCATCACGATCTGATCTCCACGAAATTTGCCATGACGCGCTTGACGCCAGCATTTTCAAAATTGATGTGCAACTGCGGCCCATCGGCCCCGATGACGGTGCCTTCGCCGAACCGGTGGTGAAAAACCGTCGCCCCGATCGGAACAGTCGGCTCCGGCTTGACATCATGGATTTTCGGGCGCGGGGCGCGGAAACCTGACGGACGTGCGCTGGTCAGTGGACCGGAGGCGAACATGGACGGTGCCGCCGCAGCCTGACGGCGCGTCTCGAAGGCATGGCCATTCATCTGGACATGCTCTGACGGGATTTCCTCAATGAAGCGGCTTGGCATTGAAGACTGCCAGTTCGCATAAATCCGCCGGCTCGCCGCATGCAGCACGATCGCCCGACGCCGCGCGCGTGTCAGCCCCACATAAGCCAGCCGCCGCTCTTCCTCCAGCGCCCGGTTTCCGCCTTCGTCAAGCGAACGCTGGGACGGGAACACGCCTTCCTCCCAGCCCGGCAGGAACACCGTGTCAAACTCCAGCCCCTTGGCGCCGTGCAGCGTCATAAGGCTGACCTTGTCGTCGGACGTCTCGCTTTCGGTATCCATGACGAGTGCGACATGCTCCAGATAGCCCTGAAGCGTTCCGAATTCGCCAATCGCGCGCAGAAGTTCACGGATATTGTCCAGACGACCGGGCGCCTCAACGGAACGGTCATCCCGCCACATCTGAAGATAGCCGCTGTCTTCGAGAAGCTGCTCCGCCGCAACGACATGCCCCTCGGCCTCAAGCGTTGCCCTGGCGCGCTGGAACGCCGCCATCAACCCGTCCAGAGCCTCCTTCGACTTGCCCTTGAGCAGCCCTTCCTGAAGCTGCCAGATCACGGCCGCCGTCAGCGGACCGGGAAGGGCGCGCGCCCGGGCATGCAGCTTCTGCACCGCCACGGCACCCACGCCACGCTTGGGAACATTGATGATCCGCTCGAACGCCAGATCATCCGCAGGCTGCGACAGCACCCGCAGATACGCCAGACAGTCCCGGATTTCAGCGCGCTCGTAGAATCGAAGCCCACCGACGACCCGATAGGGAATGCCGATCATCATCAGGCGCTCTTCAAACGGTCGCGTCTGGAAGCCAGCGCGCATCAGGATGGCAATTTCCGAGAGCGGGTGCCCGTCGCCACGCAGACGTTCAATCGCGCCGCCCACGATCCGCGCTTCCTCATCCGAATCGCGTATCCCGATGATCTGGACTTTTTCACCATCTGCATCATCGCGTCCGGGTCGCAGCGTTTTGCCCAGCCGCCCTTCGTTATGAGCGATCAGCCCAGCAGCAGCGGCTAGGATCTGGGCCGTCGAGCGGTAATTCCGCTCCAGACGCACGACTTCCGCCCCCGGAAAATCCTTCTCGAAACGCAGGATGTTTTCAACTTCCGCCCCACGCCAGGAATAGATGGACTGGTCATCATCCCCCACACAGGCAATGTTGGACGGTCCATGCTCGCGCTTGGCCAGCAGACGCAACCACAGATACTGAACCGTATTCGTGTCCTGATATTCGTCCACGAGAATATAGCGGAAGATTCGGTGATACTGCGCCAGCACATTGGGCTGGTTGCGCAGGATCTCCGTCATATGCAGCATCAGATCGCCGAAATCGCACGTATTAAGCGCGATCAGACGCTCCTGATACGCCCGGTAAATCGCCAGCGCATGACCATTCGCAAAATCGGAGTCCTCGGCAGGCGTTACCCGTTCAGGTGTCAGCCCGCGATCCTTCCAGCGCTGGATGATCCCCATGAGCTGGTTCGGCGGCCAGCGTTTGGTGTCGATCTTCCACGGCTCCATGACCTGCTTGAGAAGCCGGATCTGGTCATCCGTATCGAGAATGTTGAAGCTGCCTGTCAGCCCGACATATTCCGCGTGACGCCGCAGCATCCGCGCGCAGATCGCATGGAACGTCCCCAGCCACAGCCCTTCGGCCGGCTCGCCCAGAATCGCGCTGACACGCTCGCGCATCTCACGCGCGGCCTTGTTCGTGAACGTCACGGCCAGAATCTGGCTCGGATAGGCGCGGCCCGTCAGGAGAATATGCGCAAACCGCGTCGTCAGGACGCGCGTCTTGCCCGTTCCCGCGCCCGCCAGAATGAGGAGCGGGCCTTCGGTTGTCTCGATGGCGCGTCTCTGCTCCGGATTGAGGCGGGAGAGATACTCGGGGGTAGGGGAAGGTAGGTCTTGCGGCACCCTCCCGATATAGAGTGAGATACCGTCATGGCCAACACCTATCCCCGGATCGATCTGACACGTGGCACAGGACCTCAGGGGCACCGCGCCAGAATGCGCGCCCGTGTACTGGCCAATGGTGCTCACACGCTCGCCGATTACGAAATCCTTGAAATGCTGCTTTTCGCAGGTGTGCCGCGCAAAGACACGAAACCGCTTGCAAAGGGGCTGATCGGCCATTTCGGCAGTCTGGTGGACGTCTTTCGCGCGCCCACGCAGGCCCTGCGCGCCGCAGGACTGAAAGATGTGACCATCCGGATCCTGCGTCTTCCCGGTGTGGCAGCCGAACGACTGGCCTCCTCTGAACAGCGCGAACGCCCGACCCTGAGCAACTGGGAACAGCTCATGACCTATCTCGAACAGGCGCTCGAAGGCGGTATCCCGGGACAGTTCCGGCTGCTTTATCTCGACAACCGCAACCGTCTGCTGGCGGACGAAGCCACGCCCGAGGCCGACAGCCTTGCCGAACGCAACCGCGCCATCGCCATACGGGCGCTGGCGCTGCACGCCACAGCCCTGATCGGCTTCCATATCAGTCCCACACAGCCACCTGCCGATCTTTCACAATCGGCCCGGCTGCTCGATTTTGCCATGCGGCCTCTGTCCATCACGCTTCACGATGTCCTCATCGTGGGTACGGGACGCCCTTCCAGCCTGCGTCAGGAAGGACTGCTGTAGGATGAGCGACAAGGATATTCGACCTGACGGATTTTCGGACGCCATGAGCGTTCTCTCGTCAGGCGATCTGAGACAGATAACGACCCTGACGGAGGAGCTTCCTGAAATGGATCCCCCGCTCGCCCTGCTGACGGGCCGTGGGCGCCATCTGGACGATGCGACCCTGTTGTATCTCCTGACCGTACTGTTCATCGGGCGTGAAATGGGCAGCGCTGCACTGTCACACAATCTCTTCGTCCGTTTCGGATCTCTGGCCGCCGTCCTGTCCGCCACCGACCGGGAACTCCAAAGCATCACGGATATGGGCATGCACATGCTCCCCATGATCCGCGTCCTGCAGGAAGCGGCGCTACGCTACAATCGCGCGCGCCTGCCGCCTGAAGATGTACTCGACAACGAGCAGAAGCTTCTCGACTATCTCACGGCCCGTCTGGCGCGGGAGAACATCGAGCAGTTCCGTATCCTGTTTCTCGATGAGAAGAACAGCCTGATCGCCGATGAGGCGCAGGCCAGGGGAACGGTCAATCACACCCCCGTCTACCCAAGGGAGGTCGCCAGGCGAGCTGTGGAAATCGGCGCCGCCGCGCTGGTTTTAGTACACAACCATCCAAGCGGCGATCCCACGCCCTCGGAAGCCGATCTTCAGATGACCATGCAGGTTCAGGCGGCTCTCGAAGTGGTCGGCGTCAAGATCGCGGACCACTTCATCATCGGCAATGGACGGCACACCAGCTTTCGCCGCAGCAAGCTACTTTAAGAACTCAGCCGCGGGGCGGCAGAAGTCCTTCGAGAGCCAGTTCGCCCGGAAGCCCCCCACGTGGAAAGAGGGTATTCACATGCCCCATCTTTCGGCCAGGACGTGCCTCAGCCTTGCCATACAGGTGCAGCGATACCCCATCTGTCGCAAGAATGGCCGGAACACGCGCCATGTCCTCGGGACCGATCAGATTGTGCATGACCGCGTCGGAATGACGACGCGCTGGAGGCAGCGGCAGGCCCGCAACCGCTCGCACATGCATCTCGAACTGATCCACCAGACACGCATCCATGGTCCAGTGTCCGGAATTATGCGGGCGAGGGGCGATCTCGTTCACCATGAGGCTGCCATCGGCGGCGTGGAACATCTCCACGCCCATGATCCCGACCAGACCCAGCGCCTCCGCAATGCAGGCCGCCATGTCCTGAGCCTGCCGCGCAAGATCCGGCATGACGCGGGCAGGGGCCAGTGTCACATCCAGAATGCCGTTACGATGCCGGTTCTCGGCCGCCTCGAAACACCGAACGGTACCATCCAGCCCCCGGACCACCATCACACTGAGTTCACGCTCGAAATCGATCATCTTCTCCGCAACGAGCGGGTAGGGAAGATCCTGTAGACCTGCGAGAGCCTCGGCATCAGGCACACGGAACTGGCCCTTGCCGTCATAACCAAAGCGGGCCGTCTTGAGAATGAGCGGAAAACCGAGCGTCTCAAGACTTGCCAGATCCCCGGGGCCATTGACGGCACGCCAGGGGGCCAGACTGACACCGATTTCGGACAGGCGCGTCTTTTCCGCTACCCGGTCCTGACTGATCCGCAGGATCTCGCCCGCAGGTCGCACCGGCCGGTGCTTCTCAAGCAGGGCAAGCCCCTCGGCACTGATATTCTCGAACTCGAACGTCACGACATCACAGCGCGAGGCAAAATCCTCAAGCGCCGCCGGATCGTCATAGGCGCCGACGGTCACCGACGCCGCAACTTCCGTAGCCGGGCTCGGCGCCTCGGTGCTCAGCACATGGACATGAAAGCCAAGCTTCGAGGCAGCCACGGCCGACATGCGGCCAAGCTGGCCACCACCAATGATCCCGATCGTGCTGCCAGGAGCAAAAACCCGCGCCTTCATTCGACCGGAATATCCGCAACCGCCGCCGTCTGCGTCGCCCGCCAGGCATCCAGACGCGCCATGACCTGTTTGTCGGAAACCGACAGGATCGACGCGGCAAGCAGACCGGCATTGATCGCACCGGCCTTGCCGATCGCCAGGGTCCCGACCGGCACACCTCCCGGCATCTGCACGATGGAGAGCAGGCTGTCCTGCCCGTTCAGGGCACGGCTCTGCACGGGTACGCCGAGGACGGGAATGCTTGTCCAGGCGGAACACATACCCGGAAGATGCGCGGCCCCACCCGCACCGGCAATAATGACGTGAAGGCCCCGCTGGCGGGCTGTCTTGGCATAGTCCACCAGACGGTCAGGCGTGCGGTGAGCCGAGACGATCCGCTTTTCATGGGCAATTCCAAGATCGTCGAGGATCTCGCAGGCGTGGCGCATGGTGTCCCAGTCGGACTGGCTTCCCATAATCACACCGACACGGATCGGCATGTCGTCCTGAAGGGTTTCGTCAGCGGAAAGGATCTGGCTCATTCAGGCAATATTATCCGGGATCAGACGGGTCTCGATCCACGAAATCTCATCTTTGAGCTGGAGCTTGCGCTTCTTGAGGCGCTGAAGCTGGAGCTGGTTGAGGGGATGATGGACGAGACGCTCGATGACGGTATCAAGATCGCGATGCTCGCTGCGCAGTTCGTGCAGACGTTTCAGCATGGCATTGTCGTCAGTCATCATGGCATCCGGTCCCGGAGAACGTTCAGGCGTCGTGGAGAGACTGATTCTTTCCACTCTTTTCATTGCAGTATCATGCCTGACGGGTACCGGGCCAGTGCCCGTCAGGCATTCATCCGAACCAGCCTCTTACAGGCCGGTCCAGACGCCGCAATCAGACGTGACTGTCACTGTCAGGAACATAGGCCTCCACGACCGGGAGCGCATGGCCTTCGCGGGCCAGACGGTCATTCGCGGCCGTAACGGCGGCATTCAGATCGGTCTGGGTGCATAGGCCGAGAATCACGGGATCACGCGGCTTGATGTTGGCGCTGTTCCAGTGCTGGCGGTCGCGGACCTTCGTGATGGTGTCCTTGGTCGTTCCGAGCAGCTTGACGATCTGGGCTTCGGACAGCTGCGGAAACTGACGCAGAACGAATGCGATGGCGTCCGGGCGGTCATTGCGCTTGGCAACCGGGGTGTAGCGCGCACCCTTGGCACGGCGCTTCACCGGGCTGGACGTCGGCATGATCTTCAGGCGGGCATTCGTGTCCGCTTCGCAGCGCTTGATTTCCGCTTCGGCGAGCTGATGATTCTTGATCGGGTCATAGCCATTGATCCCGGCGGCGACTTCACCATCCGCAATCGCCTGGACCTCAAGCGGGTGCATGCCACAGAATTCTGCGATCTGAGTGAAGGTAAGACCGGTTTTCTCAATCAGCCAGACGGCCGTGGCCTTGGGCATCAAAGGCAGGGTCATGTCGGTGCGTTCCTTGCTGGGACACGGATGGAGCCGGCTTCCGCAGGCACCGATCGGGCGTATCCGGCGAGGAACCAATCCCGCCCGGGATATGATCGCGGCACCTGCTGGATGCGCTGCGATAATGGAAACGGGTATGCGGCACCGAAGCCGCGGCGGTCAAGCACCAAAACGGAGCGGGAGTGCTTTTACGACACTCCCGCTCCAAATGCTCAGGCCGCCTGAACAGTTTCAGCCGGGGCTGCGTGCACGGCTTCAGTCCGCACCGGAATACGGCGCGGCCTGGCAGCTTCCGGGACGAGCTGACGGATGGCGATGGACAGCAGGCCGTTTATCAGATCCGCACGGTCAATTTCCGTATGATCGGCCAGAACAAAGCGGCGCTCGAACGCCCGGGTGGCAATACCGCGATGCAGCCACTCCCGGTCACGGCTGTTCTCCGAGACGCTACCGCGCACGACCAGCGTGTTGTTTTCCTGAACAATGTCAACGTCTTCAGGCCGAAAACCTGCGAGGGCCATCGTCAGGACGTAGTTCGTATCGCCGGTTTTTTCGATATTGTAGGGGGGATAGCTTGGAAGAGCCTGGGCGTTGGCAACATTGCCAGCCATCGCGGCCAGTCGGTCGAAGCCGATCGCGCTGCGGAACAGCGGTGTAAAATCGTAGGTCACTGAAACCTCCTTCAGGCAGGAATCATCTGTCGCATTTCCCGATATGGCAAAATGCTATGGTCAAACCAGCCGCGACCCGAACGGCATCGCGGCTGGTTTTCCAGATAGGTTCCGACCCAACCGTCTTCAAGAGGAGACGGCAGGGAGGCACGCCGAATTACTTCGTGCGCGTACCGATGCCAGCAAAGCGCTTATTGAACTTTGCAACCTGGCCTCCGGTATCCATCATGCGCTGGACGCCCGTCCAGGCCGGATGGGACTTCGGATCAACGTCAAGACGCAGCGTCGCGCCCGGTTCGCCATAGCACGAATGGGTCTTGTATTCGGTTCCGTCGGTCATGATGACGGTGATCTCGTGGTAGTCGGGATGGATGCCGGATTTCATGAATTTCTACTCCATAAAGAAAGCCCCGATGCCGACCGGGGCGAATCATCAGGCGCATATAACGGAAAGCACTTCCGGATGAAAGTGGCCTTTACTGGATTGCACGAGTCCGTTTATCCCTTGCAATGAATGCGGGCTCGACTGTCAGGCCTGCGACCGTGCCTACACGGATACCGAGAAAGGTTTGATATGAGCGAAAGCAAACACAAGCTGCACACCCCGGGCTGGGTCAGCGATTTCCAGAAGTTCATCATGCGTGGTAACGTGCTCGACCTCGCAGTCGGTGTCGTGATCGGTGCTGCATTCAGCGCGATCGTCGGCAGTGCGGTCAAGGATATCCTGACGCCGTTCATCGGTCTGCTCACGGGTGGCGTCGACTTCTCGAACCTGTTCATCACGCTCAAGGGGCCCGTCAAGGATACGCTCGCCGAAGCCCAGAAGGCCGGTGCCGTTACCGTGAATATCGGTGTATTCCTCAATGCCGTGATCCAGTTCCTGATCGTTGCATTTTTCATCTTCTGGCTGACGCGTATCCTCAGCAAGCTGAGCCGCAAGCAGGAAGCCGCTCCTGCCGCCCCGCCGGCTCCGACGAAGGAAGAGGTTCTCCTTACGGAAATCCGCGACCTTCTGGCGCAGAAAAACTCCTGATGACAGAAACGAAAGTCTCCCATCGCGCAGTCTGGCGCCCGGCCGTCGCACTGTTTGTGATGGGAAGCTTTCTGGCCGGATGCGCGGCACGCCCTGCAATGACAGGGCTGCCGCCATCTCCCAATTCACGGCTTTATGCCTATCTGATCGCCCATGGCATGGCCCGGGGCGCGGTCATGACGGGACAGATCGGCCCTGAAGGACTGTCACAGCTGGTGGTTCTGGACAGGGCGGCCCAGCAGGCAACGGTCAATGCCCTGAAGCTGCAAAGCTCTTCGGCCAATCGACAGGCCGATCAGGCACTTTCCAGCCTTCTGGCAGACCTTCCCCAGAAAACACCGCCCACACCCGTCAATCCATCAGAGCAGACACAAAAAAACCGGCTCCCTTGAGGGACGCCGGTTTTTTTGTGTCTGAGGCAGGCCCGATCAGTCTGCCACAGCCTCCTTGCGCAGCCGCTTCTCGCCCATCAGGAGCAGAAGAGGTGCCGCGATGAAGATGGACGAGGACGTTCCCACCACTATCCCGAACAGCATGACCGTCGCAAATCCGGTCAGCGTGCTGCCCCCGAACAGGGCCAGTGGCAGAGCCGCCAGAAAGACCGTCATGGACGTGCCCAGCGTGCGGTTCAGGGTTTCGTTGATGGATAGATCCAGAAGCTCCCGCAACGGCATCGTGCGGTATTTGCGCAGGTTTTCGCGGATCCGGTCATAGACCACCACCTTGTCGTTGGTGGAATAGCCGAGGATCGTGAGAAGAGCGGCAACCATCACAAGATCGAACTCGAAGCGCGTGATGGCCAGAAAGCCGACCGTCTTGGTCAGATCGAGAACGAGAGTCACCACCGCACTGATGGCGAACTCGCGCTCAAAGCGGATCCAGATATAGATCAGGATCATCGCAAGACTGAAGCCAAGCGCCAGCAGACCATCACGGAACAGTTCGGTCGAGACCGACGCACCCACGGCATCGGCACGAAGAACCTGTGTACCCGGTTCGGCGGCCGAAATGGCGCTCTTGACGCCATCAACGAGCTTCTGGGTCTGCGCCTCACGATCCGCACCTTCGGGGGCGTTGATCGAGATACGCACATCTCGCGGCGATCCGAACGCCTGCACGGCATCCGGATGAATACCCGCATGATCCAGAGCCGCGCGCAGCTTGCCGAAATCCGCAGGACCGGGGGTCTGGGCTTCGACGATGATGCCACCGCGGAAATCCAGTCCGAGCTTCAGCCCGGGCTGGAAGAACAGGATAACGGATGCAATGGAGAGGACCGCCGAAACGATCAGCCCCATGTGACGGCCGCGCATGAAGTTGATGCGCCGATCGTCACGGACAAAACGGAAAAGGGGACGTGACAGCATGACGATCAGACCGGAAGTTCTTTGGGACGGGCGAGGGCGTACCACCGCACGACCAGAAGGCGTGACAGCAGGAGTGTCGTGAAGAGGGTCGTGACGATACCGATGGTGATCGTCAGCGCGAAGTTGCGGACAGGACCCGTTCCGAACACGAACAGCATGACATGCGCCAGAAACGCCGTGGCGTTACTGTCGATGATTGTGCCGGTTGCACGGTCGAAGCCGGCCTGCAGGGCCTGAAGAGGGCCGCGACCACGCTTCACTTCTTCCCGGATACGTTCGTTGATCAGAATGTTGGCATCCACGGCCATACCGAGAGTCAGCAGCATACCCGCCATGCCCGGCAGGGTCAGTGTCGCCTGGAACAGCGAGAGGATCGCCACCATCAGAATCAGGTTCGCGAACAGGGCAATATCCGCATACAGGCCAAACCGCCCGTAAAACAGTACCATGAAGACGATGACCAGAAGAAGGCCGGTCAACAGGCTGATGATACCCGCGTGGATGGACGCCGCGCCGAGGCTCGGGCCAATGGTCCGCTGCTCAACCACGGAGAGCGGAGCAGGCAGCGCACCGGCCCGCAGCAGAAGCGCCAGATCAGACGCACTGCGGGCATTGAAACCACCCGTGATCTGGCCGTTTCCAGCCGTGATCGGGTTGATGATGTTCGGCGCTTCGATGACCTTGTTGTCGAGCACGATCGCAAAGCGCTTGCCGACATTGGCCCGCGTGACGTTCGCAAAAGCCCTTGCGCCAGCGCTGTTGAGTTGGAACGTCACCGCCCAGCCGCCGCTCTGCTGATCGATTACGGCGCCAGCATTGGTCAGATCCGTGCCATCCACATCGACATGATCCTGAACCGCGACCTGCGTATGCACGCTCTCGTCCTCGAGCATTGTCGAACCGGGGCTGGCAACGCTCGGATTCGGTGCCAGCAGACGGAACGTCAGACGCGCCGTCGTTCCCAGCAGGCTCTTGATCCGTTCCGGATCGCTGACGCCCGGAAGCTCCACGACGATCCGGTCGTCACCTTCACGCGCGATGCTCGGATCGATCGCGCCCGTTGCGTCGATACGGCGACGGACGATCTCAATGGACTGCGCCACAGCCTCGCGCGCCCGGGCCAGCATTGCCTCGTGCTGAAGTGTCAGGACGATCCGTCCGTCTTTTTCGGACGTCGTGAACTCGTTCGGCACCACCGGGGGAAGGGACTGCATGGCCTTGAGCGCGGCGTCACGTTCAGCATCCGAACGCGGCATGAAGCTCAGGCTGGCCGTTGCATCGTCGCGGGCAAAATCGCGATAGCCCAGAGACCGGTCCAGAAGCGTCTGACGCGCCTGATCCTGAAGGGACTGAAGGCGGTCATGCTCAAGAGATTTCAGATCGAGCTGAAGGAGAAGGTACGACCCACCCCGCAGATCGAGGCCCAGATGGATCTGCCGCCAGGGCAGGGACGGTGCGGGAGAACGCAGAAAATTGGGCAGACACAGGAGTACGCCAATCAGGCAGATGCCCGCGACGCCCAGCAGTCTGAGCCGGCTGTAATACATCATATCAGGTCGAGACGTCCTCGGCGGATTTGGACAGATCGTTTTTCAGATCATTTTCAGGCCGGGACCATGCCGTTTCCGCCATGACGATGCAACCTTTGCCTGTTTGATGCCCCACTGTCTTTCCGGGAAACACCGCGCCTGATAAGCCTGTGAGCATGAATACAGCGCAACAGCTTCGGGTCGGTATCGTCGGGGCCGGCCATTTCGGACGGTTTCATGCCCTCAAGTCCGCCGCGAACCCGGCTGAAGAGCTTGTCGCGCTTTATGACCCTGATCCGGCCCGCGCGGCGATCGTGGCACGTGAAGCTCATTGCAGAATTGCCACAAGCTATGAAAATCTTCTGGAGCAGGTGGATGCCGTCATCATCGCCGCCCCGGCGGAGTATCACTTTGCCCTGACAAGCCCGGCCCTCAGGGCCGGGCGGCATGTTCTGGTCGAAAAGCCCATCGCGGCCACGCTGGGCGAAGCCCACGCCCTTGCGGATCTTGCCAGGGAGACCGGCAAGGTCCTTCAGGTCGGCCATCTACTGCGTTACTCGGCGGAACACCAGGCTATTACCGAGCGGATCAAGGCACCGCTTTACATCGAAGCTACCCGCATTGCGCCCTACAAACCACGGGGAACGGACGTATCGGTCATTCTGGATCTCATGATCCATGATCTTGATCTCGTTCTGGCGATCGTGGACAGCCCGATTGCGGAAATCGATGCCCTGGGAGCCGCTGTTTCAAGCGCCCATGAAGACATCGCCAACGCCCGGGTACGGTTTGAAAACGGCTGTGTGGCAGCCATAACCGCAAGCCGGATTTCCCTGAAAACTGAACGGCGTATGCGTCTTTTCTCACAGGATGGATATCTTTCCGCCGATTTCATGGAGCGCAAATTGAGCTTCATTGGGCGTGAACGCGGCATGCCTCTTCCAGGCACGGGAGGCTTCCGACGTGAGGCCATAAGCTGGAAAGACCACGACAATCTGGCCGTGGAACATGAGGCCTTTGCGGCTTCGTGCCTTCACGGCGCACCGGTTCTGGTCGATGCGCAAGCCGGGATCAGGGCGCTGGATGCCGCCATCCGGGTGACGGACAGCATCCGGAAATCACGACAGATCATGGAACTTTCCGGCCTGATCCCAGCCTCGGATAAAAACTGAGATAATTATTTCAACTTACTGGTTTTCAAGAATTTCTTTTTTCATTTCCAGCTCAAGCCATTGCTCTTCCGACTGGGTCAGATCCCGCTCGGCCGATTCCAGAAGCTGAGTCGTCTTCTCGAACCTGGCAGCATCCCGGCCATATAGACCCGGATCCGCCAGAATATCCCGATAACTCTGGATCTTCTTTTCCAGCTCAGCCATCTTTTGCGGAAGAAGATCCAGCGCCCGCTTGTCATTATAGCTGAGCTTTTTCGGCTTCTTATCTGTTTTCAAAGCAGATTTTGGAGCGACATCTTCCAATTCAGGAGAGGACGTCTCGCGCCCTGCCGGTACATCCCCGCGCTGGATCAACATATCCGAATAGCCCCCGGCATATTCGATCCAGTCTCCGCCGCCATCCGATACCAGAACCGAACTTGCGACCCGGTCGAGGAAATCACGATCATGGCTGACCAGCAGAACCGTGCCCGCATAATCGGCCAGCATGTCCTGAAGAAGATCCAGCGTCTCAAGATCGAGATCGTTAGTGGGCTCATCCAGCACCATGAGGCTGGATGGCTTGGCCAGAGCACAGGCCAGCGCCAGCCGGCCCCGTTCACCGCCGGACAGTTTTCCCACCGGCGTACGAGCCTGTTCCGGACGGAACAGAAAGTCTTTCATATAGCCGATCACGTGACGCTTCTCGTCCCCGACCTGCACCATATCCCCACTCCCACCGGCAAGGGTTTCGGCAAGGGTCTTGGCCGGATCGAGACTTTCCCGCTGCTGGTCCAATGTAACCATGGCTACGGATGGCCCCATTTTCACGGTTCCGGACTGCGGCTCCATTTTTCCGGTCAGCAGACGCAGAAGTGTAGTCTTTCCGGCGCCATTGGCGCCCACCAGACCGAGCCGGTCACCGCGCAGGATCCGCAGATCGAGGTCCCGGACGATGGCGCGATCGTCATAGGTCCAGTTCACACCTTCCGCAGCGATCGTGATCTTGCCCGCACTTTCGGCGTCTGTAGCTGCCATGCGGAGCGTACCCTTGCCCCGTGACGCAAGCTCCTTGCGCTGCGCCCTCAATGCTGCCAGTTCCCCGACACGCCGCACGTTGCGCTTGCGACGCGCCGTGACGCCGTAGATCATCCAGTCTTCTTCGCGCGCGATCTGGCGATCCAGCTTGTGGGCATCACGCTCCTGCTGTTCCAGTACCTCGTCACGCCAGGTTTCATAGCGGGCAAATCCCTGATCCAGACGACGCGTCACGCCACCTTCCAGCCAGACAACGCTGCGGGACAAAGTCTCAAGCAGACGTCGATCATGGCTGATGACGATCATCGCACAACGACAGGCCGAGAGCTCTTTCTCCAGCCATGTGATGGACGGCAGATCCAGATGGTTGGTCGGTTCATCCAGCAGCAGCAGATCCGGCTCCGCAGCAAGAGCGCGGGCGAGGGCGCAGCGGCGCACTTCGCCACCTGAAAGGTTCTGACAGCTTTCCTCACCCGTCATCCCGAGTTCGGCCAGCATGGAGCGCGCCCGATAGGTCTCGGTCTCATCCAGCCCTTCGGACGCATAATCGAAGGTGGTGGCGTAACGGGAAAGATCCGGCTCCTGGGCCAGATAATGGACCTTGATTCCCGGCTGAACGAAACGCGTCCCGGAATCCGCCACGATATCACCCGAGGCAATCTTCAGCAGCGTGGATTTTCCGGAACCGTTGCGTCCGACGAGACAGATCCGCTCACCAGGCAAAACGCCCAGTTCCGCGCCATCGAGCAGGGGACGTCCGCCAAGAGTGTAGGTAATGTTCTGCAGGGAGAGAATGGGTGCCGACATGGCTCCCTATGTGTCGCAGCAGGACGCCCGCCGCAAGCCATCCCTACACCGAATCATACCTTCAGACGGGCGTGACACCCCCTGTAACAGCCTGATAGGTGGCCACAGCAAGGGTCATCGGCTCGAAAGGTTTCGTGATGACGAAGGACGGTTCCTGCGTCTCACCCGTCAGCAGGCGCTCCGGATAGGCGGTTACGAAAATGACCGGCGCTTCATGGGTTCGCAGGATGCGCCCGACGGCCTGCATACCGTCACCGCCGCCACCGAGATTGATGTCCGCGAGAATGAGTCCTGGCTTCGTTTTCGCAGCCAGCGCAACGGCATCAGCCTCTGTATGGGCGACCCCGGCGATCCTGTGGCCACAGCGCTCAACCAGATCCTGAATGTCCATGGCGATGATAGGCTCATCTTCGATAATCAGGACACTCGTCTGCGCAATACCCTGAAGACCTTCGCGCGCCTTGTTCAGTTCGACCGCCGCCTCTTCGTCGGTAATGCCCAGCGCCCGCGCACTGGACGAAAGGGACTGCTCTTCAAGGGAAGTCAGCAGCAGAAGCGCACGCTGCCGCAGAGGAATACCAACAGTGGCATCCTTGCCATGACGCTCCATGAAAGCACTCACGAGCAGACCATAGAGAGCCTGCCGTGGAGACAGATCGTTCCTGGAGGGACTTTCCATTAGTTCCTTCAGGGCCACGGCCACAAGCTGATCGCCCGTTTTCTGGTCACCGACCAGAGCACGGGCAAAGCGGCGGGCATAGGGAAGCGCCTTGACGAGTTCCTGACGTGTCAGATCAGTCATGTGTCCATGGCCTCCTGAAAAGATATTTGCCGACACAGCCCGAATGGAATGCATCTCGTTATGAAGGTTGAATAGTCATGACACGATGCCCAATCTCCGTATAGTCTTCGTGACCGCCCCGGTCGCATGCGATGTCGCGTGAAGGATCTTCTTCTGAGCACACCCTTGCCCGCGGGCCAGCAGCGCGACCCGTCTCCCCAGAAAGGCAGCTTTCACCGCGGCCTGCTCCAGACCCTTCCGGATCTGCGGGGTTTCGCGCGCTTTCTGACCCGGGATCCCGCGGCCGCGGACGATCTGGTGCAGGACACGATTGTCCGCGCACTGGCCTCCCAGGAGCAGTTCCAGCAGGGAACGATCCTCAAAGCCTGGCTGTTCACAATCCAGAGAAATGCCTTCTACGAGCAGACGCGCCGCCGCAGCCGCGAGCAGGAAATCATGCTCGACATCGAGAAGGACATGCAGCCCTCCACTGCCGCGCCCTCGCTCCAGAATGCCCGCGATGCCGTTCAGGATCTGGGAGAACTGCTTTGGAAACTGCCTGATCTGCTGCGGGAGGCCCTGATTCTCGTGGGCGCGCAGGAGCTTTCCTATGAAGATGCCGCCCGCGTCTGCGATGTGCCCGCCGGAACGATGAGGGCCCGTGTTTCCCGTGCCCGAGCCCAGCTCGCCGAGCTTGCGACAGAAAATACCGGCCCCCTGGAAACGGATACCGAAAAAAACAGCACCTGATTTTCGCCTGTTTTCCGCAGGTTACAGACGACCTTTTCCTTTTCCCGGGAAATTTTCTGCCCTCCGGATGCAACATTTTCGCCTGACCGTTCATTGATCCCATGAAAACAGAACGAAATCAGGAGGCAGTTCCATGACGTTCCACGATCAGGTCATCGCCATTCTTCCGAAGCTGCGCGTTCAGGCTCTTTCGCTGACCCGCAACCGCGCCGCCGCAGAAGACCTCGTACAGGACGCCGTGTGCAACGCTCTGGCAGCTCAGGACAGCTTCATTCCTGGAACCAATTTCTCGGCCTGGATGCATCGTATCCTCCGTAACCGCTTCATTTCCGACCTTCGCAAGCGTCGCGAAACCACCGATATTGACGATGTGCCATCATCGTCCTTTGCCAGCCCTGCAACCCATGAAGACAGTCTGGCCCTGAAGGATCTGTCGATGGCTCTGTCCCGTCTGCCTGCCGATCAGCGCGAAGCCCTCGTTATGGTCGTAATTCAGGGCATGAGCTACGAAGCTCTGGCTGAAGCCACGGATTGCGCTGTCGGAACGGCAAAGAGCCGCGTCTTCCGCGCCCGTCGTCAGCTCGAAGCCTGGATGAGCGGAGACCTGCCAGCCAACGACAAGCTGCGCATCAAGGTCAAGGCCCTGCGTGATGCCATGGATGCCCGTCGTCGTGCCGGTCAATCCTCCGACGATCTCATGCTTTCATGATCTTAGGATCCGCAATGGAAAGAATTTGTATCCATTGCGGATTGGTAGCAATTGCAGAAAACGTGTTGTTTTCGTAAGACTGGATCGGCAGTTCATCCCGCAGCGGCTTCTCAGGAGAGACCCGGAGTTCGCGCCACAGTCAGTATCAGGGGTGCAGGATCTGCATCTTCTGACGTCACAGGAAGGTTCAGGGCCAGCCAATGACCGCAGGAGACAAGCGGAAGTCCTCAGCCAAGGAAACCACTGGCGAGGATCAGGATTCGCCTTTCGGAATCTGGCTGAGCCGGGGCCTGCATCAGCTTTTTGATGATGTTGCAAACGAGCCGATCCCCGATGAACTTCTCCGATTGATCGAGGAAGACCGAAACAAGTGACTGTTACCCGGTCTGGTTCTCCAGACCTGAATCCGCGGCGCTGGCGTCGTCTGTGGTACAGGCGTGACGCCCTGCGCAGCATCCGGATGTTTGACACTGTCGGCGCGCGGGTGATGACCCTGATTGTCGCGACGACTCTGCCCCTCGCGATCATCGCCTCTCTGCTGGCCTGGCACAGCTACCAGCAGAATGTCGGCAACAGCGCCATGCGCACCGAACGCGACACGCAGCTCGCCATTTCGGAAATCACGACGGATCTGGACCAGACCCACACGCTGCTGGACATGCTTGCCGATGGAGACATTTCATCAGGAAATGCCCTGAGAGAGTTCGCGCTAGTCCAGACCGTCTCACAACATCACTACTGTATGCTGATGCTGACGGACGTGTCCGGCCGGCCATCGGTCGTTCTGCCGCCTCCTTCCACACAGGATACGGCAATCTGCTCTTCTCCCGAACTCGCCGCGTCCACGATGAACTCTCCGACGGTCAGAACTCCGATTGTCGGAGTCGATGTGCTGAAGGGCAATCGTGGTCCTCTCCTGAAGTTCGTCGTTCCCATTCTCAGCAACAACTCCGTCTCCGGTTACATCATTGCCGTCCGGACCCTTGGCTGGCAGCGCAGCCATCTTCCAAAAGGGGACAACCGCCTTCTGCTCGGGACGGATAACACTTCACGACATTTTCTGGCGATGCCTGACGGGACCCTCTATTCGCTTTTCCCCGATCATCCGGTATCCGCGAAACTCCCCGCCAGAGCATTTGCGCGTCTGAAGCGGGACATCTCCTCCCTCAGCCTGCATGATGTCTTTACGAGCCAGGGCATCACCTACGCTTTTCAGAATGCCTATGGTCCGGTCAGCCTGATCGTCGCAACGGAACGCACGGCCGAAGAGAGTCATGCCCTCAATATTTTCCTGATCCGGGTCAGTCTGATCGTCGGCCTGCTGGTGCTTGAACTGATGGCTGTCGCACTTGGCGCGCGTCTGTTTCTGGTCGATCCTCTGGAGAAACTGGCTCTGGCGGTCGCCGACTGGCGAAAGGGAGCGGAGTTCGCGCCCAGATCCAGCCATGCAATTCCGCTTGAAATCAGGCATCTGGAAAAGGCGTTTCTCCGTGCGACACGCCGCCTCAGCAAACACGAACAGGATCTGGAGCAGTCGGCCCGCAATCAGGATATGCTGATCCGGGAAATTCACCACCGGGTGAAGAACAACCTGCAGGTCGTGGCCTCTCTGCTCAATCTTCAGGCCAGCCGTATTCGCTCCCATGAGGCGCGCGAGGAATTCCGTCTCGTGCGGGACCGGGTGAGGGCGCTCGCGACCCTGCACCGCTACCTGTATTCAGAAAACGGCCTGTCGGCGCTGGATGTCCGGAGTTTCCTGGAAGAACTCTGCAGCATCCTGCTGTCCGCGAATGGCATGAACGCCCAGACGCGCATCCGGCTGCGACTCGATATCGAGCATGTCCTGATCTCTCCCGATCAGGCCGTCCCGATCGCCCTGATCGTAACCGAAGTCGTCAGCAATGCCTTACGATACGCGTTCCCCGAGAACAGAGCGGGTCATATCGTGATAAAGCTGCATAAGGTTGCTCCGGCACCTTCGGAAAAGGAAGGTCTGGTAGAGTTCATGCTGGGCGACGATGGAATCGGCCTCAACGCCAGTCAGGCCACCGCGTCCCGCACGCGCCGGGAAGGAATCGGCATGCAGCTCATCCGCGGCTTCGCCCGTCAGATCAATGCCGATATGACGGTCAGCAACGAAAACGGGACCTGGTATACCCTGCGCTTCGTGCCCGAACGTCCTTCCCTGACGGCGCTCGCGATGGCGCGCAAGGCCATCAGTCGCGAAGAAGACTCGGCCCTGTAACGGCAACGCGGCATCAGGTTCTGCCCGAAAATCCACAAAAAAAACCTAAATAAGCGGCAAGAATTGACTGAGGCACTGTCTTGTCGGGCTTTTGCGACCTATATGCAGGGATCATGAAGGCCGACAAGACAATCGCAAAAGCGTGGGTAAAGGCGCAGGGACGCGCAAGCCGCTCCCGAACCTCTGTCGTAGTATTTTTGGGGTTGCTCTCCACCCTGCTGGGACTCCTGCAGGCCTGGGCGCTGGCTCGAACGCTCGCTTCCGTCCTGACCCGCGACACGGACAGCACCGGGCCAGCCATCGGCGTCTTTCTTCTGGCCTGCGTTCTCAGGGTGATCCTGGCCACCCTACAGGACATGACCGCCGCTTCAGCCGGAATCCATGCCCGACGACGCCTGCGCCGCGAAGTGCTGGACCGGATCATCGGCGAGGGACCAGCACTCCTGCGCCGCCATCACAGCGCCGCCATTGCAGCCACACTGGTTGACCGGATCGAAGCGCTGGACGGTTACTTCGCGCGCTGGCTGCCTGCGGCATCGCTCTGGCTGGTGTCACAGTGGCTGGTCGTCATCGCACTGTATGTGGAGAACCATCAGGCGGGTCTGATCCTTGCGGCCTGCTGTGCCATGCTTCCCATCTTTCAGGCCGTCTTCGGCATTGCCACGGCCGTCGCGTCCCGCAAGCAGTTCCTGGCCATGAACCGTCTTCAGACGCGCTTTCTGGACCGCGTGAAGGGCATTGCGACCATCGTCCTATCCGGTGGAACCGATCGCGAGACGCAGGCTCTGGCCAGGAGCGCCGATGACCTGCGCCAGCGTACCATGAAGGTTCTGCGGATCGCCTTTCTGGCATCGGCGACCACGGATGTCGCCATGGTCGCAGCCCTTGTGCTGATCGTTGTGACACAGGCCCACACCCTGATGGGCCATCCTTCTGATGCCGTCCTGACACGCGCGCTTTATGCCGTCCTGCTGGTGCCCGAGGCATTCGCGTCCTTCCGTGCCCTGTCGGCGGCCTATCAGGACCGCGCCCATGCCACCGCGGCTGCAGAAGCCATGCATGAACTGGCACCGCTGACCGAGCGGACGGCAGCAGGGCCTGATGTCGTGCAGGTCAGAGGCGGCATTTCAGTCACAGCGGAGCACGTCTCGTTTGCATGGGATGAACAGCGCGGCACGGTCATTCATGATGTAAGCTTCGTTCTTCCTGCTGGTGCGACACTGATCCTTGAAGGCGCATCGGGGGCTGGCAAATCCACGCTTCTGGAGCTGCTGCTCGGGTTCGTTTCCCCCTCGCAGGGACGCATCCTGTTCGACGGACAGGACATGCAGAGTCTTTCACCCCGCCAGATTTCCTCCCGGATCAGCTGGATCGGGCAAAAGCCCGTCCTGTTCGCCGGAACCATCCGTGAGAATATCCTTTTCGCCCGACCCGATGCTTCGGCTGACGATCTGGAGCGTGCTGTCTCCGCGGCGGCCGTCAATCAGTATCTGTCGTCGCTGCCGGACGGTCTGGAAACGCGGATCGGGGAGGGCGGGTTTGGCCTGTCCGGCGGTCAGGCGCAGCGTATCGCCATTGCCCGCGCCTATCTCAAGGACGCGCCGCTTCTGCTGCTGGACGAGCCGACATCCCATCTCGACCCGAAGACAGAGGCTGAAATCCTTGTCAGCCTGAAAGACCTCGCCAAAGGCCGGACCGTCATCCTGTGCAGTCATTCCGCGCAGGCCCGCCAGTTTCAGGGACGGCACCTCGTGCTTGATGCCGGTCGCGCCATTGCCTTTACGGGAGAAGCCGCATGAGCGCCCCGCTGCCTACAAATCCGGTTGCAGAAACGGGAAGCGAAACAGCGCTGTCCCGTATCCTTCAGGTCTGGCATCCGCAATATACGCGCCTGATAACCGGTATGGTCATCGCCGAACTGGCCGTCTGTGCAGGGCTGGCCCTGATGGGGCAGGCCGGTGGACGAATTGCCTGCGCCGCCGTCGGAGCAGGAGCCACCTATCTTCTCCTGCGCCTGTCGGGCGTGGCGCAGATCGTCCTGCGTTATTTCGAACGTCTTTACACGCATGACGCCATGTTCCGCGCACTGGCGGACCTGCGGGTCTGGTTCTATCGCAAGCTCGCTGGCGGAGCTGCGGCGGGTCTGGGTTTCCAGCGGTCGGGAGACCTGCTGACACGTCTGGTGTCAGACGTCCAGACGCTGGACAACCTGTATCTGCGGATCCTTGTGCCGCTGCTATCCGCTCTCCTGACCCTCCCCATCGCAATATTCGTCTGGATACGGGCGGGAATGGAAGCGGGTCTGCTGACCGGCGCGCTGTTTGCTGTCCTTGCGGTCGTTCTGCCCCTGATGGGCGCACACCTGTCCCGCCGCTTCGGCCCGGACATCCTGCGCGCGGAATCGGAACTGCGGATCGCAGCACTCGATCTCACATCCGGTCTGCGCGAGGCACGGGCCTTTGGCGCTGAAGACGTTCTTGCCGCAGCCGTCACGGACCGTCAGGAAACCCTTTTCAAGGCCCAGCGCCGCCAGCAGACGCGCATGGCGCTCATGCAGGGCTTTGCGGGCCTCATCGCCAAGGCCGGGACCGTGGTCATCCTGTGCGCGGTTGCAGGTCTTCTCTTCCCGCAGGCTCCCGCCATTGCCGGTATTACGGCGCTGTTCGTTGCCATCACGGCACTTGAAGGCGTAACAGGTCTGGCCCGCGCGGGTCTGCTGAGCGGGCAGGTCAGCCACGCGGCACAAAGGATTGTCGAAATTGCCGATCGGGCTCCTCCTGCACCCGAAGGCAACGCACCGCTTCCGGAAGGCCGCGATCTGCGCCTTGAAAACGTGACGTTCCGCTGGACACCGGGCCGGGCTCCCATTTTCCGTGACCTGAACCTGACTCTCCGTCAGGGGGAGCGCGCGGCCCTGATCGGACCGTCCGGTGCTGGAAAATCCAGCCTTGCCGCCCTGATCCTCAAGGCGGCGTCTCCCGAACAGGGCCGGATCCTGCTGGGTGGCACAGACATCACCACACTGCGCGACAGCGACCTGCGCTCACAGATCGCCTGGCTGTCACAGGCCAGCCATTTATTTGATGATACCGTGCGTGGAAACCTGCTTCTGGGCCGGACGGACATTCCGGATACGGCGCTGTGGGCTGCGCTCGACCAGGCCAGGATTGCAGACGTCGTGCGCAACCTGCCAGACGGACTGGATACCTGGATCGGGGAAGGCGGCTCGAAACTTTCGGGCGGGCAGGGACGCCGCATCGCTCTGGCGCGCGTCCTGCTGTCGGATGCTCCCATCCTCGTTCTCGATGAACCGGCAACCGGACTGGACGCGGAGACCGAGCGCGCTTTCCTCGAAACGCTGAATAATGCGACCGAGGGGCGCAGTGTTCTTCTGATCGCCCATCGCCTGACCGGTGTGGAAAAACTTGACCGCATCTGGCGCCTTGAGGACGGACAGGTTATTTCCAGTGCGTGCTGACCGGCCCGCGCCGATCCAGCTTCACGCTTACTCATCCTGACAGGACGTTACGCCATGGCACGTTTCCTTTCCATCGTCCGCATCGCGGCCCCGGTTTTCGTTCTGTCAGCTGCGCTGGCAGGCTGTGCCGAACAGCCGTCGCGTGACAGCTACGTCGTTTTCTTCGACCGTGAATCCGTAACGCTCAGCCCTGTCGCACAGGCTGTCGTGACCAAGGCTGCCACAGCCGCCCGCGCTGAACACGCTTCCGCCGTTCGCGTCTCTGGCTCCGCTGGCACAAACGGTGATGCCGCAGTCCTGAAGGAACTGGCGACGAGCCGGGCCCAGACCGTAGCGACGCAGCTCAGCAATGACGGACTGAACGGTGCACGGATCGAAATGACGCCATATGTCCCGAGCGAGCTTGAAGACTCCCACGTCGCCCTGCGTCGCGTTTCCATCACTATCGTTCCGGGCCACTGATCCGGCAGCCGGGATGACGCAGGCGCGGAACAGCCCTCCCGTCACTCCGGGATCCACGCAGCCTCCGACGCCTGAAGGCGTGCTGGCGGAAGTTTTTGGCTTCCCCGGCTTCCGCGGCCTTCAGCAGGACGCCGTCGAGACGGTCATGCGGGGCGAGGACGTTCTCGTCCTCATGCCGACCGGCGGCGGCAAGAGCCTGTGCTATCAGGTTCCCGCCCTCTGCCGGGACGGCATGGGCCTGGTCATCTCTCCCCTGATCGCCCTGATGGACGATCAGGTTGCGGGCCTGAGACAGCTCGGCGTCCGCGCGGCCGCGCTGCATTCCGGACTTGAGCCGGACGAACGCGACGAACTTCAGAGCGATCTGCGCAACGGCAGGATCGATATTCTCTATATTTCGCCAGAGCGTCTGCTTCAGCCTGCAACAGCGAATTTCCTGTCAAAACGCCGGATCTCACTGATCGCGATTGACGAAGCGCACTGCATTTCAGCCTGGGGCCATGAATTCCGACCCGAATACCGGGCCCTCGCCAGCCTGCCGGAGATGTTTCCGGGCGTCCCACGCATTGCCCTGACGGCTACGGCTGACCCCCGAACACGGGATGATATCCTGAATGCGCTCGGTATGCCCGATGCGCGGGTCCTGATGGCGAGCTTCCATCGTCCCAACCTGATCGTGGAAGCCCGCGCCAAGGCCAGCGAAAGCCGACAGCTCCTCGAAACGCTTCAGAACCATCGCGAAGGCGCCTCCATCGTTTATTGCGGCAGCCGCAACAAAACGGAACGCGTCGCCACCATGCTGCGGGACAAGGGCCTGACCGCCCTGCCGTTCCATGCCGGCCTCTCTTCGGTCGAGAAGCGAGCCACGCTGATGCGTTTCCGCTCCGGCGAGGAAATGGTGATCGTCGCGACGATCGCTTTCGGCATGGGGATCGACCGACCGGACGTCCGCTGCGTCGTCCATCTGGACATGCCATCCTCGCCGGAAGCGTATTACCAGCAGATCGGACGGGCAGGGCGCGATGGCGAACCGTCCGACACGCTGCTGCTCTATGGCGGCGAGGACATGGCCCGGGCGCGCTACTGGCTGGAACAGTCCAGCGCGCCCGACCATGAAAAGCGCGTCATGCAGGCGCGTCTGGAAAGCATGATCGCGCTCACGGAGACCACAGGCTGCCGCACGCAGGCACTCCTCGCGTGTTTCGGAGAAAATCTCGCGCAACCCTGCGGTCACTGCGACAACTGCATCAGTCCGGTCTCGACATTTGATGGCACCCAGGCAGCCCAGAAAGTCCTCTCGGCCATTTATCGCACCGGCCAGCGTCTCGGCGCGGTCCAGCTTTCCAATGTGCTGCGTGGAAAGCTCAACGAAACCATCGAGCGCAATGCCTATCAGCATCTTTCGGTTTTCGGAATCGGCAAGGAACACAGCGAGCAGTGGTGGCGCGCCGTCATCCGTCAGTTGATCGCGCGCGGGGCCATCCGGATGCACGGCGAATATGGAAGTCTCGCGCTTCAGAGCGAAATCGCGCGTCCGATCCTGCGCGGCGAGGAGCGCGTGGCACTCCGGCTCGAAGCCAAGGCCGCCCTGACCGCCAGCGCGGGCTCGGACGGCCATACGGAAAACGATCGTCTGTCGGCGGATGAGAAACCGTATTTCGACGCCCTGCGTCAGTGGCGCCTCTCCGAAGCGCGGGAACAGGAAATCCCGCCCTACGTCATTTTCCACGATTCGGTGCTGCGGGACATCGCCCGTGAACAGCCTTCCAACCGTATGGAACTGGGAGGCATCAAGGGCGTCGGCGCCTCGAAACTGGACCGCTATGGTGCCGCGGTTCTGACCGTCCTGCGCGAAATCCGCGAACCCGCCTCAGCCCAGTAAAGAACGTCAGTCGTGCGTCAGCTCGTCAGGCGCCGTGACAGTGAAACTGACGGTGATGCTGCCGCCATTGAGGATCTCGAAGGTAAACGGCACCTTGCTGCCAGCAGCAGGCATCTGACGGATTCCCATGCACATCATATGGTAACCCGAACGCGGGAAAATCATCGTGGAATCGTGCGGCAGCGCCAGATGCGTGAAGAGATCATTCGCCCCGTCCGTCTGCTGCTGGTTGGTGTGATGCGCAACGACATTCTGACACAGCGGGGATGAGATCCCCTTCAGCAGATGGTCAACGCTGTCGTCGTTGCGAATCGTGAAATAACCGGCCCCACGGTTGGGAAAATAGGCTGACGGGCGGAATGTCCCGTTCATGACCACAACCCGCTGCGCATCATGATCGGCGTCCGGCGCCACCACTGTTCCCGGAAGAGCCTGCTGGGCCATGGCCTGGGCAGTAGAAAGGGCAAAGAGGGCGGTCAGGACAGATACCCGTTTCAACGACAGTCTCCCGGTGTTGTGCGCGAACTCACGAAGCCCGTTTGGGCCGGAACGCATCATCCGGTAAAGTGCTCCCATTTCCCCGGCCACGACAAGGCCCGAACACTTCAGGATCGCGAATGCGTTGCCCTTTTTGCGGACATGACGATACCCAGGTCAAGGACAGCCGCTCCACGGAAGATGGCGTTGCGATCCGTCGCCGGCGCGTCTGCTCGGCCTGTACGCAGCGTTTCACGACCGTCGAACGGGTCCAGTTACGCGAACTGTCCGTGACCAAAGCAGACGGACGCCGCGTGCCTTTCGACCGGGACAAGCTCGCACGCTCCATCCGCGTCGCCCTGCGCAAGCGCCCCGTTCCCGAGGAACGTCAGGAACGTCTGGTCAACGGGCTCGTCCGGCAGTTCGAGGCCTCGGGGGAACACGAGATTTCTTCCCATCGCATCGGCCAGCTTGCGATGGACGCATTGCGCGAAGTGGACGGTGTGGCCTATGTCCGCTTCACCAGCGTCTACCGCGACTTCCGCGAGGTCGAGGCGTTCTCGAAAATCCTCGCCGATATGAAACCCATTCCCGGGGAAACGGACACACCGCCCCCCGACGACTCCCAGGAGACACCATGACCGTCACCGACGCCCCCGCCGCAAATCCGACGCGCCGCAGCCGGACCATTGCCCGCGTTGCAGCCGTTCAGGCGCTGTTCCAGTGCGAACAGTCCGGCGACACGGCGGAAACCGTCATCAGCCAGTTCATCCGTCACCGCCGGATCAGCTCCACGGCGTCCTTCGACGATGGACACATCCCCGATGCCGATCTGAAACTGTTCCAGGAAATCGTCCTCGGGGTCACGCGACGTCAGGACGATATCGATGCGAAGCTGAGCGATGTTCTGCCCGAACAGTGGCCGCTGCCGCGTCTGGACCCCGTCCTGCGTGCCCTGCTGCGCGCCGCCGTGTTCGAGATCGGCACCGACACACCTGACCGGATCGTCATCAACGAATATCTGGACGTTGCCCACGGCTTCTTCTCAGGCGATGAACCCAAGATGGTCAACGGGATCCTCGATACCCTCAGCCGCCGCGCCAACGACGGCAACGTCTGATTCATGACGGGCGCGTCAGGGGCCGAAACAGCGGGGGCAGGCGAGTTCGGCTTCATAGCGCGCCACTTCCGGCCTCTCGCCGGAGCCGAAAGCCTCGACCTGCGGGATGACTGCGCCCTGATGCGTTGCCCCGAAGGCGAGGAATTCGCAATTTCGACCGACACCATGGTCGAAAACGTCCATTTCCTTTCCGATGATCCGCCAGAAACCCTTGGGCGCAAGCTTCTGCGCTGCAACCTGTCCGATCTGGCGGCCATGGGCGCACGGCCCCATGCCTATACACTGAACGTGACCGTTCCGCGCGGCGGCCGCCACGACGGGAACTGGTTTGCCGCATTTTCACACGGGCTGGCGGAAGACCAGAAACGCTATGGCGTGCATCTGATAGGCGGCGATACCACCTCCATTTCAGGCCCTCTGGTCCTCTCCGCCACCGTATTCGGACTGTTGCGGTACAATACGGCGCTGCGCCGCGGCACCGCCAGACCCGGAGATGATCTCTGGGTCACGGGTACGATCGGAGATGCCGCCCTGGGGCTGCTCGTCCTTCAGGGCAGCTTACAAGACCCGTCGGGATTTCTGGCAGAACGATATCATCTGCCACGTCCCCGGACAGGACTGCACCTGCATGGCATCGTCAGCGCTGCGATGGATATTTCAGACGGGCTGATCCAGGACTGCGGCCACATCGCCGAGGAATCAGGCGTCCAGCTTGTCGTGGACGCAAAATCCGTGCCGGTTTCAGCCGCAGCGGCTTCACTGGGGCCTGAATGGCTCATGCAACGCCTGTGTGGCGGCGACGATTACGAACTACTTCTCACATGTTCTCCGGAACGTTCGGCAGCGCTCCAGGCCGCCTGTCAGGCTGCCGAAGTCCCGGTCCATCGCATCGGAACGATTCGTGCCGGTTCAGGAGTTCGGGTTCTGGATGGAGAAGGACGTGAAATCGTCCCCGAACTGGGCGGCTGGCAGCATTTCTGACAGACGCCCTGTGAACCTGCGGCTTCAGGCCGGATCGTCGATGGGACGTTCGTAAAGCCGATAACGCTTGTACGGTTGGGGCACGATGCTCTCGGCCAGATTGCGCATGTTGGAATCGGACGCCTGGATCCAGCCAAGTTCCACCCAGGAATAAGGCAGAGATTTTCGCCGACGCATCAGCTCGGCAATCGCCAGCGAAGGCAGAAGAGCACCAAGAACCGTCCCACGCAGGCGCTGTGTGACGCCCAGAAGGATGACACGGGCCGAATGGAAGCGATGCGTCGCCAGGCGCGCGACCAGCTTCACCCAGCCCAGAGGAGAAGGCGCTCCACCAAGGTCGCCCGCAATGTCATAAATATTGGGTACGACCAGCGCCATAGCGACAGGCTCGCCATTCTGGTCGATCTGGACATAATGTTCAGGACGCAGGAGCGGACCAAGCTGCTTGATCATGGCCTTCATTTCGTAGTCCTGTAAGGGTACGAAGTTGAACTTGTCGCTCCAGGCATCATTGTAGAGCTGGCGCAGTATCTCGCCCTGCTGGGCAATCTGCTTTTTCGACAGGCGCCTGATGGCGATGGCGCCAAGCCGTCCTTCGCCAATCTTCAGATCACCCGGGACCTTGAATCGCGACTCCGTCTTGTCATCCAGATCAAGCTTGTAGCTGAGAAGATCCTCGACAGGCTTGTAACCCGCATCTTCGACCAGCTTGCCCAGCAGACGCGGATGCCAGGGCATCGCCACCATCAGAGGCTGATCCTGTCCCTCCACCATCAGACCGGATTCACCATTGCCGCTCAGCGTGACAGGACCACGCATCGTCTTCATCCCCTGTAGGCGCAGCCAGTTCCGCGCCGTTTCCAGAAGAGCACTGACAACGCTTCCCTCCGGCACGGCGTCCAGTGCGCCAAAACAGCCGATCTTCATCCCCCAGTGCTCGATCGCGCGATGGTCCACGATCGCGGCGATGCGCCCTACAGCCGTGTTGCCACGCCAGGCCAGAAAGTACCGGATGCTCGCATGGCGGAAAATCGGCGCTTTCTTCGGATTCAGAAGTTCGTCCTGCTCCATGTCGAAAGCCGGGGTGAAACCCGCCATTCCGGCATAGATGCGACGCGGGAGCGTCATGAACAGTTTGAGGTCAGCCCGCGTCGTCACTGGCCGAACCACAAGATCATCATGCGGCGCAGGGATGTCAGTCCTGTCGGGCAGTGTCATAATGGCAGGTATACCTCTGATCGAAAAAAACATCCCGTCCGACGGGGTGATGTGCCAATACGGCACGGGGTCGCATCTTGTTGCATGGGAGGGCTATACCCTTCCAGCCCCGATCCGACCACGAATAAAGCGGTTTTCCATGCCAGATGCTTCTGTTTCCCCCTCAAGCGCCCCGTTTCACGTCCTTATTACCGGAGGATCAAGTGGTATCGGAGCCGCGCTGGCCCTTCAGTATGCCCGCCCCGGAACGCATCTGACGTTGTGGGGACGCAACGCCGCGCGTCTTGGGGACGTCGCCGCGCAGGTCATCCGCAAAGGCGCTTCAGCGGAGATCCTGTCGCTTGATCTGTGCCGTACAGACGATGCCCTCGCTGCACTGCGCAAAACGGATGACACGCATCCGATTGACCTCCTGATCCTGGGTGCCGGACTGGGAGACATCCGGCCAGAAGGCGCGCTGACCGAAACAGCCGAACAGGTCCGCGATATCTCCCTCGTCAATTTCACGACCCCCGCGACTCTCGCGACCGAAATGGCTTCGCGTATGGCCATCCGTAAAGCGGGCCGGATCGCCCTCATTGGTTCGGTAGCCGCCTTTCATGACCTCCCGATCGCCACGGCCTATAGCGGCTCAAAAGCAGGACTGGCCCGCTTCAGCACGGCACTCCATGCCGCCATGACGCCGCATCATGTCTCCGTAACCCTCATTTCTCCGGGCTATGTCGACACTCCCATGAGCCAGCGCCTCGAAGGAGCACGGCCTTTCCTCGTTTCGACGCGCCGCGCCGCGCGCATGATCGCACGCGCGATCGGGCAGGGCAGGGCACATTTTCTCTTTCCATGGCCTTTTGCCGTAGCCCGCTTCCTTGAAATGATCGTGCCACGCGCCATCGTTCACCGGCTGCTGAGAACGGCCGAAGTCCGGCAGCGCCCGGCCCGCTGAATTACGACTTCCATCACATCCGGAACTTGACGCGGCGGAACCGGTAGGCAACTGCTTCGCATTGGAAAAAGCGCGGACCATCGGTCAGCATCGCCAGAGGATTTGAGGTGTCATGAGGGAAATCGTAGCCGTCGATATCGGTGGAACGCACGCACGGTTTGCAATCGCCACCATCGAGGATGGCAAGGTTGTCACACTGGGTGACGCCACGACACTGAAATGCGCGGAACATGGCAGTCTGGCCCTGGCCTGGGAAACATTCGGCCGCTCCCTGAACCGGACGCTTCCACGCGAAGCCGGCATTGCCGTGGCCTGCCCGGTAAGCGGCGAGATCCTCAAGCTGACCAACAATCCGTGGATCATCCAGCCGAGCCAACTCGGCGCACGCCTGCATCTCGACAATTTCGTGCTCGTCAATGATTTCGGAGCCGTGGCTCACGCCGTGGCCCAGGTCGATTCCTCGCATATGAAGCATCTCTGCGGGCCGGACATCGACCTTCCGACAGAAGGCGCCATCACGATCGTCGGGCCCGGAACGGGGCTGGGCGCAGCCTGCCTTCTTCGCCGCAGCGACCGCTATTTTGTTATGGAAACCGAAGGCGGCCACCTGGACTATCCGCCGCTCGACGAACTCGAAGACAAGATCCTGAGCGCCCTGCGTCTGCGTTTCCGCCGCGTCTCGGCAGAGCGGATCGTCTCCGGCCCCGGTCTGACCAATCTGTATGAAGTCATCGCCGAGATGCAGGGCTGGCCCATCACCCTGCGTGATAACCGCACCTTGTGGAAAAATGCTCTTGATGGCTCCGACACGGTCGCCGTAGCCGCTCTGGAACGCTTCTGCCTCAGCCTGGGCGCCATTTCCGGCGATCTGGCGCTGGCACATGGCGCACGCGGCGTCGTCATTGGTGGTGGTCTGGGGCTACGTCTTGCCGACAGCCTCGGCCACTCCGGATTCGCCGAACGCTTTGTCGCAAAGGGCCGTTTCGAGACGATGATGACCGAAATGCCGGTCAAGATCATCACACATCCACAGCCTGGCCTGTTCGGCGCTGCGGCAGCATACGCAGAAGCACATCCGTAAAAACGAAAAACAAAACTGGATTTCCGGGGAGAAATCTCTGGAGGTCCGGGCGGGAACGACACGTTAGCCAATATCAAAGACTTAGCTGTGTAAAACGCAAAAACTCTCTTACACGAAACCGCCGTTTTTCGCGCATTTTGTAAAACGATTTCCCTCTTTTTCCCTCACGCGCGAATCGGCTTCCCGCTTGTCGATCAGTTTATAACCCTAACGATCTTGGTGTTATGAAAATGGTCTTTCGCTAACATCAACCTATCAAGGATTCCTTGATGACTGAACCATTGGGAATTTTCCAAGAGTTCAACTATTGAGCAATCCTCAATAGTTTGAACGGTCATTCCTCACTCACATCCCGCACCGCCCGATCATGGCGAGCGCGATGCCCGCGATCAGTTCTTTGAGCAAGCACGCACCTGATCACGCAGGCCAATGTAATCGCCAATCCAGCGCACGGTCTGAGGCTGCGGATGCGCGTTGATCTCCGTAGCAAGCGCCGCCTGATCAGCTTTGGAGTACGTCACGAGCGTCGGGCAGGGCACATAGCGCACGCTGGTGCAGCCGGTGAGGGCAAACGCCAAGACGACCCACCTCATGCCGTTCCTCCATCAAGCCGCGCCAGAACGGCATCCTCAGTCGCGGGCTTATCCGCCTGAGCCTGCGCCATTGCTTCGGCCTTCTCGGTGATTACGTTCGCGCTATCAGTCGACGCTTTCGCGCTTGAGATAGACGCAGCATTGCGGCCAGAGCGGTAGGCAAACCACACCAGACCGACCACAAAGGCGAGGGCGATGACGCCCCCGCCAATGTAGAGGTATTGGATCACGCCGCCGCTTCGGTGGTCGTGGCCGTCTTCGTCTCGAGAGCCGTCACCAGCGCGGCGAGATTGCCAGCCAGACCGGACAGAGCCGTCTTGGCACCAGAGACATCACAGGTCGGGTCCAGCTTCTCGATGATGAAGCCGCCAAGGACGGGGATGAGTTCCTGGCCGAGTGCGCCGGCTTCCTGAATTACAGTGTCAGTCATATGAGCGTTTTCCTTGTTGCTCGGGGTGTCCCGCAGTCACGTCGGCGCTTTTGGCTCGTCCGTGCATGCGGCGGCGGAAGACGCACCCAGAAGTGGATGCTTTCCGATCTCGGTGATCGCTGCGCCGGCTGCGATGGAGGCAGCTTTCTGCAGCGGAGATTTTTCAGGGATCAGCAGGAAGATGGCGGTTGAGGCCATGACGGACGGAACACCGCCATCAACACCAAGCCAAGCTGCCATCATCGCGCCAGACAACAGCCCAAGCCCCTGCAGCGTCGTCGGTTCGCGTATCCAATCGAGGACTTTGCTCATGCCGCGATGGCCTCTGCAAAGAAGGCGACATTCGCCTCTGCATCAGCTTCGCCGAGCGACGTGTTGTAATGCATCTTGTGATACGCGCTCAGTCCGGCCGCGTCCGTCGCGAGGGGTAGCGCTTCGGGCGCGCGATAGAAGCGGATGCGGGCCATCGCGCAGGCGTAGCGAAGGTTCGTGACCAACTGCGCTGTCGCAGATAGATCAGGAGCGCGCATGCGATGGCATACCGTCGCAAGACGCGACTGCGCGGGGAAGTCGAGGAAGTTCGTCCAGCAGTCGTCATGCGTGGCAGGCTCCATCTGCCAGAGGCCAAGAGCAGGACCTCCGCCGACCTGCCGGAGATAGGCTGCGCGGCTTTCGGCAAGCGCGGTGCCGGCCACGAGGTTGATGGCCGCAGGGGATGCAAGGCCAAGCGCCTGAAGCGTCGGGGCGACGATCAGCGTTTTGAGCTGGCGCGTGTTGAGGCCGGTCATGGGTGGATTGCCAGATGCGACATCACTGTTGCGACGCCTGCAGAGGTAGCGGTAACGACAGCCCACCCGACCCAGCCGCGGACGCTTCCAAGGCGTGACACCTGGTCGGCGAGGCTTTTGACGGCGCTCTGTGTCTTCTCGGCTGATTCGCGGGATGTTCGCTCTTGATGCTCCGATCTGGCGCGGTTTTCCCCGTGGAATTCGGCCTGCTTTTCGGACATGGCCGCAAGCGTCTTCTGTGTCTGGTCGAGACTGTTTTTGAGGTCGGCGATATCACCGGTATGCGTTGCGATGACCGCGCTGTGTTCTTCGATCTTTGCGGCGAGGTCCGCCAGACTTTCGGCCATGCGGCCTCCAAATAAAAAAGCCGCCCGGTGGGGGCGGCTATCGTGATTATTTTAGCGAGTGGAATCAGGATGTTGCTGCGGATGCATATGAGAGCACTCCGCCATCGTTCCACAGCCCTCCAGCCTCCGGGGCGATAGTTGGGAGCGCCGGCTCCGGCAGAGCAGGTATATCGTTGACCAGAATCGTGACGCTTACGGTGAGAACCTCGCCCCATGCGGTCTGAACGGAAACGGTCGCCTGCTGCTGCCCCGGAGACAGCCATTGCACCCAGATTGTCACACAGGTTCCGAAAATACCCTTCGCTGACACGATACCTCCGTTCGTCAGGACCTCTAGAGAAGAGAGGCTGTCCCCCGAGGCCAGCAACGCGCCGAATTCAACGCTGAAATCGCCTGCATCTCCCTGAGAAACGGGTGGCCAGCAGAGCAGCGTCTGCGTATCAATTCCCCGCATGCGAAACGAGGGCGGCACATCGGCGCGAACGATGCGCTGGCATGGAGCCCATGTCACGACGAACTCGGGGTATAGGTGCTGCCGATCGGATATTTCCCAGAACTGTCGAGAATACTCGCCTGACCCGTTGGGAGAGAAAGTGTGGTTTTCCCATCCCACACAATCCGATTGACCACAGTTCCGACTACCTGAGTGGATGTGGCCACAGTCAGATAGACTGCATACACGCCCGTTGTCGTGGTTGTTTCCGTCGTCGTTTTCATCACTTGATCTCCACGATAACGCAGCCGTCATGACCTGCGCCGCCGCCATAGAATGTGTCGGAATAGCTGGTGTCGTAAGCTCCACCACCACCAGCACCGAAGCCGGTTCCAGCTTGTCCGCCGCCGTTACCAGCACGACCACCACCACCCCAAACGCCGGGAGCGCCATAACCGGATACAGACGCGATGGATTCTGCGCCCGTCTGCCCGTCGCCGCCATCGGTACCGTTGGAATATGCGATTGGCGTTGCGCCGTTCTGCGTTGACGCGCCACCGCCTGTCCCTCCGGCGCAGGAAGAAACCGAGTTCCAGACGCCACCCGTCCCACCGGATGCACGGGCCACCTCAGTTCCGTTCAGGGTAACAATCGTGTCGCCACCGTTGGTCTGTCCGTTGATCGTATTCGTCGGCGATGAAGCGCCGGCCCCTACAGTGATGCCGATGGTGTCTCCAGATGAGACGGATATATGGAAATGGACGTACCCCCCGGCAGCCCCGCCTGCTCCATATGTGGAATTAGCGATACTCGTTCCCTTAACGGAGCAACCAGAACCGCCTCCGCCGACTGCTTGGATCACCGCTACAGATTTACCAGAGCCTACAGTCAGCGTTGTGCTGCTCGTGTATAGCGTGGGCATTGCGGTCGCCGTGGCATAGGACGCTAGGTCAAAGCTGCCTCCATCGTACTCGAAGGAAGCGTTCCCTGTTGCGCCCCTGTAGTGAAGCCCGGTTCCCTGTAGATCGCCATTATCCGAAACTACACCAAGTGTCCCAGAAACCAGATCAGCCTCCGCAGCCTTCGCGCGGGTCGTCTCTGCGGATATGGAGCTGGAAAGCGCGCTGTCAGCCGAGGCTCGGGTTGATGCCTCGGATGTGAGGGACGATTGCGAGGCAAGATCGAAGCTGCCGCCGTCGTACTCGAAGGAAGCGTTCCCTGTTTCGCCTGAAAGGTGAAGTCCTGTTCCTTGTTTGTCGCCGCTTGCGGCAATGACGCCAAGGGTTCCTGAGACGAGGTCAGCCTCAGCGGCCTTTGCCCGAGCGACTTCCGTTGTGATCGCGCTCGAAAGAGTTGCGTCAGCAGACGCCCGTGTCGATGCCTCGGACGTGAGAGACGATTGCGACGCAAGATCGAAGCTGCCCTCCGAAGAGGTGAAGGAGGCATTACCCGTCGATCCATTTAGGTGAAGTCCGGTTCCGGGCTTGTCACCGTTATCGGCAATGACTCCGAGCGTGCCGGAAACTGCCGTAGCTTCTGCTGCTTTTGCTCGCGTCACCTCATTGGTAATGGCGGTGGAAAGGGCAGAGTCCGCGCTTTCGCGTGTCGATGCCTCACTGGTGACGTCACTCTCCCACGCGATATCAGCAGAGCCGCTTGTATGCACGACAGACGGACGCCCGGTTGCGCCGTTAATATGCAGACCAGTAACGACCTCGTCCTCATTGGCCTCAATGACACCAAGTGTGCCTGAGACTGCCGTGGCTTCCGCAGCCTTTGCACGGGTTGTCTCGGCAGAAATGGCG
>NZ_WIPH01000019.1 GCF_009547075.1 Gluconobacter aidae
TGGTTGCGGGGGCACACAACCAATGTAGCCTGCACCTTGTGAGCGGTTTCGTGAAGAAGCTCACTGCATGACATTGTCGATTGACAAACCGTTGTTTTTATCAAAATTTTGTTTTGACAGCGGCCTCTGTAGCCTATTCCGCAGCAATACCCGAATACGGAGGTTACATAATGTCCCATTATGCGCTCCCACGCCAATACGCTTACGTTCAGAAAGCGCCCGCCGCCATGTCGCAAAAGCTCACTCGCTTGGTGATCCAGGAAATTCGACTCCTCTATCTGGAGGCCCCACCCCAGGTTCTGATCACACATATCCTCCGATGATCCGTCTTCCGTCGAACCCATCAAGCAGGGGGCGCCTCATACATATTTAAATAAATAATAATTAAATTATTACAAAATACTTACAAAAATAATTTTGATAATTTATATTATTTTTAAGTGTTTCAAAGTATTTCATAGAAATATATTTTCTATAATTATTTTATATAGATGTACTAATTTAGGTATGCTCATTAAAACTTGTTTTCCTCTTAAAAAACCCAAAATTACGCATGATATTATGCGATATTTATTTCTCAGCACTCGAAATTTAACCGTCAGAAGGAATCGTTCCAACCATACTTTATTATTTTGACATCAGATCGTTCTGCAATATAGTCTCTACACACAATGTAACGATACTCTATCAGTGCCGGTGGAGAGTCGGGTTTGTCCGGTCAGGACGGAGACGCATAGGGTGGATCAATGGCGGTCCACTGGCCCTAAATGGGCGATGACGCATCCCTGTTTGATGTGTCGTCTGGAAATGTATTGTGGACAGGGGTTTCCTGAAAGCCGGGCACGCACCAACCCTGCTGGCCGCTTTTCTATATTTCGACGTCTCATTCATGATCTGGGTTTTGTTAGGTCCTCTCGGCATTGCGATTGCGCATGACCTTCACCTGAATGCTGGGCAGAAAGGACTGCTAGTCGCAACGCCTGTGCTGGCCGGGGCCGCCTTTCGTGTGTTGGCTGGGGGCCTGGTGGATATGTTCGGCCCGCGCCGCGTCGCGATTGCCGCACAGCTTACAGTCATTTTCGGCCTTGCCCTGGTCTGGTACCTTGCACCTCATACTTACGGTCAGATGTTCGGACTGGCGGGCATTCTTGGCGTTGCTGGGGCATCTTTCGCCATTGCCCTTCCCCTTGCCTCCGTCTGGTATCCTCCGCAGTATCAGGGAACCGCGCTCGGCATTGCAGGCGCAGGCAACTCAGGAACCGCGCTGGCCTCACTTTTTGCGCCCGGACTGGCGGTTCTGGTGGGATGGCGCAACGTCATCGGCCTTGCGACGCTTCCGCTCATCTGCGTTCTGCTACTTTTCCTTATTCTGGCCAGAGAGCCTGTCAATCGGCCAGCATCTCCGGGCCTGCGCTCATGGGGTCCAGTTCTGGGATCCGGCGATAGCTGGCTGCTGATGTTTTTCTATAGCGTGACCTTTGGTGGGTTTGTGGGTCTTGCGTCGTTCCTCACCATTTATTTCAATGACCAGTACAATCTCTCTCCCACCGTTGCTGGTGCGTGTACGGCATTTGTCGTTTTCATAGGCTCTTTTGTGCGGCCAGTTGGAGGAGCCTTCGCCGACCGTGTGGGCGGCACGAAAGCCCTGACCATCCTGTATGCGGTCGCGGCAGGCTGCTTTTGCGTCATTGCCCTTGGACTTCCGACGATCTATCTCGCATTCCCGGTATTCCTCTTGGGGATGGTAACGCTCGGGCTGGGCAATGGCGCCGTTTTTCAGCTTGTTCCAGCCCGCTTCCCGCGTCAGGTCGGCATTCTGACAGGGCTGGTCGGTATGGCCGGCGGGGTCGGCGGCTTCTACCTGGCGCTCTCACTGGGGGAAGCCCGACAGATCGTCAATTCTTACGGGCCGGGATTTCTCGCTTTCGCCGGGATCTGCCTGATTGCCTGCATCGCCGTTGTACTGTGTCACCATCGCTGGCGGGAGATCGGCTGATGACTGGTCTTTCCGTCTTCTCTCCCCTTCCCTATGCGCCCATGCTGGCAGGTCTTGCTTTGGGGGGGCTGGCATTCTCCAGCCCCGTGAAAGCTGACGATACTCCCAACCCCCATGTCGGGGTTCATCTGTCCGAACGCTCCAGAACAAAAGCCGTCACTCAGCCGGTTCACACCCAGCAAAACCGCTCCGCGCACTCCCCGGACTGGGATGCTTTCAATGCGGGGAACGGAGCCGCATCCGGTTTCGGGTCAATGGCGGGCTTTGGTCAGGTTCGTTGGGCGGAAGACTGGAGCGATATCGTTAATACCCCGCCGGAACAGCGCAGGAATGACTGGTTCAGCCGCCTGAAATATATTCGCCTGAATGAAAGCGGAAGTATCTGGCTTTCTCTGAACGCGGAAGAACGCCTCCGTTATGTCTATGAAAACCAGCCCATGATGGGAACGGCAGGCAAGACCAACGCCAACCGGGTTCTTCTGCGCAATCTTTATGGCGCCGATCTTCATCTGGGAGCGCATGTCCGCGCTTATGCCGAGTTCCTGTACGGCGTCGCAGGAGGCTCCAATACCTACGGATACCAGACAGGGGTGCAGCGGGAACGACTGGATCTCCAGCAGGGTATTCTGGAAGTGAAGGGCAATCTTCTGGGAGCCAAAGCCGGCATTATTGGTGGTCGACAGGTCTTCCTTGATACGCCTGTCTTCATGCAGTCCGCCCGGGACCTGACGAATGCACAGCAGACCTGGGATGGTATCCGTGGCTATGCCATCTGGAAACGTTTTCGGGTGGATCTGTTTGATTTCATGCAGACCAACAAACTGCCTGATGCTGTCTTTGGAGATGGCACGAACTACAGTGCCCGGATGTATGGCGCCATGACGTCCACGGCGCTTCCTGCATTCAGAGCCATGGGAAAGAAGAGTCAGCTTTTCGCAGACGTCTTTTACATCGGCTATCTCTACAGTGGCTCCACAGCATCTATCCCGACGACAACGGGTACAGAGGCAGGTTCCAGCCGTCGGGACAATGTCGGCATGCGACTATGGGGAAATATCGGCCCTTTCTCGACGAGCCTGAGCGGTGTGTTTCAGGGAGGCCAGTTTCGGCCAGCACAGGAAAGGCAGCCCACCCGTGCTGTACGGGCTTATGCTGTTAATGCATCCCTGCTGTATAACCGTCCTGATCTTGCGACCAAGCCGAGCGCTGGTCTGCAGGCCGATCTTTTTTCCGGCGGCTCCTATCATAGCAAGGATGGCGCAGTCGGGACGTTTGCATCCCCTTATTTTCCCTTGCCGTACTATAACGATGTGACGTTGTCCGTAACGTCCCAGAACCTGATCGGTGTGGGGCCTCTGGCGACATTTGCTCTGCGGAAAAACCTTCACATCAAGCTGCATGTGCCTTTCTTCTGGCGGGAAAGCACACAGGATGCGGTGTATGGCACAGGCAAGATCTATTCTTGGCGCAATGGGTTATCTGGCGGCTTTATTGGGGCCACTCCCCAGACGCAACTTGCCTGGAACTTTGCTCCACATTGGACCTGGACTCACGACATCGCAGGCTTCATCGCATCTCGCAGCATGCGCACGGCAGGCGCAAAAAGCGACGCGTTCTACATGCAGACTCTCGAATTCAAGTTTTGACCATGACTGCCTCAGAGAACGGACAGATGACCATGAAAGAGAACATCATCATCATCGGCAACGGAATGGTTGGACATTACTGTGCCGAGCAGCTCGTCATGCACGGTCTGCATGAAACGCATCAGATCCATGTCTTTGGCTCCGAGCGCCACCATGCCTATGACCGCGTTCATCTTACGGAATACATGACGAGTCAGGATGCGCTGGCCCTGCGTTTGCATGAGGAAGATTTTCACTCGGCTCACGGCATCATCATGCATCTGGGTGTTCCTGTCATGCGGATCGACCGTGACGCCAGGGCCGTGGAAAGCGAAGAAGGTATTCTTCCCTACAGCACACTGATTTTAGCGACAGGCTCCGTCCCGTTCGTGCCGTCAATACCAGGCAATACCGGAAGTGCAGGTCTTGTCTACCGCACGCTTGAGGACCTGGACATCATCCGCGCTGCCGCTAAAGGAGCCAGCCATGGAACCGTCATTGGTGGCGGCCTGCTGGGACTGGAAGCCGCTCATGCCCTGAAACTTCTGGGGCTGGACGTCAGTGTCGTACAGCTTGGAACGCATCTGATGTCGGCCCAGCTTGATGAAGAGGGCGGTCGCGCGCTTCGCAGGCGCATTGAGACGCTTGGGATTGATGTGAGAACCTCCCACGCGACCAAAGAGATTGTCGCCGGCGAACAAAAACGTCATCGCTTGGTGTTTGCGAACAGTCCTTCTTTTGAAACCGATATGGTTGTTTTCTCTGCCGGTATCCGCCCGACCGATCAGCTTGGCAGGGCTTGCGGGCTGGCTGTGGGCGCACGGGGCGGCCTCGTGATCGACAATCAGTGCCGGACGTCCGATCCGGACATTTTCGCCATCGGTGAATGTGCGCTCTGGCAGGATCAGGTCTTTGGTCTGGTCGGACCGGGATACACCATGGCGCGGACCGTTGCTTCCCTTTTGGCCGGAGAAGACGCCGCCTTTACGGGCGCGGACATGTCCACCAAGCTCAAGCTTCAGGGTGTGGATGTAGGTTCGATCGGCGATGCGCACGGACGGGAGCCCGGCGCCACGAGCTATCGCTTCATCGGCGAGGCCGATGGCTCCTATCGGCGTCTCGTTCTGTCCGCGGACGGCCAGCGTGTGACAGGGGCGATCCTTGTTGGGGACAATTCCTATTACGACACGATCTTCCAGTATGTTCAGAACGGCATCAAACCGCCGGCTGACCCCGCCGCACTGATCCTGCCGCGTGGTGAAGGGGCAGAGCTTCTGGGCGCGGACGCCCTGCCTGATACGGCCATGATCTGCTCCTGCCACAACGTTACGAAAGGCTCGATCTGTAGCGCCATTGATGCGGGTTGCGCCGATCTGGCCACGCTCAAGCAGAGCACAAAGGCCAGTACAGGCTGCGGCGGCTGCGCGGCTCTGCTCAAGAGCGTGTTCGAAACGGAACTTTCCGCCCGGGGCATCGAGGTCGATCACAGCCTTTGCGAGCATTTTTCCCATACACGTCAGGAGTTGTACTCCCTCGTTCGTGTCCATGGCATCCGCAGCTTTGAAGAGCTGATGACACGCCATGGTAATGGCGGTTTAGGCTGCGATATCTGCAAACCAACCATTGGCTCGATCCTTGCCTCGGCATGGAACAAGCCGATCACCGATCCGCTCTATATTCCTTTGCAGGACACGAACGACACGTTCATGGCCAATATGCAGAAGAACGGGACCTATTCCGTTGTTCCCCGCATTGCAGGTGGCGAAATTACCCCGGACAAGCTGATTGTCCTGGGGCAGGTTGCAAAGAAATATGGCCTCTACACCAAGATCACCGGTGGCCAGCGTGTCGATCTGTTTGGCGCTCAACTCCACCAGCTTCCCGAAATCTGGGGAGAGCTTCTGGAGGCAGGATTTGAGACGGGCCATGCTTATGGAAAGTCCACACGGACGGTAAAATCCTGTGTTGGCAGCACATGGTGCCGTTATGGCGTGCAGGATAGCGTCGGTAAGGCGCTGGATCTTGAGAACCGCTATAAGGGGCTGCGCTCTCCGCACAAGCTCAAATTCGCCGTATCCGGCTGTACGCGGGAATGCGCCGAGGCCCAGAGCAAGGATGTGGGCATTATCGCTACGGAAAACGGCTGGAACCTGTATGTCTGTGGCAATGGCGGGATGCGTCCGCGCCATGCAGAGCTTTTCGCGACCGATCTCGATTCAGAAACGCTCGTGAAATACATCGACCGCTTCCTGATGTTCTACATCCGTACCGCAGACAAGCTCCAGCGCACGTCTGTCTGGCGGGAAGGTCTGGAGGGCGGTCTCGATTATCTCAAAGACGTCATCATCAAGGACAGCCTTGGCATTGCCGAAGAGCTGGAACAGCAGATGCAGCATGTGGTCGAAACATACCACTGTGAATGGAAGGATGCCCTGACGGACGGCGAGAAGCTCAAGCGCTTCCGCACTTTTGTCAATGACAGCCGCCCCGATCCAAACGTTCAGCTTGTTCCCGAGCGCGATCAGGTCAAACCAGCCCCCAATCAGGCTACCCTTTTGGAAGGCGCGGGTCCGGTGGAATGGACGGCCCTGTGCGACAAGAACGATCTGGTCCCACGATCAGGCGTGGTTGCCTGGTATGAAGGTGCGCAGATCGCCCTGTTTTATCTGCCGGAAACGGAAAACACATCCGCCCGCGTTTTTGCCGTGGACAACCATGACCCATTCTCGAAGGCCAATATCATCGGACGCGGCATCATAGGGGATCTGCGGGGGCAGCTCGTTGTCGCCTCCCCGCTTTACAAACAGCATTTCAATCTGGAAAACGGGATCTGTCTTGAAGATTCCAGCAAATCCCTGCGAACGTGGGACACGCGTCTGACCCCCGAAGGCAAGGTTGAAATCCGCGCCAGGGTTATGGAGACCATCGCAGAACGCCTGTCTGCTTAACTGTTCATGACACGGGAAGACATCCGTTCTGTCTGCCCCTATTGCGGTGTCGGCTGCGGCATCGTGCTGGAGGTTGAGAACCATCAGATCGTCAAGGTGCGCGGAGATACCGAGCACCCGACGAATGGTGGTCGCCTATGCACCAAAGGAAGTTCCTGCGACAAACCGGTGTCATCGTCTACACGGCTGGATATGCCGCAGATCCGGCCGCACAGGACGTCTCTGCCCGTTCCCACCCGAATGGACGCAGCCATCAGAGAAACAGCCCGTCGCCTGAAGCAGATTCTGGAAGAATACGGCCCGGATGCGATCTCCCTTTACGTCTCCGGCCAGATGTCTCTGGAAGCGCAGTATCTGGCGAACAAACTCGTCAAAGGATACCTGAGAACCCAGCATATCGAGTCCAACTCCCGTCTGTGCATGGCGGCGGCGGGAGCTGGCTACAAACTCTCCCTGGGCGCAGATGCCCCTCCGGGAAGCTACGAGGATTTCGACTGCACGGACCTGTTCTTCGTGATCGGCGCCAATATGGCCGACTGCCATCCGATCCTGTTCCTGCGCCTGATGGACCGCAAACGTCAGGGAGCTAAACTCATCGTCGTTGATCCACGACGGACCGCTACGGCAGACAAGGCGGACCTGTTCCTTCAGATCCGCCCAGGCACCGATCTCGCCCTGCTGAACGGCATTCTTCACATTCTGGTTCGTGATGACGCGATAGATCCGGACTTTATCGCCAGTGCAACGAAGGACTGGAGCGATATGCCAGCTTTTCTGGCAGATTATTCTCCCGAACGCGTTGCCGGGATTACCGGCCTTCCACAAGATGATATCGAAACAGCCGCCAGATGGATTGCGGAAGCCGATGCGTGGCTGACGCTGTGGACCATGGGACTGAACCAGAGCACTTCAGGAGCCTGGAATACCAACGCGATCTGCAATCTTCATCTTGCCACTGGCGCCATTTGCCGCCCGGGCGCCGGACCGTTTTCCCTCACAGGACAGCCCAATGCCATGGGTGGTCGAGAAATGGGCTATATGGGCCCCGGCCTCCCCGGCCAGCGCTCGGCATTGGTCGATGATGACCGGGCCTTTGTCGAGCAACAATGGAAGCTGCCCGCAGGAACCATTCGCAAAGCAGGTGGCCATGGCGCGATAGCCATGTTCGAAGCCATGACCCGCGGTGAAATCCGTGCCTGCTGGATCATCTGCACAAACCCTGTCGCGACTGTGCCACGCCGTGCCAACGTTACCGCGGCTCTTGAAGCCGCTGATCTGGTCATTGTTCAGGATGCCTACGCCGACACGGAAACGGCGGCTTATGCGGATATTCTTCTGCCGGGTGCGTTATGGGCCGAAGGAGATGGCGTGCTGGTCAACTCTGACCGCACCATGACGCTGGCCCGGCAGGCTGTCTCTCCGCCCGGTGAAGCCATGGCAGACTGGGACATCATTGCACGTGTCGCCTGTGAGATGGGCTTTGAGGAGGCTTTCACTTTCTCATCTTCTACTGAAGTCTTTGACGAAGCCAGCCGTTTCGCCAATCCCAGGACAGGCTACGATATTTCCGGAGTCAGCCACGACCGTCTGAAATCCGGTCCCGTCCAGTGGCCTAGCCAGACGGGAGACGCCCTGCCCCGCCATCCGATCCGCTACCGGCCTGACCCGAATAAACCGCCTGTTTTCGCCACTGACGACGGAAAAGCGGCTTTTCATGCCCGACCTTATCTCCCCTTGGAAGAACAGCCGGACGACGAATTCCCTTTCCTGCTCAACACCGGGCGCCTCCAGCATCAATGGCACACGCTCACCAAAACTGGTCGGGTCGATGGACTTAACAAGCTCAATTCCGGCCCTTTCGTGGAAATCGCTCTTGCTGATGCCGAACGGCTGGGCCTGTGCAAGGACGATCCCGTCGAACTCCGTTCCCGCCGGGGCACCGCAATCCTTCCCGCCCGTCCAACTGACCGCGTTGCGCCGGGAACATGCTTTGCACCCTTTCACTGGAACGACCGCTTCGGCGAAAATCTGACAATCAATGCTGTCACGGCCGATTTCACGGACCCCGTCTCCCTTCAGCCCGGGATCAAACACTGCGCAGTGTCCCTCTCGCGCATCGAAACTGTTTCTGTTCCCGCAGAGGAGAACGCTCCTGCCATGCCGCTTGATTATCTGACACAGCATCTTGGCCTCGCTCGAGCGGAACCCCTGGTCCTGTCCGTTGAAAGTCGCCAGTGGTTGACGGGATTCATGGACGGCCTGAAACTTGCCCCACCGGCAAACGAGCTTCCCTTTGTTCCCCCGAGTGCTCCTTTGCCGACAGAGCAGAAAGCCAGAATTAATGGCCTTCTGGCTGGTCTGTATGCCCGCAGCCCTGTGTCGAAGGATCCTGCTGTTTCGGAAAGTCCGACCGGTACCCAACCAAGGCTTCTTCTTCGGTGGGCGTCCCAGACAGGTCGGGCAGAAGGTCTGGCTGAAGAACTCGCTGTCTGGCTGAAAGAAAGCGGCTACGGTGTCGATGCCATGAGTCTGGATACCAGCAAACCCGCCGATCTTTGCGGAACGGTCCTCTTCGTCGTTTCCACCTTCGGCGACGGAGATGCCCCTGATAGCGCCAGTGCTTTCTGGGATGAGCTTCGCAATGCCCAGGAACTGCGCGAAGATATCCGTTACGCCATGATAGCGCTTGGGGATTCTTCATACGCCAGTTTCTGCGGGTTTGGTCGGGCTCTTGATGACCGCCTGATCGCGCTCGGCGCAACCCCGCTTATGCCACGACAGGATTGTGAGCCCGATTACGAAGAAACCGTTGAGGCTTGGCAGCACAGATTTCTGGCTGCCCTGGGTGCCAAAACGGTCCCAGTCCCAGCCGTTCCGTTACCGGACGCACCAGCCATCACCCGAGCCAACCCTGCGATTGCACGCATCAGCCTTAATCACTGCCTGACGGGAAGGAACAGCGACAAGGAAACACGACAGATCGTTCTGGATCTCTCCGGGACAGGATTGCACTATGAACCTGGGGATGCTCTGGGGGTCTGGCCCTGCAATGCTGACTCAACTGTTGAGAGCGTTCTAAGCTCTCTGGGACTACCTTCCGGCACAACAGTCTCAGTGCGAGGTCATGGAACTGTGTCGCTCGCAGACGCCCTGACCAGACATTTCGATCTGTCCCGACCGTCTCCGGCGTTGCTGGAAAAATTGGGGGCGCCGTCTTCCAGCTACCTGCCGGAGCTGCTGGCAACAGCCAAAATCGGCGTGCAGGCTCAGGATATCCCGAACCTTTTCCGCCGGATGCAGCCTCGCCTCTATTCAATCGCATCATCGCTGAAAGCATACCCTGACAGCGTACACATCACGGTGGGTGTCAATAATGAGCCCTACCCTGGTCTGTGCTCAAACTGGCTGGGAAGTTTACACGAAGATTCCGAGGTCCCGGTTTTCCTACAGACCACATCCCAGTTCCGTTTACCTGACGATCATACCAAATCTGTCATCATGGTGGGGCCAGGCACAGGAATTGCCCCCTTCCGTGCTTTCCTCCAGGAGCGGGCGGCCTGTAACAGCCCGGGCCGAAACTGGCTTTTCTTCGGAGAGCGTCATGCAGAAAACGGGTTTTACTATCGCGAGGAGCTGGAAGGCTTCATGGAACAGGGATGCCTGACACATCTGCATACGGCATTTTCCCGTGATCAGGACCAGCGGATCTATGTCCAGGACCGCATGGAAGAAAACGGCGAAGAACTCTGGAGATGGCTGCATGGAGGCGCATATTTCTACGTGTGCGGAGATGCTGCGCGAATGGCCAGGGACGTCGATAGCGCCCTGCGCCGTATCGTAGCCCGCTATGGCGGTATGTCCACGGAACAGGCCGATGAGTATGTCAGTAACCTTGTAAGAAATGGGCGATACGTCCGTGATGTGTACTGATATAGCTCCATGACAATGAAAATTCTTCTCGCAGACGAGAACTCCCAGCGGGCTGGCGCCCTGTCAGAGATTTTGAAAGCTGATTCTTCATTGGAGGTCATTCGACTTGAAGGGTACGAAAGTCTGATTTCAGCGGTCAAAGCTCACGTTCCTGACATTGTGCTCGTGGACATCTGCCGCGCCGACCGCGACGGACTGGACAGTGTGCGGGCGCTATCCTCCTCCGGGTTGGAGCGCCCCGTCGCCCTGTTTGTCGACGAAGATGACGAAGCGCTCATGGAAGATGCTTTTGCGGCTGGCGTCTGTTCCTACAACGTGATGGATACGCCGCCTCGGGACGTCAAACCCCTGCTTCGGTCGGCGATTGCACTATACCGTCGCTTTCAGGAAACAGCAGCCGAGCTGAAAGCGGCCCGACAGGTCCTTTCGGATCGGGAAACTGTCGATACAGCAAAGAAAATCTTCATGCGTAACGAACGCTGCAGCGAGGCAGAAGCCTATCGCTGGTTCAGACGCCGAGCCATGCAGCAGGCCCGTAAGCTGGTGGATGTTGCCACTGACTACCTCCGGGTTCACACCAAGGATGATGCATCATGAGTTCTGCCATCAGAATAGGCCTGCTGAGGCTGGCAGATAGCGCCCCTCTGATTATCGCCCGCAATCTCGGAATATTTGAAAAACATGGTCTGGATGCGGAACTGATAGTCTCGCCATCGTGGGCCAATATCGCAGATGGTCTTGTCTGGAATGGACTGGACGCTGCGCTGGTTTTCCCTCCTTTGGCGATCATGACGGCGCTGGGTCATCGCGGTCGGGAAATCGGCCTGCACCGGGGTATCCCTATCAGCCGTGGCGGCAACACGGTTGTTCTTCGTGGACAGCACCTCCCACCGTTCCTGGGAACGGATGACGTGACAAAGCACCGAAATTTTGAAAGCTGGCGTACGGGTTTAAGCCGGCGCCCCAAGCTGGCAGTAGTACATCTGTATTCGACCCATTTCCTCATTCTGATGGACTTCCTCAAAAGTTTGCATGCCCATCCAGAACAGGATGTGGAAATCGTCATCATGCCCCCCGACCGCATGATAGATGCTCTGGCCGCTGCGGAAATTGACGGCTTTTGTGCGGGCCCACCTTGGGGAACGGAAGCCGATCTGCATGGTCTCGGATCCATCGTAGCTGGATCCGCCAATATCCATACCGGTCATCTGGAGAAAACTCTCGTGACGACACAACGCTGGGGTCAGAGTGCGCCGGCGCTGACGCAAGCTTTGCAGGCCGCCATTGGCGAAGCAACACGCTTCTGTATGAACCCCAGCAATTCTGCGGAGATCGTTCGTCAACTTTCCAGCCCCCTGGCGAACGGCGGCCTGGCCCTTCCACGCGAAGCGACAGAAAAGATCATGCCTGATCAGCACAACCTCAACGCCATGCAATTCGATTTTTCGGCTTCAGACGTCGATCTTTCAATCAGTTGGATGATCCGGGCCATGCAGGCACAGGGTTGGTTAACCCCTGCGAATATGAAGCGGCTTTACGAACTTGGCTGGCTCACACCGGCCCCTATTTCCTAAGCTACACAGATCTTCCGGAGACAGAACCATGAGCACAGATTTACAGATATTTGAATTCGAACGTGATTTCGCCGATACGCTTCGCTGCATTCCAATGAGCGTGCGCATGAAACTCGATGAATGTGGAATAAAACTCAGTCTCCGCCAATGGAGCCATTTCAGTTACAACGATCGTTACGAACTCTGCTACCGTCCGACAGAATCAGATCCTGATAGGCTGACCTATCGTCGTTTCCTGAAAGACTTGATTCGCACACGCACCAATGAAGAACCTGTTTTTCTTGATCAGCCACAGTCTACTGAATGGCAGGATAGCCAGTCGGTGCCCCTGTGCCTCCAAAAGCAGATTATGGAGAAAGAACTTTCCTCTATACCACTGCAAAAATGGGCAACCTTAACGCCCTTGCAACGCTTTTCGCTTGTAAAGCTTTGCCGATCTGGCCACGAAAATCATAATCTTCCTGTCGCTTTGAAAGAATTTATTTTTCAGGGCCGCGAATAGTATATATTCAAAAAAAATTTTGTGAATGACGGACCAAAATCGATATATTTTACAGTCGATAGATATCCCATTTGTCCTTATACACGGAGAAATTTGGCTGCATATTTGTTAATATTCTTGTTTTTTTGAAAAATAAGTGAATGTTAAAATATTCCTTTTTTGTTTCCACTAACCTTACTTTGGATAATTCTTCGGAAATTCTCTATTGCCGCTACAGAGACGATGAATTGCCTTTCCCGCGATCTGGAGAAAACCAGAGCATTAAATGCAATCCACGGCTCACGCCTCAGGGAAGAACCAGAACATAACTCGTGCTTCTGCCACCCGCCGCCTCCTTATCCAAGACACCGCGCTCTACGAGATCATTGATATCCCGCAGGGCTGTATCTGGTGACGTCTTTGCGAGCTTTGCCCATTTGGATGACGTCAGCTTACCCTCGAACCCGTCCAGCAGACGGTTCAGCATGAGACATTGCCGGTCATTGATTGATTGACCTACCAGAGTGTCCCAGAAGCGGGCCTTCTGAATGACCTTTCCCAGGACCAGTTCAGCACGGTCAAAAGCACGATCCAGAGCCCCCAGAAACCAGCGCAGCCAGGGCGTGATGTCCATGTCTCCTTTCTGGGTGGCCTCAAGAATGGCGTAATACTCTTTCCGCTCCTGACGGATCTGGGCTGACAGGCTGTAGAAACGCTGGTCTGTCTGCTCCGAACGCGCCAATATGAGGTCGCCAATGGCCCGCGCCATGCGCCCGTTCCCGTCCTCGAATGGATGAAGGGTAACAAACCACAGATGTGCAATGGCCGCCTTGAGCACAGGGTCCAACGCCTGCCCAGCATTGCACCAGTCGAGAAAAACCTGCATCTCCGCGGGCACGCTGCTGGCGGACGGGGCTTCATAGTGGACTTTCTCGCGTCCGACAGGCCCTGATACGACCTGCATCGGACCGGTTCTGTCATCACGCCATTCTCCGACCAGAATGCGCGACATGCCGTTTCGGCCAGTCGGGAACAAGGCCGCATGCCATGCGAACAACCTCTCTGCGGTCAATGGATCGGCATAATGCCGGGTCGCGTCCAGCATCATCTCCACGACACCTTCAACGTCCCGATCCACTGGTGCCAGCGCGCCAATATCCATGCCCAGCCGTCGCGCGATGGACGAGCGCACCTGCTCACGATCGAGATTTTCGCCCTCGATCTCGCTCGATTTGAGGACATCTTCCGTCAGGGTCTGGAGCAGGGCTTCCGATCTGAAATCGAACCCCAGACTTTCCATGCGTCCCAGAAGCCGACCCTGTCGGTGACGCACGGCGGCCAGTTCATGGGAAATGATCTCTTTGTCCCATTGAAAATTCGGCCATTCCGCGCGCTGATAGATATATCGCACCATTTTCCCTGCATCCTTTGCGGAGAATATGCCATCTAATCGCCGCAGGGTGCAACGTCAATCACCGCAACAGATGCGGCTATTCCCTCAGGCCAGCGATCCCGAGTTCGTCCCACATGCCCCTTTATGCGTGAATGTCTTTCGCGCATATTTATCATTGACAGATCTACGTTCATGCTCCTTATATAATCGCATGAAACACCTTCACGCAGATAAAGCGGTCCTTTCAGACATCGCGGCAGTCGTAGCGGGACACCCGTTCCGAGGGAAAATCGACCCGACCGATGGGGCGGAAACGGCTGTCGTGCAGATGCGGGACACGTCCACGTCGGGCGTGGACTGGACGTCCTGCGTGCGCACCGAAGTGGCCGGACGTCGTGAGCCGGACTGGCTGCGTCCGGGGGATATTCTCTTCCCCGCGCGGGGCAATGTGTCACTGGCGGTTCTGATCGATGAGCGCATTGGCAGCCTTCAGGCCGTCGCCGCTCCACACTTCTTTCTGCTGCGCGTGTCGCGTCCAGACGTGCTGCCCGCCTGGCTGGCCTGGTGGCTCAATCAGGAACCGGCGCAGCGGCATCTGGAGCAGAACGGCCAGAGTTCCACCCTCGTCCGCAACATCGCCCGACCGGTGCTGGAGGCCACGCCTGTTATGCTGCCTCCCCTGCCCCGACAGGAACAGATTGTGGGTCTGGCCAACGCCATGCAGCGCGAGGAAGAGCTTCTGCACCGCCTGCGCCAGACCAACCAGCAGATCATGACCGGGCTTGCCAGAGACCTTCTGGCGGACTGACACTCCCTTGACGTTTTGAAACAGGATTTGACCTCGTGACCGAGCAGATTTCACAGGATACGATTAACAAGGCACTATGGAGCGCCTGCGATACCTTCCGTGGCACCGTCAGCCCCGATACCTACCGCGATTACCTGCTGACCATGCTGTTCCTGAAATACATCTCCGATGTGTGGCAGGACCATTATGACGGCTATAAGAAAGACTATGGCGACAACCCCGCCCTGATCGAAGCCATGATGGCGCAGGAACGCTTTGTTCTGCCCAAAGGTGCGGACTTCTACACCCTCTATAAAGAGCGCAATGTCCCCGGCAATGGTGAGCGAATTGATAAAGCCCTGCACGCCATTGAAGAGGCCAACGGCACCAAGCTGAAGGACGCAGGCAAGAGCGTCTTCCAGGACATCAGCTTCAACTCCGACAAGCTGGGCGACGAGAAGCAGAAGAACACCATTTTGCGCCATCTGTTGGAAGATTTCCACAAGCCGGACCTGAACCTGCGCCCTTCCCGCGTCGGCAATCTGGACGTGATTGGCAACGGCTATGAGTTCCTGATCAAGAACTTCGCTGCCAGTGGCGGGCAGAAGGCCGGGGAGTTCTACACCCCGCCGGAAGTCAGTGAACTGCTGGCCCGTATTCTGAGCCCGAAGCCGGGCGAGACGATCTGTGATCCGGCCTGCGGCTCGGCGTCCCTGCTGATGAAATGCGGACGGCAGGTGACGCAGAACCACAAGGGCAGCCGGGACTACGCCCTGTATGGGCAGGAAGCCATTGGCTCCACATGGTCCTTTGCCAAGATGAACATGTTCCTGCACGGCGAGGACAATCACCGCATTGAATGGGGCGACACGATCCGCAACCCCAAGCTGCTGGATGACAGAAACCACCTGATGCGCTTTGACGTGGTGACGGCCAACCCGCCTTTCAGTCTCGATAAATGGGGACATGACGAGGCGGAAGGCGACGTGCATCACCGCTTTGCCCGTGGCGTGCCGCCGAAAACCAAGGGCGATTACGCCTTTATTCTGCACATGATCAGCACCCTGAAAGACCGCACGGGCCGCATGGGCGTGGTCGTGCCGCATGGGGTGCTGTTCCGTGGCAGTTCGGAAGGCAAGATCCGCCAGAAACTGATTGAGGAAAACCTGCTGGATGCCGTGATCGGCCTGCCGGAAAAGCTGTTCTTCGGCACGGGGATTCCAGCCGCCATCCTGATCTTCCGCAAGGACCGCAAGACGAAGGACGTGCTGTTCATTGATGCGAGCCGCGAGTTCAGGGCGGGCAAGAACCAGAATGTGCTGACCGAAGAGAACATCACCAAGATTGTAGACACCTACCGCGCCCGCAAGGACGTGGACAAATACGCCCACCTCGCCACGCCGGACGAGATCAGGGAGAACGACTACAACCTGAACATTCCGCGTTATGTCGATACATTTGAGGAAGAAGAGGAAATCGACCTGAACGCCGTTCGGGCCGAACGGGCGGAGATTAAGGTGGAACTGGCAACGCTAGAAACACAGATGGACGTTTATCTGAAGGAGCTGGGTTATGCTTCCTGAGGGGTGGAGAAAAGCGTCACTAGAAGATGTTGCCGATATCCGTAGCGGCATTGCCAAAAGTCAGAAGACCATCGTAAATCCGATCAGTCTTCCGTATTTACGCGTTGCAAACGTGCAAGATGGTTATCTTGATCTTAGAGACGTCAAAACTATCGAAATAGATAAAGAGAAAATAAATCGTTTTTCCCTTCACTCCGGCGACGTTCTGATGAACGAAGGCGGTGATTTCGATAAATTGGGCCGTGGAGATGTATGGCGAGGCCAAATAATGCCTTGCCTACATCAAAATCACGTCTTTGCCGTAAGGCCAGACCAGAATAAACTTGATTCTTACTTTCTAGCCAATCTCTCGGCCAGCCCCTACGGCAAAGGATATTTTTTGTCCTGTGCGAAACGCAGCACAAATTTGGCAAGCATCAATTCCACACAATTAAAACAGTTTCCCGTAATCCTCCCCCCACTCCCCGAACAGAAGAAGATCGCAGCGATCCTCTCGACGTGGGATCGTGCGATTGAAGGGACTGAGAAGCTTCTGGCCAACAGTCAGCAGCAGAAAAAAGCCCTCATGCAGCAACTCCTCACAGGCAAAAAACGCCTGCCGGGGTTCACGGGGGAGTGGAAAATTTGCTCTCTTTCAGATGTTGCCACGGTACAAACAGCAACATCTAAAACTCAATATATCTGTGAAAATGGAGAACGATTTATTGTCGATATGGGTTCTGTAAACCGGTTAGGAAATCTCGTTTGCACGAAATCCACTCAGCATAATGCCGACCTTTTGCCAAAAGGTACGTTGGTCATGCCAAAAGATGATATCGGAGGCGGAAATATTATAGGTAGAACTTCTTATATTGATCGAGACGATCTGTATGTGCTGGGAGACCATGTTTATGCCCTCCATATTGGCGATTGTGACAGTAAATTTCTTCACTTTCTAATAAATTCACACCCAATAAATAAGAATTTACGTCGCAGGGCTAACGGCACGGCTCAGTTGGGCTTGGGAAAAAAGGATGTCCTTAGACAAAAAATAAAGATCCCGTCCGAATTTTCTGAACAGAAAGCCATCGCCGCCGTCCTGACCACAGCGGACGAAGAAATCACGGCCCTTGAATCCGACCTTGCGCGCCTGCGTCAGCAAAAGAAAGCCCTGATGCAGCAGCTTCTCACGGGCAAGCGCCGCGTGAAGGTCGATTAAGGTATTTCAGCTTACAGGACATTTGAACATTATGGCTCCCGCCCCAAAATTTCAGGAAGAATACAGCGCCAAGCTTCCGGCGCTGGCCCTCCTCAGCACCCTTGGCTGGCGGTTTCTGTCGCCATCCGAGGCGCTGGCGTTGCGGGGAGGCAAACAGAGCACCGTGGTGCTGGTTCCTCTCCTGCGAGCGGAGCTGAAAAAGCGGCGCTTTACGTTTGAAGGCCAGGAACACAGCCTGTCCGATCAGGCTATTGATGCGCTGGTGTCGCACGTCACGCATCCGGACTTTGTCTCCGGCCTCCGCGATGCCAATGACAAGATGACGACGCATCTGCTGTTCGGAATTGTTGCACACGAGTTCATCGGTGGGCGCAAGGCCAACCCGACCATCGCGCTGATCGACTGGCAGAACCCACAGAACAACAGCTTTACCTTCACGGAAGAATTCAGCGTCCTGCGCACGGATCTGACACAGACCCGCAGGCCGGACATTGTCTGCTTCGTCAACGGCATTCCGCTGGCGGTGATCGAGGCCAAGCGCCCCGATGGTCAGCCGGGCAAAGTCCCGACCGTGGAGGTCGGGATTTCCCAGAGTATTCGCAATCAGAACAAGGATGAAATCCCCCAGCTTTTCGCCTACAGCCAACTTCTGCTCTCCATCACCGGGCATGACGGGCGCTATGGCACCTGCGGCACGCCCAAGAAATTCTGGGCAAGCTGGAAGGAAGAGGACATTCCCGAAAGCCGGATGGAGGCGCTCAAGAACACGCCGCTTTCTGGGGCCCAGAAAGACGCGCTATTTGCCATACGCGAACCGTCTGACCGGACGTGGTTCGATGACTGGGCCTCCCGCCCGCTTGCCATCACGGATCAGGACCGGCTTCTGATCGGCCTGCTCTCCCCTGAGCGTCTGCTGGAGATGGCGCGGTTCTTCACGCTGGTCGACCGCAAGGCCGGCAAGATCGTGGCCCGCTATCAGCAGGTCTTTGGCATCAAACGCCTGCTGGAACGCATCAAGTCCCGCCGCAGCGATGGCGGGCGTGAAGGCGGCGTGGTCTGGCACACCACAGGGTCGGGAAAGTCCTTCACCATGGTGTTCCTCAGCCGCGCCCTCATTCTGGATGACGATCTCAAGCAGTGCCGTATTCTGGTGGTGACAGACCGCAAGGATCTGGAACGCCAGTTGAGCACCACCTTCTCCACCGGCGGCGAACTGGCGGACAAGAAGGACAAGGACGAAGCTCTCGCCACCTCTGGCCGCCGTCTGGCGCAGCAGATCGGGCGTGGGCAGGAGCGCATCATCTTCTCGCTCATCAACAAGTTTCACACAGCGACCACGCTGCCCGAGTGTCATAACGACAGCGCGGACATCATCGTGCTGGTGGATGAAGGCCATCGCAGTCAGGGCGGCGAGAACCATGCCCGCATGAAGCACGCTTTGCCCAATGCCGCCTTTATCGCCTTTACCGGCACACCGCTGCTCAAAGGCAGTGAAACCACCAGTCGGTTCGGCAAGATCATCCATTCCTACACCATGCAGCAGGCCGTGGCGGATGGAACGGTCACACCCCTGCTCTATGAAGAACGCAAGCCTGATCTGGATGTGAACGACCGCGCCATTGATGCCTGGTTCGAGCGCATCACGCAGGGACTGACCGAGGAGCAGGTTACGGACCTCAAGAAGCGTTTTGCCCGCGCCAATCAGGTTTACAAGGCGGATGACCGCATCCGGCTGATTGCCATGGATCTGGCCACGCATTTTGACAACAATATCGACAGCGACCTCAAGGGCATGCTGGCCTGTGACAGCAAGCTCTCCGCCATCCGCTACAAGCAGTATCTGGATGAGGTCGGGCGGTTTGAAAGCGCCATCGTCATGAGCCCGCCCTATACGCGCGAAGGCCATACGGAAGTCGATGAGCGCAAACAGCCCGAGATTCAGGACTGGTGGAAGGATAATGTCGGCAGCCAGAGCGAGGATGACTACACACGCGGCGTCATTGAACGCTTTGAGAAAGACCCGGACCTCAAGCTGATCATCGTGGTCGACAAGCTACTGACCGGCTTTGATGAACCGAAAAATGCTGTGCTCTATATCGACAAGCCGCTGAAGCAACACAATCTGCTTCAGGCCATTGCCCGCGTGAACCGGCTGCATGACCAGAAAAAGCACGGGTTGCTGATCGACTATCGCGGCATTCTGGCAGAACTGGACACCACACTGGCCCGCTATGACGAACTGGCAGCAGAAAATGTCGGCGGGTATGACCCGAAAGACATTGCCGGACTGTATAGCCAGATGAGCACGGAATACCGCGAACTCCCGGCCCTGCATAAAGCGCTCTGGGCCATTTTTGAGGGCGTGAAGAACAGAAGCGACCTCCAGCAGCTTCGTGCCGTGCTCATGCCCCGCATGGTGGAGGAGCACGGCCAGATGGTGGACGTGAACCTCAAGCGCCGGGATGATTTCTATGAGGCGCTGGCGAAATTTGCCGCCTGCCTGAAGGTTGCGCTGCAATCCGTGTCGTTCTTCGAAGATACCAGTTTTACGGAAAAAGACCGCGCCACCTACAAGGAGACGCTGAAGCAACTGACCAGCCTGCGCCAGATGGTCATGCAGGATACGGGGGAAACAGTCGATTTCGACCAATATGCCGAGCAGGTGAAAAAACTGCTGGACCGGCACGTGGCAGGCGTGAAGGTGCATGAGTCTGAAGGGCTCTATGCGGTCGGCAAGATGGGCCAGAAGCCGGACGACAACGAGCCTAAAAACTGGACCGAGGAAAAGACCCGCAACGAGACGGATCTGATCCGCACCCGTGTGACGAAAATGATCGACCACGAGATGCAGGATGACCCTTACGCGAAGGAAGCGTTCTCAGCCCTGCTGCGCAAGGTCATCGCGGAAGCGGAAAGCCTGTTCGACCATCCACTCAAGCAGTTCATGCTGTTTCAGGAGTTTGAGGAACAGGTAGCCAACCGCAAGCTGGAAAACATTCCGTCTGTTTTTGACGGGCACCGCTATGCACAGGCCTATTATGGCGTGTTCCTGAAAACACTCGCGGCCATTTTCAACCATAGGCAGACGGATGAGGAAAACCAGCGCTGGATTGATCTGGCGTTCGAGATTGACGCAATCGTGGACAAGGCCGTGCGGGAGAATTCGCTTAGCCGCCCAGATATGGAAAAAGCGGTTAAAAAAGAACTGCTGCCCCTTCTGTTCAGCGCGGGCCAGAAAGCGGGCTTTGGCGTGGACAAGGCGCAGGAGATCATCGAGCAGGTCATCCAAATCATGCGGGCTGGGCCTGCTGATACCCTACGCGGCTAAACATGGAAGAAACTCCCACTCGCGTCCTGACCTATGGGGGTGAGCAGATCCGCGTGAACCTGGCCCCCCGCACCCGCCCCGGCACAACCCTGCGGATCAAAGTGCATCCTGACCTGCGTGTGGAGGCTTCTGTACCAGATGGCACAACAGAGGCTGATCTGGACAAAGCGCTACACCAGAAAACCCGCTGGATCTGGCAGAAGCTACGAGACTTCCGGGCGGCACAGGAACATGCCACGCCGCGTACCTATGTCAGTGGGGAAAGCCATTTCTATCTGGGGCGGCGGCATCTGCTGAAGGTGCAGCATCAGCCTGATGCGCCAGAGACGGTGCGGATGTTGCGCGGGCGGCTGGAGGTGTCCGTGCAGGACCGCAACGTCTTGCGGATTCAGAAGCTGCTGGAACTCTGGTATTTTACGCGGGCGCAAGAGGTGTTTCGCCATCGTCTGTCTGCCCTTCTCCCCACAACGCTGTGGGTCAGAACATCTCCCGCTCTGAAGCTTCAGGTCATGCAGACGCAGTGGGGCAATTGCTCACCGGGAGGCACCATCACGCTGAACCCGCATCTAGTCAAAGCCCCACGGGACTGCATTGATTATGTGATCCTGCATGAACTCTGTCATTTGCAGGAGCACAATCATGGCCCAGCCTTCTGGTCACTTCTGGAGCGCGTGATGCCGGGCTGGGAACGGCATAAGGCAAGGCTGGACGGGATGGCGGAAATGATGCTGCAAGAATAGCTCTATGTGACTGCAATGGGGGGCAAGCGGAAGGTCCGTTTTTGGGCAGGAAATTCTTAAAGCAGAATTCTTTGCCCGTCTCAGGCCGATTCAACTCCTTAAGCGCAAGAAACTTGTGCGACGCAATGCAAAACATCAGGCGAAATGAGAGAAAGACAGTGAACGGAGCGGCGGAATGAATGAAGGCAATATGAGCGGTATTTTCGCCAATTCCGTGGCTTCCATCAAAATGGGAATCGAGGACTACGCGCTAGACACGCCGGCCCGCGCTCTGTCGGCAGTGCGCAATTTCTATGCAGGCGTCCTACTGCTCGGGAAAGAGGTACTAATCCGTGCAGTGCCCCTTGCCAATCCTAATGACGTCATTGGCGCCAAGTATGCTCCTGTGCCCGACGGAAAAGGTGGTGTCGATCATGTGATCGAGGGCTACCAGACGGTCGATTTCAACACGCTCAGCAAGCGTTTCAAGGATTTCAAAATCTCGATCAATACAAAGGGGCTTCAGGAACTGAACGTCCTGCGAAACCATATTGAACATCGTTATACCGATCAGCCCGCCCACGCAGTTCGCGAGGCCATTGCTCGCGCTTTCCCGATCACAGTCGCCATGTTCCAACAGGTCGGTGCGCATCCGGCCGAAGTACTCGGCGAGGCTTGGGCGATCATGCTCAACGTGCGCGGCCTCTACGAAGCGGAACTCATCCGATGCCGCGCCACACTTGCCGATGTCGATTGGATTTCAGCGACAGTTGCGGAGAAGCATCTAAGCTGTCGGGAATGTCATTCTGAACTGATCGAGCAGCGCGACAACACCAATACGGAGCAGGAGGCGCTTGAGCTTGTCTGCCGAAGTTGTGGAGCCGAACCCGATTGGAATGACGCGATCGTCGATGCTGTCGATCGCGCACTTTCCAACGAAACGTATGCTCGCGCAAAGGATACCGGTGAACCAGGTCCTGTCTACGACTGCCCAGCATGCAATCGGCACACCTATATCGATTTCGAAAACGCCTGCGCGGCGTGTGGCGAGAGCATTGAGTACGAAACCGAGTGCGCGCGCTGTAGCAACGACATCTCACTTGAAGATGCCTTGGACGGATTGGATGAGGGATTATGCAGCTATTGTTTGTACGTCATGGGCAAGGACGACTGAACCTATGGCGCATGAGGAATTTTGTGCCTTAATTTGGAGGCAATGGTATTGTTTGTCTTCATCCCTATAACCCTCCCGGTTATGCAGCCCGATTTCGATTAGGAGAGACGCTGTGCACCTACATTCAGTTTCGGAAGAGCGCAAAATCCCTCTAAACGACGGATTTTGGGGGAGAAGAGACAGTCTGCTTGCTATAAAAAGGCCAAAAACCAGACATTTATCGGTCGCTTCGCATGAAGCCTCAAACCGCATCTAGATGTCGTCCGACAAACTCTGCGGACGAATCCCAAGCCTTTTTTATGACCCCATTGTCAGGGTCTTTGTACCACGCTTGTCCCCAAGTATTTTGCATATTCCATTCCCATGCCACAGTTTCACCCTCCCGGAAATGGATTTGAGTGCTTGGAAAGATGCGAAAACTCTTAACCATGCCGCCGGCTGAAGTTGTCTCAAGGATTACTCCTTTCGCATTGGCTATTGGTATGAGGCAGTCTTTATCGCGGAAGAGATTGACTCCGGAATGGAAAACAACATTCGTCTCCTTTGGCAACGCGTTAAGTGCGCGTAGAATTGTAAGGCCAGAATCAAGCGCGCTGACCGCGTCGTCATCGGTGGCGGTCTTGCCATGGACGATTTTGTTTCTGACGTCCATGAAGAGCCTTACCGAACCTATTAAATTAGGCGGAAACCCGTAAGCACCAAGCTCTCTGAGTGCCTCAGTTATCGCGACGTGCCGCCGATCTTTTAGAAGTCCTCTCACTGCAAGCTCCTGCCGTGCTTGCTTCTCCAATTCAGCCGAAAGTGCAATTAGAGCCAGCTTTGGGGTAACTTTCGCTTGGTCGAGAATCGTGGCAACTATAGCCTCAAATTTCTCCTCTTTCTCATCAGATCGTTCTGGTGGAGGCGCCGAAACTTGCATATCGCCTACTCTCGCCTCGAAACTGGCGGCTGATGCTGAAGCCTGAAGTTCCTGAAGCTCCTCACGTAGCTCAATTTTCTGACCAAATAGCTCGGCTTTTGAAAGACGTCCAAGTGCACTAATGATGCCTGAACGAAGAACGAATAGGGCAGTGAATGCAAACCCTGCCCACGCCACAGAAGCAACAGCTTGTAAAATTGGCGCAATATTTTCCATACGTTCTAATTCAGCCTATTCGTCGGATCTACTTGGTAATAACCACTTTTTGGCTGCTAACCGGAATGAGTATGGCGACTAGCAGCTCAGGTTAAGCAGGATGCCATTTCAAGGCAAGGTCCGCTTTCGGCAACGTGTGAATTTTGGTCGAGCGTCCGACATGAAGGCGAAAGCGGCTGGTCCGCTTACGCCTACAAGGCAGACATCGAAATGATGATGGTGATTGCCCGAAAGCCGACATTGTTAGGCTAACCGCGATAGACCGCGTTGGGGACTCAGCTGCCGTTCGCGAGAACGAACGCTAACGACGGGTTTTGGCAACATCCGACATTCGCGCGGCTGCGTCATCAGCCCTTGAATGAGCAAAGCTGGCGGTTAACTGCCCGGCAGTTCCCAAGTGGACAGCCAGAAGGACCGGATTTTCCCTCTGGCTCGCGGCAACCTATGAGGCGTAGACAACACCTAGTACGAGGCGAGCATTGATCATTACAGGTAAGTCTGGTGCCCCTTCTACTCGCTCGGTTGCGAGAACAACGGAGGCTCCGAGCCCACCGATCGTCTCGAACTGCCGGAGATATGGCAGACTCCTCGATAGCGGCGCGCCGATTCGCTTCAGGATGCTGTCACCGTCTTCTAGAGTGACAGCGACCATTTCGCCTTCCATGGCGTCCAGCTGATCTGGAGTCAGAACCGCTCCACCAAGGATGATCTGCCCCGGCATCACGCGGGGGACGGCGCTTTCTTCGCGGACGCGATACGCAATCTCGACTCGCCCAAGGGCGGGATGTCCTTCGAGGAGAAACGCCTCTTCCCGCCCCGCCGGCGGAGGGGCCTGAACGAACAGAGCTCCAACGACGCGATGCAAGTCGAGTTCATGATTCTCGAAAGCCAGCGTTGGCCGACCACCACGAGGGTCTATCGCTTCAGCGGCCAGGGAGTATCCCTCGCCGTTGCGCGGACGCAGCAGCCTGCGAGCGAAGGCTTGCGTCCCGCGGCGGCCAATAACCAGCTCATGATCGGCCGGCGAAGAAGGCGTGGCCTCAACGATCGCGATGGATCCGGCTGGGATTGTGAAGCCCATGGTATCCCTGCGGACGTAAAACAGCGACTTGTCATCAAACCACTGGCTGGAGAGCATCTCCAAGCTGCCATCCTGGCTGCCACCGCTCGGAACGTGCCTGCTAAACGCAGCAATGTCCTGAACGATCGGGACGTTGAACGCTGGTGCGGTAACGACAGCCAGAGGTACGACATTGTCCAGGAGAGCCTCCTGAAGCGGCTCCCGCCAACGATAGCGCCGGAATTCCTCGTGGACTCGTTCAACAGCCGAGCGCAATCGCTTCAGGTCCGCATCAACGTTCTGCACGTCGATGTAGCTCAAAGCGTTGGCGTCGCGGTGATGGGCTTGGTTGAGCACTCGTCGCGGCTCAGCACCATCGGCCAATGCAGGATCATCGCAGAAGCGCGAGAGTATTGGGCTTCTGAATAGTTCGTTGCTGCGAGCGGTGACCAATGAACGGAGACGCCCCATCAGCGGCATCAACGTCGGCGCGTCAGTGGGCGCCGAAAACGCGGGATAAGCTGGATCGTCGAACAAGTCCCCGAGGCGGGCCTCCAAGAAGATACGAGCCTGATTCGCATAGTCCTGCGCGTGAGCTGCCGAGTCCGGGTTCGAGAGGAATTCGTTCCTCTTCCGATCCAAGTCCTCGATAGCCAGAGAAGTTTCGAGGGTGCTACGAGATGCGTGCACCGGATGGACGGCCCTGTGCTCAACACGATTGGTACCCCGAGCCTCAGCGACGAGGATCCGGCCGAAGCTACGGTCGTAGGTGGTCGCCAAAACCTGAGCTCCATCAGCCGCCAGCTGATCTAGGGCACGCGCCAGACGAGCGCGATTGTCATAGTCTAGGAGATCTTGGGGATCATCCAAGATCATGAGCGACAGGCCGCCATCCGTCCGGAGGACATGTTCTCGGAATGCGAGGTAAAAGCCCATGAGTGACGCTCTCAGAGCCGAAGCGTTCGAAACATGTTGGGCAGGCGCATGAACGCCCTCGCGTCCCACTTGGATTGCAATTGCTCCTTGGGGCGTCATCCCGGTTCGATGCGGTTTGGGCGATAGGGTCGTCGCGTTCTGGTAAATCGCGTTCCGCCAAAATTCCGCTCGATCATGCAAGCGGGCCTGCAAGCCTTCGACCTGCGCGGTGGCAAGATCGCCGATGGGAATGATTTCATCCAGTGCCGCCGCGGCCGTCCCGCAGTCTTCGATCGCTTTCAGCTTGCGCTTATGGGCGGTCTGAGCAGTATTTATTCGCTTCGATAGGTCGATGGCTGCACTGATGGGCGCAACGCCCTTCACGATGGCATCGAGGCGTAACAGCTGAGATCGCAGGCCTGTCGCCCGACCGTCGCCTCCATCGGCTTTGCCGCGGACTTCTTCAAGCGCCGCAGCAAGTTCCGCTCGGTGGGCCGTCATCCAATCGACAAATGCCAAAGCCCGGATAAGGCGGTTCAACGTCTTGCTCAGCTTAGCCGCGTGGACACCAACTCGGCTCGGCAGAACTCGCTGCACCGGCTCTGTGAACGAAGGCAGGTCTGCCATCGCCTTATCCGTTAGTGCTTCCACCTTAGAACGCAGCGAACGAAGGACGCCTGTAAAGCCTTCCGTGCTGAAGAGGTCGTCCAGCCACGCGGTTCGCAAGATTGCACTGGGAGATTCGGGCAGGTCCTTCTGCAAATCGCGCCGAAGCGTGTCAGGCAGATCGCGGGCCAGCTTGCCGGTCCAGGCCTCGGCCCATTGCGCAACCGTCTTGGAGAGGATTTCGCTGTCTTCAGCAACCTGGCGAAGATGATCGGCAACAAGCCCGCCAGTCTCGGCGTCGACGACGCCCGAGAGGGAATGACGGCAGACCGCACAATGATCATCATGGGGCTTCCCATGCTCGCGCATCCAGTCGGTCACGCGTGCGTAGAGCTGGGTTCGGCGCTCCAGCACCGGGTTCGCCGAGAGCTCTTCGAGGGCCGTCGCCTCCTCGAACATACGATCGATGAGGTCGTCCACCTCTTGGCGAGCGTCGGCCTCCAGCTTGAGAGCAACCAGCCTTTCCATTGATGGGAGCTGCGACAAGCGGCGCACCTGCTCTAGCGCAGGGGCGATGCATTGCTCCAAGCTCTGCCGCTGCGATTCCTCTGAAGCGTCAAACGTATCGCCAAGAACGTCTCGGGCATGGGCGAGACCGCTGGCTTTCAGATTCTCGAAATGCTGTCCTAGCGCGATAAACGCAGCCAGCTCATCCGTGATCGCCGGGAGAGCGGTGGCAGGCGCCATCTCCGAGAATTCGGAAATCCGCTGCTCGAGATCGCTGCGATGCTGCCGATAGTCCGTCTCGATCCGTTCGAGTTCGGTTGTGCGCTCCTTCGTGATGTCCCCCGCAATCTTCGTTCTCGCACGCCCAGCGTGCCTTGCCAGGGCTACAAGTTCGGAAAGGCCTGTCAGCTTGGCCACCGCCAGCCCCAACTCCGAGGGGTTGCCCACCTGAAGATGGGGCAGCAGCCCTGGCATGGTGGTCCCGAGATTGAACGCGATCGGATCGAGGCCAAGATCCGCCGCATTGGGCCCGATCTCTTCCAGCTTGCCGTTCGTCTTTCGTGACTGCATTCGACGGATCGGCGGAAGGCGGGTCCCATCCTCCCGTTCGAAGGTTAGCTCAACCCAAGTATCCGCTGGGACAGTTTTAGCTGATGCCGCAGGCGTCCAGTGCTGGGCGCTCGGCAGGGGAGTCACCGCGCTGATCTTGTGCTGCGACGCCTCTTCAGTAGTCCCGCGATCGATCTCGCAGTCGAATTCGGCTTCGCCGCTTTCGGGCAGGCGTTGAGGCCGAAGCAGCTTACCGGTGAGACACCAGATCACCGAATTCATCAAGCTTGTCTTGCCCGACCCGTTCCAACCTTCAAATACCGTGATGGGGCTGTTCGGTTCGAACACGAAATCCGTGCTCGGCTCGTCTGCGGACCCGTAGGCATGGAGCCCTGCGAACCTATGTGCGACGATCTTCGCCAGCCTAAGAACTCGGCGCTCCCGATCTGCGGAAGCGGAAGGAGGCGGCACTTGGACTGGGGTAGCGTTGATGCTGGCTATGATCGCTTCGCAGTCAGGCGTCATTACATTGCGAGCCCACTTGGAGCGCGCGCCGCGATACCAGGACAGCACGCCTCGAGCGGCATCGCTACCGAGCACCAGCCGGTGGCCCTCATCTGTGGCGATCGGACGTCCGGAAACCAGCTCAGCAAGAAGCAGGTCAGTAGTGAGCAAGTGAAGTGCGCGAACGGGAGTCACGCCTGACAAATCTGCATCCGAATCAGTCAATTGTGCGCCCCCTAATCCTTGGGTCAGTGTAGTCTCCGGTTGACTCCGCATCATCTGCGAACTCAATCGGGCATCGCCATGAGCCGTTGTTGCCAGCGCTTACTCTTGGCCAAACAAGTTGGCTTGCGGCGGCACGTCCTTTTCGACCTCTTCCGTCATTGCATGGGCGGAGGCGGTGGCCGTAACGGGGTCCGCCTTCCAAGCATTCGCGAAGCGCTCGCGATCAACATTTGCATAGTCGAGGAGCGCACCGAGCATTGACTTGGTGTGGACGCTGAGGCCGTCGAACGTCGGCAGTGCGACGTGATAGCTTGCCATCTCCAGCTCCCGCCCGGTCATGAAAAGCTGATCCGACTTCAGAAGGCGGACGGCTTGATCTGCGACAATCTCAGCCGGGATTTGGTCCAAGTCACGCTTCAGCCCCGCCTCAACTGCGGTCGCAGTGCCGCGACCGCCGGGGGCGTATTTCTCGACTAGCGCCATCGCCAAGCGAAGCGTTTGCTGACCATTATCGTCGCCTAAGGCTCCGAGCCGCACGGCCCGTAGGATCAGGTCGCGCCTTTCGTCAATTGTTCGGAACGCTGCACCCACGCTAACATAATCGAGGCTCTGGCAGACAATAGCCCCGGCGAGATATGCTAGGCGGCCAGCCGAGCGAGCGGCCTGTGAATCTGGATGGTATGCAACGGCGGTTGTCGCTAACCGTGAGAAACCTTCCAGAGCTCTGACAGCCGATGGAGCGCCAAATCCCTCGGAGAGCGCCGACAGGATGTCTAAGCGCGCATCCTGTAGGTTCTTGTTTCGGAAGCTCTTATCGACCGCCTGCAATTCGGCGATCAGTTGCTCATCACTCCTTCGGTCCGGGTAGAGAACGGACTGACTATTCTGAATGCGCTGAATGTCCGTGCCGTCGATCAGCTGCAGATTGAGCTTTTCCGCCACAGAACGCAGGCTTTTCCGCTTGTCGGTCGTTGCAACATAAGCCCCGTCAACATCGAGCGCATCGGCTAGTCCGCTCGTCCAAAAGATGCGCTCAACAGCCTTCGGGCGTTGCTTGTATTTGATGTCGCAAATCTGCACCCGGCGAGAAGTTCCCGTGGGACGTTCATACAACCAAAGGTCGACGTCGGTGAGATCTTCGTCCGCAAATCGAAATGGGACACCGCGAATGACGAAGAAACCAGCGCGCAGGAAGTAGGCGCGCAGCACCTCTTCCAACACGGCCCCCTTGGGCGTTTGTACCTTGTCGCTCATCACAGCACACGCCCGCCGCGAACGGCCTCTAGCACATCCCTTGTCGCCCGCTTGCTCAACGGGGATTGGCTCTTGCGAACCGAGGTGCGGCTTTCTTCGGGACCGATGTATCCCGCCATCGGCGCGCTGGGCAGATCCGCGAGAGATTGGGCATAGGCGTTGCCTTGGGTGAGCACCTGCAACGCGAGCTCGCCTACCTCCCTCTTGAGCAGTCGCAGATAGTACCGATTGGCGTAGTTCGCGTCCCGCCTGAGCTTTACGACGCCGTTGACCTCAAGAACCCGATAGTCCTGTCCGATGGAGGTCGTTGGGCCGACGTCGCGGCCAGAAATCAGCTTGTTCACGAGAGCAGGCAGCTGGGTGATCCGGCCTTGGGAGGATGAGCGAGAAAGCATGCCATAGGTGAGCGCCGCCACCAGCGATTTCGCCATGTCGAAGCAATCATCCACCATGGGGTCGACAAATTTGTGAAAGGCGGCGGGTGCGGTGACATAGACGTGGCTGCCCTGTTCGTTCGTGACCTCGTTGAGGTCATAGACGGCTGCCGCAACCAGCTTCTCAAAGAGCGGCTTCGACAAAACGTGCTCAACGTGCTGGACACTCAGACATCCGCTCTTGGATAGCTGCTCGGCGATCTCGCTGACCAAGCGCTGTTCAGCATCGTTCAGCGAGGCCAGCACTTTCTGGGTTTTAACGACGGACGAGCGGCGGAACAGGTTGCCGTTGAACAACAGCCGATCGTTGCCATCACCTTCTTTATCGACAAACCCAATACCCTCGGCACGGTCGAGGAAGTCGCCGGCCTGAGCATTGGTGAGCTTGTGGGTATCGCCAATCCGTTGGGAGACATCGGAGCGTCGGATTGGCGCTTCCGAGGCGATTTCCGCCAACGTGATCGACGCTTCTTCGTAGGTGCTCGGCTCCGCCTCGTTGTAGATATCGGTAGCATGACCGAGCGAGCCGCGCGTGGTGACGCCCAAGATCGAGATGTCCTTGGTGGACTGATCGATCAGGCGCTTGCGTTCAAGCACCTGGAGGAGCCCGTTCAACTCCAGCCGGGGGTCGAGCCCAGATGCGACGGCGATAGCGCGCGCCTCGACCTTGGTGACGGTAGCCTGATTTGTTTGGCCGAGCTTCGTTAGTAGCGTCGCGGCCTTTGCCGCTTCGTTGATAGCAGGAAACTCCGCTGGCCCGTTCACGTCCAGAACGAGCTTGCGGCCGTGGTGGATCACCCAGGCGCCCTTGAGTTCCTTTTCGCTCGCCGTAGTCATAGATTCCCCGCGTGTCTGGCTGGTAAGCAGCCATGGCGGAGGGCTGACCAACTTGCTTGCCCTAAAAGTAGCGCATACCGCCGGCGTGATCCAGCGTGCCCGCCCTTATTGGGCGCGTTGCCATCGGGTGGGTTTGCGCGATGGGAATGGCAGGTTTCAGCACGAGCGGTCGTTCACGCCCCGGCCGCTGAAGGTCCTGAGTTGGTCGGTAGCTGTCATGAACGTGAACACTGCGAATGGCGGCTTTCGGTCATCCCTTCCCAATAACCGACATCCCGCTTTCCCCCCAAAGCTGACAAGCTTCTCCTCACCAGCACCAGTCAAAACCTGGAGAGCAGGATATTCCCCCGACTGCGGGAACGGCGCTCATACCCACAGCGCCGCAGAACCGGAAAGACGTCCTGGGCCCACCGCCCATGCTCGCTGTCTTCCATGATGAGATGATCGGGCCATAACGCTGCCGGCGCCTCGCGAAAAAACGGCAGTAACGCCCGGTCTTCGTAGCCCTCGATGTCAATTTTCAGAACATGCACGGCTGTCACATCGCAGGACTGCAGAATGTCCAGAAGCGGACGGATCCGCACCGCAGCACCGTGTCCCGCACCAATCCTGCCGCCGCCAAAATCCCTGTTCACCTGCACGAGCTGACCAGAGCCCTCCTGATCGCCCACCGCGACACGCAAGAGATCGGCCTGCATCCCGTTCAGTCTCATATTGGTCGTCAGACGCTCGAACAGCACCGGGTTCGGCTCGATGGCGATGACACGGGCCTCTCTCTGGGCAGCATAGAGCGAGAAGAACCCCATATTCGCGCCAACATCCACGAACGTCCCGCCTTTCGGTAGATGACGACGTAGCCATTTCAGCTCGCGATAATTGTAGCACACGCCATTGACCGCCGATTTTGCATCTGTCTGGTTATCCTGCGGGTGAAACCGCACCTTCAGCCCGAACAGGGTCGCATCGACAGGACCTGAGGAGCAGTCTCGTTTGAACCGTTCCATGAACGGCCGACGCAAACGGCTGTACCCCAAGGGCGTGTTGAAGAAGATTTTCCGGATCTTCTTCTGCACGTCCGTCAGCGGATAGGACCCAAAAGGAAGCGCACGCACAGGAGAGTGTCCGTCCAGCACAACGTGCTCAGAAGACGGGTCTGAGTGTTCTGACATAAGAGATGATGACCGTATGGAAGGGAACAACAGGGCTTCGACGAAGCCAGACGACAGGGTCAGGACGGACTGTGTCCGATGGACCGCTCCGTCACAGCTTCCCGACCTCGCGACAAAGTTGGAGCAGGCTGCCCATCCGCTGTTGCAGCACGGCCCCGAGCACCATCACACCCTCCAGCAGGCGTGCGCCTTCCGTATCCGCCCGCAGACTCTCCAACCGCCCTTTGAGCAGCGCATGCTCGATCTCGATCAGACGCAGGACATCGTGCAGGCCGGCATGCAGGTCCTCAAGACCGGCTGGACGGGGTGGTGGCAGCAGTGGATCTTCAGGCATGACAATCCCTTGGACAAAAATGTCGGTTTCATGCGAGGATCTGACGATGACGAGTCACGGGCCACGCAACATTTCGATGCCAAGAGATACGGTTTTCCGACTTACATATCAAGCGGAATATCGTATTCATGCCTCATTTCCGAATGAGGACCCTCTGCGTGCCCCGACATTCCAGGCGAAAGCGTAAACTCATGGACGACCAGATCCGCGTGATGCGCGAGCGCGGCGAGCGCCTCCGCGAAGCGGCCCAGAGTATTGGCATCACCCATGCCGCCAAGGCAGCGGGCGTGCCGTATACGACCCTGAGGGATTACATGAATGGCGGGGAGATGAAATTCTCCGCCCTTGCGTCACTGGCCCGGGTTTGCGGCGTGTCCCTGGACTGGATCGCTTTTGGCACGGCTGGCGGCTCACCTTCCGGGGTGACAGCGGTCCAGACCACCTCGACGCGTCAGATCGTCGTGCCCTGGTATGATCATCATGAAGATGGCCTGCGGATTGGTCGTGACTGGTTGCAGAGCGTCATTCCCCGGGACCTCACGTCCCTCTGCCTCATCAGCAATGCAGGGGATGCGATGGAGTCGACGTTGTCCTCAGGCGATCTGGTCATCGTAGATCGAAGCATCACGACCGTGACGGGCAGCGCGCTCTATGCCCTGGAGAGCGCTGGCGCCGTCCTGATCCGTCGCCTTGATCCCAAACTCGGTGGCGGGGTCCGGGTGATTGCTGACAATCACCGCTATCCGCCCCAGGACGTCGAGGCTGATCGTCTGGACTGCTTCAAACTGCTCGGCGAAGTGGTCTGGATCGGCGGCGTGCCTCATCCCTGAGGTATTCTTGATATACGGGAACCTGTTTTTACAAATGGGCGTATATCCGTATTGACGATGCGCGGGAAATCGTAGATCATCAGGTTCGTTAAGTTCATCGTGTGTGCAGGGCTGTCCTGCCACACAGGAACCTCAAGGAGCTGGCGATGATGTCTTTATCCCGTTGTGTCTTCCGGTCTGGCCCCTGTTCCTGCCTTTCAGGGGGCGCCTGACATGGTCGTCTCCATCCTCCTTGTCCTGATCGTTCTTCTCCTGCTGGTGCTGGCGCTCGGATCGTCGGTCAGGCTGTTCGCCTGGCTCAAGGCCCGCGACATTCTGCCGCCTGCGGCTCTGATGCTGGGCACGGCATTGGTGATCCGGGTCGTCTTCCACGCCCACTGGGGGAGATAAGCGCTCATGACGTCTTCAACAGACGGTCTGTACAGCGAGGCGACCGAAGCAAAACGCGCGGCCCGTCTGGCTGCCTATCTCGAAGAATATGGTGCTGAGGAAGACGAGACACGGCTTCTGCTGAGATATGTCTCGTGGTTCGGAGCGGGTGCCTGTCTTTTGTGCGGCATCGCCCTGGCTCTGCCCTGGCATCCGCTCTTTGCGTTCGTTCTGGGCATGAGCTGTTGGACGGCTCCGCGTGAACCGTTTCTGCGAAAACTGAAAGCCGCTAAAGACCGCCGCCACCTTCGCGGGCTGGACTGAGACAGTCCGTTCGTTTTTCGGCAGGTCGCCCGCTTTTTTCCAATTGTCCCGTCATCGACTGTTTTTGCAAAAACAGCAAAGGATCCCGCATGTCTGCACGTCTTCTCAGAACCCTGGCCGTCACTCTGTCTCTTACGGGGCTAATCGCCCTGACAGGCTGTGCCTCGGAAGGAAACGAAACACTCAAAAACGAGACCAGTGCCTCCATTGACCAGAAGATCCATGATGGCGTGACCACCAAGGACCAGATCCGGGCCCTGTTCGGAGATCCGCGCGAGAGCACGTTCACCGACAGCGGCCATGAACAGTGGCGCTATGCGTTCACCAATGCCTCGTCTGACGCCGCAAACTTCATTCCGCTTTATGGCGATCTGCATCAGGGCACCCATGGCACGGAAAAGACTCTGACCGTGATCTTCAATGGCGATGTCGTCTGGCACCACACCATGAATGCCTCCGCCGTCAAAACCGGCAGCGGGTTGTTCTGAGGCTACATAAGAGAGAGCCCCCCTCTGCTGTTGAAAGCAGAGGGGGTAGCCCAGGCCGCTGAAGAACTGGATGCATCGTCCGGGTCTGAGGACATTTTCAAACCTTCCCAAGTCATCGTCGACGCCTCCGCTGGTCACTCAGTCTTCCAGCATGGCAGGACCTTGAGGCAGACAACTCCACTCTGCGGCCTGACCGAAGGGTTCCTCCTCGCCAGGCGGTGGAGAGACGACATTGCCTGACAGCACCAGCAGCCGGTTCAGCGGCTCCCACTCAAGAAGTGTTTCAAGCAGAGCAGTTGCGCAGTTCAAACGCAGAAAAGGGCTGTCCTGCGTCAGTTCTGTCATCAGGTCTGTCCGTAGTTCGAGGACGGATTCCTGCAACCCGCACGGCCGCAACCAGGACGCCCGCTGTCGTGCGAGCCGGTACAGACAGAGATCATGAGGCGGTCGATCCTGCGGCCCACCCAGCACGCGGCGCAGGAACGACATGTGAAACCCCGCCAGAATAAAGGGTCTCGGGGCATCCACCGGCATCAGGGCCCGGAACAGGGGATCACTGATGGTCAGAGCGGGCTGCCCGTGCTCGTCAAGACTTTCCTCAAGATGACCCGAGGTGCGCTGGGGTTCCCCCAGCCAGAGCAGGCTGCGCCCTTCGACAAAGCCATCTCTCTGCAGCAGCGTGACGGGAGCGCCCGCATAGGGCGCTCCCTTCTGATCGGGCGTCATGTCGAGCAGTTTCAGGCGCGTGATGGGCCAGCGCGGCAGCCGGATCGGACCCTGGGTCATGACCCGCCTCCCGCGCGCAGCTGCGCCACAAGGGCGAGGAAACGCTTCTGTAACTGCGCTGGCTCAAGCAGATCGTTGAGATACCAGATCTCGGGCGTAAGACGCTGCTGCCGGTAGACCTCCAGTCTTCGGTCGAACTGCGCTAGCAGATGGGATTCCCAATTGTTTCGGGTCACGCGGTCCGCACCGCAGGCACCCACGATCTCAACGTACCGAACCCGATCCTGAAACCGGATCCCCAGATCCGAAAAGAAGCGTTCCGGTGCCGCGATCTGGATGGGGGGCTCGACGTCCAGTGTAATGTCGGAAGGGGTAACCGGACACAGGGCTTCCCACGCGATCCGCTCGGGCGTGGAGTTGAGCTGCGTCCCATCTTCGGCAATTTTCCCTCCTGTCGGCAGATCGTTCCAGCACGCCATGGCCGCTTTGATGACTGCCGCCCAGGCCCAGGTTCCGCAGTCGCCAAGCCGGGTCAGGTGTTGCCCGGCCGGTGTTGGGATATAACGAAACAAGGAGCTGGGCGGCTGAGCGCGCAGACGCAGGCTCAGTTCGCGGTAGAGACGGAGGTCGTCCGGTGTGGGCTCGAAGAAAGAGCGCGCGACAGAGCACCCAGCACCCGTCCGGGTGCTGGAGGAAGGAAAGAGCAACATGATCGATTGTCCTGAATAAGAAGAGCACAGCGGCAACGCGCAGGGATGCTGCCGCGGGATAGAAGCGGAAACGAAGCTGACGTCAGCGGGCGACGGCGAGCACTTCGGAAAGCGGAAGCTCACTCAGCACGCCAGAGAGAATGCGGCCGGCGACGAACACGTCGTGAATCAAAGAGGCCGGATGATATGGAGCGCTTGTTTGCGGATCGTAGAGCTTCCAGATGCGACGATAATCGTCGTGACCGACAATCAGGTTTGAAAACAGGCCTCTCATCAGCCTGTCAAAACGCAGAACTCGCAGATCATCCCCGTGAGGCAAAGGCGCGAGCCAGCACTGGACACGACCGTCCAGTGGAACGATCAGTGTCGGTGCGCCATGCTCCTTTCCCACGCCCTGGCCGTTCTCGATCGCCTCAAGAAAAGGTCGATGAACAAGATCGTTCCGCAGTTCCGGATCAAGACTCAGGAAGACCGACGTATTGATCGTATCATGCGGAATGTGCGTCACGGTGAACTGTTCGGTCGGAGACCACAGACACATGCGTTCAGCAGAGTGGCGAGCACTGCCGGAATTACCGACCAGCAGATCGAGCAGGCAGGCTTCAATCAAAGTGGAGGCACCACTCCTTGGATGAGCAGGAGAGCCTGTGGGAGCGAGCCCGATAATCCGCGCTGGAATGTCAGAGGGAGAGAAAGACATAGGAGATCCAGTAAAAGACTGTGATCACCCGCAGGGTCTTGCCATCAGGCAGAGAGAACCTCTGGGGCGAGAGCCGCAGCGCAGCTCCCCTCCCCTTGTCTGCAGAAGAAAAAGACCTCCTCCGCTCAGACGTGATGCAACTCCCAGCCCATGTATGTTGCAACTCTACCGGTTTTATAAGCCGCGCCAGCCGGCTATGACCCTACCCTACCTTTCAGGCGAACGCCGATGCAATGACCATCAGGTTCAGCATTTCAGATGAGCTTTGCTATTTTCTCAAAAATCCACTGCCACGCACCAAGGGTGCCTTGGTCTGTGATGAGAGACTTTTCAGGATAAATGTCACGCTTTCCGATACAGGCCCTGATTGGGATTCAAATGACTTCATGAATGATGAAATCACGATTCTCACACGATCTTCCAAATAAGTTTTTGATTACACCAAAAAATAAACAGTGCATATTTGAAAAAAATATGACTGATTTATTTTTATTTAATCACACAATCGACGGTGTTTTATTCTTAAAATCCGAATTTTTAAAGAAATATCCTGATATCATTAATCAATAATTCTTTGTTATTTTACGAAAAATCACTCAACGAAATTTTTTATACTTCTCGCGCACAACGAATTTTTTTTATGAAGCACACTCTGTCAGCTTCAGTGATGTCGCAACAGACACTCACACCAGCGATGACGCTGAGCAGAAGGATATACTTCAAATGACAAAAATTAGCAAAGCAGACATGCGCCGCGCGATGGAAAACAGTCGTCAAAAGCTCAAAGGGCACACGCTCTCGGAGATTTTGGACAGGAACTTTGCCGTCATTGAAGACATCATCGGTCAACGTGCTGACTGGGCCATTGTCAGCGACGCGCTGGCAGCTCTCGGGATCACAGACTCAGACGGTAATGCTTATGCTGAGACGACGATCAGACAGAACTGGTACAGGGTCCGTCAGAGACGTCAGAACGCTATAAAGCGAAACGGTGTTACTCTCAAAGCGAACAAGACACCACGCCTCGATCCGCAGGCGCAGCAGGAGAGTCGTCCTGCAGAGCAAAAAATTTTCTCAGAAGATCATCCACAACATTCTGAAGATCTCGGCAAACCAAAATCGCTGTTCAATCAAAGAAAATCGATACTCAATAACAGATAAAATAAATCTCAAAATTTGAAAATCCTGCCACAAATTCAGACGCTACGGTGATCCATCATGTGTGCAACCTCTGACAAGAGGCACGTCGCGCAGGAAGATATTCTCGCGATCCTCAGTGTTATTCTTGAAACACTACAAATTCAGGACAAAAAACTTGAACTCCTTTTAAAGGCTTTGAGCGCTCCCGAAAAAGACGAGCAACTCCTCCCGGATACGCTGCAATCTCTTGCGACCGTTCTGAAAGCTTATGATGCAGCGCTCTCTGCAAATAATCAGCTGATATCAGCTTTTCCGGAGGTCATGAGCCGCGCGATCAATCAGGCATTCGAAAACCACGTCGTGGATGGTTTCTGAAATGATGACGTATCGCACAGGCATCGCAGACCGGCCGTCGGATGCTTCTTTTATGATTGCACATCTGAAAGAGCCGACTGTCTCAATCAGCGAGGCCTGTCAGGCTGCATATTATACAGGTGTCGATACAGTGCAGGCCGTCACAACCAGTGAGACAGTGGCGCGCCTGGGTTCGACAGTCCATCCACGCGCGCAGAAGGGACTGGGCCTACGACCAGGTCATCCCATCACAGATCTTGAACTTGCGAATGTCATGAGCGGACGACGTGCGGATGGAAACCGCGTCCCAGGCAAGCAGATTCAGAAAACAACAGCCAGCATAGCTTCGGTGCTTGAACTGTCGTCAAACAGTCTTCCTGACGCGCTCACATTAAAACGCATCTCTGGAATTCTGCGAAAGAAAATCCCCCGAACGCAGAAAGCTCTTCTCCGACAACAGGCCGCGGCAAAGCGGTTGTTTGCACTGTACGGGCTTCCGTCCGATCAGAAAGCAGGACCGGAGCTTCTGCGGCGTTTTGGAGACGGTTTTGACTATAATGGCCTCTCCATAAACCAGGATCGGTTCTTAAAATCTTTAGGACACAAACATGAGTCAGTTGGTTATATCGATCTGACTTTTTCAGCCGATAAATCCCTTTCGGTTGCATGGGCGCTTGCAAGAACACCCGCGGAACGCGCCTGTCTCTTGCAGGCGCATCAGGATGCTGTGTCGCGTGTCATGCGTGATGTCGAGGCAATAATCGGACGCGCGCGGCGTGGCAAGGCGGGACGTGATGGGTATGACTCTGGCGCCATCGCATGGTTCGGGTTCCTGCACTATACGGCGCGACCAACGGTTTATGTCCCTGAAAACGGTCAGGACAATAACCTACAGACGCAACTGGTGACGGTCCGAACACCCGGTGATCCTCAATTACATACGCACTGCGTTATTCCGAACTTCGTTTTCACGGAATCAGGGCATGTCGGCGGTCTTGATCTTGCGCGTCTCCAGGGACGCGTCAAAGAGATCGGGGCGCTCTATCAGGCCTATGTCGCAGACAATCTTCGACAGAATGGTGCAGAAGTCGCCCTCAATCAGAAAACCGGAGCGGCTCAGCTGGTGCAAGTGCCAGAAGAAGTTCGCACAGCGTTTTCAAAAAGAACACGCCAGGGAGAGGATGCAGCCCAGGACTATGCCCGACAACAGAATGTCGACTGGTCCCGTCTTGATGCTGATCAGAAAATACGTTTCCTGAAGCAGGGGATACAGGGGAACCCGCGACAACCCAAGACAGACGATCTGGCAGATCAGGATGCATGGCAGCAGACAATAACTCAACTGGGATGGACGATTCCTGATTTTCTGACCGGACACGACACGGGGACATTACACGATCCAGCGTCCCGGCTTGACGCGGCTCACCGCCTGACCTGTGCGTTTCTTGAAGATCCTTTCCAAAAAAGCGCCGTTCTGGACGGATCGATTATTCGACTTTGCGCAGCACGCGCCTTGATTGATGTCGGCATCGACACCTCCGCAGACATCGACACGGTCGTTTCTATGGTCCGCGAGAACCCGATCATGATCGACGGTATTCGGACTGAAGTTCTCTCCATAGTTAATGAAGACCGCCGAGGAGATCCTCGCCTGCGCATCACCACAAGACTTCAGGCAGATCACGAGAAGGAGGTTATCGATCGCGCCCTTAAAGCCGCCAACAATCATTTCGGCGCTTTAAGCGAGGCTGAAATCGATCTCGCGATCGCTGCTGGTGGTCTTAATTTCCGGGGCAAGCATGGAAGAAGCCAGCGTCAGGCCATGAGCATACTGGGCACCCAAGGGCGTCTGGCTGTACTCATCGGCGTTGCCGGCTCCGGAAAAACGACATTGCTGACGCCACTTGTACATGCCTGGGCGCAAAGCGGTCATACGGTTTGGGGAACGGCCGTGGCCTGGAGACAGGCCGACGATCTTGTTGGTGCAGGTATCGCTCAGCACCGCCTTGTCGCGACCCATCCTCTTCTTTGCGGGATAAAGAACGGCAATATTCGACTGGATTCCCGATCGGTCCTGATTGTCGACGAACTGAGTCTGCTGAGTACGGTGCAGCTTCTGGCGCTGCTCCGCGCCCAGGCTATGACGGGCTGCAGGCTGGTAATGATTGGGGATGCCCGGCAATGCCAGTCCGTCGATGCGGGACCGACCGTTGGCCTGCTTCAGCGCGCATTGGGAAAAGAAAAAATCCCGGAATTACTCTCCAGTGTGCGACAGCAGACAGAGACTGAACGGGCCACAGCTCTCCTTTTCCGCCATGGCAGAGCATTGGAAGCACTGCGCCGAAAATTTGAAGATGGATCCCTTCTCTTTGCAGACGGCGACGACCATCAGGTCGCTGAACACATCGCCGATCTCTGGCTGGAACGGCATATTGTCTTGAAAAAGGAGACACAAAATACACTGACAGTCAGCGCGCCAACGAACGCTGACGCCCGTATGATCGCTTCTGTAATCCGCGACCGGAGGCGCTCTATTGGCGAGCTCGACAAAGACCTTGTGATCCTCAAAGCGATGGATCAGCACGGGACGCCCTACGATCTCCCTTTGGCACGTGGCGACAGGGTTCGTCTTTTCAAGAGAACAAATGCAAAACGCGATGATGGTAAGCGCGGGATCATCGGCAATAATGGCAGTGTGCTGGAAGTGCTCGATTACAGATACGGCGGTCTCTATCTCAGAAACAGTCATGGCACTTGCGGCTGGGTCGACCTGGAAACTCTGGCAAGCCCGCAAGACGACCGGGTTCTTCTGGGATATGGCGATGTCCTGACAATCGATGCATCACAGGGACTGACATCGACCGAACATATCCTGGCCATGCCACGGGGGTCGGGACATCTTGACGCTCATCGCGCCTATGTAGGCGCGAGCCGACATCGCTTCAGGAACTGGATCGTGACATCTGAGCGCGCTGAGCGACGGAATATCATGTCACGACGCGGCATGGGGAGCAGGCAATCCATCGGCCGCGACGACATCCTGACAGCCATGGCCGATAATCTGGACCGACGCGACCAGAGGCTGTCCGCCCTTTCCTTACTGGAAGACGCCAGAACACTCCGCGCGGATGCTTTAAAGAGTTTTCATAAAACACTGCTTCAGGCCGAGCGGCGCAATGCCCCCTTATCCCTTAAACTGCGGTTGAAACAGGCGCGTCAGAAGCAGATCCTGCAGGGCAGTTCGTCTCTCAAGCCTGTTGAAGAACTCCTGAGGTCCCCCTTGCCTGAAATCGGCTTCCGATCACAAGACATGACCGAAAATCTGAAAACATCCCTTCGAACACAGACCTACATCGCCATCGCAAAAAACAGTGTCTGGTTCGAGAAGTCACATCGACGTCGACGTCGACGCGAGGCTGTCGCCGAAGCGCTTCAACGAACCGGCCTGTCAGATAACCCTCAGTGGCATTGCATTGCCCGCGATGTCTCGCCTGAAGACCTCGATCTGACAGCGGATGCGGAATATCGCGCTCTTTTGTCACGCGGGAAAAAAGATGCAAATGGTCTCTGGATTGATGCAGATGCACTCCGATCGATTCAAAATCGACTTCTCAGACAAGGACGGGATGCAAGGCGCCTGAAACCCTGTGGTCTGAAATACGCGACAGCGCAGGTTGAGCGATTATTTGACCTGACAGCGCGTCATCTGGACAGACCAGGAGCAGACAATCCGGCAAGTTCCCTCGCCCTGCTTCTGTCTTCGCCTGCGCGCCAGTCGTTTAGCGCTGCGGCAACACTTGTTGCCGATCTTCAGGAGATGGGGATGACAATCTCCCGCGATCCGACATCCGTCGCCAATCGTATCTATCTTGACCAGAAGCATGTTGCACAGGCGCTCTCGAGATACGATGTAAAGACAGTAACAGCTGTTTGCGATCGACTTTTGCTGGTTCACGATTTCACAACGAGAAGAGCGCGCTCAACGCCAAGCCCAGCACTGAAAAGAGAAAATCGGAAGAATAGTCCGGCCATGAGGCGATCGCGCAGGGAACAGAAAGACAGAGAGCGAGACTGAACAATGATCCGAAAACGACCAGGCCGCCCCCGTCACAAAGCTCCCGCGCCAATTCCTCCCCTTGAACTGCCGATGTCGTTGCCCGCAGAGAGCATGAATTTGAGACTGCAGGCCGTTCTCCTTGAAGCCGCATACGCATTTGCTTCGGACCCCAAGGCAGGACCGGAAAAGAACCGGCAGGTCACGGAAGTCATCCCCCCTCGGATGAAGGTCAGAACATATTTTTACGGACGTCTGCGTCTCATGAAGATGCAGCGGGAGATGAATTTCCTGACCAAAACCCTGACTGATCCTGACCATCGTGTTTTTGGAGATTTTTGCTCACTCGCGCAAAAATCTCTTCCTGAGCTGAATTCATGCCTGAGTGCAGCGATGGCCAGACGAAAAACGGGAGCGCAATCCGAACCTCAGGACGACAGAAAACTGGCGGCTTTAGGAGAACATATCCGTCTGCAGGCACTGACATCGGCGATTAAAACGCTCAGCAGGAAACTTGCCGTAGTGGATGAGGATCGACTTTTCGAGAATTATAATCTCTTCTGGCGTCCCCTTCTGCAAGACGCATGCGCGGTCATCGGATTTTCAGTTCACGTCGCAATTCGTCTTCGTCTTTTTCATCCTGAACAACCTCCCAGATGGGGAAGACTGGCATTTCTTTTCGATCTCAGTCGAGCTGTAGAACGTGGACACTTACCACCTGCTGCCCGGCTCATAGACGGATCCGCACCCGCTGCAAGACACGCTCAGGATGCATATGTTTGTATCCGAAATGGAAGAGCGGGTGCGCCTGAGACAAGTACCTGTCGAACCAGATTTATGCTTTTGAAACATCATTTCCACTCCGTTGGACATATTCTGGGAGCGATGAATATTCTGTCCTCAGCTGTCGAAGATCCATCAACAGGAGCAAGAGCCGACTGGCCAGAGACTAAGGAAGATCTGGGTTATCGCGACATTCGGGCCGGACACACGATCCTGCACCATACAGACTGGGACGACCTGACCACAGGTACCATTGCTCTGGCTTTAGCACTGCAAAACGAACTCACCGTCAAGCAACAAACGAAACCATCCCCTGAACCCATCTTACGCCTCCATGAACTCGTTCTCATCAAAAGCGATATCAAAGCTGCCGAGCTTCGGAGAGGCCATCGTTTTACACCTGAGTATCGAAAAAAAAGGCGTCCCATCAGTCCTTTGACGGGTATTGCATTTGAGCCAGAACCTCTTTTTGGTCCGAAAATTCCAAAAGGTTTCAATTCTTCGACTTGGATCACCACCTCTGCTTTCTCTTGTCAGGCCGTCCCCTCCTATCGTGAAAATGATCTTTTCCCAACATCGCTGGCCTCGGTGGGACAGGATAAGACAGAAGAGGCCATTGATCATGACGCAGAGGACAGGACGCTTTGCGTAATTACTTTTTCCGAAGTGCCAGAGGTTTTTCTTGATATCTTCAGGAAATATATTCCTCCCAATCAAAAATAAGGCAGCCTCCAAAAAGGATACTGGAGCGCACCTGATCAGCAACGTTCAGAGGTAACGAGCAACACCCCCCTTTTTTGATGACCTTGGATCACACGTGTAGACATTCATTAAGATTATTTAATATTTCAGCGACAACGAATTTTTTTCTCTCATACTGACGAGCGATGAATGAAGCACCGTTGTCGGAGCTTCATCATGTCCTCGCAATTTTCTTCAGAGTCATCGCGCAAAAAGCCTGAGCAGAATCGTGAGCCCTCAGACGCCCTGATTATTCTTGTCCGTTTTTTAGCCCGCGAAGCGGCCCGACAATGCTACGAACATCAAGCTGCTCATTCCCTGACCAAGATCACGTCACCCTCAAAAAAGAAAACCCCACCATGAAAGTTGTCCTTTATGCGCGTTACTCCTCGGACAACCAGCGGGATGCGTCCATTGAGGATCAACTCCGGGCCTGTCGCGGTTATGCTGACACACAGGGTTGGACGATCGTTGACAGTTACAGCGACCGGGCGATTTCGGGGGCGTCCTTGATCCGTCCTGGTATCCAGGAGCTCATCACGGATGCCAATGCGGGTCGCTTCCAGATCCTCCTGACAGAAGCGATGGATCGCCTGTCCCGTGATCAGGAAGACATCGCCGGTCTGTTCAAACGCATGAGCTTTGCAGGGGTAAAGATCGTCACCCTTTCAGAGGGTGAGATCAATCATCTCCATATTGGCCTGACCGGCACGATGAATGCGCTCTACCTCAGGGAACTGGCCAACAAGACCCGGCGGGGTCTGCGTGGCCGCGTCGAACTGGGCAAATCCGGTGGCGGCCTGTGCTACGGCTACGATGTTGTCAAACAGCGCGACAGTCATGGCGAGGCGATCTGCGGCGAACGCGCCGTCAATGACGAGCAGGCGCAGATCGTCCGCCGGATCTTTCGGGACTATGCCGACGGCAAATCTCCCAAAGCCATTGCTCTTTCTCTGAATGCTGAAGGCCATCGCGGCCCTCTTTCCGGAGCATGGAGCCCATCAACGATCAATGGCAACCGGGAACGCGGCACCGGCATCCTCAACAACGAACTCTATATCGGCCGACTTGTCTGGAACCGCCTGCGCTACATCAAGGACCCGAGCACCGGGAAACGGGTGTCACGCCTGAACCCTGAATCCGAATGGGTTCTTCAGGATGTTCCTGATCTGCGCATTATCGAGCAGGATCTCTGGGATGCGGTCAAAGCCCGTCAGAGCAAAACGACCTGGTCCCAAAAATCCCGCGGTAACGGCGTTCATCCCCTCAACGCCCTGCAACGTCCGACCCATCTTCTGACAGGCCTCATCAAATGCGGCTGTTGCGGCGGTGGCTTTTCAATGATCTCGAAACACCATCTCGGCTGCTCGACAGCCCGGAACAAGGGCACCTGCGAGAACCGCCTGACAATTCGACGGGACGTTCTGGAAAAATCCGTTCTCAACGGTCTGCGGACCCAGATGATGGATCCCGCCCTCTTCAAGGAATTCTGTGACGAGTTCACACGAGAGGTCAACCGGCTGCGGATGGAAAAAGGAGCCGATCTGACTACCCTGAAATCCGAACTTCCCAAAATCGAGCGCGAACTGAACAAGGCCGTTCAGGCGATCCTGGATGGCTTTGCCAGTTCTGCTCTCAAAACACGCATGGAGCAACTTGAAGCGCGCAAGGCCGAGATCGAAGCGCGGCTGGCCGAAGCCCCTTCCCCGCCGCCTCTGCTGCATCCGAACATGGCGGAGCTCTATCGTCAGAAGATCGGCGCCCTTCACGACAGCCTCCAGAACGAGGTCAGCAGAACACAGACGGTAGAAGCGATCCGTTCTCTGCTCACACGGATCAAACTCATTCCGGAGAATGGAGAACTAGAGATTTTCCTTGAGGGCGACCTTGCTGCGATGCTGGGCTTTGCATCAAACAGGAAGAGCGCCATGCATCACCCTGATGCTGGCGTTCTTGATCGGTTCTTGGTGCAGGGTTCAC
>NZ_WIPH01000002.1 GCF_009547075.1 Gluconobacter aidae
TTACGGGCGTAAGCAGGGTTTTGTCGGTGAAATAGGCAATCAGGTTGTCCACGACCAGATTAGCCATGGCTGTTCTGGTTTCGTCTGTGGCCGACGCCTGATGGGCCTGCAGAACGGTGTTTGGCAGGCTTAGAAAAGCCGGGTTGATATTCGGTTCGTTCTGGAAAACGTCCAGCCCTGCGCCAGCGATGCGTTTTTCCTGCAAGGCGCTCAGAAGTGCTGCTTCGTCAACCACTGTTCCTCTGGCGATATTGACCAGGAAACCGTCCTTGCCCAGAGTATCCAGGATGTCCCTGTCGATCATGTTGGCGGATCGTGGACCGCCTGAGACCGCCAGGATCAGGACATCGCACCAGGTTGCCAGCGCCTTCAGATCAGGCTCGAAGTGGTAGGTGCTTTCAGGCCGGGCGTGTGAGTTGAAGTAGGCCACCTCCATTCCGAACGCCGAGATGCGTTTGGCAATCGCCTGGCCGATATGTCCGAATCCTGCGATGCCCACTTTTTTCCGTGTCAGGCTTCGTCCGAGGGGAGGCGTGGCGGACGGCCATTTTCCAGCACGGACGAAGGCATCGTTCGTTACGATGCCCCGCATCATCGCCATCATCAGCGCGACGGCCATGTCGGCCACGTCGTCCGTCAGGGTGTTCTGGGTTGTGGCGACCCCGATATTGCGCCGTTTTGCCTCATCCAGATTGATGCGGTCCGTGCCCACGCCGTTGACGGAAATGACTTCAAGATTGGGCAGGGCGTCCATGATTTCGGCAGGAACCCCGGATCCGCCACCTGTCGTAATCCCGCGAATGGCAGGAGCAATGTTCTTCAGATTTTCCAGTGATGTGTAGGGGTGAAGTGTAAACGATTTCTCCAGCCTTTCCTTCATGAGCGGCACGAGGGGATCAATTGTCAGAATGTCAGGTTTGGGGGACACGGAATTCTCCATTTCTGTTTCCCTCAAGCTAGAAGCTTCAGGGACGGGGACCAAGAACTGTTCTGGCAAGGGCGGCACAAGCGGCTTCGACGTCTTCCCATGTCGTGATGAAGCCTTCATCCGGGCCGTAATAGGGGTCAATGACGTCCTGTCCGGCACGGGCGGGAATATGGTCCAGCATCAGGGAAAGGCGCGCTTTTGATTGATGAGGGCGCATCTGTCTGAGGATGGCGAGATGGGAATGGTCCATCGCAATGATGTGGTCAAACCGGTCGAAATCTTCTTTGGTGACAAGACGTGCCCGAAGCGGTGACGCATCCAGGCCCTGTCTGGATGCGACGACACGGGCACGGGGGTCAGGCGCCTCGCCGAGATTCCAGCGCCCGGTTGCCGCAGAATCGATATCAAGGGTCAGTCCGCGCAGGCTGGCTTCGCGACGCATGGCCAGTTCGGCCAGGGGGGAGCGGCAGATATTGCCTGTACACACGAAAAGAAAACTGGTCATGCACCTGTCAGCCAAATGAAAAATGCCATCGTGAAGATTGAACTTAACGTTCCGAAGAACAGAACGGATGCAATTTCACGTTCCAGCACATGATAGCGCATGGCAAGGATGACGTTGATCGACGCACTGGGGATCGCCATCGTCAGGACGCTCTCCTGAAGTGCAGGCAGGGGAAGATGCCACAGACGGGCCAGCGCATAGATGATTCCGGGAATAATGACATTCCGGACACTGACGATCACGCCGACCAGAGGGCTGAATTTTACCTGACGCGTAAAGAGCACTACGCCTGATGCGAACAGCGCCGCGCCACCGGTTGTGCGGCCGAGCAGTTGAAGTGAGCCCTTGAGAAACTGTGGCAGGAAGGCGCCGATGCTGACCAGGACAAGCGCCATCATCGGAACCCAGACGACCGGCTCCCGGCAGGAATGCAAGAGGTGTCCCAGCAGCTCGCGGAGTTCGTTCCGGGTTTTCCCTTCAGTCTCGACCCGATGGCGGCTGCCACGGTCATGTCCCATCAGAATCAGGGTGATGGGAAGCTGAACCAGATTCATGGCCAGGGACGCGATTGAAATCGGCACCGAACTGGCTGGACCGAAGATCTGTCCCAGAACCGGAATGCCGATGAAGGGAACGGAGGGACCCGTGATGGTCATAGCGATCAGGGCCGCTTCACCCAGACGGCGTTTGAGTAGCAGGCGCAGGATGGCGAAGATCAGGCCATAGCCACCGATCATGGCGAGCAGGATCAGAGCTGCGACCGGACCTGCTGCCAGAACCTGGTTGCGGGGTGTACTGAGGATGGACGCCAGCAGTTCCAGCGGAAGCGCGTAGAGCATGACCAGACGTGTCAGAACACCAGCCTGCTGGGCATCGAAATCCTTTCGGTATGCCGCGAAATATCCAAATCCCAGCGTTACGAGAATCGGGAGAATGGACTGAACGATCGTCAGCAGCAGGGCGGGCGAACTCGTCATCGATGATCCATGTCAGAAAATCCGGTCAGGAAAGGATCACCTTTCGTAACGGTCGCTCCAACATTCGTCTATCCCCATGGCAGATGACAGTTGACCGGAGCCGCGGAGAATGGCTTTGTGGAGTGATCTTGTCCTCTTTCAATCGGTGCCAGATCACGTGATGCAATCCATACTCGATACGTTGTGGGGCCTGATCCTGGGACTGCTGGGCGTGGTTGTGGCCGGTGTGGCGATCATCGAGGTCATGGCCCGCACCGTCCTGGCCAGTCTCGGGATACAGGGAAACTCACAGACAGTGCTGCTGTTCCTGCTTCTGGGAGCGCTGATCGTGGCGTCGTTCAGGATTTTCGGACGGCTGTTTGCCGTGTTGCTGGTCGCGGCCATTTCCGTTTATTTCATGCATGTCGTCTTCGGGTTCCTGAGCGACGCGCTCATCCCGGTTCAGACATCGGGCGGCACGACCGATGTCTGAACCCTGTCAGGGCTGACAGATCAGCTTTTCGGTACCTGGATCAGCGCGATCAGCGTTGCAACGATCTCAGGATCGGCAAGGGTGGAGAGGTCACCAAATCCTTCGGTCTCTCCGCAGGCAATCTTGCGAAGCAGGCGACGAACGCTTTTCCCCGAGCGGGTCTTGGGAAGATCCGGCACGACATGAATGCGTTCCGGCGCCGCATAGCGGCCCACTTTTGACGTAATGGCCTTCGCGGCCCGGACGTGAAGATCCTCCGGAGCGTTATCGCGCGGGACGACATAGACGACGATCCCCTGTCCCTTGAGGTCATGCGGGACGCCGATCGCCGCACTCTCCGCAATGGCCAGTTCAGTCGCCAGCGCGTCTTCGATTTCTGCGGATCCGATCCGGTGACCGGAGACGTTGATCACGTCGTCAACGCGCCCGGTGATCCAGTAATACCCGTCCTCGTCACGCCGCGCGCCGTCACCCGTGAAATAGTAGCCGGGATAGGGCTGAAGATAGGTGCGCTCGAAAAGGGCAGCATCATTCCAGATCGTGAGCGCCCGGCCGGGCCACGAACCCCTGAGGCAGAGCACACCCTCCGTTGCGCCTTCTTTCGGAGCGCCGCGTTCGTCCAGAAGAACCGGATGGACACCGGGCAGGGGAAGCGTGGCGGAAGCCGGCTTCTCTCGGACGGCGCCCGGAACGGGCGAAATCATGATCCCGCCGCTTTCCGTCTGCCACCAGGTGTCGACGAAAGCGCAGCGCCCGCCGCCAACATGGTCATTGAACCAGGACCAGGCTTCCTGACTGATGGGCTCGCCGACAGTCCCCAGAACGCGCAGGGAGGAGAGATCATGACGCTGTACAACCTCGTCGCCTTCGCGCATGAGAGCCCGGATCGCGGTAGGAGACGTATAGAATGTCGTGACCTTATGGTCCTGAATGACGCTCCACCAGCGGCCCGGTCCCGGATAGGACGGCATGCCTTCGAACAGCAGAATCGTCCCGCCATTCAGCAGGGGGCCGTAAACGCCATAGGTATGCCCGGTGATCCAGCCGATATCGGCGGTGCACCAGAAGATGTCGCCTTCCTGATGATCGAAGACCAGTTCATGGGTATAGGACGCCCAGACCAGATAGCCGCCCGTACCATGCACGATCCCCTTGGGCTTTCCGGTGCTGCCGGATGTGTACAGCAGGAACAGCGGGGCTGAGGCGGGCATGTCCTGCGCCGCGCAGTCGGCCGGTGCCTCGTTGAGGAGGGGCGTCAGCCACATGTCACGTCCCGTCGTCAGATCAACGTCGTCCTGCGTCACGCTCACGACCAGAACATGCCTGACGGCGAGAGCTTCCAGACGGAGGTCCAGAGCGGCGTCCAGCGTCGTCTTGAACGGGATCCGTTTGGGACCGCGGCGTCCCATATTGGCGGTAATGACCAGAACCGCGCCACTGTCAGCCAGCCGGTCGGCAATCGCTTCCGGAGAAAACCCGCCGAAAAGAACCACGTGGATGGCCCCGATCCGCGCGCAGGCAAGCATGGCGATCAGACCTTCGGGGACGGACGGCAGGTGAATGGCAACCCGGTCTCCTGTCTGTACGCCCTGCTGGCGCAGCACGTTCGCCATGCGGCAGACGCGCTCGTGGAGCGTTCGGTAGGTGAAGGTCACAACCCGGTCGGTCTCTTCGGCCTGCCAGACAAGGGCGTGCTGATCGCCGCGCTTCTCGAGATGCCGGTCCAGACAGTTGACGCTCGCATTGAGCACTCCGCCCGGAAACCAGCCGTCTTTGGTGCAATGGGCCTGACTGGGGTTGGTGCTCCAGGTCAGCCGTGTGCTCTCACGCGCCCAGTACTGTTCAGGCGCGACAGTGGCCTGTTCCACTAGATGGCCATAGTCCGCCGGAGACAGGCGAAATGTATGAGGTTGGGAAGAAAGAGACATGGACCTGAAACCTTACGCACGAAAGACGAACGCCATATAGCGGGCGCATCGTTATATTTGGCTTGAGGGATCGGAAATAGAGGAAAATTACTTATCCCCATTCCTGCCTGAACGGTTCAGGTCTTCCTGACGGTGCACAGAGAGGCGATATGCCGCCTGCACAGCGCCATGTCAGGGGATGCGCTCTGCTTGCAGGCCAGTTCGAACGCCTGCGTTTCCCAGGCCGCTGTGCTCAGAGCCGCAAGAGGCCACCGGTCGAGCGCCTGGTTGAAAGCCGCCGTCCGCTTGAAGAATACGGGGGGCCTGAGTGCCTTCATGGTCTCGGCCCGTCCCTGACCATCCTGCACGCCCTGCGCAACTTTCTGAAGCCGCACCAGAACGCCCAGAACGGTTCGTGCGACCGCCACGGGGTTGGCGCCATCGGCCAGTGCCCGCTCCAGAGCCTGATCGGCCATCATACGGTTTCCGCACAGCGCGGAAAAAGCGGCATCTTCCAAGGAATTGCCGCCCGCATCGCCGACACAGTCCTGCACGGCCTGTAGATCGAGACGGCCCTTTTCGCCCGCATACAGAACAAGCTTCTCGATCTCGCCCCGCACGCCACCGCGGTCGGAGCCAAGCACGCCCATCAGCCAGGTCAGGGCATCGCGGTCGATCGTCACACCGGCTTGGCCGAGAGCATCCGTCACGGTCTGGGAGAGGGCGCGTCCTTCTTCGGGATAACAGGCGATGGACGCGACCTGCTTGTGGGCTTCGGCGAGGGCGCGCAGTTTCGAGCGCGCCGTAATTCCCGGAGCCTCGATAACGATCAGGGTTTCTGTTTCGGTCTCAAGCACCCGCTTGAACAGAGGGGCCAGACTGTCCTGAGCCTCACGCACCCAGACCACCCGTCGCCCGCCGATCAGGGAAAGTGCCGTGGCCTCTTCTTCGAGCCGGTCCTGCGTTTCCCGATCCAGCTGAGCCACCTGGAACGGATCATCCGTCGTCCCGGCCACCAGCCTGACCGCCTGCGCCGCACGTTCACGAATAAGACCGGTATCTTCGCCATGAAGCACGATGGCCCGCCAGGACCCGGCATCGGCCAGTGTCCGACTGATGCTTCGTGCGTCGATCTTCACCACTTACTGCGCAGACGTGCTGGTCGTGCTTCTGGACAGACGGCCCGTTGCGGAAGCCGGGAAGCCATCGACACCCGTCCGGTCGGTGGCGGCATTGCCGTTGTCATCCGGCATGCGGTCCGTGTTCAGATAGCGCGGCAGTTCATCCGTCGCGGCTTTCTCAGGCATGTTGTGATTGCGGAACCAGATTGCGATCTGCTGCGTCATGGTCTGCGCCAGCGTGTCCGAAACGCGTGCCTGAAGCGTTTCATCATTCAGGGTCTGGGCGAAATACTGCTCGAACGTGGTGTTGAAACCATCCAGCGTCGTTGCATCTCCCTGCGCCAGAAGGCGCGGATTCTGCTCGACGGTGATGAGCATCCAGTGCGCCGCTCCTGTGCTCCGGGTGCGGCCGGACGTATTGTCCTGATGGATGTCGATCGCTTCCTCGTTCATGCCGGAAGAGACTTTCAGCATGTATTTATGAGGGTCTTCCGGCCCGGCGCCGGCCAGATTTTTCTGCAGGGCCAGACGGAGTTCCTGGCCATAACGCCCCGGAATGTTGTCCACATAAATCTGTGCCAACTCTTCCGACATGTCGGTTTTCGGGGTCAGCTTTCCATAGAGGGGAGAAAAACCACACCCCCCCAGCAGAAGGAAAGCCGTGAGCAGAAAGGCGCCGCGCCGGTCAGACATCAGCTCGCCACCACGAAATTGACGATCCGGTTCGGAACATGGATTTCCTTCACCAGTCGTTTCCCTTCAAGCAGACGGGCCACGTTCGGCTCGCTCTTCGCTGCGGCCAGCACGTCTTCCTTCGGCGCATTGGGCGGAACTTCAATGGTTCCGCGCAGCTTGCCAAGGATCTGCACACCGATCGTCACACTCTGCACGGCCAGCCATTTTTCTTCGGCTTCCGGCCAGGGACGCTCCACAACCAGCGCACTGCCCGGTTCCAGAACCGCCATCATGTCTTCCGCAAGATGGGGCATCATCGGAGCCGTCAGCAGACACAGCACGCGGGCCGCCTCACGGCGCGCAGCGGCAATGCCGGCACCTTCAAGGCGCTCCGCATCTGCCAGAGCCGAGGTCAGTTCATGCAGACGGGCCACGGCAACATTCGGGGTGAAGGCTTCGAGAGCTTCACCGACGGCGGCAATGGTCCGGTGTGTGACACGGCGCAGGTCATCCCCCGCCACACCATGTGCACTGTCGGCTGCATCCCGTGTGGCCACGGAGGCCACGAGACGGTGCAGCCTCTGGCCAAAGCGGGCAGCAGCGGCAACGCCTGCGGCCGTCCATTCCATGTCCCTCTCGGGCGGACTATCGGAGAGAACGAACCAGCGGGCCGTATCCGCGCCATAACGCTCGATGATGTCGACCGGAGACACCGTGTTGCGCTTGGATTTGGACATCTTTTCCGAGCGTCCGACCTGAACCGGCGTGCCGGACTCACGGCGCACGACCTGATCGCCCTGCCGCTCGACCTCTTCGGGATACAGCCAGCCACTGTCGTCGCGGTAGCTCTCATGCGTTACCATGCCCTGGGTGAAGAGGCCGGCAAACGGCTCGTCCACATCCAGATGCCCGGTTTCATGCATCGCGCGGGTGAAGAAACGCGCATAGAGCAGATGCAGGATCGCATGCTCGATGCCGCCGATATACTGGTCCACCGGCAGCCAGCCATTCGCCGCCGCCGGAACCGTCGGAGTTTCGGCATGCGGACTGGTGAAGCGGGCGAAATACCAGGAACTGTCAACGAAAGTGTCGAAAGTATCGGTTTCGCGAACCGCAGGATTGCCGCAATGCGGGCAGTTGACGTGCTTCCAGGTCGGATGGTGATCGAGCGGATTGCCGGGACGATCAAATGTCACGTCTTCCGGCAGGATGACGGGAAGCTGCTCATCTGGCACCGGAACCGGGCCGCAGGTGTCGCAATGGATGATGGGAATGGGGCAGCCCCAGTAGCGCTGACGAGAAATGCCCCAGTCGCGCAGGCGCCAGTTCACGACGCCCTTGCCAGCCCCCAGACCTTCAAGACGCTCAATGACTTTCGTCCGCGCCGCAGCAGGATCCAGCCCATCGAGGAAACCCGAATTGAAAAGCGTCGCGTCGCCCGAAACCGCTTTCTTGCCCAGCACAAAAGTGTCGGCATCCTGCCCCGGGGGCAGCAGAACCTGCGGAACCGGCAGGTCGTATTTGCGGGCGAAATCGAGATCGCGCTGATCGCCACACGGGCAGCCAAAAACAGCGCCCGTGCCGTAATCCATCAGGACGAAATTGGCGATCCAGACAGGCGCCGTTTTTTCGGGATCAAGCGGGTTGGCTACCCGCAGACCTGTGTCGAATCCGCGCTTCTCGGCAGCTTCGATCACTTCCTCGGACGTCCCGAGACGGCGACATTCCCCAATAAAGGCAGCAGCCTGCGGGTTGCTTTCCGCAACCTTTCGGGCCAGCGGATGTTCCGCCGAAATCCCGATGAAGCTCAGGCCGAACAGAGTGTCAGGGCGCGTCGTGAAAACTTCGATGCTGTCGAGATCCTCGTCATAACCGACGGGCGGCTGATGCAGCGCAAAGCGGACCCGCGCGCCTTCCGAACGGCCGATCCAGCGCTCCTGCATTGTCCGGACGCGTTCGGGCCAGCGATCAAGCGTCTTCAGATCATCGAGCAGGGGCTGAGCGAATTTCGTGATTTTCAGGAACCACTGGGAGAGCTTCTTCTTCTCGATCAGTGCTCCCGAGCGCCAGCCGCGCCCATCCACGACCTGCTCGTTCGCAAGAACCGTCTCGTCGACCGGATCCCAGTTGACCAGAGAGTCCCGCCGCTCGACCAGACCGGCGGCCAGCATGTCGGTGAACAGCTTCTGCTGCTTGCCGTAATATTCCGGCAGACAGGTCGCGATCTCACGGTCCCAGTCCAGCGAGAAACCCAGACGCTGCAGCGTGCCCCGCATGGTGGCGATGTTGTCCATCGTCCACTTGCCAGGATGGACATTGCGTTCACGGGCGGCATTTTCCGCCGGCAGACCGAACGCGTCCCATCCCATAGGGTGCATGACAGCGAAACCACGGGCCCGTTTGTAGCGCGCGACCACATCCCCGAGCGTGTAGTTTCGGACATGTCCGACATGAAGCTGTCCCGACGGGTACGGGAACATCTCCAGCACATAGTATTTCGGACGATCGGCCGGGGGAACATCCGGAACCGCAAAGGTATTCCGCCGCTTCCATTCGTTCTGCCAGAATGGTTCGCGATTCTGGAAATCGAATGCGGGGGCTGTGGTATCGCTCATGTCTGACTCAGTTGTCCCGCTCGCCATTTTCGGCACGCAGCTGACGTGCACGCGCCAGGATACGGGTGGTGATGTCGGAAGTGGTGGTGGCGGAAACAGGAGTGTCTTCCCACTGGCCGTCCTGCAGAACCTGCCGGAACACGGAAACCCGCAGGGCGTCCGAACGCAGGCGACGGTCCAGCACATAGGCTGCAATCTTGAACCGCTCGTTCTGGCTGGCGGACGGCTGATACCAGTCCGTCAGAATGACACCGCCCACGGCATCGGCAGAGGCCAGCGGCATGAAGGACAGGGTGTCGATCGCTCCACGCCACAGATATGCGTTCACACCGCCGCGCAGTTCGTCAGCGCCACCTTCGGCGCCGCGATCCACTCCGAGAAGATGATTGCGGGGCGCGGTCAGGGTGCTGGGGTCACGCCCGCTGCCGCAGGCGGCAAGAGCGCCGAGCGCCAAAAAGCCCAGAGCAAGCCGGGTTGTCGGCTGGTGGAGGGGGCGAAGAACGGTTAACTGGATGCGAGACATCATGTGTGGTCCTGCGGGCCGCGCCAGGGCCGGTCACAAGCAAGGATGCAGACTGGCGAGGCCTGCAGCCGGCAACTTCTGTTTGAGTGTTCATATCGTGCCGGCGGCAAGAGGCCAAGCACCTGAAGGAAGATGTTCTTATCCTTCAGCCAGGCCGGCCTCGCCCAGTGCTTCAGCCAGCCTCGTCAGTCGTGTCTTCCCCGCGCAAGGAAACCGGCTGACAGCTCTGGAAATGGTCAGATCCGGCACCAGACGAAGAAGGTGGCGGCAGACCTGATGCATCTCTTCGGCACAGTCACCCACTTCAATCAGGGCGATGAGATAATAAACCAGAGAACTCGGGCAGGACGGATAAAGCCCGGACATCAACCGGCCCATTGAGATTACTTCCTGATAGTCTTCCCCCAGGAGCAGGACCATCATGAAAACCGGTCGCAGGAGTTCAAGCAACTGTGAGCGATACTTGTTTTCCAATAGCAGATTCACTTTTTCGGCTGCTGCTTTCATATCTCCTCCGAGCAGGGCCAGAACAGTCTTCGCCATCAAAAGGTCTGGAGAATCCTCGTGAGGCCCCTTGATCCGGGAGATTCCCTCGACCGCGGATCGGGCAACCGAGAGAGCGGTATTGTGCATGACAGGCTGATGCATCAGATACGCTGCGAGGAGAACTTCGACCGCATGCAAATCCGGCATCAGAGAAACGGCGGCACGAACGCTGCGAAGGCCATGGGCAAAAATAGCGTCGGCTTCAGGACTCCAGTCATTTAAGAAACGAATATAGCAATGCAGGGCATCAATGAGGGCAATTGTGCCGTCGTCTCCGTCCAGATCGACGGCACGTTCCAGTAGAAATCCAATTCTCCCGAAAAGCGAAGAATCATGCCGCAGGAGTAGTATGAAAGCCCGCAATGCCATTCCAAGTGCTGAAAGTTCTGCGTCGGGACGGGCTGCAATCCGGCGGGCTTCGGTGATGAAGATGCTCCATTGCATCGCCTGCGCGGGGGCCAGAAGGCTGTTTTTTGCTGTATCCGGGCCTGAGGACGGGAAATCGTAATGTGTTCCCCAGATGATGGTACCCCCGCGCCGGGCGTCCAGCACGCGGAGGATCAGCCGGTTTTCAGTTCCCTCAGGATCTGTCCGCAGATTTCCGGAAATGATGTAATCCACGCCGCAGGATCGATAGATCGCGGCCGCACTCACAGAGTGGGGCTGGGAAAATTCAGGACGTGCAAGAATATCGAAAGCGCCCATATTGACGAATATGAGTTCCAGTTGATCCCGCAGATTCCGGCCCTGTTCGGCAGGCGTTTCATCCGTACAGAAGGGAGGCAGGAAAAGCAGCGAGATTTTCCGGGGCTCCGCTGCGTCCGGATGCTGTGCGGCGTAATGCAGTGGCATGGCCAGCATCGGATCCGGACGCGGCACAGTGGCCATGAAAGGGGCTTCAGCCCCCCCGGCGGCCAAGGGTACTGAAGAGAAATCCTTTACCAGGTCCCTGCTCGGGTTTTCAGTCGGAATGCTCTTGATCAGTGCCTGCGTTGACGGAGTAAGGGAGGGGGTCTCCGCGTCTCCGAAAAGATGGGTCATCTGGTCAGCCAGCGCGGCTGCCCTCCCCTTGTCGCCACGATGCAGGGCCATCTGCACCCTGGCCCGCCAGGCAATCTCGTTCAGTCCGTCAAATTTCAACAGACGTTCGGCCACGTCCTCGATCTGATCCGGGTCCGTCAGTTCCTGAACGGCATTTTCATAAACTCGCTGGAGATGTGCCGAAAGGCGTTCCCTCTGCTGGATCAGCCATTCGTCCAGCGCCGGATCCACGCCGGTCAGTTCCCCAAGGAGAGGTTCGTCAGGCAGGGCCACACTGTCGATCGTCCGGACACTGACAGTGAGCAGCCTTTCCGCATCCACCGAGGTGAGGGCGGGCTTCAGGGCCAGTGAGTGTCGCTGAACGTCGATGACATCCACCCCCAGTGGACTCAGTGCGTCCAGAAGACGGTGGATTTCCTGCCGCAGGGACGCGCGCGCCATTTCCTCGGGGCGCTGGCTCCACAACAGTTCCGCCAGCCGGGATCGGAGAACCGGCTTTCGGTCAGAAAGAGCAAGAATGGCCAGAAGTGCCCGTGTTTTACCTCCGACCGGGAGCACGCTTTCGCCCGTGAGGGTTCTCGCCTCCATCTGCCCGATCAGTCGCATGCGCAGAAGGGTGGGATCGGTCTCGCGGATATGACGGGATGAACTGTCGACTATCTTCGTCGCCTCCACAATCAGCATTCCTTGCCGAAAAGCACGGAGACTCCAGACTTTTTCAGTAAATCGTTGTCAGCAACGCAGAGCATGGCAATTCTCAACCCAGTCAAACCTGCAAACCCCACAGAGGGGTATTGTGTAGGATGCCAGCTGCGAACGCGCTCTATCCTACTCAGGATTTGGTACTACCAGAAAAACAGATCACCTTTTTGATGGAAAAAAGATGTCGCGCAAGGCCGTAGCAGGAGCCTCGCTTATAAAGGCTAACCAGAAAAAGTTTAAATAGCATAAACGGGATATGTGATCTTCATCATCTAAGGATATGTCCTGTCGAGGGAGGCGATTTTTCTCGCTTCCTTCTGGCGCACGCTGGTTTGGAGGGAGAATTCCTGACATTTTTCATACTCGATGAAAACCGATGCGGTTGCAGCGATCATATAACTGCGATAGAATGAACTTGTTTGTCCGCGTAGCTCAGCAGGATAGAGCACAGGATTCCTAAGGTTTGAATTGGGCGCCATGATGGGAAACCGCATGGTGGATTCGCTCAAATTCGGGGAACGCTCTGATCGTCTTGATCGTGCCAATCCCGAGCCAAGCTTTCCGGCTTGCCGGCGAGAAGGTGTAGAGACTGTACGGGTGACACCTTGGCTTTCTGGCCATGGTGAAGAGACAGTCCAGACCACGAACATGCTTTTGGGCATGGCGGTGAAAACCGAAGTGGTAAGAATCCTGGGGTCGGAGGTTCGAATCCTCTCGCGGACACCACACAGACAAGCTGCCGTACAGGGATGACGTTGCTCGCTGACCAGTACGGGAATTGAGCGTGCCCTCTCTGGTGTGAATTCCGCCAATTGCCCGAAAATTGCGATCCTCAACGAAAGGAAGACGCTCGAAATTACGTCTCCAGGCACGATTTCTAATGGGGATACAACTTACAGGGCACTAAGCGGAAATGCGTATGCTGGTCTGTGGATAATCTGAACAGTGACAGGTGCAGTTCTTCAGAGATTCACGGAGACGGACCCGTATTCTGTGATGCCGACAGGCGTCCGGGGTGCATTTGCCCGGACGCCTTGCTCAACTGTCATGCGGCGCTTCTCCGATGTAGCCGGCGCTTAGAAGCGCGCTGAAACATCCAGATAATAATACCCGCCATTCATGCCGAGCTGGGATGTGCTCATGTAATATTTGGGCACGCCCAGATAGCGGTTTCCTTCCGGCACGACGGACGGGAACTTGGCGAAGATGTTGTTCCCGCCGATCGTGGCGCTCCATTTGGGCGTAATGTTGTAGGTAACGGAGGCGTTCGTCGTCCATTTCGGCACATTCTGGAACTCCAGGAAGTGGCTCGTGGAGTAGGTATAAGGCCCGGTGTAGTAGGTGAGCTGGGACGTTGTCTCGCCATAACGGATCTCATGGACGGAGACGGCCCACTTGTTGCGGGCAGAGCGCCAGGTCCCACCGAAGATAATCTTGCTGCGGGGATATGCCGTAGTGAGATAGGCGATGTACTGGGCGTTCAGAAGGGCCGCTCCCGTCGTACTGGCCGCCTGATGGCGCAGACGTGTACGGTTCAGGTTGATCGCCACATCCCAGTCCGCATGACCATAACGACCGAAATCGGTTGGATAGGTCGCCGTCAGATCGAGGCCCTGAGTGCGGGTATTGGCGACATTGGCGAACCAGTGCGTGGCAAGCTGGCTTCCAGCCCAGTTTTCGGACCCTGCAGGCAGGTTGAAACCATCAGCCTGGAGCGCGCTGTACGCCTGCGATCCGTAGATCGTACCCCCTGGCATGATCCGGTCGCGCAGGTCGATCTGATATACGTCGACGGTGACGTGGAGCTTCTTGATCGGCTCGACGATGATGCCACCTTCCGCACTCGTGGAAGATTCCGGCTTCAGGGTCGAGGCGCCATTGGCGAGTGCGCCGGCGGAGTTCGCCGCAATGATGCCGCTGGCCGCGGTCGGAGAGACGGAGAGTGCGGAATAATGCTCCTGCGCCAGCGTCGGCGCATGGAAGCCATTGCTGAACGTGCCGCGGATGGCAAAGCGCGGGCTGAAATCGTAGCGGGTCGAGATCTTGCCGGTCTTGGTGTTGCCGACATCCGTGTAGTGCTCGACGCGGCCTGCCAGATCGATCTGCCAGTGCTTCATCAGGTTCGTGGAGATGTCGAGATAGCCCGCCGCAACGTCACGGGACCATTTGCCTGCATTGGCCGGGTTGGTGCCAGGAAAGCCATCCGAACTGGAATAGGTGTAGCTCGCCGGAGACCCGGTGCCGATGGCATAGGCCTCGTACCGATAGGACGCTCCCCCTGCGACGTTGATGGCATAGGGCCAGAAGGACGTGCGGAACTTGCGGCTCAGGTCGACGCTGTTCGTCCACTGAGTGTCGTTATAGGACTGTGCGGCGAAGGACGTCGGTGTTTGCCCCGTGGCCGTGTACAGACCCACATTCGTTGAGCTCTCGGTATCGAAGGCGTCGTAATCCCGCCCGAAAACCGAGGATACATCCCAGTGCCAGCCTGCCAGGGTCCCCTTGAAGCCGGCCGTCAGTTCGTAGTCGTCCTCGTTCAGGGCCTCAATGGGGGCGTAGCCGTATGGATAGATCGCGGCATAGCCGGGATATTTGGCGAGCGTGGAGGCCAGTCGGTAGTTCTGATACGATTCCGCATGCCGGTGCGCATAGGTCGCGCTGGCATAGGCCTGCACATTATCGGTGATGTCGTAGCCGGCATTGATGGCGACGCTCTCACGGGTCTGTTCGGGCTGTCCGAGAAGCTGATTGACATAGGTGTTGGTCCGGTTGTCCGCCCCGGACCGGACCGTATGGTCCTGATGCACGAAATCGCCGCCGATATGAACGAAGCCGCGATTGTTCAGATTCAGGCCACCATCAATGAACACGCCCTGCTGGAAACCATCGCCTTCGCTCGTGATTCCCGTGTTCGAGCGCATGGTCAGACCATGATTCTGCTTCTTCAGGATGATGTTGACGACGCCTGCAATGGCGTCCGAACCGTACTGGGCGGATGCACCGTCCCGCAGGACCTCGATATGGTCGATCATGGACATGGGGATCATGTCGATATCGACAGGCGTGGACCCCTGCGCGGGACCTCCATCCGCATAGATATTCGCTGTGGTATGGCGCCGCTTGCCGTCCACCAGAACGAGGGTCTCGTTGGGGTTGAGTCCGCGGAGCGAAATGGTGTCGGTCAGGGCGCCCGCATCAAAACCGCCTGTGGGAACGGTGAGGGACGGCAGCAACAGCGCCAGAGAGTCGCGGAGCGTGGGCTGGCCCGTGCCTGTCAACTGGCGATTCGTCACGATGTCGACAGGAGCAATCGAATCCCGCGCTTTCTTTCCGAACTCACGCGTTCCCGTCACAACGATCGCTTCACTACCCCCCGACACTTCCGACGGCGGTTTCGGAGCGGGGCGGGAGCCGACCTTCCGGGACGCGGGGGTTGCATGGGCCTGTTTGTGCTGAACCGGAACGGATTGCGTTGTCGCAGCCCGGCTTCCGTCCATCATCAGGACAAAGGCAGAGCCAAGAAGGGAAGTCCCCAGAAGGGTCACATGACGAAGGGAAAGCTGGGTCAGCACTTTTACCACGCGATAAGTTAGTAGTTTATACGAAATACAGAGTTGTTTCGTATTTGCGGAACGTCAACATCATTTTCCGGTTCCGGAAAAATTTCGATCACATTTTGGAGGGGCTGTGGCGTTCCTTACACGGTTGGGGCGTTATGGAAACGGTGTGTCTTGCAAATGGATTTCGGGAGTTTGTGCATGAAGCGACGTTATTTCCTGCGGGTAGCCTCGACGACCCCAGCCTCTCTCGCGGTTTCTGCAGCACTGCCGGTTGCCCAGGCGCGTGCAGCCGGAAACGAGGATAGCGGCACGGGTCCTTACGGGGAGCTTGATATCGTTGCCGAATTCGATGGCCCTGGCCCGTCGGGGATCGTGGTTCTGCCGAATGGCAGAATTTTTGTCGGTTTTCCACGTCATGCCGTGGATCATAAGGGAGCAACTCTCGGCGAACTGGTGGGTGGGAAGGTCATACCTTATCCTAATTCCGAAATGAGTCTACCGGGGAATGTTCCGGAAGAGTGTCTTGTTTCCGTTCACGGTATGACCCTGGACCGGAGCGGCAGGCTCTGGATCATCGATGACGGCAAGCGCGCCGGGCTTCCCCTGCGGCCGGGAGCAGCGAAGATCGTCTGCATTGATCCGGCAACGAACCGGGTCGTGCACAGGATCATCCTCAAGGCGCCGGTGCTTCTGCCGGACAGCCACATGAACGATCTGCGGGTGTCGCTGTCCCATGGAGCGCAGGGGACGGTCTTCGTGACCGATTCATCCTTCGGAACAAGCCCCGGACTGGTGATCGTCGATGTCGCGACCCAGCAGGCCCGTCGCGTGCTGACGACGCATCCCGCAATCCTTCCGGAAACCGGATTTCTGGCCATCGTGGAAGGCGAGCCCCGCCGCTATATCCCCGGTCATCCGCAGATGGTCTCAGGTGGCGTGGATGGGATTGCGCTAACGAAGGACGAAAAATGTCTCTATTTCGCTCCCTTGACCAGCCGCCGGCTTTACAGTCTGTCGGTGGATCTTCTCGTCGATCCCGCGTCGGATGATGCCGTTCTCGGCCCCGCCATTCGTGACGAAGGCGAGAAGGGGGTGGCGGATGGTCTGGCCCTGGATGACCAGAACCGGCTCTATACGACGAATTACGAACACGACTGCATTCTGCGGCGCGACCCGGATGGATCGTTCAAAATGATGCTCCGCGATCCGCGTGCTCTCTCACCGGACGGGATTTTCGCAACTGCGGATCATGTCTATTGCACGTTCGGGCAGTGGAACCGCCTCGCATCATTTAATGAGGGGACCGATCGCAGGGTCACGCCCTATCTTCTGATCCGCTTTCCGATCGAACAGCCGCAGCCTTACGACGCCCTGCCGCAGGGGCAGAAAACCTGACCGAGGATACGAAAAAGCCCCGATGGAATAATCCACTGGGGCTTTCTGCAGCTTCTTTGTAGAAGTTTGGCTTCAGGCCGTCGTAGAGGGCGCCTGACCGTCCGGCGTGTGCTTGTCCACGGCGGCGGGAAGAAGCTGCGCCAGTGCCGGCAGGATCGTGGCGGCGGGAAGGCCCGTCTTGGCGACGATCGTCTGGATCTGCTGATCCGTCAGGAGGCTGCGCAGCTCATCCGCCGTGATGGGCAGGTTCTCGCTGTGGCCGATCCAGGACTGGATCTTGTCGGTCAGGCCAGCGCTCTGGGCCTGGCTGATGAGCATATTCAGGCCATCTCCCTTGAGGAAATCGCCGATGCTGCCGCCAAACTTTTCGCCCAGCTGTCCACCAATGGCGTCGACAGCCTGATTCATGAGGTTTCCGAGAAAGCCGCTCATCCGTATTGTTCCGTCTTTTGCAGATGCGGCATCAGGGCCGCAGCCGGTATTTTTAAAACTGGGTTATATCCGGAAAAGGCTCCGGATCACGAACCCCGCTTGCCACTGAGTTCCTGGGGAACCTCGACATCGATTTCGAGCATGGAGCAGCCGCTGCCACGGTCGACCTTGATCTGGACCTTGTCCTGATCAACGGCGACATGCCGCGCAATCACTTCCATGATCTCTTTGTGAAGCTGGCGGATCAGATCGGACTCACCTGCCTCACCCGCGCCGCGTTCATGCGCAAGCAGGATCTGCAGACGGTCCTTGGCGACGCTGCTGGACTGCTGGCGTCGGGCGAAGATGTTTGAGAGAAAACTCATGAATTCATGCGTCCCTCTTGAAGAGCCAGTCAAAGAAACCGCGCTTCTCGACGGGAACCGAGACCTCGAGCTTCTCGCCGCTCAGGCGACGGGCTGCTTCGAAATAGGCGCGGGCAGGAAGGCTCGTAGGCGCAGTCAGCGTGACGGGCGCACCGACATTGGAAGACTTCAGCACATCCTCGCTTTCGGGCACGATGCCGAGCAGCGGGATGGACAGGATTTCGAGAACGTCCTCGACGCTCAGCATTTCCTTGCGCGCGGCGCGGGCAGGGTCATAGCGTGTCAGGAGCAGGTGCTTTTCGACCTTCTCGCCCTGTTCGGCCTTCTGGGTCTTGCTGTCGAGCAGGCCGATGATACGGTCGGAGTCACGGACCGAACTGACTTCCGGATTCGTGACGATTACCGCCATGTCGGCGTGATACATGGCCAGTTGCGCGCCACGCTCGATCCCGGCCGGACTGTCGCAGATGACCCAGTCGAACTTCTCGCGAAGCTCGTCCATCACGCGGGCGACGCCCTCGGAGGTCAGCGCGTCCTTGTCACGGGTCTGGGATGCCGGGAGGATGGACAGCGTTTCGCAGCGCTTGTCCCGGATCAGGGCCTGCGACAGGCGGGCATCGCCCTGCACGACGTTAATGAGATCGAAAACCACCCTGCGTTCGGCACCCATGACCAGGTCGAGGTTGCGCAGCCCGACATCGAAATCAACCACCACCACATTCTGCCCGCTCTGAGCGAGAGCGGCGCCGAGCGCGGCGGTCGATGTCGTCTTGCCGACGCCACCCTTGCCGGAAGTGACAACCAGAACCTTGGCCATGAATACTCCAAAAAAACGTCTCTGCGGTCGGCGTCTGCCTATGACGGGTTACCGCAACCGGTTTCCCATTCTATGAAAGTTTTATACCCCGCGGCAACCTGCGAATAGGGGCGCTTTCGTGGCAGACCCATCAATTCGCAGTTCACGGCATCAGAGGCAGGACCCGGACGCGGTCCTCGTCCAGGGTAGCCTGCGCGGCCTGCCCGAGGATCGCGGGATCGATGTCTTCCGTCACGGCATAATACCCGTCGAGGGCCAGCAGTTCGGCCAGCATCCGGCTTGCGAAAATCCGGCTCTGGGACTGTCCGCCCACTCCCGCGATCGCCCGGCCCCGCAACGTTCCGTATACGTGAATGGACCCCGCGGCCACGATCTCCGCGCCGGACGAGACCGATCCAAGGATGATTACGTCGCCCTGCATGTGCTGGATGCTCTGCCCTGAACGGACGGTCTGCTCGATGATGAGTGTCCCGCCACCGGATACCGGCCCCGCCGCGCTGGCAGCAGGATCTTCCGGGATCTCGACTTCCCCGGCCGGGCGGCCACCGTCGAGCGTTTCGGGCCAGTCCCAGTGCGCGACGGCCTGCCAGTGACGGTTTCCCCCCTCGATGCCGATGATCCGTACACCGCGCCTGCGGATATCTTCCAGAAGTGTTGTGAGGTCCGGCGTGGTTTCGCTGACAAGGCTGAGGTCCAGAATGACCGGTTTTCCGGTGAAAAGGCCGCCTGAGCGGGCGATCTGATAGTCGAGACCTTCCAGCCAGAGGGGGAGGGGCGCCTCGGGGGACAGGACGAGCGCCAGGAAGGAGCGGCCGCGCGCACGGATGCGCATGGGGGTGTTCGAAGAGGGTGCGGAAACGGGATCGGGCATCGTGAAAATCGTCGGACCTGTGTCGGGCAGTCGGTGAGGCTCTTGTGAGCGGGTATCGGCTGACTTAGAAAGTGGCAATGCGTATCCTGCATCACCTTCCACTTTCTCCGCAATGCCGTCTCGTGAGGCTTGCCCTCAGCGAGAAGCGACTCCCGTTCGAACCCGTCATCGAGCGGGTCTGGGAACAGCGTGAGGAATTCCTGCATCTCAATCCCGCGGGCGAGGTTCCCGTGCTGGTTGAGGAAAATGGTCTGGCCGTGCCGGGCGGGCGTGTCATCTGCGAATATCTCGAAGACGCCTATCCCGATACACCGCTTCTGGGGCGTACCTTTGCCGACCGCGTCGAGACGCGGCGCCTTGTGGACTGGTTCGACACCCGCTTTGCACAGGAGGTCACCCGCAACCTGCTTGGCGAAAAGGTCGACAAGCGCCAGTTCGGACGCGGCCATCCGGACGGCAATGCGCTGCGGGCCGGCTATGCGAACATGCGCTTTCATCTCGATTATATCGGGTGGCTGGCGGAGACGCGGTCTTGGCTTGCGGGGCCTGCGCTGTCGCTCGCTGATTTCGCGGCCGCGGCCCATCTGTCAGCGCTGGATTTCATCGGGGATGTGAACTGGTCCAAGGCGCCTGCCGCGAAGGACTGGTATGCGCGGGTGAAGTCGCGGCCCTGTTTCCGGGGGCTGCTGTCTGACAAGGTCAGTGGCATCACGCCGCCGGCGCATTACGCCAATCTGGATTTCTGAGAGCCGCCATGATGAACCCCGATGTGATTGTGCTCGGAGCCGGTGCAGCGGGGCTGATGGCTGCGGCGACGGCCGGTCAGAACGGGGCGCGGGTTCTGGTTCTGGATCACGGTCCGGAACCGGGGCGCAAGATCCTGATTTCGGGCGGCGGCCGGTGCAATTTCACGCATCTTGAGACCGGGCCCAACTGTTTCATCTCGCAGAACCGCCATTTCGCGCGTTCCGCACTGGCGCGATACACGCCACAGGATTTTCTCAAGCTGGTGAACCGCTACGGTATTGCCTGGCATGAGAAGGCGCGGGGGCAGCTTTTCTGTGATGGCTCGGCCGGGCAGATCGTGGATATGCTGGTCTCGGAATGCCGGACCGCCGGATGTGAGTTGCGGATGCAGACCCGCATTCTGGATGTGCGGCAGGCGGAGCACGGCTTCATCGTCGTCACGGATGGGGGCGAGATCCGGACCGGGGTGGTGATCCTCGCGACGGGCGGGCTGTCCATTCCCAAGCTCGGAGCGTCCGACCTGTCGTTGCGGCTGGCACGGAAATTTGGTCTGCGGATTGTGTCGCCAGCACCCGCGCTCGTGCCGCTGGTTCTGGCGGATGCCGATCCGGAGCTTGCGGGCGTGTCGCTGCCGATCGTGGCGCGCGTGGGCAAGAAGGGGCCGCGGTTCGAAGACGGGATGGTCTTCACCCATCGCGGGGTTTCAGGCCCCGCGATTTTGCAGATTTCGTCCTATCTTGAAAACGGCGAGGCAGCGCAGATTGATCTTCTGCCGGGGCAGAATGCACTGAATATGCTGCTGAAGGTCAAGAAAGACCGCCCGAAAGCCCTGCCGCCGAGGCTTCTGGAAGCGCTGCCCCAGCGGCTGGCCCGCGTTCTGGCCGTGGGCATGGGGGATACGATGCTGGCGAACCAGCCGGATCGGGCGATCAAGGCGCTGGCCGAGAGGGTGTCGAACTGGCAGCTTCGCCCCGCCGGGACGGAAGGCTATGCCAAGGCGGAAGTCATGCGCGGCGGAATCGATACGCGGGATCTGTCGTCCCAGACGTTCGAAGCCCGGGATGTTCCGGGACTTTATGCGATTGGGGAGGCCGTGGATGTGACGGGCTGGCTGGGTGGCCATAACTTCCAGTGGGCCTGGGCGAGTGGTGTTGCGGCAGGGCAGGCGGCGGCCGGACATCGCTAGTCGCTCTTTGCCACAGGATTGCCATCCTGACGTCCGATCACGCGGCAACCGATAAGGTGGTGATCCGTTTTCCGCTTTTCCAATTCCGGTTTTCTGAAACTGGCCGTTCAAGGACACATCGAAATGTCTCGTTCCGTTTTCCGTCATGTTCTGCGTGCTGCTGCCGGTCTCTCCTTTCTGGGGCTTGGCGCCTGTGTCGGCACGGCGGCTTCCGGTCCCGTCGCGCCGGGCACACCGATCGCGGGGTATGGCTATACCTGCAAGGCGGGGATCTACACCTGCAAGATGCCGACGCAGGTTCCGCTTGGCGCGCCGTGTTCGTGCCCGGGTCTTGGTGCCGCGTCTTACGGGAATATCCATCAGCCGTAAGACAGACGGCATTGGCCCCGTTGTGCTGAGGGGGTAGGACTGCGCCATGCAGGAGAATATTTCCGGAATGGCGCAGTTTTTTCCCTGGATCGTGGCGGCTGTAGCGTTACTGGTCGCATTTCTGGCTGTGCTGCGGGGCGGCAATGGCGGTGGCCGGTTCGAGCGCCTGCTTGAGCGCGAGGCGCAGGAGCGCTCACAGGACGTCGAATATCACCGGGCACATCTGTCGGAAGTCGAGCGCGTCCTGTCGGGGCGACTGGATCAGTTCCGGCTGGAGACCAGCGAGCGGCTGAGTACGCTGGCGCGTAATCTGGGTCAGGATCAGGCCGAAGGGCGGCTCCTGCTGTCCGATGCGCTGCGCGAAATGGCGCAGAACCAGAACGAACAGATCGAACGGATCCGTGCGACCGTGAACGAACAGCTTCATGGCGCTGTCGAAAAGCAGATGCAGACCAGCTTCCAGCGTGTGGTGGAGCAGTTCAGCGCCATGCAGAAGGCGCTGGGCGAGGTTACGAGTGTCACGGCGCAGATCGGGGACCTGAAGCGGCTGTTTTCCAATGTGAAGACGCGGGGAGGCTGGGGCGAAGCGCAGTGCCGGGCCATTCTGGACGATATCCTCCCCGAAGGCAGCTACGATACGAATTTCCGTCTGGGGACGGCCGGGGAGAATGTCGAATTCGCCGTGAAGATGCCGGTGCGTGGGACGGAGGCGCCGCCGCGCCTTGCGATTGACAGCAAGTTCCCGACCGAAGCCTATGAACGGCTGCTGAATGCCGCGGAAGCGGGAGACGCGCTGGCTGAGCGTCAGGCGCGGCGGGAGCTTGAAAACGTCATCCGGTTCGAGGCGAAGAAAATCGCCTCCAAATACATCCTGCCGCCGGTGACGGTCGAATTTGCCGTGCTGTATCTGCCGACGGATGGGCTTTATGCTGAAATTGCCCGGATGCCTGGCGTGATTGACGAGATCGGCCGGTTGTATCGGGTGATGGTGATGGGGCCATCACTGCTGCCGGCGATGCTCCGGACCGTTCATCTGGGATATGTCACGCTGACGCTTGAGGAGCGGACGGAAGCGATCGCCGGGCTTCTGGGGGCGACGCGGCAGGAAATGCTGCGGATGGATCAGGTTCTGGAAAAGCTGCATCGTAACGCCGGGACCATGGGCAACACGATCGAGGAGGCGCGTCGTCGGACGCGTGTGCTCGGGCGGCGGCTGAGGGCTCTGGACGGAACGGCTGATGAAATGGAAGAAGCTCTGGAGGAACCGGCCAGCTCTTGAACACTTTACGCCATTAAGACCGATTTTAATTGGATGACATGGGGACGTGCCTCATGTGAGGATCATGACCATGACGTCCATACAAGAACATGGGGCGCCCGAGCGCACTGTCGGATCCTCTCCCCGGCTTCTGCTGATCGAGGATGACGATAGCATTGCGGCCGAGGTTGCCGAGGAACTCACGACCCGTGGCTATGAGGTCACGCGCGCCGCGACAGGGCGTGAGGGGCTGGATCAAGCCTGCACGGGTCAGTTCGATCTGATGATCGTGGACCGTATGCTGCCGGAACTGGACGGGCTGACCGTTATTGAAAGTGTCCGGGCACAGCGGATCAACATTCCCGTTCTGGTGCTCTCTGCACTTTCGGCGGTGGATGACCGCGTGAGCGGTCTCAAGGCAGGTGGGGATGACTACCTGACCAAACCCTTCGCCATGGAAGAGCTTGCCGCGCGTCTGGAAGCGCTGCTGCGTCGTCCGACGGACAGCCGCGTGACGATGCTCCGGGTCGGCCCGCTTGAAATGGATCTGATCGAGCGCCGGGTGTTCCGTAACGGACAGGAAATCGAGCTTCTGCCGCGCGAGTTCCGTCTGCTGGAATACATGATGCGCCGTCCCGACACCGTGCTGACGCGCACCATGCTGCTTGAGGATGTGTGGAATTACCGGTTCGTTCCGCAGACGAATCTGGTGGATGTCCATATCGGGAAGCTGCGTCGCAAGATCGACGTGCCCGGCGAGCCGCCGCTCATTCACAGCATTCGCGGTGCCGGGTTCAGTCTGCGTGTCCCGGGCTGACCCGCGTCTTTCCGAACTCTTCCGGGCTGATCTTTTCCGAACGGCAACGTTTAGGCTGACCCTGGCCTTTGTCGTGGCGATCATCGCGGGAATGGCGCTGCAGTTCGGGCTCGTTTACGGCCAGATGAGCGGATACGAGCAGCAGCGCTCGACGGATCTGCTCCAGCGTGAGGCCGCGCTGCTGGTTCACGAAACGCCGGCCCAGCTTGAATATGAAGTCCGCGAGCGCAGCAAGACCGATCTGCGCGTGATCCTCAACGGGGCGGCCCTGTTCGACATGAGTCGCAACCGGATTGCGGGTGACATCAAGAAATGGCCGGTCGGGCTTGAGGTCTCGCCCAAGACGCAGCGCCTGTGGGATGCCCCGCCGGGGGATACGCCCTACGAAATGCGGTATCTGGCCGTCGAGGTCGAGGGGGCGAACGGCAACCGCGACCGTATTCTCGTTCTGGCCCGCTCGCTGCACATGGCCAATGAGTTACGTTATATCACCAAGCGCGCGGCGCTGATGTCCGTCGTCCCGGTCGTTGCGTTTGCCCTGATGGCAGGGGTTTTCCTGAGCCACCGCGCACTGGGGCGGATCAAGGACATGCATGAGGCGATTGACCGCATCATGGACGGCGATCTGCATGAACGTCTCCCGACTGGACGGGAGCGCGACGATATCGAGCGGCTGGCGGTCTCGGTCAACCGCATGCTGGACCGCCTGGAACATCTGCTGGACGAGATCCGGGACGTGGGTAATGACATTGCTCATGATCTGCGGACCCCTCTGGCGCGGGTGAAAGCCCGGCTGGAGCGTGTTTCGGCCATCACGAATGATCCGTTGGCGCTCCAGGGGGCGATTGAGCGCGCCACGCTGGATCTTGAACAGTGTTTTTCCGTCATTACGGCCCTGCTGCGGATCGGCGAGATCGAGAATGGTCGCCGCCGGGCGGGATTTGCCATGCTCGATCTGCGTGAATTGATGGTCGGCGTGGTGGATTTGTACGAACCCATCGCCGAGACCGAAGGTGTCATGCTGGAGGTGCTGGATTCGGACGAACCGGTGCCGCTTTTCGGGGACAAGGATCTGCTGAATGAGGTTCTGGCCAATCTCGTGGACAATGCGATCAAGTTTACGCCTGAGCCGGGAACCGTCCGGCTGAGTGCGGGGCAGGCGCCAGACGGGGCGACCTGGCTTCAGGTTGCTGATACGGGAATCGGTATTGCCGAAGACGAGCGCAAGGCCGTTATGGGCCGGTTCTATCGTTCGGATAAAAGTCGCCATGTCCCGGGAAGCGGGCTTGGACTAAGTCTGGTATCGGCGATCCTGCGGCTGCACGGAGCGTCAGTAGATATCGTGTCCACCCATCCCGGTCATACGCTGCCCGGAGCGGTTTTCACTATTCATTTCGCACCACCGGTCTCTGTGTGAAAAAAGGTTGATTGTACCATACTGTGTCAATGTTTTCTGTGTGTCTTGATATTTAAATAGAATTTTCCTTGTCGTCTGGGTCTCGATGGATATGACTCGGATCAATTTGCAAGGGGACGCCCGTTGAGATTGACCGGACCAAGAAGAGCCCCAAGGGGTTGTCTGACCGCATGAATGCTATTGTCGTTACCGCACTGAAGCGGCCTTATACCTTCGTTGTTCTGTCGATCATGATCCTGATCTTCGGAGTCAGGGCCATTGTTTCCACGCCGACGGACGTCTTTCCTTCGATCAAGATCCCGATCGTGGCTGTCATCTGGTCCTATACTGGGCTGATGCCCGATGACATGTCCGGACGTATCGTCTATTATTATGAACGCGCCCTGACAGCGACCGTCAGCAACATCGAACATATTGAAAGCTCGTCCTATTACGGGCGCGGCATCGTGAAGATCTTCTTCCAGCCGGGCACCAATACGGCGGTGGCGCAGACGCAGATCACGTCGGTTTCCCAGACTGTCATCAAGCAGTTGCCGACCGGCGCTACGCCACCACTGATCCTGGCGATGGATGCGTCTTCCGTTCCGGTCCTTACGCTACAGGTCAACAATCCGACCATGTCCGGGTCGGAAATCTACAACATGGCGTCCAACCTGATCCGGCCAGAGCTGATTTCCGTGCCCGGGGCGGCCATTCCCAATCCCTATGGTGGTTTGGCTCCGGATATCATGGTGGATCTTGATCCAGTCAAATTGCTCGCGCATCGCCTGTCACCCGAAGATGTGGCAGCAGCGTTGAACCTGCAAAATATCGTTCTCCCGGCGGGTGACCAGCGGATCGGCCAGCTCGACTGGATGGTAAAGACGAACTCGACGCCTCTTGATCTGGCAGTGTTCAACAAAATGCCAATCAAGCAGGTCGGCAATTCCGTAATCTATCTCCGGGACGTTGCCTGGGTGCATCGCGGTGGGCCGCCACAAATGAATGCCGTGCTCGTGAAGGGGCAGCAGGCGGTACTGATCGTCGTTCTCAAGAGTGGTGATGCATCCACGCTTTCTGTTGTGAGCGGAATCAAGAAGCTCCTCCCGCAGGTCGAGACCACGCTGCCGGCCGGGACGACCGTCAATGTTCTGACCGATGCGTCGAGCTTCGTGAAAGAATCGGTTATGGATGTGGTGCGTGAGATGATCACGGCTGCCATCCTGACCAGTCTGACGGTCATGCTGTTCCTGGGGTCGTGGCGCTCGACAGTCATTGTGGCGACGTCCATTCCACTCGCGATGCTGTGCTCGATTATCGGGTTAAGCATCGCGGGTCAGTCCATCAATGTCATGACATTGGGTGGGCTGGCGTTGGCGGTAGGTATTCTCGTCGATGATGCGACCGTCATGATCGAGAACATCGATGCGCATCTCGAGACCGGAAAGGATCTGGAGGATGCGATCATTGATGCGGCGAACCAGATCGTCATTCCGACTTTCGTGTCCACGACCTGTATCTGCATCGTATGGCTGCCGCTGTTCGAACTGACGGGGATTTCGGGCTGGCTGTTCATGCCGATGGCCGAGGCGATCATCTTCGCCATGATCGCGTCCTTCATCCTGTCGCGGACGCTGGTCCCGACGATGGCGAACTGGATGCTGGCAGCTCAGGTCCGGATGCATCGCGATCCTGAATGGCATAATCGCAAGCTGAGTGTTTTTGGCCGGTTTCAGCAGGGGTTTGAGGCACGCTTCACCAGCTTCCGCGAGCACTACAAATCCATTCTCGAAACCCTGATCTCGATCCGCGGTCGTTTCGTGACGCTGTTCCTGCTCGCGGCTATCTCATCCATGGCATTGCTGCTGTTTATCGGGCAGGATTTCTTTCCCGAGATTAAGTCGGGGACGATTGAGATGCACATGCGTGCCCCAATCGGTACGCGACTTTCAGAGACGGGCAAGATCGTCGGGCTGGTTGAGAGACGAATTCGTAATCTGCTGCCTGGGCAGGTCGTCAATGTTGTGAACAACTGTGGCCTGCCGCGCAGTCAGTTGAACCAGGCCATGATTCCGTCCCCGACCGTTGGAACGCAGGACTGCAATATTACCATCCAGCTCAGGGACGCGGAAAGCCCGATCTCCGAATTCCGGCGGCGGCTGCGCAAGGGGCTGACCAATGATTTCCCGGGGACCATCTTCACGTTCCAGCCGGGCGATTTGACCGCGAAGATCCTGAACTTCGGCCTGCCGTCACCTATTGACGTGCAGGTGGTGGGACGTGATCTGACCGACAACTTCCGCTTTGCTACGCAGCTCGCCAAGAAACTGCGCCATATTCCGGGCATTACGGATGTCTCCATCCAGGAGCCGATGACGCAGCCGACCATCATGGTGAACAACCGCCGAAGCTTTGCACTCGGAACGGGCATCACCGAGCGGGATGTCGCGCTGAATGCGCTGGTCACGCTGTCCGGTAGTGGCCAGGTCGGTCAGACCTATTACCTGAATGCGCAGGGCACATCGCAGCTGATCGACGTTCAGGCGCCTGCGAACTACTTGCAGACCATGAACGATCTGGAAATCCTTCCGATCGACAAGGGGGATGGCAACCCGACCAATCGGACGCCGCAGCTTCTGGGTGGACTGAGTGAGCTGGTACAGACCGGAACACCTGCGGAAATCGCGCATTACAACATCATGCCGGTCTTCGATATCTATGCGGCACCTGAAGACATGGATCTGGGGACAGTCTCGCGTGCGGTGAACCGGATCGTGGATCACGAGCGCAAGCTGCTGCCGCATGGGTCGAGCATGGTGGTCCGCGGTCAGGCCGTGACGATGAATGACGCCTATGTCCAACTGATTGGCGGCCTCGCGCTCTCGATCGTGCTGGTCTATCTGATCATTGTCGTGAACTTCCAGTCCTGGCTCGATCCGTTCGTCATCATCACCGCCCTGCCGGGCGCTCTGGGCGGCATTTCCTGGAGTCTCTTCCTGACACACACCTCAATGTCTGTCCCGGCGTTGACCGGTGCAATCATGTGCATGGGAACGGCTACAGCCAACGCCATTCTCGTGGTGTCGTTCGCCCGTGAGCGGATGGACCATCATGGTGATGCCATTACGGCGGCGCTGGAAGCTGGTTATGAACGTATCCGCCCGGTTCTGATGACGGCGCTGGCGATGATGATCGGTATGATCCCGATGTCCATCAGCAATTCCGACAATGCGCCGCTGGGTAAGGCGGTGATCGGCGGGCTTCTTGTGGCAACTGTTGCCACCCTGCTTTTTGTTCCCTGCGTTTTTGCCCTTATTCATTACAAGCGGCCTGCTGGGCCTGAAGGAGACCGCGCGTGAACCATTCTACGGATCAGGGGCAGGTGCCTCCGGTAAACCATCCGGTACGCGCGGGTTCTGGAGCACGTGGCAAGCTTATTCTGCTGCTGGTGATCCTGGTGGCGATCATACTGGCGGCCTGGGGGATCGTACAGCGGGGAGCGCATTATCATTCCCTGACCAGCGCGACAGAGGACGCGGCCATTCCGCCCGTTACCCTGATTACGCCGCAGCCAGGCCCGAAGACGCGGCAAGTTGATCTGCCAGCCAATCTCGCAGCCTGGTACGAGGCACCGATTTATGCGCAGGTCTCGGGTTATGTGAAGATGTGGTACAAGGACTATGGTGCCCGGGTGAAACGCGGCGATGTTCTGGCTGAAATCAGTACTCCGAGCATCGACGCCCAGTTCGAGGCGGCCAAGGCGCATTACAACGTCATTCTGGCGCGGTACAATCTGGCCCTGATCACGACCAAGCGCTGGACGGCTCTGAAGGGGACGCAGGCCGTGTCACGTCAGGAAGTGGACGTGCAGGCCGCAAATGCCGCTGCCCAGAAAGCCGAACTGGAGGCCGCGCACCATGATGTGGATCGTTTTCAGGCGCTTGAGGACTTCAAGAAGATCGTCGCTCCATTTGACGGAATCGTGACGTCCCGCCTAGTGAATGTGGGCGATTATGTGAATGCGGGCGGTGGGAACGTGAATTCCCGTGGTGCGGCATCCGAGCTGTTTTCGGTGGCTGATATTCACCGGATGCGCGTATTCGTCTCGGTGCCGCAGGATTTCGCGAGTGTCATTTCTCCGAAGATTGAGGCTGAACTCACGGTGCCCCAGTATCCTGGCAGCCGCTTCCGGGCGACATTCCTCGCAACGGCTAACGCCTTCAATGCCGCGACCCGTACGGTTACGACCGAGCTGACGCTGGATAACAGCGATAATCTGCTGTGGCCGAACTCCTATGCGACGGCGCATATTTCGGCCCCGGGCAATCCGAACATCCTGATCCTGCCGGAAGGTGCGATCATCTTCCGGGCCGAAGGGACGCAGGTGGCCAAGGTTATCAATAACCACGCCCATCTGGTGAATGTGAAAGTCGGCATCAACTTTGGCACGACAGTGCAGGTCCTCAGCGGTATTACAAAAGACGACCGTGTGGTTGCCAACCCTACTGCTGATCTGCTGGAAGGGGATGAAGTCAAGATCGTCCCGACCACGCCGGGATACAACACGCCGAGCAAAGCGCAGCAGGATGCGGATCAGCAGCCTGCCCGTCAGCATGATGCAAACCCTGAGGAGGCCGGATCTCGCTGATGAAACCGGAATGTTCCCAGTCGTCCCCGCTCCACTCATCCCCATCCGCCGTGGCTTCTTCCAGATGTAACCGTTCCAGATGGCGAATCACGACGGCGCTGGCCGGCGTGTTTTCAATCGGACTGGCGTCATGTGACCTGTCGCCTGAATATCATCCCCAGAAATTCCTCTACCCCGAAGGATGGGAAGGGAAGGGAATGATGGGCAATGCGCAGCCCGCGGATGGCATTGTCCGCAGTGACTGGTGGACCATGTTCAACGATCCCATTCTCGATGGGCTTGAAAAGCGCATGCTGGCCGTCAATCCCGATCTGCAGGCCGCGGCGGAAGCCTTCACGCAGGCCCGCGATGTGGCCCGCGAGACGGAAAGCCGTCTTTATCCGCAGGTGACCGGCGCGGCCCACATGAGCGACAACAAGGGCTCGCTCGGCCGGTTGTATAACAACCCGGCCACGAGCAGAAGTCTCGTCTATGAGTCCAATCAGGCCTATAGCGGTGCTGCGACCTGGGAGCCGGATTTCTGGAACTCGATCCGTAACACCACGCGGATGCAGAAAAACCTGGCGCAGGCGTCGGCGGCTCAGTACGCGCTGGCCAGGCTGAGTCTGGAAGCGGAACTGGCGTCCGACTACATCGCCCTGCGCGGACTTGATGCCCAGAACGCGGTTTATGATGACTCCATCCGTTACTTCCGTGCCGCGGTCGAGATCACGGAACTGCGTCAGGCAGGTTCGATCGGTGCCGGCCTGGATGTCTCGCGTGCGGAGACCCAGCTCTATTCCGCGCAGGCCGGCAAGAGCAATCTGATCGCCCGACGCAACGTCATGGAGCACGCGATTGCGGTCCTGCTCAACACGGCTCCCGCAGGCTTCCATATCGCGCCCGTCAAGGACGTGAAAATGCATTTCGGGGTCGTGAAGATCAATGAGGGACTTCCTGCGTCGCTTCTTGAGCGCCGCCCGGATATCGCCATTGCCGAGCGGCAGATGGCCGCGTCGGCCCGGGCCATCGGTGTGTCACGTGCCGCGTTCTACCCGCATATCACGTTCAGTGCCGAAGGCGGTTTCGAGGACGGTGGTTTCGATCTCGCCAGCATCTCCCGGGCATTCTGGAAGATCGCGGTTCAGGCGGTCGAGCCGGCCTTTACCGGTGGTCTGCGGCGTGCAGCGCTCCAGCGCTCCTGGTCGCAGTACCGGAGCATGGTGGACAACTACCGGTCCGTCGTCCTGTCCGCGTTCCAGGATGTCGAAGATGGCCTGACGCAGACACGCCAGTTCAAGATCGCACAGGATCAGCAGCAGAAGGCCGTGGATGCGGCGCTGCGCACGCAGAGCATGACCATGGCGCTCTATACGGGCGGCCTGTCGAACTATCTTGATGCTCTTGTGGCCCAGCAGGATGCCCTTCAGGCGCGTCTGGCCGAGGTCGAGGTCCAGACGGCGCAGGTCCAGTCCTCCGTGCGTCTGGTCCGTGCCCTGGGTGGTGGTTGGAGCACCGCTGACCTGCCGGGCATCAAGCAGATCGATCCGTTTGGCCCGCTTCAGTATAACAATCTGCGGACTCCAAAGCCGGTCAATGGCATCGATAACCATGCCAAGCCGCTGGACAATGATCTGCGCGGCGATCGCGTGTCGGAGAATGTCCCGCAAGGCTTGACGGGGCGGCCCTGACTGGTCTAGGGGTCCGCCTCACTTCGAACGCGGGAGGAGGAGGCGTGGCCGACTCCGTTGAACCGCGGTTCGGGAACGACAAACAGGGGAGTCCCGGATATGGCCAAAAAAGTTGTTGGCTACATCAAGCTTCAGATTCCGGCTGGTAAAGCCAATCCTTCTCCGCCGGTTGGTCCGGCTCTGGGTCAGCGCGGCCTGAACATCATGCAGTTCTGCAAGGAGTTCAACGCCAAGACGCAGCAGCTCGAGCCCGGCATGCCGATCCCGGTGGTCATCACCGCCTATGCGGATCGCACGTTCTCCTTCATCACGAAGACGCCGCCGAACACGTACTTCCTGCTGAAGGCCGCCAAGATTTCCAAGGGCAGCCAGACGGTCGGCAAGTCCGCTGCGGTTGGTTCCGTGACGACGGCTCAGCTTCGCGAGATCGCTGAGACGAAGTTCAAGGACATGAACGCCAACGACATTGACGGCGCCGTGCGCATGCTCGCCGGTTCCGCCAAGTCGATGGGCCTGAACGTGGTGGAGGGCTGATATCATGGCCAAGAACAAGCGTCTGACCGCCGCACAGGCAACTGTCGAGCGTAACAAGCCGTATGGTCTGTCCGAGGCCGTCGCTCTGGTGAAGAGCAACGCCAAGGCAAAGTTCGACGAGACGATCGAAATCTCGCTGAACCTCGGCATTGATCCGCGTCATGCTGACCAGATGGTCCGTGGTCTGATCTCCCTGCCGAACGGCACGGGCAAGACCCTTCGCGTTGGCGTTTTCGCCCGCGGCCCGAAGGCTGAAGAAGCCCTGGCGGCCGGTGCGGAAGTTGTCGGTGCGGAAGATCTGGCTGAAAAGATCCAGGCTGGCGAAATCGATTTCGACCGCTGCATCGCAACGCCGGACATGATGGCTCTCGTGGGCCGTCTGGGTAAGATCCTCGGCCCGCGTGGTCTGATGCCGAACCCGCGTCTCGGCACGGTGACCATGGACGTCAAGGGTGCCATCACGGCAGCCAAGTCCGGTCAGGTCGAATACCGCGCCGAGAAGGCCGGTATCATTCATGCCGGCGTCGGCAAGGCTTCCTTCGATGAAGCCAAGCTGGTCGAGAACATCAACGCTCTGGTCGATGCCGTTCAGAAGGCTCGTCCGACGGGTGCCAAGGGTACGTATCTGAAGAAGGCAGCCCTGTCTTCCACGATGGGTCCGGGCGTTCGCGTTGACGTTGCGAGCTTTGAAGCCTGATTGACAGGTGGTCTTCCTTCTGGGAAAGACCACCACGAAATGACGTCACGCCTTCGGGTGCGACGGCTAAGGGGTAGGCCGCTTCGGTGGGCTGCTTCCAAACCTGTCCAAGACCGCACGTGGACCTTCGGGGCCTTAAGGATCTTCCGGGATCGCGGGCGTCAGACGGGGCGACGGTATTTTTGTGGCTCTGCTGCGATGTGCTGGGTTCGCTCACTTCTGTGGACAGGCGAGCGGGACCGCTTCGAAAGAAGCTGGTTCCATGGGTAACCTAGTTCGGTGAAAGCCGGACTGACGAGGAGACAGGTTTTGGACCGTACGGAAAAACGGGCCTTTGTTGAGTTCCTCGCCGATGTGTTTGGCAGCACGTCCATGGTTGTCGTCACCCAGAACAAGGGTCTGACGGTTGCTGATGTGACGGAGCTGCGTCGACGCATTCGTGCGGCAGGGGCGACATACAAGGTTGCGAAGAACCGGCTGGCCAGCCGTGCTCTGGATGGGACCCAATTCGACGGCATCGCGCCGCTGCTCAAGGGACCGACCGCGCTTGCGTGGTCTGAAGACCCGGCATCGGTGGCAAAGGTGATCGTCGAGTTCGCCAAGACGAACGACAAACTGGTGGTGCTTGGTGGTGCCCTCGGTTCCCAGACGCTTGGCGTCGATGGAATCAAGGCCCTTGCCGAGCTGCCGTCGCTGGACGAGCTGCGCGCAAAGCTGGTGGGTATGATCAATACCCCGGCCACGCGTATCGCAGGTGTTGTCCAGGCGCCGGCTGGCCAGCTTGCTCGCGTCTTTGGTGCCTATGCCAAGGCCGGCGAAGCAGAAGCCGCCTGAGAATGAAGGTCTGCGCTGCGGCGTAGGCTTTAACCTGATCAACAGTACATCAATTTAGGATAAGACCATGGCCGATCTGGCAAAGATTGTTGAAGAGCTGTCCGCTCTGACCGTTCTGGAAGCTGCAGAACTCTCCAAGATGCTCGAAGAGAAGTGGGGCGTTTCCGCTGCTGCTCCGGTTGCAGTTGCTGCTGCTGCCGGTGGCGCTGCTGCTGCACCTGCTGAAGAGCAGACCGAATTCACGGTTGTCCTGGCTGACGCCGGCGACAAGAAGATCAACGTGATTAAGGAAGTCCGTGGCATCACGGGCCTGGGTCTGAAGGAAGCCAAGGACCTGGTCGAAGGCGCACCGAAGACCGTCAAGGAAGGCGCGTCCAAGGACGAAGCCGCCAAGATCAAGAAGGCTCTTGAAGACGCCGGCGCCAAGGTCGAAGTCAAGTAATTCACTGACTTCAGACTGCTCCGTTCGCGGAGCAGTCTCTGCCTGGCAGACAGATGGGGCGGGGATCGCATGCGGTTCCCGCCCGATTTGCCGTTGGAGCAAAACAGGTGTATAGTGCGCGGCTCGCCACGTACTGAAAATTTCATAATGGCCGGTCGTTCCGGTCGTCCGCAATGCTGGGGGCAGATTTCCAGCGCCGTTTGCGGGCGACTCGAAGGTCTGGTGCAGAGGGCAGAAGAGATGAACGCGATCACCAAATCGTTCACGGGACGCAAAAGGATCCGCAAAAGTTTCGGGCGTATTCCCGAAATTGCGCCGATGCCCAATTTGATCGACGTGCAGCGCGCCTCCTATGAGGCATTCCTGCAGATGAACGTGAGCCCTGACAGCCGGCAGGATGCCGGGCTTCAGGAAGTCTTCCGTTCGGTTTTTCCGATCAACGATTTTGCGGGTCGCGGTCGTCTGGACTTCATGTCCTACGAATTCGAAGATCCGAAATATGACGTCGAAGAGTGCATTCAGCGCGGTCTGACCTATGCAGCGCCGCTGAAGGTCATTCTCCGTCTGACGACGTGGGACATTGACGAGGATACGGGGTCGCGCTCGATCCACGACATGAAGGAACAGCCGGTTTATATGGGCGACATGCCGCTCATGACCGATAACGGCACCTTCATCATCAATGGTACCGAGCGTGTCATCGTCTCCCAGATGCATCGTAGCCCGGGCGTGTTCTTCGATCACGACAAGGGCAAGACGCATTCTTCGGGCAAATACCTCTTTGCTGCCCGCGTCATTCCGTATCGTGGTTCCTGGCTCGATTTTGAGTTCGACGCCAAGGACCTGATCTATGTCCGCATCGACCGCAAGCGCAAGCTGCCGGTCACCACGCTTCTTTATGCGCTTGAGGGGGCAAACTACCTCGCTCAGCGTGAGCAGAAGATTGCGGAAGGTGGCGATGTCGAGGGGCTCGACATTCGTGGTATGGATCAGGATGAAATCCTGTCCTACTTCTACGAGGCTGTGCCGTTCACCCGTCTGGGTGGCGAATGGGCGCGTCCGTTCGATCCGGATGCATTCCGTGGTCTGAAGTTGCTCAGCCCGCTGGTGGATGCTGATACAGGTGAAGTGGTCGCCGAGGCTGATGCCAAGCTGACAGCGCGTATGGTCCGCAAGATCGCGGAAAAGACCCGTGTCGTGCAGGTCGGTCGCCTCGATATTCTTGGGCGCTTCCTGGCCTATGACCTCGTGAACGAGAACACGGGCGAGATCTACGGCGAAGCTGGCGAAGAACTGACGGAAGATCGCCTTGCCGCGCTTGAGGAAATGGGGATCACGGAACTGCCGCTGCTGTCCGTTGACGGTTCGCACGGACCCTGGATCCGTAACACGCTGGCTGCCGACAAGAACAGCTGCCGTGACGAAGCCCTGATCGATATTTACCGCATCATGCGTCCAGGTGAGCCGCCGACCAAGGAAACGGCGGAAGCCATGTTCCATGGCCTGTTCTTTGACCAGAGCCGCTATGATCTGTCTGCTGTCGGCCGTGTGAAAATGAACATGCGTCTGGATGTCGATGCTCCGGATACACTTCGTGTCCTGCGCAAGGAAGATATCCTGCGGACGATCAAGATCATGGTCGATCTCAAGGACGGCCGTGGGCAGATCGACGATATCGACAATCTCGGCAACCGTCGTGTCCGCTCTGTCGGCGAACTGATGGAAAACCAGTATCGCGTCGGTCTGCTGCGTATGGAGCGCGCCATCCGCGAGCGTATGGGTTCCGTCGACATCGATACGGTGATGCCGCATGATCTCATCAATGCGAAGCCGGCTGCCGCTGCTGTGCGTGAGTTCTTCGGCTCCTCGCAGCTCAGCCAGTTCATGGATCAGACGAACCCGCTTTCCGAAGTGACGCACAAGCGTCGTCTTTCGGCGCTTGGCCCGGGCGGTCTGACCCGCGAGCGTGCAGGCTTCGAAGTCCGTGATGTTCATCCGACGCATTACGGCCGTATCTGCCCGATCGAGACGCCGGAAGGCCCGAACATCGGTCTGATCAACTCGCTGTCGACCTATGCCAAGGTGAACAAGTACGGCTTTATCGAGACGCCGTATCGTCTGGTGGAAGAAGGCGTTCTTCAGGATGGCTGGAAATATCTTTCCGCCATGGAAGAAGAAAAGCTGGTCGTTGCCCAGGCCGATGCCAGGCAGGACGATCAGGGGCGTCTGACGGAGGAGCTGGTTTCCGTTCGCCGTTCGGGTGACTTCCGCGTTGTTCCGCCGGATCAGGTCACGGCCTGTGACGTTTCGCCGAAGCAGCTTGTGTCCGTTGCCGCCGCGCTCATTCCGTTCCTTGAGAACGATGACGCCAACCGTGCGCTGATGGGCGCGAACATGCAGCGTCAGGCCGTGCCGCTGGTGAAGGCTGACGCCCCGCTGGTCGGTACCGGCATGGAAGCTGCTGTTGCGCATGACTCCGGTGCGACCATCGTTGCCAAGCGTCGTGGTGTCATCGACCAGATCGATGGTGCCCGTATCGTGGTACGTGCCACGGACGAGGCTGGTGCCACGCAGGGTGTGGATATCTACCGTCTGCGCAAATACATGCGCTCCAACCAGTCCACATGCATCAACCAGCGTCCGTTGGTGAAGGTCGGCGATACGGTTCATGCCGGCGACATCATTGCTGATGGTCCCTCCACTGAGCTCGGTGAACTGGCTCTGGGCCGTAACGTACTCGTCGCGTTCATGCCCTGGAACGGTTACAACTTCGAAGACTCCATTCTGATCTCCGAGCGTATTGCCCGTGATGACGTCTTTACTTCGATTCATATTGAAGAGTTTGAAGTCATGGCTCGTGATACGAAGCTGGGTCAGGAAGAAATCACGCGTGACATTCCGAACGTCGGTGAGGAGGCCCTGCGTAACCTCGACGAGGCCGGTATCGTGTATGTCGGCGCCGAAGTGAATCCAGGCGATATTCTGGTCGGTAAGGTGACGCCGAAGGGCGAAAGCCCGATGACGCCGGAAGAAAAACTTCTGCGCGCCATTTTCGGCGAAAAGGCTTCCGACGTTCGCGACACGTCTCTGAAGCTGCCGCCCGGTACGACGGGCACGATTGTCGACGTTCGCGTCTTCTCCCGCCGTGGCGTGGATAAGGACGAGCGTGCGATGGCCATCGAACGCGCCGAAATCGAGCGTCTCACCAAGGACCGCGACGACGAACGTGGTATTCAGGAGCGCAGCTTCTACAACCGTCTGCGTGAGCGTCTGATTGGTCAGACGGCCGGTGTTGGCTTCAAGGGCATCCGCTCGGGTACGCCGATTACGGAAGAGGTTCTGGACGAGCATCATCGGACAACTTGGGCTACCATCACGGTCACGTCCGATGAGGTCATGGCGGAGCTTGAAAAGCTGCGTGGCGAGTTCAAGGAAGCGACCCGCCGGATCGATGCGCGTTTCGACAGCAAGGTCGAGAAGCTGCAGCGGGGTGACGAACTGCCGCCTGGCGTGATGAAGATGGTCAAGGTCTTCGTCGCCGTGAAGCGCAAGCTTCAGCCGGGTGACAAGATGGCTGGCCGTCACGGTAACAAGGGTGTCGTCTCCCGTGTTGTTCCGGTCGAGGACATGCCGTTCCTTGAGAATGGCCAGGCCGTCGACATCGTGCTGAACCCGCTGGGTGTGCCGTCGCGCATGAACATCGGTCAGATCCTCGAGACCCATCTGGGCTGGGCCTGTGCGAATATCGGCGCAAGCATCGGCGATATGGTGGACGAGTATCAGCGGACCGGTGAACGCAAGCAGGAGCTTCTGGATCGCCTGCACGAAGTCTATGGTGATGCGATCTTCAATGACGATGTCGCGACCCTGCCGAACGAGCAGCTGATTGAGCTTGCGAACAACCTTCGCAAGGGTCTGCCGATCGCAACGCCGGTGTTCGACGGTGCCTCCATCCCGGACATCGAAGAGATGCTCGAGAAGGCCGGTGTCAACAAGTCGGGCCAGTCGCAGCTGATCGATGGTCGTACGGGTGAGCCGTTCGAGCGTCAGACGACGGTTGGCTATATCTACATGCTGAAGCTGCATCACCTTGTCGACGACAAGATCCATGCCCGTTCGATCGGTCCTTACTCGCTCGTCACGCAGCAGCCGCTGGGTGGTAAGGCGCAGTTCGGCGGTCAGCGCTTCGGTGAAATGGAAGTCTGGGCCCTTGAGGCATATGGTGCAGCATACACGCTGCAGGAAATGCTGACGGTGAAGTCGGATGACGTGTCCGGCCGTACCAAGGTCTATGAGGCAATCGTTCGCGAACAGGACGATTTCGAAGCCGGTATTCCGGAGAGCTTCAATGTTCTGATCAAGGAACTGAAGTCGCTCGGCCTGAATGTCGAACTCGAGCAGAGCGGGCTTTAATTGTCCGCTCCTTCCTTCTCGTTACGGTTCATTTTTAAGGTGTCCGCGGTACGCCGCGGAACACATTGGGGTTTCGGCGCATGAACGAACTCATGAAGATCCTGGGTCAGACCGGCCAGTCGGTGACCTTCGACCAGATCAAGATCCAGCTCGCGTCCAGCGAGCAGGTGCGGTCATGGTCTTACGGCGAAATCAAGAAGCCGGAGACAATCAACTACCGTACGTTCAAGCCTGAGCGTGACGGTCTGTTCTGTGCGCGTATCTTTGGCCCGATCAAGGATTACGAGTGCCTCTGCGGCAAGTACAAGCGGATGAAGTTCCGCGGTATTGTCTGCGAAAAGTGCGGTGTGGAAGTCACGCTGGCCAAAGTGCGTCGTGAGCGCATGGGCCATATCGAACTGGCTTCCCCGGTTGCCCATATCTGGTTCCTGAAGTCCCTGCCGAGCCGCATCGCCACGATGCTGGATCTGCCGCTCAAGGACGTCGAGCCGGTTCTGTACTTCGAGAAATTCCTGGTGCTCGACAAGGGCGTCTGTGAATCCGACCAGATCGATTCCTACAAGAATGGCAAGAAGCGCGATCAGTACCTGCTGGACGAAATCCGCTGCGAAGACCTGCTGGATGAATATCCGGATGCCGGTATCGATGTCGGAATCGGTGCGGAAGCCATCAAGCGCGCGCTGTCCAGCTATGACTGGGGTATTCCGAACGACCAGGAGCGTGAGCTGAGCCTCGCGGCGAAGGAAAAGGGCCTGCCCGATCCGTTCGACTATGACGCTGATGTCATGGAAGGCGATTCCGAGAAGACCATGATGCGCAAGAAGCTGCGCAAGGCAACCTCGGAAGCCGCGCGCAAGAAGCTCGTCAAGCGCCTGAAGCTGGTCGAAGCCTTCGTGGAAAGCGGCTCGCGCCCGGACTGGATGATCATGGACATCGTGCCGGTCATTCCGCCGGAACTGCGTCCGCTGGTGCCGCTGGATGGCGGTCGTTTCGCGACGTCCGATCTGAACGACCTGTATCGCCGCGTCATCAACCGTAACAACCGTTTGAAGCGGCTGATTGAGCTGCGTGCGCCTGACATCATTGTCCGCAACGAAAAGCGCATGCTGCAGGAAGCCGTTGACGCCCTGTTCGACAATGGCCGTCGTGGTCGCGCCATCACGGGTGCCAACAAGCGTCCGCTGAAGTCGCTGTCCGATATGCTGAAGGGCAAGCAGGGCCGCTTCCGTCAGAACCTGCTCGGAAAGCGCGTCGACTATTCCGGCCGTTCGGTCATCGTGGTTGGTCCGGAACTGAAGCTGCATCAGTGTGGTCTTCCGAAGAAGATGGCGCTCGAACTGTTCAAGCCGTTCATCTACTCGAAGCTCGAGAAGTACGGTCACGCGACCACCATCAAGGCTGCAAAGCGCATGGTGGAGAAGGAGCGTCCGGAAGTCTGGGATATCCTCGAAGAGGTGATCCGCGAGCATCCGGTCATGCTGAACCGGGCGCCGACGCTTCACCGTCTGGGGATTCAGGCGTTCGAGCCGACGCTGATCGAGGGCAAGGCCATCCAGCTTCATCCGCTGGTCTGCACCGCGTTCAACGCCGACTTCGACGGTGACCAGATGGCCGTTCACGTGCCGCTGTCGCTTGAGGCCCAGCTTGAAGCCCGCGTACTGATGATGTCCACGAACAACATCCTCAGCCCCGCGAATGGCAAGCCGATCATCGTGCCGTCCCAGGATATCGTTCTGGGTCTGTATTATCTGAGCCTTGAAGTTCCGGAATACCGGGAAACACCGGATGAAGCGGTCATCAAGGACGGGAAGGTGGTTACGGCTGCTCCCCCAGCCTATTCTGACGTCGCCGAGATCGAGAATGCCATGCTTTCGGGTTCCCTGAAGCTGCATGACAAGATCCGTCTGCGTCTGCCGACGATCGATGCAGAGGGCAAGTCGGTCCGCCAGACGATCGTGACGACGCCGGGTCGTGCGTTGATTGCGCAGATCCTGCCGAAGCATCAGGCTATCCCGTTCAGCCTGATCAACAAGCAGTTGACGAAGAAGAACGTGTCTGACGTGATCGACACGGTCTATCGTCACTGTGGGCAGAAGGAAGCCGTGATCTTCTGTGACCGCCTGATGGGGCTTGGTTTCCGTCATGCGGCTCGCGCAGGCATTTCCTTCGGCAAGGATGACATGATCATTCCGGAAGCCAAGGCAACGCTGGTCGGCAAGACTTCGGAAGAGGTCAAGGAGTTCGAGCAGCAGTATCAGGACGGTCTGATCACGGCTGGCGAGCGCTACAACAAGGTGGTCGATGCCTGGTCACGCTGCACGGACGAAGTCCAGGCCGCGATGCTCAAGGAAATCTCCAAGCAGGTCATCGGCAAGCCGACGAACTCGGTCTGGATGATGAGCCATTCCGGTGCCCGTGGGTCGCCGGCCCAGATGAAGCAGCTCGCCGGTATGCGCGGCCTGATGGTGAAGCCTTCGGGCGAAATCATCGAACAGCCGATCATCGCGAACTTCAAGGAAGGTCTCTCGGTTCTCGATTACTTCACGTCCAGCCACGGTGCCCGTAAGGGTCTCGCGGATACGGCGCTGAAGACCGCGAACTCGGGTTATCTGACGCGTCGTCTCGTCGACGTGGCGCAGGACTGCATCATCGTCGAGCCGGATTGCGGCACGGAACGCGGCCTGACGGTCCGTGCGGTCATGGATAGCGGCGAGGTCGTCGCTTCCCTGTCCGAGCGTATTCTGGGTCGTACCCTCTCCAAGGATGTGATCCATCCGGTGACGCAGGATGTCATTCTGCCGCGCAACACGCTGATCGAGGAAGCCGAGGCCGAGCTCATCGAGAAGGCTGGCGTGGAAAGCGTCGATATCCGCTCTGTCCTGACGTGTGACAGCCGCGTCGGTATCTGCGCTCACTGCTATGGCCGTGATCTGGCCCGCGGTACACCGGTCAATATCGGTGAGGCTGTCGGTGTTATCGCTGCCCAGTCCATCGGTGAGCCGGGCACCCAGCTGACGATGCGTACCTTCCATATCGGTGGTGCGGCGACGCGTGGCGCCGAGCAGTCCATGGTCGAGGCGTCCCGCGACGGTATCGTGACGATCAAGAACCGTAACGTCGTCGAGAACTCTCAGAAGGTTCTGGTCGTGATGTCGCGTAATTGCGAGATCCTGCTGACCGACGAAAACGGTGTGGAACGTGCCCGCTATCGTGTGCCTTACGGTGCACGTCTGATGGTCTCGGAAGGTGAAGCGGTGACGCGGACCCAGAAGATGGCCGAGTGGGACCCGTACACCCTGCCGATCATCACCGAGCAGGCTGGTACCGTCGAATATCTCGATCTGATCGACAGCATCACGCTCGTTGAGCGCATGGATGAAGTCACGGGTCTGAGCTCGAAGGTCGTCGTTGATTACAAGCAGGCCGCCAAGGGTGTGGATCTGCGTCCGCGCCTGCAGCTCAAGGATGCTTCCGGCAACGTCGTCAAGCTCGCCAATGGCAATGACGCCCGCTACTTCCTCTCTCCGGACAGTATCCTGTCGGTGGAGAACGGAGCCGAGGTCAATGCCGGTGACGTGCTGGCCCGTATTCCTCGCGAAGGGTCCAAGACGCGTGACATTACGGGTGGTCTGCCGCGTGTGGCGGAACTGTTCGAGGCACGTCGTCCGAAGGATCATGCGATCATCGCCGAAGGCGAGGGCCGTATCGAATTCGGAAAGGACTACAAATCCAAGCGCTGCGTCATCGTCAAGAACGACGATACGGGTGAAGAGACGCAGTACCTCATTCCGAAGGGCAAGCACGTTTCCGTTCAGGAAGGCGACTTTGTCCAGAAGGGTGATCCGCTGGTCGACGGTCCGCGCGTGCCGCATGACATTCTCAAGGTCATGGGCGTCGAGGCTCTGTCCGACTATCTCGTCAACGAGATCCAGGACGTCTATCGACTGCAGGGCGTGAAGATCAATGACAAGCACATCGAAGTCATTGTCCGTCAGATGCTGCAGAAGGTGGAGATTCTCGAGCCGGGTGATTCGACCTACCTGATCGGCGAGACGGTGGATCGTATCGAGTATGAGGGCGAAAACCAGCGTCTCATGGAGAACGGGGATACACCTGCAAAGGCCATGCCGGTTCTGCAGGGCATCACCAAGGCGTCCCTGCAGACACAGTCCTTCATCTCGGCGGCTTCCTTCCAGGAGACCACACGTGTCCTGACGGATGCGGCGACGTCGGGCAAGGTGGATACCCTCAACGGCCTGAAGGAGAACGTGATTGTCGGGCGTCTGATCCCGGCAGGAACGGGCAGTGTGATGAACCGTCTGCGGGGCATCGCTGCCAGCCAGGATCGTCAGCGTGTCGGTGGAACGTCTCCGAAGGCCGTCGAAGACGCAGCGGAATGAGAAAGGGATCCCCGCTTTTGAATGAGGCGGGGATCCGGTGCGCCCGATTCCGGAAACTTTCTTTGCAGAATCGGGCCATTTCGGCTGAACCACTTGACTTGGCGTCGAACCCTTCGTAGGTTCCGCGCCCTCGGCTACTGCCTTCCCGGAAGGCTGAAAAAGCCGACGAAGTTTAAAGAATCGCATGCGGTGCCGCTATTCTCTCAGGAGAAAATGCCAAGGCCGCACGCTAAAGAGAGAAGGGAACAGTTCAGGCTGTTTCCTTTTCACGATGTGGAAATGGCAGGCGGTCCTACCGCATGTCGGTTGGAACAAATGTCACGACAGAAACAGTAATGTTGCTGTCTGAAATAGGACAAGGATTGGGAAGGGCGCATGCCGACCATCAACCAGTTGATCGCGAACGGCCGTGAGCCGGCCGCAAAGCGGAACAAGGTCCCCGCACTGCAGGGCTGCCCGCAGAAGCGCGGCGTTTGCACGCGTGTGTATACCGTAACGCCGAAGAAGCCGAACTCCGCTCTGCGTAAGGTCGCCAAAGTGCGTCTGACCAACGGGTATGAGGTCGTGAGCTACATTCCGGGTGAAGGCCACAACCTTCAGGAACACAGTGTTGTTCTGATCCGTGGTGGCCGCGTGAAGGATCTTCCTGGCGTCCGTTATCACATCCTGCGTGGTGTGCTTGATACACAGGGTCTCGCCAAGCGTCGTCAGCGTCGTTCGCTGTATGGCGCGAAGCGTCCGAAGTAAGAGGTATTTGGAATGAGTCGCCGTCACCGCGCTGTAAAGCGCGAGATCCTTCCCGATCCGAAGTTCGGAGACGTCGTCATTACGCGCTTCATGAATGCGCTGATGTACGATGGTAAGAAATCCACTGCCGAAGGCATCGTTTATGGTGCTCTCGAAGTCATGCGCCGCCGCGGCGGCGCGACTGCAGATCCGGTGGCCATGTTCCACTCGGCTCTGGACAACGTGAAGCCTGCGGTTGAAGTCCGCTCGCGTCGCGTCGGTGGCGCAACCTATCAGGTTCCGGTTGAAGTCCGCGCCGAGCGCCGTCAGGCTCTCGCGATCCGCTGGCTGATCGATGCCTCCCGCAAGCGTGGCGAGAACACGATGCAGGAGCGTCTGTCCAACGAACTGATGGATGCGGTCAACAACCGTGGCTCCGCTGTCAAGAAGCGCGAAGACACGCACCGCATGGCTGAAGCCAATAAGGCATTCAGCCACTATCGCTGGTAATCAGAACCGGTTAAAGGGCTTCCGGCAGTGTGTCGATCTCAGGATCGTGCACTGACTGGTTTGAACTTTCAGTCTTACTCCCGTTCCAGGTGGAGCGGGGTTTTGGAGAAAGACGATGGCAAAGGCTAAATTCGAGCGGACGAAGCCGCACTGCAACATCGGCACCATCGGTCACGTCGATCACGGCAAGACCTCGCTGACTGCTGCAATCACCAAGACGCTGGCTAAGACCGGCGGCGCCACCTACAGCGCGTACGACCAGATCGACAAGGCTCCGGAAGAGCGCGCTCGTGGTATCACCATTTCCACGGCTCACGTTGAGTACGAGACGGCTGACCGTCACTATGCTCACGTCGACTGCCCGGGCCATGCTGACTACGTGAAGAACATGATCACGGGTGCAGCTCAGATGGACGGCGCGATCCTCGTCGTGTCCGCTGCTGATGGTCCGATGCCGCAGACCCGCGAGCACATCCTGCTTGCCCGTCAGGTTGGCGTGCCGGCACTGGTCGTGTTCCTGAACAAGGTTGACCAGGTTGACGATCCGGAGCTGCTCGAACTCGTGGAAATGGAAGTTCGTGAGCTTCTGTCTTCCTATCAGTTCCCGGGCGACGATATCCCCATCGTCAAGGGCTCCGCTCTTGTGACGCTGGAAGATGGCGATCCGTCCATCGGTGAAGACCGCGTTCTCGAACTGATGACGCAGGTTGACGCCTACATCCCGCAGCCGGAGCGTCCGGTTGACCGTCCGTTCCTGATGCCGATCGAAGACGTGTTCTCGATCTCTGGTCGTGGTACGGTTGTCACGGGCCGTGTCGAGCGCGGCGTTGTCAACGTGGGTGACGAAGTCGAAATCGTCGGCCTGAAGGACACCGTCAAGACGACCGTTACGGGCGTCGAGATGTTCCGCAAGCTGCTCGATCGCGGTGAAGCCGGTGACAACATCGGTGCGCTGGTTCGTGGTACGAAGCGTGAAGACGTCGAGCGTGGCCAGGTTCTGGCAAAGCCCGGCTCCATCACGCCGCACAAGAAGTTCAAGGCTGAGGCTTACATCCTCACGAAGGAGGAGGGTGGCCGTCACACGCCGTTCTTCACGAACTACCGCCCGCAGTTCTATTTCCGTACGACCGACGTCACGGGCGTCGTGACGCTGCCGGAAGGCACGGAAATGGTCATGCCGGGTGACAACGTTGCCATGGATGTGGAGCTGATCGCTCCGATCGCCATGGACGAAGGCCTGCGCTTCGCTATCCGCGAAGGTGGCCGTACCGTGGGTGCCGGTGTGGTTTCTTCCATCACCGCCTAAGTCCTGCGTTTAGCCGTTGGCTTTGACAGCCCCGGTCAGATTTTTTCTGACCGGGGTTCCCTTTCAGGGGCAATGGCAGTAGGACGACACCCGAATTTTTGAGTTGGACGAACAAGAACATGGACAACCAGAACATCCGCATTCGCCTTAAGGCGTACGATCATCGCGTGCTGGACAACAGCACCAAGGAGATCGTAAACACGGCGAAGCGTACGGGTGCGCGGGTTCGGGGTCCGATCCCGCTGCCGACGCATATCGAACGGTTCACGGTGAACCGCTCGCCACACGTGGATAAGAAAAGCCGCGAACAGTTCGAAATTCGGACTCACCGCCGGCTGCTCGACATTGTCGAGCCGACCCCGCAGACCGTGGACGCCCTCATGAAGCTCGACCTCGCCGCTGGCGTGGACGTCGAGATCAAACTCTAAGGTCCAGACGATGCGAACCGGATTGATTGCAAAGAAGCTGGGAATGACCCGGCTGTTTAAGGAAGATGGCACGCATGTGCCTGTGACGGTCCTTCACCTCGACAATGTCGAGGTTGTGGATGCCCGCACGAACGAGCGCGATGGCTATACCGCCATTCAGCTCGGACTTGGTAATGCCAAGGTGAAGAATGTCACCAAGGCGAACCGTGGCCATTTCGCCCGGACCAAGGTCGAGCCAAAGAAGCATCTGGCAGAGTTCCGCGTCTCTGAAGACGCCCTGCTGGAAGCTGGAACCAAGCTGTCCGCTGCTCACTTCGTTGTGGGGCAGAAAGTTGACGTCACGGGCCAGAGCAAGGGCAAGGGTTTTGCGGGTGTTATGAAGCGTCATAACTTCGCAGGTCTCGAAGCGTCCCACGGCGTCTCCATCAGCCACCGTTCCCATGGTTCTACGGGCCAGCGCCAGGATCCTGGCAAGGTCTTCAAGGGAAAGAAGATGGCAGGTCACATGGGTGACGAGCGTGTTACCACGCTGAACCTTGAGATCGCTGCCGTGGATGAAGAGCGTAACCTGATCATGGTCAGGGGTGCAATTCCTGGTGCGAAGAACGGCCTTGTGCTGATTCGCGATGCAATCAAGAAGGCTCGCCATGCTGATGCGCCGTATCCGGCAGCAACAGTGGCGGCCGCCGGTTGAGGACGAGGGGCATGGAATACGATATCAAGACCCTCGATAATGGTAGCGCAGGCTCTGTCGCGCTTCCGGAAGAGATTTTCGCGGTCACTCCGCGCTCTGACATCATGGCACGTGTTGTGCACTGGCAGCTCGCAAAGCGCCGTGCCGGTACGCACCGTACGAAGGGCATGGGTGAGATTTCTGGCACGACCAAGAAGCCTTACCGCCAGAAGGGTACGGGTTCTGCCCGTCAGGGTTCCCTGCGCGCGCCGCAGTTCCGTACGGGTGGTGTTGTCCATGGTCCGGTCGTTCGTGACCACGGCTATGACCTCCCCAAGAAGGTCCGTCGTCTTGGCCTGATCTGTGCCCTGTCGCAGAAGGCAGCCGAGGGCAAGCTGATCGTTCTCGATGCAGCCAACGGTGTCACCAAGACCCGTGAAGCCGCAGCGAAGATCAAGGCCCTGGGCTGGACGTCCGCGCTGATCGTTGATGGCGCTGTTGACGAGCAGTTCGCTCGCGCAATCGCCAATCTGCCGAAGATCGACGTTCTGCCGACCATTGGTGCAAACGTCTATGACATCCTCAACCACGACGTGCTGGTCATCACCCGCGCCGGTCTTGAGGGTCTTAAGGAGCGTCTGGCATGACCATCAATACCGTCATGAACGCACACAAGACAGCACAGAACATGTCGCAGGAAGCCCTGTACGACGTGGTCCGTGCACCGCTGATCACCGAAAAGGCGACGCTTCTTTCCGAGCGTAACCAGGTGGTGTTCAAGGTCGCTCCCGGTGCGACGAAGCCCCAGATCAAGACTGCGGTTGAGAAGCTCTTCAACGTGAAGGTAACCGGCGTGAACACGCTGGTCCAGAAGGGCAAGATCAAGCGCGTCAAGGGTCGTCCTGGCCGTCGCTCGGACATCAAGAAGGCGTATGTACAGCTTGCTGAAGGTCAGTCCATTGACCTTACAGCCAAGCTGGGCTGACGCGGGGTAGGATACCATGGCACTCAAGCACTTTAATCCCACGACGCCGAGCACGCGCGGCACCGTGCTGATTGATCGCAGCGAGCTCTTCAAGGGCAAGCCGGTCAAGCAGCTGACGGAAGGCAAGAACAAGTCCGGTGGCCGTAACAATCACGGTCGTACGACAGTTCGGTTCCGTGGCGGCGGGCATAAGCAGTCCTATCGTTATGTCGACTTCAAGCGTCGCAAGTTCGATGTGGCCGCTACGGTCGAGCGTCTCGAATATGATCCGAACCGCACCGCGTTCATTGCGCTGATCAAGTATGAAGATGGCGAACTCGCCTACATCCTTGCTCCGCAGCGCGTGAAGGTTGGCGATCGCGTCATTTCTGGCGCCCATACGGACGTCAAGCCTGGCAATGCCATGCCGCTGGGTGCAATGCCGGTCGGAACGATCGTGCATAACATCGAGCTGAAGCAGGGCGCCGGTGGCAAGCTGGCCCGTTCTGCTGGCACCTATGCGCAGCTGGTCGGCAAGGACGCCGGCTACGCGCAGATCAAGCTGCAGTCCGGTGAGCTGCGTCTTGTTCGTGGTGAATGCATGGCAACCGTTGGTGCCGTGTCCAACCCGGACAACATGAACCAGCACATGGGCAAGGCCGGTCGTTCCCGCTGGCTCGGACGTCGTCCGCATAACCGTGGCGTTGTCATGAACCCGGTTGACCATCCGCATGGTGGTGGTGAAGGCCGGACCTCTGGTGGCCGTCATCCGGTTACGCCGTGGGGTGTTCCGACCAAGGGTTATAAGACACGTGTTAACAAAAAGACGGATAGCCTGATCATCCGTCGCCGTAAGTCCGGCAAGTAAGAGGGGGCAAACAGAGATGGCACGTTCCGTCTGGAAGGGCCCGTTCGTTGACGGGTATCTGTTCGGCAAGGCTGAAGCGTCACGCGCTTCGGGTCGTAATGAAGTGATCAAGATCTGGTCGCGTCGTTCGACGATCCTTCCGCAGTTCGTTGGACTTACGTTCGGCGTCTATAATGGTCACAAGTTCCTGCCTGTGCAGGTCACGGAGAACATGGTCGGTCACAAGTTCGGTGAGTTCTCGCCGACGCGGACCTACACCGGTCATGGCTCTGACAAGAAGTCGAAGCGGGGCTGAAAATGAGCAAGCCGAAGCACATCCGCACGCTCGCTGATACGGAAGCGCAGGCAGTTGCCCGCAACATCCGCGTCAGCCCGCGCAAGCTGAATCTGGTCGCGGCAATGATCCGCAACCAGCCGGCTGACAAGGCTATCGCCGCTCTGACCTTCTCGCGTCGTCGTATCGCGCAGCAGGTCAAGAAGACTCTTGAGAGCGCCGTGGCCAACGCTGAGAACAATCATCAGCTCGATGTCGATCAGCTGGTGGTCAAGACGGCAGAAGTGGGCAAGTCCATCGTCATGAAGCGTTTCCACGCTCGTGGCCGTGGCCGTTCTGCTCGCGTCGAGAAGTTCTTCAGCCACCTGAAGATTGTTGTTGCCGAGCGTGCAGAAGCACCGGAAGAGACGAAGCCGTCTCGCGGAACCAACAAAGAGCAGAAGGCAGCCTGATCCATGGGACACAAGGTCAATCCGATCGGGCTTCGGCTCGGCGTCAACCGTACCTGGGACAGCCGCTGGTACGCCGGTCAAGACTACGCACGTCTGCTGCATGAAGATCTGAAACTTCGTGCATTTCTGCGTCGCAAGCTGTCCGGCGCAGGCGTGTCCCGCGTTGTTATCGAGCGTCCGGCCAAGAAGCCCCGCGTGACGATCTACGCTGCCCGTCCGGGCGTCGTGATCGGCAAGAAGGGTCAGGACATCGACGCGCTCCGCAAGGAACTGAGCCGTATGGCGAAGACCGACGTGGCGCTGAACATCGTCGAGATCCGCAAGCCGGAAATCGATGCGACCCTCGTTGCCGAGAACATTGCTCAGCAGCTGGAACGTCGTGTTGCATTCCGTCGTGCCATGAAGCGCGCAATCCAGTCCGCAATGCGTCTTGGTGCCCAGGGCATCCGGATCACCTGCGGTGGACGTCTGGGTGGTGCTGAAATCGCTCGTGCCGAAAAGTATCGTGAGGGACGCGTTCCCCTGCATACGCTTCGCGCGGATATCGATTACGGTACGGCAACCGCCAAGACAACGTATGGCACCTGCGGTGTGAAGGTATGGATCTTCAAGGGTGAGATCCTGGCTCATGACCCGCTGGCACAGGATCGTCGTGCTGCGGAGCAGGCTCCCCAGCGCTAAGACTGTGAGCGAAAGCTCACAGTTCCATTGCTGGTGCTGATTTGAGGATTTAACAACATGCTTTCCCCGAAGCGGACAAAGTTTCGTAAGGCCCACAAGGGCCGCATTCACGGTCTGGCGAAAAGCGGAACCCAGTTGAACTTCGGTGCCTTCGGCCTGAAGGCGCTGGAGCCGGAGCGGATTACCGCGCGTCAGATCGAAGCCTCCCGTCGTGCGATCACGCGTGCCATGAAGCGTGCCGGTCGCGTGTGGATTCGTATCTTTCCGGACACTCCGGTCTCGACAAAGCCTGCAGAAGTGCGTATGGGCTCCGGTAAGGGTAACCCCGAGTACTGGGCCGCACGTGTTAAGCCGGGTCGTATCCTGTTCGAGATCGAAGGCGTTCCGCCTGAGGTCGCCAAGCTGGCCCTGAGCCTGGGTGCTGCAAAGCTTCCGATCAAGACCAAGTTCGTTCAGCGTATCGGAGACGCGTAATGGCCGACACGTACAAGCCTGCCGATCTGCGCGCGAAGAGCGAGGACGAGCTGAACGCTCTTCTGCTCGATCTCAAGCGCGAACAGATCAACCACCGTTTTTCGGCTGCCACCGGGCAGTCGGAGAACACAAGCCGCGTCAAGGTCGTGCGCCGTGCAGTAGCACGTATCAAGACACTGGCTCATCAATCGAAGAACCGTGCGGGCGCCAAAACGTCCGCCGCTAAGTCCTGAGAGGAGACGGACGATGCCAAGGCGCGTCCTGACGGGTAGGGTCACGAGCGACAAGATGGACAAGACGGTTACCGTTCTTGTCGATCGTCGCATCATGCATCCGCTCTACAAGAAGTTTATTCGCCGCTCCAAGAAGTATGCGGCTCATGACGAAGAGAACGTCTGCCAGACGGGTGATCTGGTCCGCATTGAAGAATGCGCACCGATCTCCAAGCGCAAGACGTGGTCTGTCGTGTCGCGCAACGGAGAGGACTTGGCATCTGCCTCCTCTTCCGTCAGCGCATAAGGGGGTAGGCACATGATTCATCCCGAGACCAACCTGGACGTCGCCGACAACTCCGGCGCACGTCGGGTGCAGTGCATCAAGGTGCTGGGCGGTTCCAAGCGGAAAACTGCCTCGGTCGGCGACGTCATTGTCGTGTCCGTCAAGGAAGCAATTCCTCGCGGCAAGGTGAAGAAGGGTGACGTCCATCAGGCCGTTATCGTTCGCACCTCCTACCCGGTCCGTCGTGCAGATGGCTCCGCCATCCGCTTCGACAAGAATGCTGCCGTTCTGCTGAACAAGCAGCAGGAGCCGATTGGTACGCGTATCTTTGGCCCGGTGGTTCGTGAGCTGCGTGCGCGCAAGTTCATGAAGATCATCTCGCTGGCTCCGGAGGTGCTGTAATGGCTGCTCGTATCAAGAAGGGTGACCAGGTTCTGGTCCTCTCCGGCAAGTCCCGTGGCGTTCGTGGCGAAGTTCTCGCCGTGATGCCGAAGGCCGAGAAGGCTGTTGTGCGTGGCGTGGCAGTTGCCAAGCGCCACACGAAGCCCAACCGCATGGGCGGAGAAGGTGGGATCATCGAGCGCGAAATGCCGATCCACCTGTCCAACCTGAAGCTGGTTGATCCGAAGAGCGGCAAGCCGACGCGTGTCGGTTTCCGTGTTCTGGAAGACGGTCGCAAGGTTCGCGTTGCCAAGGCAACCGGCGAAGTGATCGAAGGCTGAGGAGCGCAACAATGAGCGAATATAAAAACGCTTTGCCGCGTCTGCACCAGCGCTACGAAGACGTTCTGAAGAAGCAGCTGCGTGAGCAGTTCGGTTATGCTAACGAACTCCAGGTTCCCAAGCTCGAGAAGATCGTGCTGAACATGGGTGTTGGTGAAGCCGCTGGCGACCAGAAGAAGCTTGATGCTGCTGTTGCGGAAATGACCGTCATTTCCGGTCAGAAGCCCGTCAAGACCCTTGCTCGCAAGGCTATTGCCGGCTTCAAGATCCGTGAAGGTCTGCCCATCGGCTGCAAGGTCACGCTCCGTCGTGCCCGCATGTACGAGTTCCTTGACCGTCTGGTGACGATCGCCATGCCGCGTATCCGCGATTTCCGCGGTCTGCCGGCAAACAAGGGCTTTGATGGACATGGCAACTTTGCCATGGGCATCAAAGAACAGATCGTGTTTCCTGAGATCGAATATGACAAGATCGATGCCGTTCGCGGCATGGACATCATTTTCGTGACCAGCGCCAAGTCTGATGCTGAAGCAAAGGCCCTGCTGAAGGCCTTTGATCTGCCGTTCAACGGCTGATCTATAATTTTTCAGACCGATCACGGTTAAAATCTGGATTCGGCCTTCCATTGGAAGGCCGCTTTCCTTTATAGACACGCTGATTGGAAAACCGTCGGGATAGGCCTGACAGGTTCCGGGAGAAAATTCGAGATGGCGAAGGTCTCAGCGGTAAACCGTAATAACCATCGCGCTGCCCTGGTGAAGCGCGATAAGGAAAAGCGGACCGCTCTCAAGAACATCATCAAGGATCGCACTCTGTCGGTTGAAGACCGCTTTGATGCGACCCTCAAGCTGGCCCAGATGCCGCGCAATGGATCCGCCACGCGCGTCCGCCTGCGTTGCAAGCTTTCTGGTCGTCCCCGTGCCAACTATCGCAAGTTCGAGCTGAGCCGTATCGCTCTGCGTGATCTTGCCTCCGCCGGCCAGATTCCTGGCATGGTCAAGTCGAGCTGGTAAAGGGTAGATCGAATGTCTTTGTCTGATCCACTGGGCGATATGCTGACCCGGATCCGCAATGCGCAGCGTGCCCGTCATGCTGTCTGCGTTGCACCTGCATCTAAGCTGCGCGCAAGCGTGCTGGAAGCTCTGAAGCGTGAGGGCTACATCCGTGGTTTCGCCGCTGAAGAACTCCGCAAGGGTGTTGCACAGCTCCGTATCGAGCTGAAGTATGTAGAAGGCCAGCCGGTCATCAAGGAAATCCATCGCGTTTCCAAGCCCGGCCGTCGCGTCTACTCGAAGATCAAGGAACTTCCGCGCGTTTATGCCGGCCTTGGTGTGTCGATCCTGTCCACCCCGCGTGGCGTCCTGTCGGACGTCGAGGCCCGCGCTGCCAACGTTGGCGGCGAGGTCCTCTGCCGCGTCTTCTAAGGAGGATCGCATGTCTCGCGTAGGTAAATATCCCGTCGAAGTTCCGGCTGGCGTGCAGGTTTCTCTTGCTGATGGCCTTTTTAAGGCCAAGGGCAAGCTGGGTGAACTGACCGTGCCCGTTTCTCGTCATGTGGAAGTCAAGATCGAAGGCAGCAACGTTTCCGTCGCTCCTGTCGGTCGTCGCTCCCGCGAAAACTGGACCATGTGGGGAACAACGCGCGCTCTGATCGCCAATACGGTGAAAGGCGTGTCAGACGGTTTCTCCAAGGGGCTTGAAATTCAGGGTACGGGTTTCCGTGCTGCTGTTCAGGGCTCCAACCTGGTGATGAACCTCGGTTTCTCGCATGATGTTGTCTATCCGATTCCGGAAGGCATCAAGATCACCACGCCGCGTCCGACCGCGATTGTTGTTGAAGGTAACGACAAGCAGCGTGTCGGTCAGGTTGCGCTCGATATTCGCAGTTTCCGCAAGCCGGAGCCCTACAAGGGTAAGGGCGTTCGGTACGAGACCGAGGTTCTGCGTCGCAAGGAAGGTAAGAAGAAGTAATGGCAACGCAGCAAGGATTGCAGGAACGCCGCCGTCAGCGGCTGCGCTTCCAGCTTCGTCGCAAGAGCGGCGGCCGGCCGCGTCTGTCGGTCTTTCGTTCCAGCAAGCACATTCACGCCCAGATCATCGACGATGCGCAGGGTCGTACGCTCGCCAGCGCCTCTACGCTGGAAAAGACGCTTCGCGATGCTGGCAAGACCGGTGCCGACGTGTCTGCGGCTACGGTTATCGGCAAGCTGATTGCCGAGCGCGGTGTTGCAGCTGGCGTCAAGACCGTCGTGTTCGACCGCGGCTCTTATCTGTATCATGGCCGGGTCAAAGCCCTGGCAGAGGCTGCCCGTGAGGGCGGACTCTCGTTCTAAGGAGGATCACACATGGCACGTGAGCCAAGAGAAGGCGGCCGTGGTGGTCGTGAGCGCGAGCAGGGCGATGATCTGGTCGACAAGCTCGTAACCATCAACCGTGTCGCCAAGGTCGTGAAGGGTGGTCGCCGTTTTGCGTTCGCTGCCCTCGTGGTTGTTGGCGACCAGAAGGGACGCGTTGGTTACGGTGCGGGCAAGGCCCGTGAAGTTCCCGAGGCGATCCGCAAGGCAACCGAGCGCGCCAAGCGCACGATGATTCGCGTACCGATGAAGGAGGGTCGCACCCTTCATCACGATACGTTCGGTCACTACGGCGCCGGCAAGGTTGTTGTCCGTGCGGCTGAAGCCGGTACGGGTATCATCGCCGGTGGTCCGATGCGTGCGGTGTTTGAAAGCCTCGGCGTCAATGATGTTGTGGCCAAGAGCCTCGGTACGCGGAACCCGCACAACATGATCAAGGCGACGTTTGCTGCGCTTGAGAAGGCCAGCAGCCCGCGTCATGTTGCTTCCCGTCGCGGCAAGAAGGCTGCAGAACTGTTTGGCAAGCGCGAGCAGGGCCAGACAGAAGCGGAGGTGACAAATGGCTGAGAACGGCAAGACCGTCCAGGTTACGCAGATCGCATCGGTCATCGGTCGTAAACCGGGCCAGGCTGAGACCATCACCGGTCTTGGTCTGCGTGGAATTGGTTCCACGCGTACGCTGGAGGATACTCCGGCCGTGCGTGGAATGATCCGCAAGGTTGCCCACCTCATCAAGGTGGAGGGTTGAAATGAACCTCAACGAACTGCGCGATAACGAGGGTTCCCGTTATCGCAAGAAGCGTCTCGGACGCGGCATCGGGTCCGGCAAGGGCAAGACGTCGGGTCGTGGCGTCAAGGGACAGAAGGCTCGTGAGGGCGTGTCCCTCAACGGCTTCGAGGGTGGCCAGCTTCCGCTGTACCGTCGTATGCCGAAGCGTGGCTTCGTGAACATCTTCCGCAAGGAATATGCTCCGGTGAACCTTGGTGCGATCTCCAAGGCCATCGCAAGCGGAAAGCTGGACAAGGCTGCAACCGTCAATGAGGAGTCCCTGCGCAAGGCGGGTCTCGTCAACGGTAGCAAGCTGGCCGGTGTCCGTCTTCTTGCCCATGGTGAGCTTTCGCATGGTGTGGCCATCGAAGTGGCTGGCGCTTCCGCTGCGGCTCTGGCTGCGGTCGAGAAGGCTGGCGGTACCATCAAGGTGCTCGAAACCAAGAAGGAAGCTCAGGCTGACGCCTGATATTTCTTCTCCGGGCTTCGGCCCGGAATAGGGTTGGATAGTGAACAGCGTCCCGTGCTCTCGTGCGGCGACGCTGTTTTCATGAAAGGACAGGTGGATGGCTTCCGCAGCAGAGCAGCTCGCCGCCAATCTCAATATGAGTTCGTTTTCCAAGGCGACCGAACTCAAGAAGCGCATCTGGTTCACCCTGGGTGCGCTGATCGTCTATCGACTTGGCACGTATATTCCGGTTCCCGGCGTCGATGCGACCGTGATGGGGCAGCTTCTGGCCCAGCATCAGGGTGGTATCCTGGGAATGTTCGACATGTTCACGGGGGGTGCGCTCGGGCGTATGACCGTGTTCGCGCTGAACATCATGCCGTATATCAGTGCTTCGATCATCATTCAGCTTCTTTCCACGGCGCTTCCGTCCATGGAAGCAATGAAGAAGGAAGGTGAGGCGGGTCGTAAGAAGCTCAATCAATATACGCGCTATCTTACGGTTTTCATCGCCCTTTTTCAGGCCTATGGCATTGCTGTGGGGCTTGAGAACATGACGGCGCACGGTGCGACTGCTGTGGTGGCCCCGGGGATGTTCTTCATTGCATCCTGCGTCGTGACGCTTGTGGGCGGCACGATGTTCCTGATGTGGCTTGGAGAGCAGATCACGTCCCGAGGTGTTGGAAACGGGATTTCCCTCATCATTTTCGCGGGTATCGTGGCGAACCTGCCGCATGCTCTGGCCAGTCTTTTCGAACTGGGACGGACAGGGGCTCTTTCGCCCATTTTCGTTGTGATCTTCCTTGTTCTGGCGATCGTAGTCATCGGCTTCATCGTCTTCATGGAACAGGCACAGCGCCGCGTCGTGATCCAGTATCCGAAGCGCCAGGTTGGAAACCGTATTTTTGGCGGCGACTCCACTCACATGCCGCTGAAGGTCAATACGGCCGGCGTCATTCCGCCGATCTTTGCATCCTCCGTTCTTCTGATTCCGGTGACCATCTCCGGCTTCATGAACGGGCATTCGATGCCGGGATGGCTCTCGGTTCTGGGGCAGCAACTGGGGCAGGGACAACCGCTGTACATGCTGTTCTATGCAGCGATGATCCTGTTCTTCTCCTATTTCTATGCGGCGATCACGTTCAATCCCGAAGAAACGGCGGAGAACCTGCGTAAGCAGGGAGGCTTCATCCCTGGCATTCGTCCTGGCGCAAGCACTGCAACGTATTTCGACAAGATCCTGTCCCGTCTGACGGCGATCGGTGCGATGTACCTCGTGGGGGTCTGCCTGTTGCCGCAAATCCTGATCAGCAAATATAACGTGCCGTTCTATTTCGGTGGCACCAGTCTGATCATTATCGTATCGGTCACGATTGATACGGTGACACAGGTTCAGTCCCATCTGGTAGCGCACCAGTATTCGGGCCTGATCCGCAAACAGCGTAGCCGCGGTTCCCGTGGTGGTATTCCGGGAGGCTCGAAGCGTCGATGAACATCATTCTTCTTGGCCCCCCGGGGGCAGGCAAGGGAACTCAGGCCAAACGTCTTGAAACTCTCTATGGCTTCAAGCAGATTTCCACTGGCGATATGCTGCGGGCGGAAGTCGCTGCTGGTTCGGCGATTGGCAACGAAGCCAAGGCGATCATGGAGAAGGGACAGTTTGTTCCTGATCCGATTATCGTTGCCATGATCCAGAACCGGATTGCACAGCCGGACTGCGAGCGGGGCTTCATTCTTGATGGCTTCCCGCGGACCGAAAGTCAGGCCGAGGCGCTGGACACCATGCTGTCCGCACGCGGCCTGACAATCGATGCCGTTATTCTTCTGGACGTCAACGAAGAAGAACTCGTTGAGCGGATCGCCAGCCGTCGTGGTGAAGATGGTACGCGGCGTCCGGATGACAACCCTGATGTGGTCCGTGCCCGTCTGGATGTCTACCGCAAGCAGACCGCGCCGATCCTTCCTTATTATGAGAAGGCCGGGCGTCTGCTGCATGTTGATGGCATGAAAGACGTTGAGAGCGTTGGCAAAGAGATCGATGCCATCGTTGCGACAGCGAAGAAACACTGAGTATTCTGATAGAATCACGAAAAAGTGATCTCTATCATTTGACTCAGGTAGGGTGGGCAGTATATTGCGCGCCCTCGACACAGGTGCAGTCAGGTCGTGTATGCGCATGCCGGAATCGGCAGGTGACAGGCCCGGCTGCGAGATAATCGACCTGGCCACGGCCGGGCACGTAACAGTCTGGTACGGCCCCGAGCCGTTCCAATGGGAGTAACAGGCGTGGCACGTATTGCCGGCGTAAACATTCCGACCAACAAGCGGGTCGTCATTGCCCTGCGTTATGTCTACGGCATCGGCCCGTCGACGGCGCAGTCCATCTGCAACAAGCTCGAAATCCCCGATGCCAAGCGCGTCAACGAGCTGTCTGACGATGAAATCGTGAAGATCCGCGAGCTGATCGATTCCGAACTGCGCGTTGAAGGCGACCTCCGTCGCGAAACCGCAATGAACATCAAGCGTCTGATGGACCTCGGTTGCTACCGTGGTCTTCGTCACCGTCGTGGCCTGCCGGTCCGCGGTCAGCGCACGCACACGAACGCCCGTACCCGCAAGGGCAAGGCCGTGGCGATTGCTGGCAAGAAGAAGGTTACGCGCTAATCCGCGCCTGACATCTTCATCGACGTTTTTCGTTAAACTTTTAGGACGACCTCTCTCATGGCCAAGGCCGCTGCTCCGCGTATCCGTAAAAAGGAACGCAAGAATATCATTTCCGGTGTTGCTCACGTGCTTTCCACGTTCAATAACACCATGATCACCATTTCTGACGCACAGGGCAACGCGATTGCCTGGTCGTCGTCGGGTGCGCAGGGCTTTAAAGGCTCCCGTAAGTCCACGCCGTATGCTGCTCAGGTCGCTGCAGAAGATGCCGGCCGCAAGGCACGCGAGCATGGCATGGAAACGCTTGAGATCGAGGTCTCCGGTCCGGGTTCGGGGCGTGAAAGCGCTCTCCGTGCCCTTCAGGCCGTAGGGTTCAACATTACGTCCATCCGCGACATGACGCCCGTGCCGCACAATGGCTGCCGTCCCCGGAAGCGTCGTCGCGTCTGAGTGATGCTTTGCTGCGTATCGTGCGCGATACGCAGCATCTGTAAGTGATTGCATCTTTTGCCGCACCTTCGGTGCGGGCCCAGGTGCCGCCAATTTCTCTTGGCGTGCTTCGTTGTTTGAAAGGCCACGACCTTGGTTCTCCAGAAAAACTGGCAGTCCCTCATCAAGCCGGAGAAGCTTGAAGTCGAGCCCGGACCGGTTGCCTCGCGCATCGCCACTGTCGTGGCCGAGCCTCTGGAACGCGGCTTCGGCATGACGCTCGGTAACGCACTGCGTCGTATTCTCCTGTCGTCGCTGCAGGGCGCTGCCGTGACCGCTATCCAGATCGATGGCGTGCTGCACGAGTTCTCCGCCGTGCCGGGTGTTCGCGAAGACGTCACGGACATCGTCCTGAACGTCAAGCAGCTCGCCCTGCGCATGCATGGTGAAGGCCCCAAGCGCATGATCCTGACGGCCACGGGCCCGGGTGAAGTGACGGCTGGCCAGATCCAGGCGGGTCATGACATCGAGATCATGAACCCCGATCTCGTGATCTGCACGCTCGATGACGGCGTGAAGCTCGGCATGGAATTCACCGTCAATATGGGCAAGGGCTATGTTGCAGCAGCAGCAAACCGTCCGGAAGATGCCCCCATTGGCCTGATTCCCATCGACGCGATCTATTCGCCGGTGCGTCGGGTTTCCTACAAGATCGAGCAGACGCGTGTAGGTCAGGTCACTGACTATGACAAGCTGCTGCTGACGGTTGAGACCAACGGTGCGGTGACGCCGGAAGACAGCCTGGCTCTTGCAGCCCGGATTCTTCAGGATCAGCTGCAGCTGTTCATCAACTTCGATGAGCCGCGTCCGGTCCAGCATGAAGAGCCGCAGGATGACCTGCCGTTCAACCGCAATCTTCTCCGCAAGGTTGACGAGCTCGAGCTGTCGGTGCGTAGCGCCAACTGCCTCAAGAACGACAACATTGTCTATATTGGCGATCTGGTGCAGAAGTCCGAACAGGAAATGCTCCGTACGCCCAATTTCGGGCGCAAGTCGCTCAACGAGATCAAGGAAGTTCTCACCGGTATGGGGCTGTCGCTCGGCATGAGCGTCCCGGCCTGGCCGCCCGAGAACATCGAGGATCTGGCCAAGCGTCTCGACGAGACGTTCTGAGAACTTTCAAGGTAAGGAAAACTAGCAATGCGTCATGGTGTGAGCGGGCGTAAGCTCAACGTCACCTCTTCTCACCGCGCTGCCATGTTCCGCAACATGGCCGTGGCTCTCATCAAGCACGAGCAGATCACGACGACGCTGCCGAAGGCGAAGGAACTTCGCCCGGTGGTCGAGAAGCTGATCACGCTCGGCAAGCGTGGCGATCTGCACGCCCGTCGTCAGGCTTTCGCACAGCTGCGTGACGACGCCGTCGTGACGAAGCTGTTCTCGGCTGTTGCCGAGCGCTACAAGGGGCGTGCCGGTGGCTACTCCCGTGTCCTGAAGGCCGGCGTCCGTTATGGCGACAATGCCGATATGGCCGTGATCGAGCTGGTCGATCGTGATGTCGCTGCAAAGGGCCAGGATAGCGGACCGAAGCAGAACGTTGCAGAAGAGCAGGAAGCCGCCTGAGCTTTCTGTTTTCGAAGCTTTGAAAAAGGCCGGGGCAGGAATGCCTCGGCCTTTTTTGATTCGTGGTTTCTTTGCCACGAAGTTGTGTGATATGCAGTCCCCACTCTTTGCAGACCCATTCCTGTCCTGTGTCGGGACAGCGTGAAATTCCGTTTCCTCACGCGAGCGGTTCCCGCCCTTTTGGAGAATGTTTCGCCCTCCTTCGCGGTGGGTCTGCACAATTCTGAGAAACAGGTCCGAGCACTCTCGTAGGGCCTGCCACGACGCATCGAATATGTATCCCGGCAATGAGGCCCGGATGGGTTCGTGATGCGTCCAGCGTTTGGAGAGCGTTATAATGTCCGAATCTTCCCCCCCCAAGCACGGGCTTGCGGAAGCCCTTGGGATACCCAGAGCCCTGTTCTGGGCATTTGTGGGACAGCTCCTGTTCATGGTCGGTGATGGCGTGGAGGCGGGGTATCTCGATACCTACATGCTTCATCACGGCCATACGCAGGGTTTCGTGAACGAAATGTTCACTTTCTACGGCATCACCGTGATGATTGCCGCCTGGTTCTCCGGGCCGCTGTCGGATCTCATGGGGCCAAAGAAAGTCATGTGGCTTGGTCTCATTCTGTGGGCCATTCTTGAAGTGGGCTTCCTGTCCCTGGGTCTTGGACCCAACAGCGGGCCGATGATCCTGCTTTTCTATACGCTTCGCGGCTTTGCCTATCCGCTCTTTGCGTATGGTTTTCTTGTCTGGATTGCCGCCGCCACGCCGACCGCCATGCTGGGTTCGGCGGCAGGCTGGTTCTGGTTTTCCTTCTCTGCCGGCCTGCCGACGCTTGGCTCGCAGTTCGCACGGTTTGCCATTCCCCAGATCGGCGAGCTTCGGACCTTCTGGTGCTCCCTCGGACTGGTGATCATTGGCGGTCTTGTCGCCCTGCTGTTTACGCATGAGCCGACCGGCAAGAAGCGCCTTCTGCCAGACCATGTGCCGACCAAGGACATTTTCTTCGGTTCCATGAGCATCATGTGGCGTGAACCCAAGACGCTGATTGCCGGTATCGTCCGTGTGATCGACACGTCTTCGGAATATGCCTTCCTGGCGATCATGCCGGCGTTCTTCGTCGACCATCTCGGGTTTTCCCTCGGGCAGTGGCTGAACCTGCTGTCGCTCATCTTCCTGAGCAACATTCTGTTCAATCTTGTCTCGGGTATGGTGGCGGACAGCCTTGGGCACCGCTTCGTTGTCGCCGTGTTCGGTGGGATTGGCGGGTTTATCGCAATTCCACTGTTCTATTATGTGCCGCTGTGGTTCCCCGGAAACTTCTGGGCCGTGGCCGCCGCAGGCATCTTCTATGGCGCGACCGTCGCAGCGTTCGTTCCGCTGTCCGGCCTGATGCCGCAGATCTGCCCGCGTGAAAAAGCTGCTGCCCTCTCCATTCTGGGGCTGGGGGCGGGGGCGTCCACCTGGGTTGGCCCGGCAGTTGTGGCTGGCTGTGAGGCCGTCTTTGGTCCGGGCATGCAGTATGTGATCTGGACCTTTGCCGTGATCTATCTGGCCTCTGCCGGCATGACGATGGCTCTGACCATCTCGCCGGAAGCACGTCGCTACAGCGAAGAAGCTGCGGCGCGGGGCGAGAGCGCTTCAGTGGTTGGGCACTGAGTTCAGGGCATTCCGTCATCGTCCTGACGCTGTAAAAGAAGGGGGCAGTCCGGGATCGGGCTGCCCCCTTCCGCGTTGGGAGGCAGTCACGTCAAGGAGAATAGCTATGGACGCCGATCTGGAACAGTATCTGGAGGCAGGAGTAGGGCGGTTGCAGGAGGATGCCGGCGTCTGTCCCTGGATGAACGGTCTTGATAAAAAAGTTTCCAGTGCGGCAAGAGAAACAGAGGCACTTGTCAGCGATTTGATGGTGGATCAGCCACTGTTCTGGTTGCTGACCTCGTTTTTCATCGGGATTTTGTTGGGAAAAGGTCTTTTTCGGAAAAGTTAAACTTCCGCAGGCGCGTCACGTTACGACATGACCACGAACTCTTGGGCGAGGAGCCTGCGTCATGCTGCATTATGCGATTGTTTTCTTTATCATTTCCATCATTGCCGGTGTTTTCGGCTTTTCCGGTATTTCGGCGGCAACGGCTGGGATCGCCAAGCTGTTCTTCATCATCTTCCTTGTTCTGGCAGTGCTGGCCATTCTCGCAGGGGTGGCGGGGCTGCACGCTCTCTGATCCCGGCAGACGGGGATATGAAAAGGGCGGGTGCCGTTGGCCCCGCCCTTTTTCTGTGCTTCAGTTTCCGTTCTTGTCCCTCTGAATGAAGGACGGAAGCAGCGGATTGTCCGTCTGGAGCGAATTTTTGCTGGGAAGCTGCTGCGTGGTCCAGCCACCGCCAAGATCCGTTATCAGCTTTACTTCGGCAAGGAACTGCTGCTGCCGCACGCTGAGCTGGGTTTCCTGATATTGCAGGGCGTTCTGCTCGGCCGTGATGACGGTCGTATAGATCTGCGTTCCGGCAAGATATTCGTTCATCGAAACCTGAACCGCGGCTTCGGCGGATTTTACGGCGGCGTTCTGCAGGGCCAGCTGCTGATCGAGATAATGCAGGCCCGACATCTGATCTTCGGTATCCTGAAGCGCAGCGAGAACGGTCTGGCGGTAGGTGGCAACGGCATTATCGTAGTCTGCTTCGGCACTGCGGACGGCCGCGGAACGCGAGCCCCCTTCGAAAATGGTTTCCGTAGCTGCTGCACCGAGGCTCCATGTCCGCGTTGCCGTCTGGATCAGCTGCTGGAGCGGATTGCCGCTATAGCCATAGGATGCGGAGAGGGTGACCTGCGGGAAGAAAGCGCCGATTTCGTAACCGATCTCCGCATTATAGGCTTCCATATTGCGTTCGGCCTGCGCCACATCCGGCCTGCGTTCCAGCAGCATGGAGGGTACGGCGACAGGTGCGGCCGGGATTGTTGCGGGGAGCGGCGAGGGGGGCAGCGTAAGCTCTGCCGGTGCGCGGCCTGTCAGCATGGCAATGGCATGTTCATACTCCGCGCGCGCGATATGAGCGTTTGCCAGATTGGCCTGCGTGGACTGCAACAGATAACGGGCCTGCAGAACGCTTGTCGGATCCGCAACGCCGGCATCAAGCTGGTTCTGGAGGATTTCCAGATTGTGGCGATACAGCTCCACATTGCGGGCATAGAGTGCGATCAGACTGTCCTGATAGCGCAGGTCGAAATAGTCCTGGGCCAGCTGCAGCTGATAGGACAGGCGCATATTCGCAACGAGCGCTGCATCTGCCTGCGTTGCGGCGACCTGTTCCTGGACCTGACGGCGGATCATGCCCCAGACGTCCACGGTCCAGCTTGCGGACGGCCCGGTCGTCCAGGTGTTCGTGGTGTAGGACTGCGTGGAGGTGTAGGTGAAGCCGCCACTCGTATTCTGGGCACTGCTGCCCTGCGCATACCGGTTGAAGCTGAACTTGCCGCTCAGGGTCGGGAAAAGCTGGGCACGGATCGAATCAATCGTCGCGGCAGCCTTGCGGTATTGCGCCTCGTATTCCTTCAGGCTCTGGTTGGATCTGGCGACACGTTCTTCAAGATCGTTCAGAACGGGGTCGTTAAAGACCGTCCACCAGTCACCCTTGGGCATTTTGGCAAGGTCCGGTGCGGCCATCTGCCAGCCTGGCGGTGGTGGGGCTTCCTTGAATTTCGCAGAGATGATGGCCTTCGGGCGATGATAGTTCGGCCCGACCATGCCGCCGATGCAGCCGCTCAGGAAAGGCAGGGTTGCTGCCCCCAGCAGGGTATTGCGCAGAGTAGACTTACGGAGGGCGGTCATCAGGACTGTGTTTCCCGGGATGAAAGATGGAAGAAGGAGGCGAGATGGGCCCGCAGACGGCCCATGGCGCGCCCGAACCGGTCGAGATACAGGAAAATGACGGGGGTGCTGTAGAGCGTCAGAAGCTGGCTGACCACCAGGCCGCCGAGGATGGCAATGCCCAGCGGGCGCCGCAGTTCACAGCCATATCCGTTGCCGATAATCAGGGGGACGGCGCCGAAAGCCGCGGCGAGGGAAGTCATGAGGATCGGACGAAAGCGCAAATGGCTCGCCTGACGGATGGCATCCATGGCGGACATCCCCTCACGCTGCGCCACCAGGGCGAAGTCGATCAGCATGATGGCGTTCTTCTTGACGATACCGATCAGCAGGATCACGCCGATCATCGCCATGAGGGAAAATTCCTCTCCACAGATCTGAAGGGCCAGGATGGCGCCCACACCCGCGGACGGCAGGGTTGAGAGGATCGTCAGGGGATGAATCAGGCTCTCATACAGAATGCCCAGCACGATATAGACGGCGGCGAGTGCGGCGAGGATCAGCAGGGCCTCGTTGCCGACTGACTTCTGGAAGGCTGCCGCGTTACCGGCAAACCCGCCATGAATATCCGCGGGGACATGCAGTTTGACCATGGCGGCCTGAACGGCATCGACAGCCGGCCCAAGTGAAACGCCCGGTGCAAGATTGAAGGAGATGGTCGTCGCAACGGACTGCCCGTCATGGCTGACGGTCAGGGCCGTGTTGGTGTTGCGCTGGCGCGAGACGACGGAAAGCGGCACCATCGTGGATGTGCTCGTGCTCACCGCAGAGCCGCTCGAGGCTGACTTGCCGCCGGCGAGGGCGTTGGCCACCGAGTTCTGATAGGAGATCTCGCTTTCGGACAGGGTGGTGGTTGTGGTTGTGGCCTTGACGCGGATGTTGTTGGATGCCGTTCCGCCTGCGGCTGTCCCGCCCGAAATGCTGACCCACATCTGATCCAGCATTGACGGATCCTGCCAGTAGCGGGGGGCCGCCTCCATGACGACGCGGTACTGGTTGAGATTGCCGTAGATGATGGACGCCGAGCGCTGGCCGAACGCATCATAGAGCGTGTTGGAAACCAGTTGCGGCGTGACGGAGTAGCGGGCTTCCGTATCGCGGTTGATCGCGATGTTGATGCCCTGTCCGCCCTGTTCAACATTCGAAGTGACATCCATGAGTTCTGGCAGATTCGAGAGCGCGGCCACGATCTTGGGCGTCCATTCGAACAGGTCTTCGGCGGAAGGGCCTTCCAGCGAATACTGGTAGGCGCCGTCACCGGAGCGCGCGCCCATCCGCACGCTGCCCGGCGCCATCAGGCGAAGTTGCGCGCCGGGCGTATGGGAAAATTTGCGTGTCAGGCGCTGGATGGTCGTGGCGAGATCGTCCGTGCGCTCGGATTTGGGCTTGAGGGCGACGAACATGTTGGCGGAGTTGGTCGAACGTCCGCCCACGCCACCCATGACGCCCACGACGTCCCGGTCGGATGCGACGGCTTTCATGGCCTGGACCGCGATTTTCTGGAGTGCCTGGAACGAGATCGACTGGTCGGCAACGACACGGCCCATGATCTGTCCCGTATCCTCGGACGGGAAAAAGCCCTTGGGCATCTTCACATACAGCACGCCTGCGAGAACCAGCGTGGCGGGGAGGGACATGGCGATCAGGAACTGGTGCCCTAGCGCCCAGTCCAGTGATTTTCCGTATCCTGTCGTCACGCCGCTGATCGTACGTTCCAGAAAACGTCCGATCCTTTTCCACAGACCCGGGCCACTGTCGTCCGTATGTGTCAGGAGCTGGGCGCTGATCATGGGCGTCAGCGTTAGGGACAGAAGCAGCGAGATGCACAGCGTGATGACCATGGTCATAGCGAATTCGTGGAACAGGCGTCCGGCGATGCCGCCTATCAGCATGATCGGTGCGAAGACGACGATCAGGGAAACGGTGATCGAGACGACGGTGAAGGCCACTTCCGTCGTGCCCCTGATAGCGGCTTCCTGCCGTTCGTAACCCATCTCCATGTAGCGGGCGATGTTTTCCAGAACGACGATGGCGTCATCGACCACGAAGCCGGTCGAGATCGTCAGGGCCATCAGTGACATGTTGTCGAGCTGATATCCCATCAGCGACATCGCGCCGAAGGTGCCAATGATCGAGACCGGAACCACGATGGCCGGAACCATGATGGCCGACAGGCTGCGCAGGAACAGCAGGACGACCGCCACCACGAGCACGACGGCGATGATGAGCGTCTGTTTCGTATCGTTCAGCGAGGCCCGGATCGTCTTGGAGCGATCGATCAGGATCGAGATATCGGTGTTGCCCGGTAGGGCGGACTGCAGGACAGGCAGGCGGCTGCGGATACCGTCGATCGTCTTGATGACGTTGGCCCCGCCTTGGGTGAACACGGTGCAGATGATGGCGGCCTGACCGTTTAGGTAGCCAGCCTGGCGGAGATCCTCGACGCTGTCATTGACCTCCGCAACGTCTGTGAGACGGACGGGCTGGCTGTTACGGTAGGCAATGATCAGGTCGCGGTATTCTTCGGCCTTCGTGGCCTGATCGTTGGTTGAGAGCATCATGCGCTCGCCATTGGCGTCCAGAAAGCCCTTGGGGGTATGCGCATTGGCGGATGCCAGGGCCGCGCGAAGATCTTCGAACCCGATTCCGTAACGGAAGAGCCGAAGTGGATTGATCTCTACACGTACGGCCGGCAGGGAGGCGCCCCGGATGTCCACATCGCCCACGCCTTCGATCTGGCTGAGCTGCGGGATCAGGATGTTGCTGGCAAAGTCGTAGAGTTCTTGCGGCGTCCGGGTGCCGGACGTCAGCGTCAGAGCAAGGACCGGAGGACCATTCGAATTGGCCTTCATGTAGGTCGGGTTGCTGCGCAGGGTCGTCGGCAGATCCTGCCGCGCGCCCTGTAATGCCGCTTCCACGTCACGCGCCGCGCCGTTGATGTCCCGTGACAGATCGAACTGCAGCGTGATGCGCGTCTGGTTGACTGTGGATTCCGACGTCATTTCGGTCACGCCGGAAATCGCGCCCAGATGCCGCTCCAGAGGCCCGGCGATCGTACTCGCGATTTCGGACGGAGAGCCGCCAGGCTGGTTCGCGGTCACCATGATGACCGGGAAATCCACGTTCGGCAGATCGGCGACCGGAAGGGCGAAATACCCCATGATGCCGCCGATCACGAGGGCCACGGCCATCAGCGTCGTGCCAACGGGCCTTAGAACGAAGAGGCGGACCAGATTCACGGAGCGCCTGTCTGGGGGTTGGAGGGCTGGTTGGGCGAAGGGGGGCTGCTGCGGCGGTGACGCTTGATGAAGGCACGGCTCCGCGTGCCGAGTTCATCCATGAACAGATAGATGACCGGTGTGGTGAACAGGGTCAGAAGCTGGGACATCATCAGACCGAAGACGATGGCCACACCCAGTGGACGGCGCAGTTCGGAGCCGACACCCGTGCCAAGCAGCAGGGGCAGGGCGCCGAACAGGGCGGCCAGCGTGGTCATCAGGATCGGACGGAAACGGAGCATGGCCGCGCGCTTGATGGACTCAAGGGGCGTATGACCTTCCAGACGTTCGGCTTCGAGCGCGAAGTCGATCATCATGATGGCGTTCTTCTTCACGATGCCGATCAGCAGCACGATGCCGATGATGCCCATGATGTCGAGATCCATCCCGAACAGATAGAGCCCGATCAGCGCACCAATAGCGGCCGAAGGCAGGGTGGAAAGGATCGTGATCGGATGGACGTAACTCTCATAGAGAATGCCCAGCACGATATAGACCGCGATCACGGCCGCCATGACCAGCCAGACCTCGTTGGACAACGACGAGCGGAAGGCCGCGGCCGTGCCCTGGAAGGCGGTCTGGAACTCGGGCGGCAGGCCGATCTGCTTTTCCACGCGCTCAATGGCGTTGGTTGCGGTGCCCAGCGAATAGCCATTGGCCACATTGAACGAGACGGTCGTGGCGGGGAACTGTCCGTAATGACTGATCAGCAGCGGGGAGAGCGCATGGGTGATCGTCGTCACCTGTGACAGCGGCACGAGGCCGGAGGTCGGCTGGCGTGTCGGACCCGACGTGCTGCCACCGGCTTCGGACGAGATGCCCGGCAGGTAGAGCTGGCTCAGGGAGGTCAGATCGGTCTGGAGCTTCGGATCAGCTTCAAGAATGACGCGGTACTGGTTGGACTGCGTGTAGATCGTGGTGATCTGGCGCTGGCCGTAGCTGTCATACAGAAGATTGTCGATCGTCTGCGGCGTGATGGAGTACCGCGCGCCGGTCGGACGGTCGAGCGAGAGCTGGGCGACCAGTCCCTCGGCCTGAAGATCGGACGTCACATCCGTCAGGGAGGGCTCCTTGCGCAGCGCATCCACGAATTTCGGCACCCAGGTCTTGAAGGTGTCGTAATCCGGGTTTTCCAGCATGAACTGGTACTGCGTGGCGGAAATCGAGGAATCCAGCGACAGGTCCTGGATCGGCTGGACATAGAGTTCGGCGCCGGTCACATGCTGCCCGACGGCGGACAGACGGCGCAGGATGGTCTGAAGATCGCTCGTCCGCTGTTCACGCGGCTTGAGGTTAATCAGGAACCGGCCGACATTCAGCGTCATGTTCTGGCCGTCGATGCCGACGAAGGACGAGATGCTGGCGACGTCGGGGTCCTTGAGGATCACGTTTCCAAGGGCTGCCTGACGCTCCTTCATGCCTTCGAAGGAAATGGCCTGCGACATCACGGAGATGCCCTGGATGACACCGGTATCCTGTGTCGGGAAGAAGCCTTTGGGAATGGTCCAGGCCAGAACACCCGTCAGGATGATCGTGCCGACCGTGACCAGAAGGGTCGTGACACGGAAGCGCAGCACCACGTCGAGCCAGCGGCCATAGCCTGCGATCAGCGCATTGATGCCGCGTTCGGTGCTGTTGGACAGGCGGCTCCAGAGCGTGTTCTTCGTGGACGGCGCGTGCGTATCGGAGAGCAGGCGCGCGCACATCATCGGCACCAGCGTCAGGGCGACGACGGCGGAAATGATGATGGTGATGGACAGCGTCATCGCGAATTCATGGAAGAGACGCCCGACGACGTCTTTCATGAACAGCAGCGGGATCAGTACGGCGATCAGCGAGACCGTCAGCGAGATGATGGTGAAGCCGATTTCGCCCGCGCCCTTGAGCGCAGCGGTATAGCGGTCCTCGCCCGCCTCGACGTAACGGGCGATGTTCTCGATCACCACGATGGCATCATCGACCACGAAGCCGGTTGCGATGGTCAGGGACATTAGCGAGAGGTTGTCGAGCGAAAAGCCCAGCAGGTACATCGCCGCCAGCGTGCCGATCAGCGACAGCGGAACGGAGAGGCTGGGAATGATCGTCGCCGGAACATTCCGCAGGAATACGAAGATCACGCCCACGACCAGCAGCATGGCCAGTGCGAGTTCGTATTCCACGTCATTGACCGAGGCGCGGATCGTCGTGGTCCGGTCAGTCAGAGGCGTGACGTCAATGCCGGGCGGCAGGTCGAGCTTGAGCTGCGGCAGGACGCGCAGCACGTTGTCCACGACGCCGATGACGTTCGCGCCGGGCTGGCGCTGCACGTTCAGAATCAGCGCGGGCGTGCGGTTGGCCCAGGCGGCGAGCTGCGCGTTTTCGGCACCTTCGACGACGGTCGCGATGTCGCGCACGCGGATCGGACCGTTGTTCTGATACGCGATCACCTGGTTCATGAGCTGTTCGACGGACTGGATCTGACCGTCGATGCGCAGGGAGGTGGAGCGCTTGGGGCCGTCGAACGTACCGGTCGGCGAATTGACGTTCACCGTGCTGATGATGGTGCGCAGCGTGTCGATCGCGATGCCGTAGGACGTCAGCTTCGGGATGTTGACCTGGATCCGGTACGCCTTGCGGTTGCCACCTGACAGGGTGACGAGGCCGACGCCGGAAATCTGGCTGATCTTCTGCTCAAGGCGCGTGTTGACGTAGTCCTCGACCTCCGGAAGCGGAAGCGTCTTCGACGTGATACCGAGCGTCAGGACGGGGGTGTCAGCCGGATTGACCTTCGCATAGATCGGGGGTGCGGGCAGATCACTGGGGAGCAGGGAGGTCGCGTTGTTGATCGCCGCCTGGACTTCCTGCTCGGCCACGTCCATCGACATGTCGAGCCCGAAGCGCAGGGTCACGACCGAGGCCCCCCCCGAGGACTGGGACGTCATCTGGTCCAGACCCGCCATCTGGCCAAGCTGGGTTTCCAGAGGGGCGGTGACGGACGTGCTCATCACGTCCGGCCCGGCGCCCGGATAGAACGTCGAGACCGTGATCGTCGGGTATTCGACCTGCGGCAGGGCTGACACGGCCAGGAAGTGATAGCCGAGCAGACCGCTCAGCAGGATGGCGAACATCAGGAGGCTGGTGGCAACCGGGCGCTCGATGAACAGGCGGGACGGATTCACGGTCTTGCTGTTCCCTAATCTTGCTGTTCTGGTCTTGCGGTTCTGGGGGCGATCAGTGGTTGCCGGTATCGGCGGGCGAGGATGGATCGTTGGTTCTCTGCGGTGCGTCGGAACTCTGCTGGCCGTTGCGGTGACGGCGGTGCTGACCGGCGGTCTGCTGCTCGGCTTCCGAGGTCTGCTTCGCTGCCGAAGACGTATCGGGGATCGAGACTTTCTGACCCGGACGCAGATGGCTGACCCCGTCGGTCACGACGCGGTCGCCTTCGCTCAGACCTTTCTGGATTACCGCGTTCGTGCTGTCGGTGGCACCCACGGTGACGGGAACGGTTTCCACGGTCATGTCGGATTTGACGCGGTAGACGAAACGTCCGTCCGGACCGGTCTGAAGCGCATTGCCGGGGATGAGCAGGGCATTATGCAATGTCGTGACCAGCAGGTGGGGGTTGACGAACTGGTTTGGGAAGAGGCGTTCATCCTCGTTCGGGAAAATGCCACGCATCCGGACCGTTCCGGTCGAGGTGTCGATCTGGCTGTCGAGGGCCTTCACCGTGCCGGTAGCGATTTTCTGGGTGTTATCGCTGTTCCAGGCTTCGACCTTCAGCTCGCCGGATTCACGCAGATGGGTCGCGACTTCGTCAAGCTGGTTTTGCGGAACCGTGAAAATCACGGAGATGGGCTGCATCTGCGTCAGGATCGTCAAGCCGCCGGACTGGCCCGCGGTAACATAGTTGCCCATGTCAAGCACGCGGATACCGACACGGCCGTCGACCGGCGCGATGATGTGGCAATACATCACGTTCAGCTCGGCGTTGCGGACATTGGCGCGATCGTATTCAACCTGTCCTTCGAGTTGTTGTACCGTGAATTCCTGATCACGGGCCGTCATCGCCGAAGTCGAGTTCTGCTTGATCAGGCGCTGGTAACGGGCATTGTCCACGCGGGCCTTTTCAAGCTGCGCAATATCGGCCGCAAGCGTGCCACGATACTGCGCGAGCGTGGCCTCGTAAGGGCGGGGATCGATCAGTTCGAGCTCGTCACCCTTATGGACGTGCTGGCCTTCCTGGTAATAGACGGCGGCGATATGGCCGTTGACGCGCGGTGTGATCGTCACGTTGGTGATCGGGACGACCGTGCCGATTTCCTGGAAAATGACGGGCATGTCGCCGATATGGGCGGTTGCGACGGCGACGGGCTGCACGCTTCCGTCAGCGGCTGTCCCGCGCGCATGCTTGTGTGTTGCGCCATGGGGGCGGAAAACTGCGAACAGGATCAGAAAAGCGACCAGAAGAACAATTCCCCAGAGGATCCAGCGCCGACGGGAACGTACGGGTGGGGGGGATGGCTGGGCTGTGTTGTTCGTAAGGCGGTCGTTTGAGTCGGCCGTCTGCTGATCCATGGTGGTTCTGTCTTTCCTGTATACCAGAGCACTGGGCTCTCAGGCGGCGATGCTGTGTGTTTCCATACCTATAAGGCAGGAGGCCAGCGCCTGCCATGACGCGACCTTAAATCCTGTTCAGTTTTGGCAATGAAAATCAAAAAGAATGTAAATGATACGCTTCGTTACCTTTTCGCGGGGCTTGTCTCTTCTGCGCTCAGGGATCATATCGGACTGGAACCGGATGCTCCCGTCATGCGTTTCAATGCAGGCATAGGTTTATCCGGACATGAGGAGAACAAGATGGCTGATACAACTGAGACGAAGGCCGAGGGCCTCCTGGACGAAGCCAAGGGCAAGATCAAGGACGGTTTCGGTGGACTGACGGGCGATGCGAAGCTCCAGGCCGAAGGCAAGTTCGACCAGCTTTCCGGCATGGCGCAGCAGGATTTCGCCGATCTGTACGACGAAGGTGAAACAAAGCTCGAAGCCGCGACGGCATTCGTTCAGGATCGCCCCCTGATTTCGCTGGTGATCGCGACGGTCGTAGGCATGATCGTGGGCGGACTGATGTTCGGTCGCAAAAGCTCCTGAGGGGGCAAGAGGCGCTTCGACCACAGCGATGTCTTTGTGCTAGAAGCCTCCCGGAGTAATCCGGGAGGCTTTTTGCATGGAATGGTTTTACGAGAATAACGGGCAGCAGGCCGGTCCCGTCTCCCGTGAAGAAATTCTGCGTCTGATCATGCAGCAGCGCATCAGACCTGAGACGCTTGTCTGGACGTCGGAATTCGGAGACGTCTGGAAGCCGGCCAGCGCCGCGGGGCTGGTGTCTCCACTTACGGGGCTGCTGCGCATGTCGGCAGGGATCTCGGAGCACTGGGCCTGGGTTCTGCTGGTCGGACCATGGCTGATCCAGCGTCTGGCGCTTCTCGTCCTGGACTGGCGACAGATCCCTGACAGCGAGCGGATGGGGACTTTCTCCATCGTTGGAATGATGTCGCTGGTCCTGTTCTTTACGGCTTTCATGCTGGACCGGAACTCCATCCGTGAAAGTGGACAGACGCCGCCGGGCTTCTGGTGGTGGCTGTTCCTGCCCGGATATTTCTGGAGACGGCGGCAGATTGTCGGGCGTGGGCTGTCGCTCCTGATCGTCAGTCTCGTGCTGCTGGCGGCCAACGTGACGGAAAAAATCTATCAGCTGCCACAGATCGAAGCCGAGCTTCAGACCCGACAGGGACAGCTGAATCAGCTTGCTCCCTCGATCCCGCCAGCCTCGGGTCAGGACAACGAACAGGAAGAACTCTGACGGCGGTGGGAAAGAGTCTTTCCCACCACACTTGACAGATTAAACTTAAAGAATGTGCATTTTGGGGCTTCCCTTTCGAGTCGCCATGATTCAAAACCGATTCGGTCACCTGATTTCGGGGTGTCTGTCGGGGAGAATGCTCAGAAATGCCGGATTACGCCCTGGAAGCTGCCCATGGGGGGCTGGTCGTCGGGATCGACGAAGTCGGGCGTGGTCCTCTGGCAGGGCCGGTGGTGGCTTCTGCCGTAGCATTCACGGCTCCGCCGTCAGAGACCCTGTCCTCCCTTCTCGATGATTCCAAGAAACTGACGGCCCGTCGCCGGATGCTGGCCTATGAGGCCCTGATGGCTGATGGGCAGGCCCTGATTGGCATCGGAGCCGCCTCTGTTGCGGAAATCGAGCGGATCAACATCGCCCAGGCCTGTTATCTCGCCATGCGGCGCGCTCTGTCCCGTCTGGGACGCACTCCCGATCTGGCGCTTGTGGACGGCAAACACGCCCCGAAGCTGCCATGCCCCATAAAAATGGTGATCGGCGGGGACGGGATCAGCCTGTCCATCGCCGCGGCCTCCATCATCGCGAAAGTGACACGGGACCGCCTGATGGCGCGTCTGGCCGTGCGGCATGATGCTTATGGATGGGAGCGCAACGCTGGCTATGGCACGGCTGCGCATATGCAGGGTCTGAAGCTCCGGGGGGTGACGCCCCATCACAGGCGCGGGTTCGCGCCAATACGAAACATGATTGAAGCAGAGGCGCACGCAGCATGAGCGGTGAATTCCCCGTCGACCAGATCCTGCGTGGAGAATGCATCGAGACGATGAAGACGCTGCCCGATGGGAGCGTGGACTGCATTTTCGCCGACCCACCGTACAACCTTCAGCTACGAGGCGAACTGCGTCGTCCGGACGAGACCGTCGTTGACGGCGTGGACGATGACTGGGACAAGTTCGCGGATTACGCGACCTACGACAACTTTACACGCGAATGGCTGAGTGAAGCGCGCCGCATCCTGCACAAGGATGGTACGATCTGGGTGATCGGGTCGTATCACAACGTCTTCCGGCTGGGTGCGATCATGCAGGATCTGGGCTTCTGGATCCTGAACGACATCGTCTGGCGCAAGTCCAACCCGATGCCGAATTTTCGCGGACGTCGCTTTACCAACGCGCATGAGACGCTGATCTGGGCGGCTCGCGGGCCGCAGAGCAAGTATCGCTTCAACTATCAGGCCATGAAGGCCCTGAATGATGACCTTCAGATGCGTTCGGACTGGTACCTGCCTCTGTGCACGGGAAATGAGCGCCTGAAAAACGAACATGGTCTGAAACTGCATCCGACGCAGAAGCCGGAAAGTCTGCTTCATCGCGTGCTGGTGGCCTCGACCAATGCCAATGACGTGGTGCTCGACCCATTCTGTGGAAGCGGCACGACGCCGGCGATGGCGAAGCGTCTTGGGCGTCATTACATCGCCATCGAACGCCACCCGGACTACGTCAAGGCCGCCCGGGAGCGCGTGGCGGGTGAAGAGCGCCTGACCTCCGAGCAGCTTGCGACGACGCCTGCCAAGCGCGAAATGCCGCGCATTCCGTTCGGCAGTTTCGTGGAAACCGGTGCCCTTCCGGCCGGGACGCTGCTGTATGATCGGCAGAAGCGGCTGAAAGCAACCGTCACGCCCGATGGTACGCTCGTGTCGGGCAATCAGCGTGGCTCGATCCACAAGCTGGGGGCGGTGCTGACCAATGCACCGTCCTGCAATGGCTGGACGTTCTGGTATTTCGAACGGGACGGCCAGTACGTTCAGATCGATGTGCTGCGTCAGGAAAGCCAGGCGCTCCGCAACGTCGGCTGACGTCCGGGGCAGTGTCATAAAAAAAGCCGGAGACTGTTCTCCGGCTTTTTTCGTGTCTGGTGCAGAAATATCAGTGGCCTGCAAAACCAAGAAAGCCAACTGACGGGTCCGGTTTTCCGCCGCTCGTATCGAAATGCGGGGACGCTGCGACGAGAGAGCGTTTCGGGGTAACGGATTTGCCGCCGATCGTGAGATGGCCGCTGCCATTCTTCATCTCGACCCCCTCGTCGGAGACGCTGTTCTCGATTTTGCCATCCGGGTTGTAGGTCCGCATCGACAGGAGCAGGAACATGATGTCCTTGCGGTTCAGATCGATGGCCATGTCCAGCGGCGTCTGGTCCAGAACATTGTGGCTGCCCATATCGGCGCCGCGGTTGAGCGCTTCTTTCGCAGCGTTGAGGGAGCCACGGTTGATGGCATCGAACAGGGCGGTGGTCGGGTTCACGTCCGCTCGGGCATGACCGGCATCGTCATCGGATGCTTCTGCTCCGGGCAGGGCGGAAGGCGGCGCGGCGCGCTTGGCGGCCTTGCGGGCCTCGGCCTTCTTCTGGGCGGCTTCGGCTTCCTGTTCAGCCTCGGCGTCGTCGGCATCCTGAGCCTGGGCGTGATGCCAGGGTACGAGAAACGTCGGCGTCATTGCCAGAGCGGCAATGAGCAGCAGGCGGGGCAGGGTGGGGAGCAGTCGCATGATGCCAATATACTGTGATCGATCGTCCTGTGCGAGTCTGCAGATGCCTCCCGGACGTGCCGGAATGTGACATTTTTTCAATGACCTTCCCGCCACCAGCCGATTGCGAGGAAAATCAGGGCCGCGAGCAGCGCCGCCCAGCCGGGAACGAGGTCTTTCGTGCGTGTCTCACCCGCGACGGCAGCGGTCGTGACGGGCAGGCCCATCCAGTCCGAACCGCTCATGGCCGAGCCGGTGGGAACCTGTCGCAGATGCGGCGTGTGATCCGCGATCCAGGAGACCGATCCGCCGGAGGCTTTGGCACTGGCGCCCATGACGGTGGCGGTGGCGCGCAGATCCTGCCGTTCGATCGGATCATGCGAGAGCGGGCTGGCAAAGGCGACGAGACCATCCTGTCGGACGCTCCAGATTCCGGGCATCGTGGCAGGGGCCGTAGCGTGCCAGACGCCCTTCGTCCGGGTCAGCGTCAGGGGCTGGCGCTTTCCGTCCGGGGCACTTACGAAGACTTCAGGCGAAACAGGCTGACCGGCCGCATGACGTTCGATTTCAAGCTGGCCGTTCTCGATCCGGGCCGTGAGGCGATTTTCCTCAAGGTCGGGCTCTTTCATCAGCCAGTGCGACAGCCGACGCAGAAGCTCGGCCTGTGGTCCGCCGCCACCCTCGCCACGCGACCAGAGCCAGATCTGGTCCGACAGCAGCATGGCCACGCGCCCCTGATCCACCCGGTCCAGCAGGAGAAGCGGTGCGCCATCGGGACCGTGCATCAGGTCTTCGCCATGCGACTGGTCCGGGCGCAGGGCACGATACCAGGGACCCCAGTCTTCTGTCAGCCCGGCCGTGACGGGATGCGTCTTTCCAAGATCGGTCAGGGAAGGACGGAATGCCTTCGTAACGACACCGTCTGTCCCGATATGCGCCGGGAGGATCTGCGCGAGGCTCGTATCCTGAAGCGTGCCGTCCTGCGTGAATTCAGGCCCGGCCGTCACCAGCAGTCCACCGCCATTGCGCACGTAATCGGCGATATTGGTCAGGTATTCGTCGGGCAGGATGTTGCTGTTGCGAAAGCCATCCAGGATGATGAGATCGAAGCTGCGGATCTTTTCCTGAAACAGTTCGCGGATCGGGAACGGGATGAGTGCCAGATCCGACAGCGGCGTGCCGTCATCGGTGTTGGGAGAACGCAGGATGGTGAAGTGCACGAGATCGACGGACGGATCGGCCTTCAGCAGCCGGCGCCAGACCCGTTCGCCCTGATTGGGCACGCCGGAGACCAGCAGCACGCGCAGCCGGTCCCGGACGCCACGGATGCGGACGACTTCACTGTTGTTCTCGGTGGACGCTTCTCCGGCCAGAGGGGAGACGGACAGGCCCACCAGCGTCTCGCCAGGATGCTGGATCGGGAACGTGATGTCCTGCGGCGTGCCGGTCCGGACGGGGCGTGTCTGCGGCGGGGCGTCGCCGGAGCGGATCGTGAGAATGGCGTCCGAAGCATTCGATGTGCCCAGATCGTCCACCTGAACGCGGATCGTGGCGTTCTGCCCGACGATCGCATAGGGCGGTGTGCTCAGGATGCGCAGGCGCCGGTCCTGTTCCTCGCCATGTGCCGTCAGCAGAAGATGCAGGGGAAGCGTCTGCCCGTTCGCGCCATGAAAGCGGGGGGGCAGATGGGGCGGAACGTCATGATCCATGCCATCGGTTACGACGATGGCGCCTGCGAAACGGCCCTGCGGCAGATCGGCGTGGTCCAGTGCCTCGAACAGGCGCGTTCCGTGACCGGTACCGCCGGGGACATCGACGCGGTGCAGCGTCAGGCCAGGCAGATGGGCCGCGTCCTGCATGATCTGTTCGGCGGCGTGATCCGCGATGGCGGTCCGATGGCCGACCTGCATGGAGACCGAGCGGTCCACGATCAGAAGCGCATCCTGCGGTACGGGTCGCAGCACCGGATGAAGCGAGCGCGGTCCGGACAGCCAGCCCAGCAGGGCCAGCACAGCGAGAGCCCGCCAGAGCATGCCGCGCGCGCCACGGACAGCACCGTAAATCGCGCCGGCAACAGTCAGGATTGCCAGCGTCGCCAGAAGCCAGAGCGGCAGCATCGGAGACAGGTCGAACATCATGGCGTGTCCTCCTCGTCAACGCTGGCGGGACGGCTCGCGGCAGTTCCGGAATCTGGTGTGCCGAGGCGGCGGAGCATTTCCGGGTACTGGGCCTGATCGTTCTTGTAGTTGCCGGTCAGGGCGTACAGCACCACGTTCATGCCGAAACGATAGGCCTGCGTGCGCTGTTCCTCGCCACCGGGAATGACGGCAAAGGGATGGTTACCCGAACTGTCCACGGCCCATGCATGTGCCCAGTCGCCATTGCCGATGATAACCGGGCTGACATCATCATTCGCCTCATCGCCATTACGCGCGACATAAACCGGCTGTCCGGCGACGCGGCCGGGAAAGCCGCTGTGCAGCAGATAGAAGGTATGAGCGAGAACGTGCTTTTCCGTCAGCTTGGCGAGTGGCGGCACGACGAGGCCGTCAGTCACGCGCTGGAGTGCGGCCCGGGCCGCGGAACTGGTTCCGGAATCCGTGTCGGTGCCCGCTCCCTGCTCGTCGATCAGAAGGATGCCGCCATGGTCCATGAAGGCATTGAGGGCCTTCGTGCGTTCGGGATCGGACTGGGCATCGGGGGTGATCGGCCAGTACAGGAGCGGATAGAACGCCAGATCGTCCTTGCCCGGAACGACGCCATCCGGATGGCCAAGAGTTGCGGAACTGCGCGCCGTCGTAAAGTCCGACAGTCCCTGAAGCCCCTCGCGGGAGACAGTGTCGATATCGTCATGGCCTGTGATGACATAGGCCAGCCGTGTTTCAAGAGCGGCTTGTGGCACCGTTGCTGGCAGGGGCGGCATCTGCGTCGGGCTCCGGGCATGGGCCACGGGCAGGATCAGCAGACAGGCCACGCCCAGAGCGCCCAGCAGGCCGCGACGCCGCAGGGACAGGATCAGGTCCAGCAGCAGAAGCAGCAGGCCCGCCGTCATCAGCGCCGGGCCAAGCGGATGGTCCGCATGGGCGCCATCCGGTGAAATACGGGTTCCGAGCAGGGGTTCTTCCTTCATCGCGGGCGCAAAGTCGGAAAGGTTCAGGGCATGCGTTCCATGGGCCGGACCATAAAGTCCGGCGGGATGGCTGACGGATACGGCCGTATGTGCCAGATCCGAGACGCGGATGGAGCGTGCGGCCTGTGGCGGCATGATGAGGCCGCCGTCACTTCCCACAATACGCCAGGGCGCAAGCTCCGAAGGCCCACCGCCCGCAACGCCCGCCGAGCGCTCGATCAGGCGCTCCAGCATGTCGGGGAACAGCCCCGACAGCGGGATATTGGACCAGTCTGGCGAGGCCGTGACATGGAACAGAACGATCTCGCCATTGCCTTCCGTCCGTGCGGTGACGAGAGGCGTCCCGTCGCTCAGGGCCGCCCAGACGTGATCCGTCAGTCCCGTTTCAGGCTTGGCCAGAACCTGCCGTGAGACAGTGACATCGGGCGGGATCGTTAGGTCGGAGAACGGAGAAGTCTCGGGAAAAGGCGCCAGTGTCTGGGGCTTGCCCCAGGACATGGGACCGCCGAGCTGCCGCATGCCGCTCATGAGATGAACAGGCAGGAGCGCGTCTGACGTGGCGTCGGAAGCGGCCCCCTGATCGGCGGCGAGTCCGGGACCGGCAAAGCGGACGAGCATGCCGCCATGACGGACCCAGTTCAGGACACGATTGCGCGTCTGATCGCCGGAAAGCGCGCCATCGGTCGCGATCAGGACAGAAAGGGGTGCACCCAGCAGGGCCGTCGCATCCCCGCTATGCAGGTCCGAAATGGGCTGCAAGGCGCGGTTCAGGAAGAACGCCGAGCCGACGAGCGGTGTGGAATCGCCGGGCGTCTGGAGGATGCCGACGGGGCGTCGTCGGTCGGCCTGTCCCATCAGATGCACGGCAGCAGGGCCGCTCGCGCCTTCCAGCGTCAGATGATCGAGCTGGTTCCGCAGGAGAGGCGGGAGCGAAATGGTCTGATCCTGCCCGGTTCTGATAGGATACGCCGCAAGTGTTCCACCATTGGCATTGGCGGCATGGAGTGTCACGGTGCGCTTCGGGCAGGACAGTGTGTCCACTCTGGCATGAAGGGCACCGTCCTGACCGGTGGATGCGGCAAGACGCAGGATATCACAGCCATTCCAGCGCATGTCCTGCACGGAACGGGCCTTTGCGAGTGCGTCATGCAGGACGTTGTCTCCGTTTGCAGCCAGCCCGTCCGAAAGAAGCATCACGTGCTGGCCGGACAGGTCCCGGTGCTGGAGCAGGGTCGCCAGCGCCTGACGGTCCGTCGGCCAGGGCTGAGGCCGCAGGTGGGAGAGATGTTCGGACAGGGCGTGGGCGTCATGCGTCGTGAACGCTTCGGGCATCGCACCATCTGGCGCGCGGGCGGCATGCAGAAGCGTTACGTCCTGACCATTGCGGATCGCGGTTTCGCCGAGGGCCAGAGCCGCGGAAAGACGTTCGTTCCAGTGCGGAATAGCCGCCCAGCCGTCATCAAGCACAAGGGTGAGAGGGCCGTTGCCGGTTTCGGCCTGATGCGGGGTCAGGACAGGCCGGGCCAGTCCGAAAATGACGAGGGCCACGGCGGCCATGCGCAGAAGCAGGAGCCAGAGCGGGGACCGGGCCGCATCCTCACGCCGGGCCGTCAGTCGGTTCAGGATGAGCAGGGAGGGAAAGCGCTGATCCTGCGGGGCGGGCGGCGTGGCGCGGACCAGCCACCACAAGGCGGGCAGCGTGAGAAGACCGAGCAGCAGGAACGGGGCGAGAAGGATCATCGGCCGCCTCCCAATGCCATATGAAGCGCCAGCAGGGCCGGAAGCGGGTTCTGCGACGTGTCATGCATGATGCAGTCGGCATGAAGCGAGGCCGCACTCTGCTTCAGGGCCGCAAGATGTGCGTTCATCGCCTGCTCATAAGCTGCCCCGAGGCTTTCCATGGCGGGAAGAGTCAGAACGCCGCCTTCAAGTCCTTCGAAACGGATTCGTCCGGAGCGTTTCAGTTCCCGTTCCGCAGGATCGAGAATGCAGAGGAGATGGGTACGTACCGGGCGGCTGGCGCAGGTCTTGAGAAAGGTGTCGATCCGCTCTTCGTCCCACAGGAAATCGCTGATTACGACCAGATCGGAGCGGGCGGGAACGAGCGCCATGCGCGGGAACTCTGGTTCACCCGCATCCGGACGCAGAAGGGAGGCGGCCAGCCGCGGCAGGACCTGTCGGCCAGCCAGCGCACGTCCTGCCTCGATTCCGGTCAGCAGCCCGGCGCGCTCGCCACTCCGCAGGGCCGCCGAAGCCAGCGCCAGCGTGCAAAGCTGGGCCCGTTCCGCCTTGGTGGGCAGGGAATCGGACGAGCACCATTGCATGGAGGGCGACGGGTCGCACCACAGCATCAGCGACTGGGCATTTTCACGCTCACGCTCGCGGACCCAGAACATGTCCCCGACCGGAGAGCGGGCAGACTGCCGCCAGTCGATGGACGTTGCGGGCTCGCCGGCGTGATAGGGACGAAACTGCCAGAAATCCTCGCCCGGTCCCGAACGTCTGCGGCCATGAACACCGCTTTGCAGGCTCGCGGCGATTTTTTCGGCTTCAAGAACAAGTGCGGGCAGGGCCAGACTTTCCGCCTGCACGGCCGGAGCGCTGGAAGCGGTGCCCCGGTTGCGGTGGAAGAAACTGCGCAGGGTATCGGACGGATTTTTCACGGCGATCAGAGGAGAGCCTGAGCCTGCTTGCGGATCAGGGCTTCGCGATCCGTCCCCGATGCGCGGGCACCAAAACCCAGCCCGATACGATGGGACAGGACCGGACTTGCAAGGGCCACGACGTCATCAAGGCTCGGAGCCAGACGACCGTCCAGCAGCGCACGGGCGCGGGTCGCGATCATCAGGGCCTGCGCCGCACGGGGGCCGGGACCGTAAGACACGGCCTCTCGTACTTCCGGCGTGGCGGACGGATCTTCCGGACGCAGCGCGCGCGTCAGCGTCAGGATCGCATCGACGATCCGGTCGCCGACCGGCAGGCGGCGAACGAGGTTCTGGGCCGCGAGAAGACTTTCGGCATTCATCAGGGCAGAAGCCGTCGGCGTCGTGGCGCCCGTGGTCTGAAGCAGCATCTGACGTTCCGCGTCGCGGTTCGGAAAGCCGAGGCTGATCTGTAGCATGAACCGATCGAGCTGGGCTTCGGGCAACGGATAGGTGCCTTCCTGCTCGATCGGGTTCTGGGTCGCGAGAACATGGAAAGGACGCGGAAGGGCATAATCCTTGCCGCCCTGCGTCACGCGACGTTCCGCCATCGCCTGCAAAAGCGCGGACTGGGTGCGCGGGCTGGCACGGTTGATTTCATCGGCCAGCACGAGCTGACCGAAGATCGGGCCGGGCAGGAAGCGGAAGGCGCGACGTCCGTCCGCATCCTGATCGAGAATTTCCGCACCCGTGATGTCCGAAGGCATCAGGTCGGGCGTGAACTGGATGCGCGTGGCGTCCAGACCCAGTACACATGACGCGGTATTGACCAGAAGGGTCTTGCCCAGACCGGGCGCGCCCATCAGAAGCGCGTGACCACCGGACAGGATCGTGACAAGCACCTGTTCAATGACGCTGTCCTGGCCCAGAACAATCCCGCCGATGGCCTGACGGACATGATGGAGAACCGGAGCCAGACGATCGGCTTCAGCCACGTCCGCCTCGCCCCGCAGGGTGCCGGCGGAGACGCCGGAAGAATATTGCTGCTCGCTCATGATGCCAGTCTGACAGGTGTGGGGGTTTCATCAAGGCTCGATTGCACCCAAGTTGGTGTGAGAAGAGAGTTTTTATGCAGTTGGAGGGAAAATTGAGCGATCATCAGTTCCGGCAGGCGGCCCGACCTGACGCCGCCCTGTCTCCAGATTCCCTGATGCCTCCGTCTTCTTTTCCCGGACTGTCTTGTCCAGGCCCCCGACTGCTGCCTTTTCTCATTCAGCGCGATGGCACCTGGCTCTACCGGGGCTCTGTGATAAAGCGCAAAGCCATGCTGTGCATGTTCTCTTCGATGCTGACCCGCGATCCTGAAGGAATCTATTGGCTGAAAACGCCGATGGAACAGGGGATCATCCAGGTCGAGGACGTACCGTTCGTGGCTGTCGAGCTGGACTTCCGTGGCACCTGCGGCCGACAGCAGAATCTCTGTTTCCGCACCAACATGGATGAATTGATCTGTATCGGCCCCGAACATCCGCTCTCCTGTGACTGGGACCGCCGGTCGGACGGGGGCGCCAGCGTACCCTATGTCCATGTCCGTGATGGCGAGGGGGCTTTCCCCATTCTCGCGCGGGTGACGCGTGCGGTGCATTACGAACTCGCGGCGCTTGCGGTTCCCGGACATGTGAAGGGCCAGCCCTGTCTCGGTGTCTGGAGTCAGGACTGTTTCTTCCCGCTTTCGCGGCCTGCATGACGCAGAACTCCGGCCTGCTGGAGCGTCTGCCAGATCGTACGGGACTGGATCGCATCTGGTCCGTCCTGCCTGATGCGCGCCTTGTCGGCGGATCGGTGCGAGATCTGCTCGCCGGTGTTGCCGTCCATGATCTTGATCTCGCGACTCCGGAACCGCCAGACGACGTGCAGCGCCGGCTGGAAGAGGCTGGAATCCGTGTTATCCCCACCGGACTGGCGCATGGAACCGTTACGGCCCTGCTGGACAATGCGCCCTACGAAATCACGACCCTGCGTCGTGACGAGGAAACGGATGGGCGCCACGCGATCGTGGCCTGGACGCAGGACTGGACGGAAGATGCGGCCCGGCGGGATTTTACGATCAATGCCATGTCGCTGGACCGTCACGACCGGCTCCATGATTATTTCGGTGGCCGGGAGGATCTTCAGAACCACCGTGTGCGGTTCGTCGGAGACGCCTCGCGCCGGATCGCGGAAGATGCGCTGAGAGCACTGCGTTTCTTCCGGTTCGATGCACGATATGGGCATTGCGTTCCTGACCGGGAGGCGTGTCAGGCCGTCTCGGAGCAGCTTGGACTGATTGGCACGCTCTCGGCTGAACGGGTCGCCTCGGAGTTGCTGAGAATTCTATCCGGTCCCCGCCTGAACGAAACGATCGGGGCAATGGCATCGGTCGGCCTGCTTCAGGTACTTCTGCCCGAGCCGGACCAGCATGCCCTGAACCGTCTGCTGGCCTGCGAGGCCCCGGTGTCTTCCCTGCTCAGGCTGTTTGCGCTGTGTCACCGGAACAGCCCGGAACTGGCTGGTCGTCTGAAACTCTCCAACGCGGATGGCGCGAAGATCGATGCCTGGGCGTCAGCTCAACCGGTCTTGCATCCGGAACTGTCCGATGACGACCTGCGTCGTCTGCGGGTGCTACAGGATCTGGACCTGCTTGTAGAGCGGAGCTGGTTGCTCCAGGCCCGTCTTGTGGGCGCGCCTGACATTGCGTGGGGCCGGTTCCGGGAACGGGTGCAGGCCATGCCGCAGCCTGCATTCCCGCTAACGGGCAAGGATGCCATTGCGCATGGTGTCCAGCCAGGACCGGGTCTGGGGCAATGGCTGAAAACGGGACGGGACTGGTGGATGGCGCACGGATGCCTGCCGGACCGGAGCGCGTGTCTGGCCTATCTTGCCAGGCAGAAATGAAGCGGCGGTTTCGTCCTTTTCGCAAGGCCTGCTAAACCCCGGAATATGACGAAAACGACAGCTCTTGATACGGACAGCCGCGTCCTGATGAAACGCATCTGGTGTGAGGAAATGCGCCAGCATGTGGGACGGATCATCTCCGTCATTGTTCTGACGGTCCTGATGGCAGCGCTGACCGCGCTTTATCCCGCGGTCATCAAGCGCGCCGTGGACATGTTCGCGGCTCATGATTCCCGGATCCTCTATCAGGTGCCGGCTCTGGTCGTGATCGTGACCGGACTGAAAGCCGCGTCCCAGTATGGGCAGACGATTGCCGTGCAGGGACTGGTTCTGGCCGTAATTCGCGGGTTGCAGTCGCGCATGTTCGCCCATGCGCTTCAGGCGGACGTCTCGACCATCGAAAAGGACGCCCCCGCCAAATGGGCCGCCCGTTTCACCACGGATGCCATTTCGATCCGCGAGGCCATGATCCGTGTGGTCAACGCGCTCGGTGATGCGGTGACGGTGGTGGGGCTCGTCATTTCCATGATCGTCACGGACTGGGAACTGAGCCTGATCGCGCTCGTGCTCTACCCGGTCGCGGCCGTACCCATCCAGAAGCTGGGCAAGAAAGTGCGCCGGGCCTCGGGCGGCATGCAGGAGCAGATCGGCGAGACCTCGGCCCTGCTCAACGAAAGTTTTGCCCTGGCCCGGCAGGTCCGCATCTATCGGATGGAAGAGCGGGAAAGTACGCGCGTCGATCACTCGCTGGATCTGCTTCACTCGGCCTTCCTGCGGATTGCCAAAGGGCGCGCGCGCGTCGATCCGGTCCTGGAGGTTCTGGGGGGCGCCGCCGTGGCTGCCGTGCTGGGCTTCGCGGGCTGGCGCGCGGCCCAGGGTGGTGCGACACTGGGGGACTTCACCGCCTTTATTGCCGCTCTCCTGACTGCCGCCCGGCCGATCCGGGCGCTGGGCTCGCTCAATACGGCTCTTCAGGAAGGGCTGGCCGGTCTGTCGCGGGTCTTTGCCGTGATCGATGAACCACCGGCTGTTGTGGAACGGCCGAACGCGAAACCCCTGCCGTCCGGAAAAGGACATCTGGCGTTCCAGCAGGCCAGTTATCGTTACGAGGATGGCAGGGTCGGGCTGCAGAACCTGACCTTCGAGGTTCAGCCTGGAAAAACCGTCGCGCTCGTAGGGCCGAGCGGCGCCGGAAAATCCACGGCGCTTTCCCTGATCCCGCGTCTGCACGATGTCAGCGCGGGCAGCATCCGTCTTGAAGGCGTGGATCTGCGGGATCTGACCCTGTGTTCTCTTCGGGACGCCATTGCGTATGTCAGTCAGGATACGACCCTGTTCGACATGTCCGTGCTTGAAAACATCTGGATCGGGCGGCCTTCCGCCTCACGCAGCGAGGTTGAAAAGGCCTGTGCCATGGCGGCGGTCGATTTCCTCGATAACCTGCCGGCCGGTCTGGAAACCCGGGTCGGGCCGGGAGGGCGCCGACTGTCCGGGGGGCAGCGTCAGCGCGTGGCTCTGGCCCGCGCCCTGCTTCGTAACCCGCGCGTTCTGCTGCTGGATGAAGCGACGAGCGCGCTTGATTCCGAAAGCGAAGCGCGGGTGCAGAATGCACTGGCAAACCTGCGTTCAGGCCGTACGACAGTGATCGTCGCGCACCGGCTTTCCACCGTGCAGGCTGCCGATCTGATCGTTGTGATGGATCAGGGTGCTGTCGCCGAAGCGGGCACCCATGCCGAACTTCTTCGCAAGGACGGCCTTTATGCGCGGCTGGTGCGGACCCAGTCCCTGGCCGCAGCCTGAAAAAGCGCTGCCAGTTCAGGAATCAGAGCGGCATAGAGGGCTTTCTTGAAGCCCAGATTGCGTTTCAGAACCGCCTGCGGCTCGACCCACTCCCAGGCGTCGAATTCAGGCGGGTCCTGAAGGTCCAGACGGATATCGGAATCCTGTCCTTCGTAACCCATCACGAACCATTTCTGGGTCTGCCCCCGAAAGCGTCCTCCCAGAGCCTTTCCGATCAGGTCGGACGGCAGATCATAGGAAAGCCAGCCACTCCGTTCGGCAAGAATTCGCGCGTTCTTGGTTCCGATTTCTTCTCCCATTTCGCGCAGGGCGGCGACCTGTGGTGTCTCACCTTCATCAATGCCGCCCTGTGGGCACTGCCAGACGTCTCCCGGAAGGTCTGTGCGCCGGGCGATGAACAGCTTGCCGTCACGGTTGAAGAGCGCAATTCCCACATTCGGGCGGTAGGGAAGGGTCATGGGGTCGGTCATAGAGGCGCTACCGGATTGGAAGGTAAAAGATTGGCAGCCTGATCGTTGCTGATGCCGCTATCTGCAAAAGCTGATGGCGGTACAACGACGAAGTTCTGCGCGGCCGGACCTTTAAGCCAGTTTGCGAGGCGGTCGATCATGACAGGTGTGATCGGTCCGACCATCAGCAGGATCTTTGCCGGCTTTCCGTCCTGAGGCAGCAGTGCGGCGAGTCGGTTGTCCAGAGTGGCGGCGTCAGTATCCCCGTCGATCCAGGCCGTTGCCGTCATTCCGCGGGTACGACGGCCATCCTGCGCGGATCCCGCCAGATAGAGCAGGCCCTTGCTGCTGATGGCACTGGCAATCGGGGAGAAATCGGGCGAAGTCGCATAGCCGCCGCCCGGCTGGTCGTCCCCGTTTTCAGACGCATCCGTCAGTCCTTCCGCGCCTGCGGCACGGGAGAGGCACCATTCCAGTTCGCGCTGATCGTCAGCAGCGGAGTTTCCATATCCCAGCGCGTGTGGGCCTTCATCGACCCGTTCGGGATGGGCGCTCTGCATGGGAAGGGTGACATAGACTTCCCTGTGGCTGGCATGAGCCCGCGCAATGATATCGCTGATATTGCTGACATAAGGCGAAATCCCAACTGCCACAGGCGCGGGAATACGCGAAAGAACATCATAGGTCAGGGCATCGGAATAGCCAAATCCCTGCAATACGATTGCAATGGCGGTTTTGTCGGTCGGGAGGGGCGCTGATGGTTGGGGAGAAGGGGGAGCGGCAGAGGACACGACCGGTGGTAGAGCCTGCTGTGTCACAGCGTTCGAAGATCCCGCTGGTGAAGGCGGGGCAGCCTTGGCGGGAATGGTGGTCGCCGCCGTCGGTAACGTCACGTCAGCCGGCTTCGCCGGAACCGGCGCGGCGGGTGCCTGCGCGCCAGTGGCAGTCACGGTTGTTTCTTTTGGTGCCGGTTCTTTGGGTGCCGGAGTGGAAACAATCGAAGAATTGGCCCGCGAGGTAGGCTGCGCAGGCAGAAGCGGTTTGGACTGCGGAGTGACCTTAGCGAGGACAGCGGGTTTCTGCTGGTGCAACAGAAACGCCGCCGCGCTGGCTCCACCGGCCAGAAGAACGGCCCAGAACGCGATCAGAAGGCGTCCAATAACGGGAAGTCGTTGCCAGAGCCCTGGTCGGCTGGAGGCGGGACGGTTCTGCACGATCCGGGATGTCCTTGTCAGTGGTGGTGTGGTCAGTGATGGGCTTCAGGCGGTTTGGGGGTGGTCGGCGCGGCAGCCTTGACCTCTGTTGCCGGTGTGGTGGCCGGCGCAGGGTTTGAGAGGCCCGCCATGGCGTTGATCACCTTGATCGCCTGCTGAAGCTGGAAATCGGTTGCAGGTTTCGTGGCATCGAACGCGGGCCAACTGGCATCCGGCATCTTCGGAATGGATTTTGCGATCGGCGGAATATCGGTGCGCGGGGTCTCGTTCGTCCGGTTGCCGCCGATATTCGTCAGGATGTGGGACAGGTCGGCCTCACGATAACCATAGGCATCGTCATCCTTGGTCTCGGCCACGGGAATATCGGGCGTGATGCCAAGTCCCTGGATGGAGCGGCCGGACGGCGTGTAGTAGCGCGCTGTGGTCAGACGGACGGCCCCCTGATCGCCGATGGGGATGAGAGTCTGGACCGAGCCTTTGCCGAAGGTCTTTTCGCCAAGAATGATGGCGCGGTGATGATCCTTCAGGGCACCAGCCACGATTTCACTGGCCGAAGCCGAACCGCCATTCGTCAGGACGACGATCGGCAGGCCGTTGGTGATGTCCGTGCCCTTGGCATCCCAGCGCTGGTTGTTCTCGGCGTGACGGCCACGGATCGAGACGATTTCACCGTCCTTGATGAAGTCGTCCGAAACGGCAATGGCCTGATCGAGCTTGCCGCCCGGATTGGAGCGCAGGTCAAGGATGATACCGGTCAGCTTGCCGCCCGGCGCCTTGGCCGCCTGCGCCTTGAGCTTGTCGAACGCGGCATGCATGGCGCTTTCGAGATCGTCATCGAACTCGGTCAGGCGGATATAGCCCGTGCTGCCATACAGCGCGGACTTTACGATCTGGACATGCACAATCTCACGCGTCATGTCGAAAGTGAGTGTCTTGCCGGTCTTGGGGCGGACGATCGTCAGGCTGATTTTCGTGCCCGGGTCACCACGCATCCTGCGGACGGCCTGATCGAGCGTCAGATCGTCGATGCTCTTGTGGTCCACCATCGTGATGAAATCGCCGGGCTGGATGCCAGCGCGCGCGGCCGGGGTTCCGTCGATCGGGGAAACCACGCGGACATGTCCGGACTCCCCCTGAACCTGAAGGCCCAGACCGCCGAACTTGCCCGAAATCTCGGTCTGCATGTCGTGGAACTGGGCCGCCGTCATGTAGGACGAATGGGGATCGAGATTGCCGACCATTCCGTCCAGGGCATTGTTGATCAGTTCCTTGTCGGAGACGGGGCGGACATATTCCGCCTTCACCACGTCCATGACCGTTCCCAGCAGTGTCAGCAGACGGACGGTTTCCGCGCTGTTGTCATGGGAGATTTCACGGGCGAGGGCCGCGCCCGGAAAGTCGCCGGAGCCAGCAAGACGCAGGGCTCCCGGTCCGACGGCCAGTCCGGCCAGAAAGGCGGTGCCCAGCAACAGGCCACTGCGAAACTTCATGTGATCTCCATCCTTGGGAACGAAGGAACGTACTGACCGTCGTTGCCGCGAAGGCAGACTAGGCCGGTTCGGGTTGCCAAATTATTAAGAAACAATCCTACAAGGTCAGACGCGCTCGGCAAACCGGATCAGAGGAAAGGAGCGGGACTGACAACCTGCGTACCATGCCGGAGCTGGACAAACAGCATTCCGTCGGAAGCAGGCATCTGGCCCAGTGTGGCAGCTTTCCTGATGCTTTGGCCACCCGAAACATTCAGCTGTCCCAGTCCGGAAAGCACGAAGCGGTAATTCCGCCCACAGTCGAGGATCAGCATCTGTCCGAAGGAGCGGAAGGGGCCGGCAAATTCGACTCGGCCCGTACAGGGGGCCTGTACGGGCGCGGAAGAGAGGGCCGCATAGGTGATTCCGGTTGCGGGACCGGCTTCGGTCGTCTGGCCCCAGCGGACGGCGACACGGCCAGAGACGGGGGCGTGACCACTGCCGCTGGAGACGCCCTGTCCGGCCGAGGAGAGAGCCTGGGCCTGCGACCGTGCATGGCGGGCACGTTCGAGCTGGTGCTGACGCATCAGGGCGGCGGCTTCCTTTTCCAGTTCGGCGCGCGCCTGGGCTTCCTGTCGGACAAGCGCGTTGATTTCGGCGGACAGATCGGCCGCGGCCTGCATGGCGTCGGCCACGGCCTTGCGGGCTTTCTGGGCGCCCTGATCCGCGACGGCCTCCTGCCGTGCCGCAATCCGGGTCCGGGCTGCGGCCGCATTGCGTTCACGGGTCTGTTGCGTGAGCAGATCCGCGAGTTCTTTTTGCCGGCTGTCCAGATCAATGCCGATCGCATGGAGTTCGTCTTCGCGGGACTGAAGCGCCTGGGCACGCTGCTGCGTCAGCCGCGAGAAGCCACCGAGGACGGAGAGCGCGGTGACGCTTTCGGATGCTGTTTCCGGAGAGGCCAGCAGCGCGGCATCCGGTGCGATGGACAGGCGCGCGGCGATGGGAAGCAGTGGTTGCAGTGCGGCATTCTGCTGGCGGATGTCCGCTTCAACAGCCGTCCGCTTGTCCATCAGCTCCGCAATACTGACCTTGAGTGCAAGAATGCGGCTCTGGGTCGTATCTATGGCGGATTGGGCCGTGTGGGTCTGGGCCGTGAAGGCAAGGGTGCGTGCGCTGTCCTGACGGGCTTTTGCTTCGGCCTGTGCTGAGGCGATCTGTTTCGCTTTCAGGGCTGCTGCTTCATTCGCCTGCCGTTTTTCCAGTGCCCTGCGTGCAGCCTGGGCGCGGGCAAGAGCTTTCTGGCCTTCGCTGGGCACGGCTATCGCCGGTTTTCCCGTATGCTGGATGTGATGATGAGACGCATGCCGTGCTGTCGCCCAGGCAGGCGACAGGAGCAGGGCGAGCGACAGGAGAGATCGCGGATCAGGCGCTTTCAAGCAGGGAGACACCCGTCATCGCATCAGGCTGTTTCACGCCCATCAGCGCCAGCATGGTCGGGGCCAGATCGGCCAGACGGCCGTCATGGATGGCCTCACCCCTGGCATGCGCCAGAATGACGGGCACCACGTTGAGCGTATGGGATGTGTGCGCCCCGCCCGTCACGGGGTCCCGCATGGTTTCGCAGTTGCCATGATCGGCGGTGACGAGCAGAACGCCCCCCGCTTTGACGATGGCGTCATTGATGCGGCCCAGTCCCTGATCCACTGTCTCGCAGGCTTTGATGGCGGCGGACAGGGAGCCGGTATGGCCGACCATGTCCGGATTGGCGAAGTTCAGGACGATCATGTCGAATTTGCCGCTTTCGATGGCGGCAACCGCTTTGTCCGTCAGTTCGGGAGCGGACATCTCGGGCTGGAGATCGTAGGTCGCGACCTTGGGTGAGGGGACCAGAATGCGCTCTTCACCTTCGAACTGGACTTCGCGGCCACCGTTCAGGAAGTAGGTGACGTGCGGATATTTCTCCGTTTCGGCCATGCGGAGCTGGGTTCTGCCGGCCTTGGCCACCACGTCTCCCAGCAGATCATCGAGCGGCACCTTGGGGAACAGGATGCTCATGTAAGGCGCCAGATGATCGGAATAGCGCGACATGCCGCAGACGGCTGCGAATTTCACCTTCCGGCCGCTGTCATACTCCGCGAAATCCGGCAGGACGAGGACGTCCAGAAGCTGACGGATGCGGTCTGCGCGGAAATTGCAGGATAGAATGCCGTCTCCGTCCTTCATGCCGGCATAATCGCCCAGAACGGTGGGAAGAACGAATTCGTCCCCCTTGTCGCTGGCGTAGCTGGCCTGAAGGACCGAGAGGGCGTCCTTCGCGTGGGGGCCTTTCGCGTCGCGGATGGCCTCGACAGCGAGGGCGACGCGCTCCCAGCGGCGATCCCGGTCCATGGCGTAATAGCGGCCGCTCAGCGTTGCGATCTGCACGCTGTCCGGCAGGTCTTTCAGGAATTTCCCGATGAAGTCCTCACCCGATCGCGGTGCCGTGTCGCGACCATCGCTGAAGATATGAACGGCTACGGGCACACCTGCCGCGCTGACGATTTTTGCCAGTGCGACGACATGATCCTGATGAGCATGCACACCGCCGGGCGAGATCAGGCCCATGAGATGGCAGGTTCCGCCAGACGCCTTCAGGGCTGTGATAAACTCCAGAAGAGCGGGGTTCTGCGCCAGAGAGCCGTCCCGGGCACTGCGGGAGATGCGGGGCAGTTCCTGCATCACGACACGACCCGCGCCGATATTCAGATGTCCGACTTCGGAATTGCCCATCTGCCCGTCCGGCAGGCCGACATCCTCGCCTGAGGTTTTCAGGAAGGCATGCGGGCTTGTGACCCAGAGCGTGTCGAAGGTCGGAGTGTTTGCGAGACGGACCGCATTGTCGGACTCATCCTCGCGCCAGCCGAAGCCGTCGAGAATGACGAGCATGACGGGGCGGGGTGTCGAGGATGCGGACATGGGATGTCTCCTGCAGGAAAGGAGGAATGGGACTGTTACTGTTACCCATCATGCCATCATTCCCCACAAATGCGAACGTCGATCATGAAGGCGCGCGTTACATTGTGATCGGAGAGAAGGCTTCAGAGCTTGTCGATGCCACTCTTGACCGCATCCTTGGCGTCGCCCGCGGTCTTCTGGACTTTCCCCTTGAGGTTCTGGGCCACGCCTTCCGCCTCAAGCTTTTTGTCGTTCGTTACGTGGCCGACTTCTTCTTTGATCTTGCCCGTAACTTGATTGGCAACGCCTTTGATCCTGTCTTCCATGGAACTCATGACCGGGTCCTTCCGTCTTGATGTTGTACAATCCTTAACGGGCCTCTCTTCGGTGGGTTGCGTCGTGACAGCTTAAGATGCGTGACAAAATACGGCGGCGCTTTCATACATCGTCAGAAGACGTCCCTCAGATTTTCCGGAGAAGCAGCATGACCCAGAGTTGCGGCCCGAACGGGCAGGCCGGCAGTGGCTGCGGTGTCGGCCTGACACCGGAACAGCGGCGTATCCTTCACGAACACGGAACGGAACGTCCTGGCTCCAGCCCCCTTAACGACGAGAAGCGCGCGGGGATTTATGCCTGTGCGGCCTGCGGACGTCCGCTTTTTGCTTCGGAAGCGAAATATGATAGCGGCAATGGCTGGCCTTCGTTTTTTCAGGCCCTGCCGGATGGCGTCGAAACCACGCAGGACAGCCGCTATGGCATGGTCCGCACCGAAGTCCACTGCGCGAACTGCAAGGGCCATCTGGGGCATGTCTTTCCCGATGGTCCGCCGCCTACGGGGCTTCGTTACTGCATGAACGGTCTGGCGCTCGATTTTCGCCCGGCCGAAGGAGAAAAAATATGAGCAAGGCGCTCCCGCCTATTGTCCTCGACCATCCGCTGGTGCGCCACAAGCTGACCCGTCTGCGTGACCACAATACGTCCACGGCTGGTTTCCGCCGTCTGACAAGGGAACTCAGCCTCCTGCTGGCCTACGAAGCCACCCGCAGCCTGTCGCTGGTGCCGCGTCACATCGAGGCGCCGAGCGGACCCATGGAAGGTGAGGAACTGGACGGCAAGAAGCTGTGTTTCGTTTCCATCCTGCGCGCCGGCAATGGCCTGCTGGATGGCATGCTGGATCTGGTGCCGTCCGCGCGTGTCGGACATATTGGTCTGCGCCGCGATCACGAGACGCTGGAAGTCAGCGAATACTACTTCAACATGCCCAGCGATGTTCCGGGACGGACCTGCATCGTGCTCGACCCGATGCTGGCGACAGGGCACTCCGCCGCCGCCGCCCTGACGCGCGTGAAGGCTGCCGGTGCGACGAACCCGATCTTCGCCTGCCTGCTGGCGGTTCCCGAGGGCATTGCGCACATGGCGGAACTGCATCCGGATGTGCAGATCGTGACGTGCTCCATCGACAGTCATCTGGACGAGCACGGCTATATCGTCCCGGGTCTCGGTGATGCCGGTGATCGTCTGTTCGGTACGCGCTGAGACTTTGGCACACGCTCTTGTGTGCTGAAACTTCCGCGGTTTTGTGGCGGGTATGGAGGCTCATCCAGAAGGGAGCGTTCCATGCCTGCCTATGCTGTATTCATTCGTGAAAAGCTGACTGACCCGGCCGAATTTCAGAAATATTCGGAAGTGGTCGGTGAGACCTTCAAGGGTTTTCCAGCCAAGATTCTTGCTGCTTACGGCAAGCAGGAGAAACTCGAAGGCACCGAGCCGGATGGTGTCGTGATTATCGAGTTTCCGGACGCGGCCTCGGCCCGGGCCTGGTATGAAAGCCCGGCCTACCAGAAGGCAGCCGAGCATCGCTGGAAGGCCGGGCCGTACAATGTTGTGATCGTGGACGGGGTCTGAGGATCAGTCGCGCCGGACGATATAATGTCGCGCCAGATCGGTTTCGATCTGGCGGGCATGTTCGGTGTCGCGGGCTTCCACCATCACCAGCAGTTCGGCCGTCTGAACGGACGGGGACGCGAACAGGCGGTGATGGGAGACTTCGATGATGTTCCCGCCGTAATTGCCGATGCGGGCCGAAATATCCGCCAGCATGCCCGGACGATCGGGGATCTGGAAAATCAGCCGCAGGATCCGTCCGTCCCGGAGCAGGGAGCGCAGGATCGTGTTGGCGAGGATGCGGGCATTGATGTTGCCGCCCGAAAGGGGCAGGGCAACGCGGCGTCCCTTGAACAGCTCCGGATAGGCCAGAACCGCCGCGAGACCGGTAGCCCCCGCGCCTTCGCAGACCTGCTTGGCCTTTTCGGCCAGCGTCGTGATGGCGCTTTCGACCTGAAGCTCGCTGACGACAAGGATCTTCGAGATCTTGTTGCGAAAGGCATTCAGGCAGTGATCGCCGAGTTTCGTGACGGCGATACCTTCCGCGATGGTCGAGCCGCCCTGTGTCGGGCCGTCTTCCTGCGGATAGTTGGACAGGGACGCATAGGCCTCGACCTGTACGCCGATGACCTCGACATCCGGGCGAAGTGCGGCCATGACGGTGGCAAATCCACCGATCAGGCCCCCTCCACCCACGGGTACGACAACCGTATCGATGTCCGGAGCATCTTCCAGAAGCTCCAGTGCCGCAGTGCCCTGACCGGCGATGACGGCCGGATCGTTGAAGGGATGGACGAGGACGCGGCCATCCTGCTTCTGGAGTTCGGCAGCCGTCTCGCTGGCCTGAGCGAAATCATCGCCCGCGAGCACGACATTAGCGCCCCAGGCCTGCGTTGCCGCGACCTTGGTGGCCGGAGTGAAGCGCGGCATGACGATGGTGGCGTCAATGCCGAGAAGACTGGCCTGACGGGCCACACCCTGTGCGTGATTGCCTGCCGAGACGGTAATGACGCCACGGGTTCGCTCTTCCGGCGTCAGGAGGGCCATTTTGTTGGCTGCTCCGCGCTCCTTGAAGGAGCCGATTGCCTGAAGGTTTTCGAGCTTGAGCGTAATCTCCGCGCCTGTCAGCCGGGAAAGGGCCGGACAGGCGATGGTCGGCGTGCGGACCACCGTGGACGCGATGCGCTCATGGGCGCTCTCGATATCCGCGATGGTCACGACAGGGGTGGTGGACGTCAGGACGTCAGACATCAGCGATATGTGACCTTGAGGATTTCATAGGTCCGGTCTCCGCCAGGGGCGGGAACGGAAACGGAGTCACCGACATCCTTGCCGATCAGGGCCTTGGCCAGCGGCGAGGAAATCGAGATCAGGCCCTGCTTGATGTCGGCTTCATGGACGCCCACGATCTGGTACAGGGCTTCCTTGTCGGTCTCTTCGTCGACGAGTTCGATATGCGCGCCAAAACGGACGCGCGTTCCGGTCAGCGTCGAAGGGTCGATCACCTCGGCATTGGAGATGATGCCTTCCAGCTCCAGGACGCGGCCTTCGATGAAGGACTGGCGGTCACGGGCGGCGTGATATTCGGCGTTTTCGGACAGGTCACCATGTTCGCGGGCTTCTGCGATGGCGCGGATGACGGCCGGGCGGTCAACGCTCTTGAGGGTCCGCAACTCGTCTTCGAGACGCTGCTGTCCCTTCGCGGTCATGGGGATCTTCTGCACTCTGAAATCCTCGAAAAAGCGTGACTGAAATTATGATGAAGCCAGACAGCCTAGGGTTTGCCGGGGTTTTTTGCAAGGTGGGGCGGCATGATGCCTGTATATGTCAGGCATCATGCTGTTCCTACAGGCCGGGGTGGCTCATGGGCTGAGCTGCGTGAAAATGCAGGTTTGGTAGGAGGTAACCTGTGTAAGATCAGGCTTTCTTCTGACGTTCGCTCAGGACAAGCCAGCCAAAGCAGGCGGCGAGCCCGGCTGCCAAGAAAACGGCCATTTTCACACTGATGAGAAACCGTAGTGTCGCATCAGTTCATGCGACGAAATCACACCCTGATGAAAATGTTCGAGCACCAGGACGATGACCAGAAACGACAGTCCGGCGGGACCGGCGACGAAATGGTCGCCTGCAAGGCAGCGCTTCAGCAGCCCGATCTCGATGGCTGCCAGGGCCGCAACTGCCAGATAGACCATAAGATCGGTCCGAAGCGGAAAACCGCTGATGGCGAGCCTGAGCATCATGATGTCCTGCATGGAGAGGGGAGTTCCGGGACGTCCAGACTATCCGCTCCCTCCTTTGCGCGACAGGTCCGATGATCCCTTCCGGAAAGGCTGTGATCCCCTTGTGGAACAACCGGACCGGAAGGGTGTCGATAGGGTCAGAACTTACCCTTGAAGTAGGACTGGAGCGGGGCGACGCCCAGATTGTCTTCCTTCAGGACCGCGATGGCATAGGTTGCGGCACGGGCGCCAGCGATCGTGGTGTAATGCGGGACGCCCATGGTCAGGGCGCTGCGACGGATTTCGTAGCTGTCCTGTGCGGCCTGACCGCCCTGTGAGGTGTTGATAACCATCTGCACATCGCCCGAGCGGATGGAATCCACGCAGTTCGGACGGCCCTGCATCACCTTGTTCACGCGCTTTACGGGAATGTCGGCGGCTTCCAGACGGGACGCCGTGCCGCTGGTGGCGAGGATGGTGAAGCCCATGGCGACCAGCTTGCGGGCGAGAGGCTGGACGTGCGCCTTGTCGCTGTCACGAACGGACAGGAAGACCGTGCCCGCAAGCGGCAGTGTGACGCCAGCGGCAAGCTGCGACTTGGCAAAGGCGCGTTCGAAGCTAGAATCCAGCCCCATGACTTCACCCGTGGAGCGCATTTCCGGGCCGAGGATCGTGTCGGCATTGGCAAAGCGATGGAACGGGAACACGGCTTCCTTGACCGCGACATGCGGAGACACCGCACCGCCATCGAGCTTGAACTCGGTGAGCTTCGCGCCTGCCATGACGCGCGCGCCGATCTTCGCAACCGGAACGCCCGTGGCCTTGGCAACGAACGGTACGGTCCGGGATGCGCGGGGGTTCACTTCGAGAACGAAGACTTCCTGATCCTTGATGGCGTACTGGACGTTCATCAGGCCGCGGATGCCCAGTTCGCGCGCCATGGCTTCGGTCTGCGAGCGCAGTTCCGTCACCAGTGCCGGGGAGAGCGTATAGGGCGGCAGGGAGCAGGCGGAGTCACCGGAATGGATACCGGCTTCCTCGATGTGTTCCATGACGCCTGCGACATAGACATTCTCGCCGTCGCAGATGCAGTCCACGTCCGCTTCGATGGCATCGTTGAGGTAGTGGTCGAGCAGGACAGGGCCGGTCGAGACTTCCGGACCTGCGGCGCGCAGAACCTCGTTGAGGTAGCGTTTGAGGCCGGGCTTGTCATAGACGATTTCCATCGCACGGCCGCCCAGAACGTAGGACGGACGGGCGACAACCGGATAGCCGACTTCCTCGGCGATCTTTTCGGCTTCCGCCGGGCTGCGGGCGATGCCGTTGCGGGGCTGGCGCAGGCCGAGCTTGCGGAGCATGGCCTGGAAGCGCTCGCGGTCTTCGGCGCGATCGATCGCATCGGCCGGTGTGCCGAGCAGCGGGATGCCGGCCTCTTCAAGAGCGCGGGACAGCTTGAGCGGGGTCTGGCCGCCATACTGCACGATGCAGCCCAGAACCTTGCCGCCCTTGGCTTCGGTGCGGATCAGGGCGATCACGTCCTCGGCAGTCAGGGGCTCGAAATACAGGCGGTCCGAGGTGTCGTAGTCGGTGGAGACCGTCTCGGGGTTGCAGTTGACCATGACCGTCTCGAAACCGGCTTCGCGCAGGGCGTAGGCGGCGTGGACGCAGCAATAGTCGAACTCGATGCCCTGACCGATCCGGTTCGGGCCACCCCCGAGGATGATGATCTTGTCGCGGTTCGTCGGGCGGCTTTCGCAGTCCGGCGTGCCGAACCCGCCTTCATAGGTGGAGTACAGATAGGGCGTGTCGGAAGCGAATTCGGCGGCGCAGGTGTCGATCCGGCGATAGACCGGCGTGACAGCCAGTTTTTCACGCAGTTCTGCGACATCCGTGACGCTCTGGCCGGAAAGGCGAGCGAGCTGGGCGTCGGAGAAGCCCTGGGCCTTGAGGCGGCGCAGATTGTAGGCGTCCTTCGGCAGGCCGTTCTTTTCGATCTCGCGCTCGGACGTCACGATGTCTTCGAGCTGGCGCAGGAACCACGGCTCGAACTTGCAGGCTTCGTTGATCTGCTCGACCGACAGCCCGGCGCGCAGGGCCTGTGCGGCCATCAGGATGCGCTCGGGACGCGGTTCGGCGAGAGCGGCGAGATAGGCGTTGTGCGAACCGTCGCCGGGGGCTTCGACCGGGTCGAGACCGGTGAGGCCCGTTTCCATTGAGCGCAGGCCCTTCTGGATGGCTTCGGCGAAGGAGCGGCCGACTGACATGGCTTCACCGACCGACTTCATGGACGTCGAGAGCAGGGCCGGGGAGCCGGGGAACTTCTCGAACGTGAAGCGGGGGATCTTGGCGACGACATAGTCGATTGTCGGCTCGAAGGAGGCTGGGGTCGTTTTGGTGATGTCGTTCTTGAGTTCGTCCAGCGTGTAGCCGACGGCCAGCTTGGCGGCGATCTTGGCGATCGGGAAACCGGTGGCTTTCGAGGCCAGTGCGGAGGAACGGGAGACGCGCGGGTTCATCTCGATGACGACCAGACGGCCGTCCTTCGGGTTGACGCCGAACTGCACGTTGGAGCCACCGGTTTCGACGCCGATCTTGCGCAGGCACGCGATCGAGGCGTCCCGCATGCGCTGGTATTCCTTGTCGGTCAGCGTGAGCGCGGGGGCGACGGTGATGGAGTCACCGGTATGGACGCCCATCGGGTCGATGTTCTCGATGGAGCAGATGATGATGCAGTTATCCGCGGTGTCGCGGACCACTTCCATCTCGTATTCTTTCCAGCCGAGAACGGACTCTTCGATCAGGACTTCGGTCGTCGGCGAGGCATCGAGGCCGCCCGTGACGATCTGGTCGAACTCTTCACGGTTATAGGCAATGCCGCCACCCGCGCCGCCCATGGTGAAGGACGGGCGGATGATGGCGGGCAGGCCGACATCGGCCAGTGCTGCGCGGGCTTCTTCCAGTGTGTGAGCGATGGTGCTGCGGGGGCTTTCGATCCCGATCTCGTCCATGGCTTCGCGGAACTTCTGGCGGTCTTCCGCGCGGTCGATGACTTCCGCGTCCGCGCCGATCAGTTCCACGCCGTGCTTCTTGAGGAAGCCGGATTTGTCGAGCGCCATGGCGGCGTTCAGGGCTGTCTGGCCACCCATTGTCGGCAGGACGGCGTCGGGCTTTTCCTTGAGGATGATGCGCTCGACGAATTCCGGGGTGATCGGCTCGATATAGGTCGCATCCGCCAGGCCGGGGTCGGTCATGATGGTGGCGGGGTTCGAGTTGATCAGGATGACGCGATAGCCTTCCTCACGCAGGGCCTTGCAGGCCTGTGCGCCGGAATAGTCGAATTCGCAGGCCTGTCCGATGACGATCGGGCCGGCGCCGATGATCAGGATGGACGAGATGTCTGTCCGTTTTGGCATGGCTCAGGCTCCTGCGTTCGTGCTGTTGGCGGCGCGACGGTCCATGACCGCGACGAAACGCTCGAAAAGATAGAAACTGTCGGACGGGCCAGGGCTCGCCTCGGGATGGTACTGGACGGAGAAGGCGTCCTTCGTGGTGGACGCGATGCCTTCGTTAGAGCCGTCGAACAGGCTCACATGCGTCACTTTCACGTCGGTGGGCAGGGATTTTTCGTCCACTGCGAAGCCGTGGTTCTGGCTGGTGATTTCCACGCGGCCGGTTTCGACGTCCTTGACCGGCTGGTTTGCGCCGCGATGGCCGCGCTCCAGCTTGTAGGTCCTGCCGCCCAGCGCCTGTGCCAGCAACTGATGGCCGAGGCAGATGCCGAAGACGGGCACGTTCGCGTCGAGCACCGTGCGGATGGCGGGAACGGCATAGGTGCCTGTCGCGGCCGGATCGCCGGGGCCGTTGGAGAGGAACACGCCTTCGGGCTTGAGTTCCAGAATCTCTTCGGCCGTGGCCGTGGCGGGCAGGACGGTGACGTCACAGCCGGCGGTCACGAGGCAGCGCAGGATGTTGTCCTTGGCGCCGTAATCCATGGCGACCACGCGGCGGCGGTTTTCGCGCACGGGCTTTGTGGAGTGCCACACGCCTTGAGTCCAGACGCGCCTGGGGCGTGTCACTTCCTTGGCGAGGTCCATCCCTTCGAGGCCGGGCCACTGGCGCGCACGGTTCAGCAGGCTGTCCGTGTCGATACGGCCGTTTTCCGGGAAGGCGAGGATGGCGGTCTGGGGGCCGTTGTCGCGCAGGGTGCGGGTGATGGCGCGGGTGTCGATGCCGCTGATGCCGGCACGGCCATGATCGCGGAGCCATGCGGCGAAGGGCTCGTGGGAGCGCCAGCTTGCCGGGGCGGTGATGTCTTCCTTCACGACGGCACCGAGGGCGGCCATTTTCGGGGCCTCGTTGTCATCGGCGTTGGTGCCGACATTGCCGATATGCGGGAAGGTGAAGGTTACGATCTGCCCGGCGAAAGACGGGTCGGTCAGGGTTTCCTGATAGCCGGTCATGCCGGTGGAGAAGCAGAGCTCTCCGACGGCGCCTTCCGTATGGGCACCGAAGCCACGGCCCCACAGGACCGTCCCATCGGCAAGGACAAGGGCGGCGTTGGCGCCGGGAGGGCAGGGATTGGACACGTCCGTCTCTCTTTCTTGTTCTTGCTGGGTTTCAGTCGTGGTGAGGTCTGCTGTCAGATCCTGCAGGGCGATTCCCGGCACGCGCAGCAGGGCTGGCCAGTGCTTGGTCGGGACCATGCGGGACTGGCGCCATTTGCGGACGGCCTCGAGTCCGACGCCGGCAAGAGCGGCGATTTCGTCCGCGCCTCCGGCTTTTTCGATGATTCTGTCGATGTCCATGGTCGCCCCGTTGCTGGCTGCCGGATGTACTTCTGGGGCCTCTGAATAAGGGATCGGAAACGGAATGGGAAGTTTTTTCCCACTGCCTGTTTTGCATTATCGAGAGGGGTGGGAAGTTTTTTCCGAATGGCTTGTTTTGCGGCCACACGGGCTGCCGGATTGTTGCAAACCGGCTTTTGTGCGATTTTGCCGCCATTCAAGGAATGAGGGACGGCTCGCCGAGGGAGTTTCCTGCGGGCTGTCCGATGAAGGAGAACGGCGATGTCGCTTCGCAAGCAGATCATGGACGACCTCAAGACAGCCATGAAGGCCGGTCAGTCCGAGACGGTGGCCCAGATCCGCGGGATCACGGCCAAGATCAAGGATCTGGACGTTGCCGCCCGCGCCAAGAGCGCCGAGGTGACGGACACGGACATCATTTCCGCCCTGCGCTCCATGATCAAGTCTCGTACGGAATCCGCCACGATGTATCGTGAGGGTGGCCGTCCGGAGCTGGCGGAAAAGGAAGAGGGGGAGATTGCGACGATCAAGTCCTACCTGCCGCCGGAGCTGGATGAAGCCACGCTGAAGGCCGGGATTGAAGACGCCGTGAAGAAGACGGAAGCGGCCGGCATGAAGGACATGGGCAAGGTCATGGCCGCGCTGAAGGAGCGTTTCGGCGCGGATCTGGATCCGGCGAAGGCCAGTGCGCTGGTGAAGGCGCATCTTTCGGCCTGATCCGTCGATCAGTCGTATCGTGTGACGAAAAAGCCGCTCCTTCGGGGGCGGCTTTTTTTGTTTTCAGGGTGTCCGGCAGAGTCTGGCGTAATCGCTGGGCCGGTAGCCTGTGTTTTTGTGGAAGGCCGTGGCGAAGGCGCCGAGGCTTTCATAGCCGACATCCAGTGCCACGGTGGCTACGCTCTCGCCACGGGCCAGTTTTTCCTGTGCGTTCAGGATGCGCAGGCGCTGTCGCCAGACCGAGAATGGCAGTCCCGTTTCAAGCGTGAAATGGCGGACAAAAGAGCGGAGCGACATGGCGGCCAGTTCGGCCCAGTCTTTCTGGTCCCGTAGGTCTGCGGGGTTGTGGCTCAGGGTGTTGGCGACGCGGTAGAGTTTCTCGCTTTTCGGGAAAGGCAGGGACACGGAGACGCGCGGGGCTGTGAGGAATTCGTGCCAGAAGCATTCTGCGAGGCGGCTGATAGGCGCGTCCCATCGTGTTTCGTCGGCGTCGTGGGAGAGGCGGTCTGCCAGAGCGGTGAGCAGACGTGTTCTGCCAGCGAGAAAGGGTTTGTCTGGGAGTTCGGAGCATTTTGTTGCGCTGACATACAGGCTCCAGCCTGCGACGGCTCCGTGGGAGCGGGCTTCGTGCGGAATGTGAGGCGGGAGCCAGAGGCACTGGCCGGGGCCGATCAGCCAGTAGGCGTGCTCGGTGCGGATGGCCATGACGCCGCGCTCAATACCGAAGATCTGGCCGCGTGCATGGGCGTGTCGTTGGGCGATCCGGCGCGTGTTCTGCTTCATGTGGCCGCCGAGAAGCCATGGCGTTCCGGCATCTGGACGGTCTGCGGCGGCGGGGGTCATGAAGGAATTGGCGCACATGAGTCGAACTATGGCCTGAGAGCGTGAGAACACCAAAATGACTTTCGCTAGAACTGTGGTGTCCGAAAGGGTTTGAAACCTGAACGGAGTGTTCAGCGGGAGATCAGGAACATGAAAGTCGGCTTTGTGGGCCTCGGGGCCATGGGACATGCGATGGCGGAGCGTCTTCTCAAGGGAGGGCATGAGCTTGTCGTGACCAACAGGACGCGCGCGAAGGCGGATGATCTGGTGGCGCAGGGGGCTGTTTTTGCTGAAACGCCTGCGGATGTGGCGCGACAGGTGGAGGTCGTGTTTTCCATGTTGTTCGATGATGCAAGCACGGAAGAGGCTGTTTTCGGAGAGCACGGAATTGCCAAGGCTCTGGCGCCGGGGGGTATTCATGCATGCAGCAGTACGCTGTCCCTGGAGCAGGCGCGCCGTTTGCGGGACGGGCATGCGGAGCATGGGCAGGTCTATGTCAGTGCCAATGTGCTGGGACGTCCGCCAGCCGCGAAGGCGGGTGAGTTGTTTGTTGTGACGGCGGGTGAGGAGGAGGCGCTGAAGCGTCTGCGGCCTTTGCTGGAATGTTTCGGATCGAAGATTTTCGAAGTGGGGCCGGACCCGGTTCAGGCCAATCTGGCCAAGCTGTCGCTGAACTTCATGATCTATTCGACGATCGAGCAGATGGCGGAAGTTTTCGCGCTGAATGAAAAGGCCGGGACGGATCCGCATAAGATTTTCGAGATCATGACGGGCAGTTTTTACAACGCGCCGGTTCACAGGAATTACGGGAAGCTGATGGTCGATCATGAGTACGGCCATCCGGGTACGCCGGTAACGCTGGGGCTCAAGGACATGGAGACGTTCCTCAAGGCCGGAGGTGAGCATGCCGTGCCGCTGCCTTATGCCTCGGTGGTGCGGGACCGGTTGCTGAGCGCGATCAGTGCCGGGGACGCCGAGCGGGATTTTGTCGTGCTGCTGGAGCGGGCGCGGCAGGACAGCGGGCTGAAATAGGTGTCGGGCATGTCAGGAAAGACTGGGACGGCCGATCATGCGCCGGAAAAGATCATCCGGGACATGTTCGCCGTGTTTACGGATTTCGGGTCCGATCTGGATGTGCTGACGGCATTCATGACGCCGGATTATCGGCAGCTTGTGGATGGGCGGGAGATGACGCTGGCGGATTTCCGCGCCCATGCGCTGGCCCTGCGGGAGGGGCTTTCATCTCTGGAAATCGAGATCCTGCATCTGGTCTGTGAGGCGGATCGGGCGGCGACGGTTCATCTGGCTTCTGCGACCCGCCCTTCCGGAGTGCGGAGCGTGATCCGGGTGGTTGCGTTTTACCGGTTCCGTGACGGACGGCTCTGTCTTGTGGATGAACTGACACGTGTCCAGCAGGGCCATGACAGTGACGATGCGCTGGGAAGCCTGCAATAGGGTGGGGCAGGGTTTGACAGCGCGGCGGCGGGGTCCTCACTCTGAAATCCTGTTTTGCGGATGAGGTCAGGATGTCGGCAGGTGGTTCAACGAAGGTCGTTTTCATTGCGCTGGGGGTCAATCTTGCGATTGCCTGCGTGAAGGGTGTGGCGGCTCTGCTGACCGGTTCGGCCGCGATGCTGGCGGAGACGGTTCATTCCTTTGTCGACTGCGGCAACCAGATTCTGCTGCTGGTGGGCATGAAGCGTGCGGCGGCTCCGGCAACGAAGGAGCATCCGCTGGGGCATCACCGGGAGCTTTATTTCTGGACGCTGGTGGTGGCGGGCGCGCTGTTCATCGGCGGTGGGGTCGCCTCCCTGCATGAAGGCTGGGAGAAGGTCCGGCATCCGGCGGCGATGGATCAGGTCCATGTGCTGGGGCATGTCTTTCCGGGCTGGTGGCTGAATGTCGCCATTCTCGGGATTTCGGGCAGTATGGAAGGCTACGGATTTCTGGCGGCCATGAAATCCCTGCCGTCCGGGAAAGGTTCCCTGTGGACCATGATCCGCCGCAGTACCGATCCGGGGCTGTTTGTCGTGCTGTTCGAGGATGGGGCGGCGCTGGTCAGTCTGACGATCGCGCTGGTCTTCACCGTGCTGTCCGTTGTGACGGGCTGGCATGTGCTCGATGGCGTGGCGTCGCTGCTGATCGGGGTGGTTCTGGTGATTGTCGCGATGCTGCTGACGAACGAGACGCGCTCTCTGCTGGTCGGGGAGAGCAGCCCCGAAATCGATGCGTTCGTGCGGGCCCAGGCGGCGAAGCTGCCAGGTGTGGTCGGGGTCAACGAAGTCGTGACCGAGACGCGGGGGCCGGGGAGTATTATAGTCCTGCTGTCGCTGGACTGGGACGATACGCTGACGGCCGGGCAGGTGGAGCAGGGGGTTTCGGCGCTGGAGCGGTTAACGCGGGCGCGGTATCCGTCGGTGCTGCGGATGTATGTCGAGGCGCAGGACCAGCGCGACAGTGCTCCGGATATTGCCGCGCAGCCTTCCTGAATGCCGATCGGGCCCCCTTTCGGGAGCCCGACAGTGTCAGTCGTGAGAGACTGGCAGGGCTTTACTGCGGTTGTGTGGCCGGCGTGCCTTGTGCCGGAGTTCCCGGCTGGGTCGTGCTGTTCATCTGGCCCGGCGTGGTGGAGTGTTCGACATCGTAGGCGGTGGCCTTCTCGATGTAGGTGCCCTTCGCGCCCGGATGCTCCTTGTCATACAGGGCGGCCTTCGCGCGGGCTTCCTTGCGGTAACGGTGACGGACATACATGCCGGTCACGCAGCCACCCATGGCGCCCAGGACGCCGTGATGGTTGGCGACATGTCCACCAACGGCGCCGGCAGCGCCGTATTTGAGGCAGCCACCCGGTTCTGCCTCGGCCGTCGTGATCGACGTTGCCAGCAGACCGGCTGCGGCGGCAAGCATCAGGTACTTTTTCATGAGTGCTTCCTGTTTTTCCAAAGCTGTCGGGATGGCCGGCAGCAGAGATACGGTTGCCAGCATGCCTCAACCCTGCGTTCAGAACAACTGGGTGGAACAGCGCACCACGTTTTCGGCCGGCGCGCTGAAGGTCCAGATGGTCCCGTCCGGTTCGTGGCGGCAGGAACTGCTGGCGCCGGGGATCGAGCGGGGATTGTGTTCGATGACGACCGAACCGAAGCCGCGACGTTCGGGTCTGGCGACGGCGGGGCCGCCGGTCTCTTTCCAGCACATCCGGAAGACGGGTTTGTCCTCTTCGTCGCACAGACCCCAACTGACGGTTACGGTTCCGGTGTCGTTCGACAGGGCGCCGTATTTGATGGCGTTGGTGGTCAGTTCATAGATGGCCAGGCCGATGCGGTCGGCGGTGTCGGGGACGAACTGAAGCTCCGGATCGCCTTCGATCCGCAGGCGTGTGGGTGGGAAATCGCCCGCCACCGCGGTCTGGGATGTGACGACATCGTGGACCGTGGCGCCCGTCCATTCGCCGTGGATCAGAAGGTCCTGACTGCGGGCGATGGAGGTGATGCGCTCTTCCAGAACCTTGACGAAGGGCGCCGTGGGGTCGGGGACGGTGCGTCGGATCAGCGCCTGGAAGATGGCGAGCATGTTCTTGGAGCGATGGCTCAGCTCGTTGAGCAGCAGGGCGATCCGCTGTTCGTGCTCGCGCTGGATCGTCACGTCGCGCGAGACGCAGAGAATGGTTTCGACGCTCTGATCGGGGTTCAGGAGCGGGGTCAGCATGTTGTCCCAGTGCCGGACGGGCTGACCGGCAAGCTGGCTGATGCCCATGAAGCGGGCGTTCTGTCCTTCGGCGGCATCCTTCAGGGCTGCGTCGCCGGGAAGATGTGCTTCCGGAGGGAGCAGGTCAAGCCAGCGCATGCCGAAGCCTGAGATGCTGTCCACACCGAGGGCCTCGCAGCCCGCGGTGTTCATGTGAACCAGCGTGCCGTCTTTCGCGATTTCCTTGATGCAGTCCACGCTGGCATTGAGCATCCGGTCGCGGATGGCGGCCTTCTGAAGAAGGGCTTCCTCGTGACGTTTCTGCTCATGGATGTCGGTCAGGATGAGGAGGCGGACTGCCTCCCCGTCGTTGGTGGCCGGGCACTGAACGAGGCGCAGGAGGAACCAGCGGGTGTGACCGTCAGGATTGAGGATGCGGAAGCTTGTGCTCCGGAAGCGGTCTGATGGTGTGATGTCGCGGAGGAGGCGGGTGATTTCCGCCTGATCGGCGGGAACGAGGGCTGGCAGCCACTCTGAAAAAGGCAGGGGCATGCCAAGCGCGTCGGCCTGCTGCCTCCAGGCCGTGTTGAAGTGCATGGTGCCTGTGTTGCTGACAGGCTCCATGCAGATCAGGTCAGGCAGGAGGTCGAAGGCGGGACAGGAAATGTCGGGTGGGGCGGTCTGTGTCTGTCCCATATCTCTTTCTGACGGTAGCGCGCAGCATTGCGATGGCTTCAGGATCCATGCGCGATACTTTCTGTCGCGCTTTGAGATGTTTATCCCGAAAATTCATCTTTCCGAAACCTGATTTTGGCGCGGATCAGGGCAGCAATACGGCGGCGCCGTCGAAACGGCCGTGCCGGAGGTCATCGAGGGCCTGATTGGCGTCCTTGAGGGCATAGGGCGTGTTCGTCACCCTGATGCCGACTTCCGGGGCGATTTTCAGGAACTCCAGACCGTCCTGACGGGTCAGGTTGGCGACGGAGACGATTTCGCGCTCTTCCCACAATGTGTCGTAGGAAAAGGCCGGGATTTCGCTCATGTGGATGCCGCCGCACACGACTTTCCCGCCCTTGCGGATGGCTTTCAGGCCCGCAGGGAGCAGGGCGCCGACGGGGGCAAACAGGATGACGGCGTCCAGTGGTTCGGGCGGGAGTTCGTCCGAGCCGCCGGCCCAGACGGCGCCGAGAGAGCGGGCGAAATCCTGTTTCTGCGTATCGCCGGGAGACGTGAAGGCGTAAACGTCGCGGCCCTGCCAGCGCAGGACCTGCGTGATGATGTGGGCCGCCGCACCAAAGCCGTAGAGCCCGATTTTCTTTCCGTCCCCCGCCTTGTTCAGGCAGCGCCAGCCGATCAGCCCGGCGCAGAGCAGAGGTGCCAGATCCTTGTCTTCTCCCTTGTCGCCCATCGGGAAGGCGTAACGCGCATCGGCGACCGTCATTGTCGCGTAGCCGCCATTGCGGGTGAAGCCGGTGAAGAGAGGATGGTCGCAGAGATTTTCCATCCCGTGCGTGCAGTAATAGCAATGCCCACAGGTATGCCCGAGCCAGGGCACGCCCACCCTCTCGCCAACCGACAGACCGGTGACATTGCTGCCGAGCCTGTCGATCCGGCCGACGATCTCGTGGCCGGGGATGATCGGGAGGGTGGCGTGGGGGAGTTCGCCGTCCACGACATGCAGGTCTGTCCGGCACACGCCGCAGGCACCGATCCGGATGCGGATTTCATCGGGGCCGGGTTCGGGATCGGGGAGTTCGACCCATTCCAGTGGCGTATGATGGGCTTTGAGCTGCATGGCGAACATGGCGTGTTCTCCTTGGGCTGTTTTCAGGACCGGAAGTCGAGCACCGTACGGCCTTCGAGGCGACCATTCTGCAGATCGTCGAAGATCGTGTTGATGTTTTCGAGCTTGCCGGGGGTGACGACGGATTTGACCTTGCCGCGGGCGAAGAAATCCATGGCTTCGATCATGTCCAGCCGCGTGCCGACAATGGAGCCACGGATGGTGGTACCATTCATGACCATGTCGAAGATCGAGACCGGGAAATCGCCGGGCGGCAATCCGTTCAGGACGATGGTGCCGCCGCGCCGGGCATAGCCCATGGCCTGTGAAAACGCCGTCCGTCCCACAGCGGTGACGAGCGCGCCATGTGCGCCGCCGATCTGCTGCTGGATGAACTTTGCAGGATCGGTGTCCTTGGCGTTGACGGTCAGGGAGGCGCCGAGCTTTTTGGCCGTGGCGAGTTTTTCGTCATCGATGTCCACGGCGACGACATTCATGCCCATGGCGACGGCATACTGCACGGCCATCTGGCCGAGGCCGCCAACGCCCGAGACTGCGACCCACTGGCCGGGTCGGGCCTCAGTCATTTTCAGGCCCTTATAGACTGTCAGCCCCGCGCACAGGACGGGAGAGGCCTGAAGCGGGTCTATGGTCGCGGGCAGGTGCGCGACGTAGTTGGGGTCTGCCACGACATATTCGGCGAAGCAGCCATTGACGGTGTAGCCGGTGTCTTCCTGCTTTTCGCAGAGCGTTTCCCAGCCGCCCAGACAGTGTTCGCAGTGGCCGCAGGCGGAGTAGAGCCAGGGCACACCCACGACATCGCCGGTCTTGACGAAATCGCCGACCTGACTGCCGACGGCGACGATATGGCCCACACCTTCATGGCCGGGAATGAACGGCGGGTTGGGTTTGGACGGCCAGTCCCCGCGGGCGGCATGCAGGTCGGTATGGCAGACGCCGCAGGTATCGACCTTCACGAGGATCTGGTTGGGCTTGATGTCCGGGATGGGCAGCCGCTCAATGGAGAGCGGCTTGCCGAATTCACGGACGACGGCGGCGAGCATTGTATCAGCCATGGGAAAGGCTCCTTCTGGCGGAAGTTACGAGGCGGAGAGGCCCTTGACGGCCTCCACCATCTTGGAAAGCACGGCCTGCGCATCGCCAAAGACCATGGCGCAGTTGTCCTGGAAGAACAGCGGGTTCTGGACGGCGGAATAGCCCATGCCCATGCCGCGCTTGATGACGAAGACCTGACGGGCCTTGTCGGCATTCAGGATCGGCATGCCGTAGATCGGGGAGGACTTGTCCGTCCGGGCGGAGGGGTTCACCACGTCGTTCGCGCCGATGACGAGGGCGACGTCGGTGTCGGCGAAGCTGTCGTTGATGTCGTCCATGTCGTAGATCATGTCGTACGGCACGCCCGCTTCGGCGAGCAGCACGTTCATGTGGCCCGGCATGCGTCCGGCGACCGGGTGGATCGCGAATTTCACGTCCACGCCCGCGGCCTGAAGCAGTTTGACGAACTCGTAGAGCTTGCCCTGGGCCTGTGCGACGGCGAGGCCGTAGCCCGGCACGATGATGACCGTGGACGCATAGCGCATCGTGGTCGCGGCATCGCTGGGGCTGACGGATTTGGCTTCTTTCTGCGGGCCCGTGGCAGCAGCTTTGGTGGCTTCACCGAAATTGCTGAACAGGACGTTGGTGATGGAGCGGTTCATGCCCTTGGCCATCATGACCGTCAGCAGTGTACCGGCGGAACCCACGACCATGCCGGCGATCATCAGGGCCGGATCGGCCATGACATAGCCTTCAAGACCCACGGCAAGGCCCGTGAAGGCGTTGTACAGCGAGATCACGACCGGCATGTCGGCACCGCCGATGGGAACGGTCATGCAGATGCCGCAGAGCAGGGCACCGATAAAGAACAGCAGGGCGAACAGGCCACCGCCGGGCTGATGGTACTGGGCGACGGCCATGACGCCGAGCAGGATCGTCAGCATGAAGACGGCGGCGTTGACGATGCGCTGTCCACCGAAGCGGATCGGCTTGTTCATGCGGCCATCGAGCTTGGCCCAGGCGATCAGTGAGCCGGAGAGCGACATGCTGCCGATCAGGCCACCGGCGACGGTGACGAGAAGCTGACCGACGCCGGTGTCTTTCGGGCCGGTGAGGGCGATGACGGATACGGCTGCCGCCGCGCCACCGCCCATGCCGTTGAAGAGGGCGACCATCTGCGGCATGGCCGTCATGGCGACGCTGCGCCCTTTCCAGCCGGCCCAGCCGCCACCGATCAGCAGGGCGAGTACGGCGAGGATGACGTTCACGACGATATGGGGTTGGGCTGCGTCAGAAACGCTGAAGATCTGCAGGAAGCTGGCTGCGACGACGAACAGCATACCCCAGCCTGCGGTCACAATGCCCGAGACGGCCGTGACAGGGGAGGACATGCGCTTGAGACCGTAGACCAGCAGGCCGGAAGCGACCAGGCCGCTGAGGGCCACGATATAGGCGAGCAGGATCATGATTTGGCTCCCTGTGTCGGAGCGGAAGCCGATGCTGCGGGTTTTGTGCTGGGTTTGAACATGGCCAGCATCCGGTCAGTCACGACATAGCCGCCGACCACGTTGCCGGCGCCGAGCATGACGCCCAGAAAGCCGACGACCTGCTCCAGAACGGAGGACGCGTTGAACAGAGCGCCGAGAGCGCCGACGACCACGATGCCGTGCACGAAGTTCGAGCCGGACATGAGGGGCGTGTGCAGGATGGAGGGGACGCGGCTGATGACCTCATAGCCCGTGAAAGCCGCGAGCATGAAGATGTACAGGGCGATGACAAACGTCATTGCGGTGATCATTTTGCGGTCTCCTTGCCCGCGTCGTTTGCGGCGGGAGTTGTGGGCGAGGGCGATGCGGCGGGAGCAGGGGGCGGCGCGGGCGGGGCTGGCGAATTCGGATCGACGGCGGTGCGGATGCCGTCATTCGTGATGTAGCCGTTATGCGTCAGCGCGGTGCCGGAGATGACCTCGTCCGTGAAGTCCGGCGCAAGTCCCTTGTCCCTGGTGATGATCTGCTGGAGCAGGTGCATGATGTTCTTGGAGTAGAGTTCGCTGGCCTGTTCGGCGAGCATGGACGGGACGTTGATCGGACCCACAATGGTCGTGGGGCCGACCTGAACGGTCTGCCCGGCCTGCGTGCCTTCGCAGTTGCCGCCGCCTTCCGCGCCGAGATCGATGATGACCGCGCCGGGCTTCATGGCCTTGATCTGTTCGGCGTCGATCAGGCGGGGCGCGCGCTTGCCAGGCACGGCGGCCGTCGTGACGATCAGGTCGGAGCGGGCGATATGGTCGCTGAGCGCCTTGCGGACCTTCTGCTTCTCGTCATCCGTCAGTTCGCGGGCATAGCCGCCCTGACCGGTGGCATCGACGCCGGTATCAACGAATTTCGCGCCCAGCGACTGCGCCTCTTCCCGGGTTTCAGGGCGGACGTCATAGCCTTCGGTCACGGCGCCCAGGCGTTTGGCGGTGGCCAGAGCCTGAAGCCCCGCGACGCCAAGGCCCATGACCAGAACCTGTGCGGCGCGCAGGGAGCCGACGGCCGTGGTCATCATGGGCAGGATCTTGGGCATATGCACCGCGCCCATCAAGACGGCGTAGTAGCCTGCCAGTGTGGCCTGACTGGACAGCGCGTCCATGGCCTGTGCGCGGGAAATGCGGGGCACCAGTTCCATGGCGAAACAGGTGATCTTCCCGTCCCGCAGGGCCTTCACCAGATCTGGATTGTTGCGGCCGTAGATGAAGGCAATGAGGATGGCGCCGGGCTTCATGGCCTTCACCGTTTCCAGCGTCGGCGGCTGGACGGCGAGGACGATGTCGGCATCGGCGATAAGGGCGTTGCGATCCGGCGAGAAGGTGACGTCCTTGTAGGCGCTGTCGGGGTAGGACGATGCGACGCCTGCGCCCGTCTCCATGGCGAAGGTGATCCCCAGCGGGGCCAGTTTCTCGGCGACCTGAGGAATGAGGGCAACGCGGCGTTCCCCGCCTTCGTCGCGTTCTTTCAGGACTGAAATCTTGACAGTCATTGGCTGCGATCCTGTGTCTGTCGTCGGGCGCGGGCTGTCGCCGAAGGGCAGGCTGAGCAAAGAGAACCCGCGCCCCGTTCAGCGCCACCATGACGCTTCTTCGGGGTGGAAACCATTGATGGATATCAAAAGGGAGAAATTATATCTGCATGGCAATTATTCGAAATGACCGATCGGTCATTATGATTATGTGACAGCACTGACCGATCGGTCAGTTTCCCGGGATTTTCTGGATGGCCTCGTGTCGTTATGGACGCTGGCAAAAAAGTTCCTGTAGAGAGGGGCTTATCTGGTTCCTGCGTGGAAACCAGTTTCCCCAACCCGCATGAAAGGCTCTTCCTGCCCATGGCAATTGATGCTGCTTTTCTCGACGAACTGCGGAACCGGACGCCGCTGCCGTCGCTGATCGGGCGGCGTAACAAGCTGGTGAGGTCCGGTCGGAACTGGAAAACCTGCTGTCCGTTCCATGGCGAGAAAACGCCGTCCTTCTACATTTACGACGACCATTTCCACTGCTTCGGCTGCGGCGTGCATGGCGATGCCATCAGCTATGTGATGCAGAGCGAGGGGCGCAGCTTCCCTGAAGCCGTCGAGCAGCTTGCGTCTGAGGCGGGACTCGAGGTTCCGAAAGCCGACCCGCGGACGGAAGCCCGTGCCCGGGAGGCGCAGTCGCTCGGGGATGTGCTCAATCTCGTGCAGGAGAGCTATCGGCGGCGGCTGTATCGGCCGGAAGGGCGCGAGGGGCTGGCCTATCTGCGGGGACGGGGGCTGACGGAAGAGACGATCGAGCGGTTCGGTCTGGGCTGGTCCGGCGATGGGCGGCAACTGCTTGACGAACTGCGACCGCATGGTGTGACGGTCGAGATGCTGATCCGCGCCGGGGTCATGCGCGTGGATGAGCAGGGCGCTCCGAAAGGAGAGCTGTTCTTCAATCGCGTGACGTTCCCGATCCGGGACCGGCGGGGGCGCATGATGTCCTTTGGCGCCCGGACGCTCGGAGACGGGCAGCCCAAATATCTCAATGGCCCGGAGACGGCCCTGTTCTCCAAGCGGCGGACGCTGTTCAATCTCGACCTGGCGCGGGAGGCCGTGCATCGCGGGGCGGATCTCGTGGTGGTCGAGGGCTATATGGACGTCATCGCCATGGATCAGGCGGGGTTCGGCGGGGCCGTTGCTCCTCTGGGCACGGCGATGGGCGAGGAGCAGCTTGAACTGCTGTGGCGCATGTCTCCGTCACCGATCCTGTGTCTCGACGGTGATGCGGCGGGTGCGCGGGCGGCTCTGCGGGTCTGTGAGGTTTCGCTGCCGCTGCTGTCGCCCGAGCGGACGATCCGCTTCTGCCGGCTGGACCCGAAGGATGACCCGGACAGCCTGATCCGCAGCCGCGGACCGCGGGCCATGCAGGAGGCCCTCTCCGGCGCGACGTCGATGGCGGAGGAACTGTTCGGGCTGCTGACGGCGGGGCTGGTGGATCCGGGGCCGGATCAGCGGGCGGCCTTGCGCGAAAAGCTGGTGGCGCTGTCGCGGCTCATTCCGGACAAGGCGCTGGGATCGGAATATCGCAGTACGCTGCTGGACATGTTCTTTGCGCGCTTCCGGCGGAAGAAAACCTTCCAGCGCAAGGGGGGCGAGAGTCTGCCGCTCTCCACGCAGGCCCCCGGGGCAATGCGCGATGTGGAGTCGGGAAATCTGGAGCGGCTTAACATCATGACGGCGATGCTGCTTCACCATCCCGATATCCTTCCGGATGTGGAACAGGCGTATAGCGGTCTGCATCTGCCGCCTGAACTGGACCGTCTGCGCTCGGCGCTGCTGGACTGGTCCTGTCAGGAAGAGGAGCGAGATGGCCTGACGGAAGAGAGCTGCATGTCCTGGCTGGAGGAGCATGGGCTGGCGGATCTGGCGGGAAGAGTGAAAGGCGGGCCGTTGCCGCGCAGCGTGGGGGACGGGAAGGTCAAGGACGATATCCTGAAGGTGGATGTCATTGAAAGCTGGTGGCATTTTTATGCCCTGGTCAATTTTCAGACCTTCGAGCGGACCCTGGAGGAGGACGTGACCAGGGCCGTTATTGAAGGGGATATGGAGCCTTTCGTGGATGAGAACGGGCAGAGCGGGCTGCGCTTTCCCAATGCACTCATGACCCGTCTGCGGGTTCGCGATGCCCTGAAAAGCGGAGAGAGAGTCGGAGAGTAAGGGGTGGCGGAGACTGCTCCGCCATAGCGGAAGAAATGATGGCGGAATGAATTTTATTCCCGAAAGGTTGCATTCTTTGGGGTGCCAATCTTGACTTCGGGCGCAGGATCGACCACCTGCACGCTGCCGGATTGCTAACTCGCGGCGGAGTGGACGGAGAGACGAATGGCGACGAAAACAGCCTCTGGAACGGATCGGAACGCGCAGGAACAGGAGGGGGACACCACTCTCCTCGATACGCAGTCCGCTGCCGTCAAGCGGCTGATCGCCAAAGGGCGTGAACGCGGACATATCACCTTTGACGAACTGAACGCTGTCCTGCCGCAGGACCAGATGTCTTCCGAGCAGATCGAGGACGTTATGGCGGCATTGTCCGAAATGGGCATTCAGGTCATCGAGAACGAGGATCAGGACGAAGCCGAGGCCCCCGCGGAAAAGGAAGCCGAAAGTGACGGCGAGGAAGCCGAGGGCCCTCAGGGCGGCAATGTCGATGCCGAGGCCGCCAGCCGCACGGATGATCCGGTCCGCATGTATCTGCGCGAGATGGGGTCTGTCGAACTGCTGTCGCGTGAGGGCGAGATTGCGATCGCCAAGCGGATCGAGGCTGGCCGTGACGAGATGATCGGCGGCCTGTGTGAGAGCCCACTGACGATTCGCGCCATTATCTCCTGGCATGAACGTCTTAAGGACGGCGAAATGCTGCTCCGCGATATCGTGGATCTCGAGGCCAGTCAGGGCGGTGGTCCGGACCCCGAGGCAGTTGAGGGCGAGGAAAGTGACGAGGCGTCCGAAGAGGACGACTCTGCCGAGGACGAGAACGAAGAGGGCGAAGGCGACCAGCAGGAAGGCAGCGGCCTGTCGCTGTCGGCTCTGGAAGAGAAGCTGAAGCCTGAAATCCTGGCGCGTTTCGAAGCCATCGAGCCGCTGTATCACAAGCTGCGCAGGCTTCAGATCAAGCGCATCGAGGCTCTGACGGGTGGTGAGGACCATTCCGACAAGTCCGAACAGACCTACGAGAAGCTGCGTCACGAGCTGGTCAGTCTCGTGGAGCAGGTGCATCTGCATAACAACCGGATTGAAGAGCTGGTTGCGCAGATCAAGATGCAGGTCCAGAAGCTGAACGGCGTTGAAGGCCGGATGATGCGTCTGGCCGAGAACTGCAAGATTTCGCGTGACGACTTTCTGATCAAGTATCGCAGCCGCGAACTGGATCCGACGTGGCTGGACAGCATTTCCGCGCTGCCGGGCAAGGGGTGGAAGAACCTGACGACCCGGCATATGGACCAGCTTCGCAACCTGCGGGGCGAGATTGCGGCACTGTCGCATGAGACGGGTCTGCCGGTTGGGGAATTTCGCCGGGTCTACGCGACCATTTCCCGTGGCGAGCGGGATTCTACCCGCGCAAAGAAGGAAATGATCGAGGCGAATCTGCGTCTGGTGATTTCGATCGCCAAGAAGTACACGAACCGTGGCCTTCAGTTTCTGGATCTGATCCAGGAGGGCAATATCGGTCTGATGAAGGCCGTGGACAAGTTCGAGTACCGTCGTGGTTACAAGTTCTCGACCTATGCGACCTGGTGGATCCGTCAGGCGATCACGCGTTCCATCGCGGATCAGGCCAAGACGATCCGTATTCCGGTCCATATGATCGAGACGATCAACAAGCTCGTTCGCACATCGCGTCAGATGCTGCATGAGATCGGGCGTGAGCCGGCTCCGGAAGAGCTGGCCGAGAAGCTTGGCATGCCGCTGGAGAAGGTCCGCAAGGTCCTGAAGATCGCCAAGGAGCCGATTTCTCTCGAAACGCCGATCGGTGACGAGGAAGACAGCCATCTCGGTGATTTCATCGAAGACAAGACGGCCGTCATTCCGCTGGATGCTGCCATCCAGACGAACCTGCGTGAAGCCACGACGCGCGTTCTGGCGTCGCTGACGCCGCGTGAAGAGCGCGTGCTGCGGATGCGCTTTGGCATCGGCATGAACACGGACCATACCCTTGAGGAAGTGGGCCAGCAGTTCAACGTGACCCGTGAGCGTATCCGTCAGATCGAGGCGAAGGCGCTGCGCAAGCTCAAGCACCCGAGCCGTTCGCGCAAGCTGCGCTCTTTCCTCGACGACAACTGATCGTCGGGCACGGGACCGGGGCGATGCTGTCTGGCTGGCTCAGGCCGAAAGGGGCCTTCACCCGTCTGGCGGTGGATGTCACTTTTCTGGAGACCCGCAGATCCTGTGTGTCTCCGGTCCTGCCAGACGGATTTTCCCTGACCCGCGTGACGGGGAGCGAGGCACTCCCGCTTTATCGCGAGCTTTATGCAGCGGTTGGACGGGATTACTGCTGGTGGATGCGACGTTCGATGCCCGATACGGATCTGGCGGCCATCCTGCATGATCCTGCCGTTCATTTCATGGTGCTGCACGACGTGTCCGGTCATCCTGCCGGGTTTTATGAACTTGATCTGAGACAGGGTGGGGATGCGAATCTTGCCTATTTTGGTCTGCTGTCAGAAGTGATGGGTCGCGGGCTGGGCCGTCTCGTACTTGATCATGCCGTTGCACGCGCTTTCGATGCGGGAAGCTGGCGCCTGAGGGTCAATACCTGCACGCTCGATCATCCGCATGCGCTGCCCAATTATCGTCGGGCCGGGTTTTCGGTGCGGGATGTCGCTTCTGAAATCTGGGACGTTCCGAACAGATATGTCCCGGAAAAGCTGAAGCGACTCTGAGACAGGGCTTGCTTTTGGGCGTCGCGCGTGATTAATGCCGCCTTTCCCTGCCGGGCGATGTGGCATCGCACCGGCTATACCCGTGCCCTGAAACATGGGCCCTGTTTCCGGCATGGGCCGGAGCCAGTCGCGGGTTGACCTCATCCGAAGGGAGTATTCATGCCATTGTATGAAAGCGTGCTCATCGCACGTAATGATGTGTCGCAGGCTCAGGTGGAAACCCTGGTCGAGACCATCGAAACCCTGCTCAAGGACAACGGCGGTTCCATCCAGAAGCGCGAGTTCTGGGGCCTGCGTTCGCTCGCATACCGCATCAAGAAGAACCGCAAGGGCCATTACGTCCTGCTGGGCCTTGACTGCACCCCCGACACGCTGCGCGAGCTGGAGCGTCAGCTGGGCCTGAACGAAGACGTGCTGCGCGTTCTCACGCTCCGCGTCGACGAGATCGACGAGAACCCCTCTCCGGTTCTGGCTCGCAAGAGCGACGATCGTGGCGATCGCGGCAACTTCCGTGGCGGCTCCAAGCCGGCCGGTCGTTTCGAGAGCGGTCGTGGCGGTCCCCGTCGCAGCAGCGAAGACCGTGAGGAATATCGTGCACGTGGCGAGCAGGACGATGCTCGTGAGACGGCCGGAGCGGAGTAAGAAACATGTCCGAGACCATCACTCCCGACGTCAACGAAGTGAACCCGGCTGCCCGTCGCACGGCAGTTGGCGCACGTCGTCCGTTCTACCGTCGTCGCAAGTCCTGCCCGTTCTCCGGTCCCAACGCGCCGAAGATCGACTACAAGGACGTGCGTCTGCTGAGCCGCTTCCTTTCGGAGCGCGGCAAGATCGTGCCGAGCCGCATCACGGCCGTTTCGGCCAAGAAGCAGCGTGAGCTGGCACAGGCGATCAAGCGCGCCCGTTTCCTCGCCCTGCTCCCCTACGTCGTGAACTGAGGAGAGCATCATGTCCCAGACCGCACTGATCCTGCTGCAGCGGGTCGAGCATCTCGGCCAGATGGGCGACCTGGTGCACGTGAAGCCGGGTTATGCCCGTAACTTCCTGCTGCCCCAGGCCAAGGCCATGCGCGCCACGGCTGCCAACAAGAAGCGTTTCGAGACCGAGCGCGCCCAGCTTGAGGCCCAGAACCTCAAGAAGCGTGAAGAGGCCGAGCGTCTTGCCGAGCGCATGCACGAGCTGTCCGTCGTCATCATCCGTCAGGCTGGTGACAGCGGAAGCCTGTACGGCTCCGTCAGCACCCGTGACATCGCGGCTGCCGCCACGGAAGCCGGTCTGACGATCTCGCGTCAGCAGGTTGTTCTGGCACATCCGATCAAGCAGCTTGGCCTGACGGAAGCACGCATCGTGCTGCATCCGGAAGTGTCCATTCCGCTGACGGTCAATGTTGCCCGTTCCGCTGAAGAAGCAGAGCGTCAGGCTCGTGGCGAAGCCATCGGCGTGCAGGACGAGGATGAGAACATCCTTGGCGAACTGCAGGCTGAGAATGCCGCCGAAGAGGCTGCTGCCGAAGCCGCCGAGGCATCGGAAGAAGCGTAAGGCTTTTACCGAGGACCTTGTCCTGAAAAACCCGGCCGGGACTATCCCCTGCCGGGTTTTTTTGTGTCTGTTCTTCCGGAGGAGTACAACTTCAGACCTGTTCGGGCTTTTTCCCGGTATTGGAAACAGGAGATCGGAATGAAACGGATTCTGGATTTTGTCTTGAGGAAGTTCATCCAGACAGGAAGCCTGCGGGTCACGTTCAGTGACGGGACTGTGCATACCTATCGTGGCCGCAAGCCGGGACTGGAAGCCGGACTTCATCTGCTCAACAAACAGGCGGAGCGGGCCCTGATTATCAATTCCGGTCTGTCATTCGGTGAGGAATACATGGCGGGCAGCATCGTGCCCGATGGCTGTACGCTCGAGACGCTGCTGACGGTCCTGATGGAGAACATCAACGGGCATGGGCATGTCTTCGAAGAGATCGAGGATCGTCTGCGCTATGTGACGCGGGCTTGGAAGACGCTCAATTCGCTCAAGAAATCCCGCAGCAATGTCGCGCATCACTATGATCTGAACGGTACGCTGTACGATCTGTTCCTGGACAAGGACCGGCAGTATTCCTGTGCCTATTTCGCGCGCGAGGACATGACGCTGGAAGAGGCGCAGATCGCCAAGAAGCGGCATATTGCGTCCAAGCTCAATCTGGATCGTCCGGGGCTCGAGGTGCTTGATATCGGCTGTGGCTGGGGCGGCATGGCGCTGACGCTGGCGAAGGATTATGGCGCGAAGGTCCTTGGTATCACGCTGTCACGCGAACAGCTCGAGGTGGCGCGGAAGCGCGCGAAGGACGAGGGGCTTGAGGCGCAGGTACGCTTCGAGCTGATCGACTACCGCAATCTGCAACAGCAGTTCGACCGGATTGTCTCGGTGGGCATGTTCGAGCATGTGGGCCCGCCACAGTTCGAGGCGTTTTTCAGGCAGCTCAAAGCCTGCCTCAAGCCGGATGGCGTGGCGCTGATTCATTCCATCGGACGCATGGACGGGCCGGGGAGCACCAATCCCTGGATCCAGAAATACATTTTCCCCGGTGGATATTCACCCGCGCTGAGCGAGACGCTGGCGGCGATTGAGCGGTCGGGGCTGTGGATGACGGACTGCGAGGTTCTGCGCCTTCATTACGCGCGTACGCTGGCGGAATGGCGCAAGCGTTTCGATGCCAATCGTGACAAGATCCAATCGCTTTATGACGAGCGGTTTGTCAGAATGTTCGAGTTCTATCTCACGGGAGCCGAACTGGCGTTCCGCGTGCAGGGGCACATGAACTTCCAGCTTCAGCTGACCCGGTCGATCGACGCCGTGCCGTTCACGCGCGACTACATGTTCGAGCGTGAACGGGAAAGCGCGACGTCGTAAGAAGCCTCAGCGGCTGGCGAGATTCAGTTCCGCCAGCCGCGCGAATTCGGCGACCGACAGCGTTTCAGCCCGGCGGGTCGGCTCGATTTCAGCCTGTTCCAGCAGACGCTCGCCGCCGATGGATTTCAGCGAAGAGCGCAGCATCTTGCGGCGTTGGCCGAAGGCGGCAGCCGTGACCTGCTCCATGGCGCGGAACAGTTGCGGAGCGGGCTGTTCGGCATGGGGGATGATGACGGCCACTGCGGAATGGACCTTGGGTGGCGGTGAGAACGCGGCCGGCGGGATGCGCAGGGCAACCGAGCACGAGGCGCACCATTGCGAGAGCACGGCGAGGCGTCCGTAAGCCGAGCTTCCTGGCGCGGCGCAGATGCGTTCCGCGACTTCAAGCTGGAACATCAGCGACAGCCGTTCCCACTGCGCCGCCTGACGCAGCCAGCCCACGAGCAGGGGCGTGGCGACGTTATAGGGCAGATTTGCAATGATCTGGCGCGGAGCGGGGGCCAGACTCGCGGCATCCAGCTTCAGGGCATCCTGACGGACGACGTGCAGGCGGTTCGGGTAGTAAGTGGCCAGTTCGTCCAGCAGGGGCCACGCGCGTTCATCGATTTCTACGACGTCGACGCGGCTGGCTGGGGTATCCAGCAGGGCGCGGGTCAGGCCGCCGGGGCCGGGGCCGATTTCGACGACGCTGCGCCCTGTCAGATCGTCGCCCAGAGCCGCGATCCGGGCGCAGATGCCCGGATCGAGAAGGAAGTGCTGGCCCAGGGATTTTTTCGCATCCAGACCATGGGCCTGGATGGTGTCACGCAGTGAGGGAAGGGACACGTCAGTTGAAGGCCGTCTTGGCGGCGGGACGCATCTCGATGATCGCGCGGCGCTGAAGGTCGCGCTGAAGCTGGCGGGAAGCCTGCTCGACACGCTCGTTCATAAGCTGATCGGCAATCTCGCTCGGGCTCTGCTGGGCCAGGTTTTTCTGCTGGCGGTTGCAGACCATGAGCAGGGCAATACCGTCCATCGAGACCAGGGGGCGGCTGACCTTGTTGGGGGGGAGTGATTCGAGAACGGCCTTCATCTGGGGCATCAGGCGCTCGAGGATCTGCGAGCCCGGATTGCTGGGACGCTTTTCCCCAAGGGATTTGTTGAGCGCTTCCATGGCGTCACAGCTATGGACCGTCTGGACGGCTGTTGTGGCCTTCTGCAGGGCGGCACGCTGCTGTTCGGTCGGGTTCTGTGGGTTCAGGGGAGCATCGAACGGGAAGAAGGCCTGTCGCAGGTCGAGCTGGGTGCCCATCTGCTTGCCGACCACGCGCTTTGACTGAACGGTGGCGATCACGAAGCCGCCCGCGACCTGGATCGGGTTGGAAATGGCACCGATCGGCATCTGGCGGACGATGTTGACGACCTGCGGATCGAGGTTGTCTTCCTGCACCCAGCCCATGGAGCCGCCGTCGAGGGCGGACTGGGCCTGTGAGAACTGGGCGGCCACGATCGGGAAGGGAGCACCTTCGCGAAGCTGGGAAATGATGGTCTTGGTGAAGGCGAGTTCGGCTTCGTCATGGCGCGGATCGGCGACGGGGACGAAGATCTCGCTCATGAAATACTGGGGGCGCCCCTGCTCGGCCTGAAGGGCCTGCTCGCGCTGGCTGATCTGGGTTGCGGTGATCCGGCCTTCCTCGCCCAGCTTTTCACGCAGGACCTGCATCCAGCCGATCTGCACACGAATCTGGTCGATCAGAGTCGTCAGGGAGACGCCATCCGAGGCCAGGCGGTTGCGCAGGGCGTTTTTGGGCATGCCATTGCGCTGTTCGATATTGGCGATGGCGCCCGCGATCTGATCCGGCTCCACATTGATGTGACGCTTGAGGATTTCCTGTGTTTTGAGGCGCTCGTCGATCAACTGGTGGATGATCTGGCCGCGCATGCGGTTCATGATCTCGGGGCTGATGGGCAGGCCGGTCGAGAGCACGAAGAGCTTTGCGCGGTTGTCCACGTCACGCTGGGTGAGGACCTGTCCGTTGATGACGGCCAGAATCTGGTCCTCGGGCGGTTTGGCCGGAGGAGCGTCCTCCTTGGTTGCCGCAGTTTTCGAAGTCGCTTTCGGGTCCGCCTTGTGATGCGGGGCGGCTGTGGCGGGGAGGGCTGCCGAGAAGGCGAGAAGGGCAGCCAGGGCCGTAGAGGCGATGCAGGAGGTCTTGGACATGCTCAACCGTTTATTCCGAAGGTGCCGATCGTCTTGAACGTAAAGTTGAACAGGATGGTCTCGTTACGCTGTTCGCCGCCGATACGGGTGTATTGTTTGATGTACATGATATCCAGCCCGAAACAGTCATTGGAATAGCCGATCGTGCCACCATTTGCGACGAACTGTTTCCTGGACAGGCTGCGGCGGAAGAAGCCGGACGCATGGTAATTGCGCCAGTGCGTCGAGAAACCGCCTGTCACTTCGCTCGTCTTGACCAGATATGGTGCGTTCGGCCCGGATTCGCGGAAGTTTGTCGCATAGTAATAATACGGTGTCACGGGCGCGTAGATGTAACCACCGGTCAGACGGAACATGGGAACGCCGGTGCTGATGAGGCCTTCGCCGTAATCGAACTGGTGCGTCCAGGGATTGAATCGCCCCCGGGCCGTGACGTCGACATACTGGTTCGGGCTGACGCGCAGGCGGCCCACCGGGTCCGACAGGTGGTGGTCGAGGCCGGAATAGGGCAGGCGGTTGTGGTCGATATGTTCCTGGAAGCTTTCGCCAACGAGCATGTCGATGGCGTGGCCGTTCCAGGACCAGTTCTGATGGATGCCCACATTCGCGCGGAGGCCGCCATCGAGACGGTCCGTGCCGAGATAGCGGTTGAGGGAAAACAGCGTGGTGTCAGTGAACTCGTAGGACAGGCTGTCTTCGTTGGGGATGTTGCGGTTCTGCGAGTTGCCGGTGTTGGGGGCGGCAATGATCTGGGCGATCGGCTCCAGAATCTGCGACCCGTGCCCCTTGGCGAAGCTGCGCAGGAACGGCCAGTTCATGCGCAGGGCGATGGTCGGCTGGACCTGCCCGACGAGATGGTTGCCGCCGGCGTTCGTGTAGTAGGTCGGCTGCTGGTAGGCCTGGGTGGCGTGATAGACCATGGAATCAAGCCGGGCCGTCAGCAGGAACTGCTGACCGAGCTTGTTGTGGAACGGACGGTCCCACTGGATGGCCGCTTCGCCGCGCTGGTCGTTGATGCCATTCTTTCGGTACAGGTTGAAGTCCGTCGTCTGGACGCTCAGGCGGCCACCAAACATATCGGGCTGTCCCTGGAAGGCGTAGGTCAGCCGAGGAAGCGCCCAGGGCAGGTCCGAGTTGCGGATGGTGCCCTGGTTCAGTCCCTGATAGGCCTGCCCATCGAGACGCATATAGGAGCCAATGCCGTATCCTTCAAGGAACAGGTTGGAATTCAGTATTTCCTGACCGTAGCCGGGAACGCGATAGTCGCGCATGTAGTTGGCGGAACTGGCGACGTTGATGTTGGCGCCAAGCTTCCAGTTGCGGTCCAAGGCGAAATTGGCGCGCCCGAACACATAGCCCTGCACGCCATATTCGCTGGATGAGCCGACATTGTTGCCGAAGGTGTTAGTGTATTTGCTTTCGTTATTGGTATCGTAGGCCACCCCGCCTGTGACATCGACGGAGCCGAAGTTCATGCGGTTGCGGTACTGCGCCGTCAGTTCGGGGCCGGTCTTGGTGGAGACGAGGCCGCGAACCGTCAGATCCTGCTGCTCGTCGATGGCCCAGAAATAGGGGAGTGTGAAATAGGTGCCGAGGTAACGGTCATGCGGGCTGATGCCGGGCATCAGGAATCCGCTCTGCCGTTTGACGGACGGATCGGTCATGGAAAAGAACGGGAAATAGAAAACCGGCAGGCCGAGCATTTTCAGCCAGGCATGATCGAATTCGAGGCGCTTGTGCTGCACGTCCTGCGTCGCATCGAAAGCCTGGAACTGCCAGAAGGGAGGCAGGTCGGGGTTTTTCTCGCAGATCTTGCAGGCCGTGTAGACGGCGTGTGTCAGGTCGTTGAGCACCCCGTTCGTGCGGCGCATGCCGTTGCCGGCGAGCTTGGCGTTGTCTTCCATGCGGATGTAGATGCCGCTGCCGATGCCATCATGCATGCCGTGGCTGAACTCGACGTAATCGGCATAGGTCGTGCTGCCGTCGGGTTCCACGACGGCGACATGGCCCTTGGCCGACAGGATGCCGGTGCTGCGGTCATAGGTCACGCGGTCGGCGCGCATGGCGTGATCGCCCTGCCAGACGCGGACATTACCTTCCCATGTGATCAGGCCGTTCTTGGCGTAGCTTTCACTATCTGCAAGATAGGTCAGGGGATCGGTCTGGGAGGTCGGTTTTCCGATGACGATGATATGGGAATTGTCGCGCTGCATCGTGTTGGCAGACATTTTCTGCGGCGCCACGAGCGCGGTTCCGGCCATCAGCGTGGCACCGATGAACGAAGCGCGTCTGCGGGCGCGTGCTGGGAGCCACAGGGGCACCGTCATCAACCATCCTCCATGTGCAGCAGAAGAGCCACGGCGAGGCAGAGCCCCGCACCTGTCGGCGCCCATGCGGCAAGAACCGGCGGCAGGGCGCCGGATTCACCAAACTGTTCGGCCACTTTCGAGATGGTGAACAGCGCAAAGCCTGCGGCAATTCCCGATCCCAGCATCCGGGCCACACCGCCGCGCCGTGTCGGGCGCATCGAGAAGCCTGCGGATACCAATGCCATGGTCCCGGCCAGAATGGGAAGGGCCAGGAGCGACTGGAAATGAAGTCTGTGCCGGATCGAGGGGAAACCCGAGCGTTCCAGAAGGCTGATGAAGCCGGGAAGTGCGAAGACGGACAGTGTATCGGGCGACGCGAAACTTTCCTGTACGCGGCCCACCGTCAGATCGGACGGCAGGGTCATGTCCCCGATCTGCTGCGGAAGGTGATCGGGGTGGAGTACCGAGGTGCCATGCAGGATCCACCGGTGATCGCCAAGGGTGCCCTGCGGGGCCTCGACACGGAGGATCAGGCGGTCCCGGTCGTCGAGGCGGAAGATCGAGACGCCCGAAACCTTCAGGGCGCCGTCGATGAGATGGACGTCCTGGGCATGCAGGATCGCGACGCCGTGCGGGACCAGACCGTCATCGGACTGTCTGAGCCAGAGCGCGCCTCCGTTGAGTGTCAGGGGCCCGCCGCCGGTGCGCAGATAGGTCTGGTCGAGCATTTCGGCACTGCGGAACATGGTCGAGGACAGGGCGGAGATGCCGGTTGTCGTCAGCAGGCCGGTCAGCAGGGCGCAGGCCAGCGGACTTGCGAGGAACTGCCAGGCGGAAATGCCGGCGGCGCGGGCGACGATGAGTTCGGACGAGCGTGTCAGGCGGGAGAAGCATACGATCCCGCCCAACAGGATGCCGAAGGGCAGGACGTAGATGACATAATAGGGAACATGCAGGGCCGCGATCTTGACGATGAGGCTGGCCGGGACATTGGGCCGTGTTGCCGCGCGGCGCAGCAGGTCGATGAAGTCGAACAGGGAGACCAGTCCGGTCAGGGCCAGCACCATGGACAGGGTGCTGAGCATGAACTGCCGCGCGATATAGATCGCCAGTGTCGTGGAGAACCCGGCATGTTCGTCGCGGGTGCTGATCGCCTGGAACAGGGATGTCAGCCAGGGGCCCAGACGGGGGGACGGGATGGCTCTCATCGGGTGGCCCCCGGGGATGTCAGGGACGCGGGGGCGGTCTGACGCACGGTTCCGGTCCACTGTTCGAGGAACAGCATGACAGCGCAGATGACGGCCGGAAGAATGGCCTCAAGCCAGATGAGAGGCACCAGGGCAAGATGCCGCCCGGCGAGGTTCTGGAGCATAAGTGAAATGGCCAGCAGCCCGACAACCGTGAGGATGGCGATCAGGGGGCGCGTGATGTTGCCGTGACGGGAGAAGGCCCCCCGGAGGACGGTGACCAGACCGATCATTGCAAAGGACAGGGCCGTCAGCGGCGAGGTGAGCCGGCGCCATCCCACGACGATGTTCTTGCCGCGGTCTCGCTCGGAAACTTCGCGGAGATCGGGATGGAACAGTTCGCGCAGGGACATTTCGTCCGGATCCCGGTCTTCGTGGTTGCTGCGGCGCGAGGAGGTGAGGTCGATGGTGTTGCGTCCGAAGGTCAGGACATTCAGCCGCCCGGTATGACGGTCGATTTCCTCGCGCGAGCCGTCATACAGGACGACGCGCGGCTGGTCATTGACCACGACCATGGTGCCGCGTTCCGCGAGGATCGTGGTGTGGGAATCGGGATCCCGGTCATCCTCGACCAGCACGCCATGCAACTGGCCATCGCTGGTGCGGCCGCGCACATAGACCGTCATGTCATTGGACAGGCTGGTGAACACGCCGTCCTGAAGCAGGAAGGCCGCCATGCGGTTACGGATCTGGAACTCGTAGCGATGAAACGCATGGTAGGAGACGGGCGCGAGCCACAGCGTCAGGACATAGCACAGGACGACCGAGAAGAGGGCACAGAGCAGCCCTGGCCTTGCAAGTTCCAGCGGTGAGCGGCCGGCTGCGCGCATGACCGTAAGTTCCCTGTCGCCGACCATGCGCTGATAGGTGAAAAGCACCACAAGAAACGTCGTGATCGGCAGGATGACGGCGATGAAGGATGGCAGCATCAGTGCGGTGAGCTGGATGAAAACCCGCAGAGACAGGCCGTGCTGGACCACCATCGAGACGAAGTGCAGCGACTGGGTCAGCCAGATCAGGGCCGTCGCCCCTCCCGTCAGCGCCAGCAGGGCGATGAGAAGCTGGCGAAGAATGTAGCGGTCGAGCAGAGGCAGGATCTGCCGCCCGGAGATACCGGAGGATAAGGCCATGGCCCTTCATCTATCCCTAGCGCGTGGCGGGAGGAAGGCGAAAAAACGAAACAGTTTCTATCGCAGATAGGAGGCCCGGTCGATGGGCGCCCTTGTGACGGACAGGCTGTGATAGAATTGTGTTCCGGCAATACCGACCAGAAGACCCGCGCCGGCGGCGAAGACGATGGCGATGTAGCGCCAGGGTCGTTGCATGCGCAGGGTCGCCAGTTCCAGCTGGATCAGCCCCAGATCCGTTTGGCAGCGTCCCAGGCGCATCTGTGCCGTGCGCGTGTCGGACTCGCTCTGTCCGAGGCGGCGTTCCAGCCCGGAGATATGCTCCCGGAGACGTTTTTCGCGGTCGGTTTCGTCTTTGCCGGACAGCGTTCCGATGCGGGTGGCAAACAGGTTTTTCAGCGCGCCGCCCGTGACGCCGTCGCGACGGGCCATCTGGCGGATCCGTTCCAGGGCGGTTGCGGCATGGCCCGGCTGTTCATCCAGCACCAGCGCCAGAATGTCCGACAGGATCTTGATTTCCCTGGGGTCCGGGGCGCGGGCCATGCTCAGGTCAGGGTCACGGCATGGGTGCGCGGTTCGGCGGCACGGCGAAGACGGTCCCGGATGGCGAGACCGAGTCCGTGGCGGGGGATGGACTGGGCGGCGATGGTCGTCAGGCCGCGCCGGGTTCCTTCCGCGTCCAGAAAGCGCAGTCCGGCGAAGAGACGGGCCGCGGCTTCTTCAAGATTTCCGCTCTCGCTCAGGTTCCATGTCAGGCCGGCGCCGGGCAGGGGGGTGCCGAAAGCAAGCTGGGCTTCGTCGGGCGCGATGGAGGTCGCGTCCAGCCTGACAGGCAGGCTCGGGGCGTAATGCGAGGCCAGCCGACCGGGCGAGGCCGGGGCGATTTCGGAAAAATCGTCCGGATGGCGGATGGGGCCGCACAGTTCGGTGAGGTCTTCAAGCGTCACACCGCCGGGGCGCAGGAGAACGGGCACCTCCCGGGTCAGGTCGAGCACGGTGCTTTCCACGCCGATCGAGCAGGGGCCGGAATCCAGAACCGCGTCGATCCGGCCGTCCAGCGAGCGCAGGACGTGGAACGCATTGGACGGGCTGACCGTGCCCGAAACATTCGCGGAGGGCGCGGCAACGGGCGCGCCGACTTCGCGGAGCAGGGCCAGGGCCGTCTTGCCGCGCGGAACACGCAGCGCCAGCGTGGACAGGCCCGCCGCCGCGAGGTCGGAGACGGTTGAATCCGGAGAACGGGGCAGCACCATCGTCAGCGGACCGGGCCAGAAACGCTCGGCCAGCGCATGGGCGATCTCTTCCATTCTGCCGCTCAGCGATGCCTGTGCGAAAGCGCTCTGGGCGTCGGGGAGATGGCTGATGAGCGGGTTGAAGCGCGGGCGTCCCTTGGCGGCGAAGATTTTTGCGACGGCCATATCGGAAGAGGCGATGGCACCTAGGCCGTAGACGGTCTCGGTTCCGAACGCGACCAGCTTTCCGGCTTTGAGGAGTTCGGCGGCGCGGCGGATGCCTTCGGGCGTGGCTGCCAGACGCTCGGTGTGAAGCGTGTCGCTCAAGATGCGCCTCCGGTGCAGTAGAATGAGCCGTTCAGCCAGTTCGGCTTGCCATAGCGCAGAGGCATGCCGGTCTCGTCGAGCAGGGCGCCGCCCGCGGCTTCCAGAATGGCCTGGGGGGCGGCCGTGTCCCATTCCATCGTGGGGCCGAAGCGGGGATAGAAATCCGCGGCGCCTTCGGCCACCCGCATGAACTTGACCGAGGATGACAGCTTCCCGACGGAGGCGACCTGTCGTCCGGCGAGCCAGCGTTCCAGAAGTTCGGGATTGCCGTGATGGCTCGAGGCCAGAACGCGCAGGCCTTCCGCGGGAGGCGTGGCGGTATGGATCGGCGTGCTGTTTGTACCGTCCGAACGGTGGGCGCCGAGGCCCTGTCCGCCGCTGTAGATCAGGCCATAACCCGGCAGGGCCACCACGCCCAGAACCGGCCGGTCATGACGGATCAGGCCGATATTGACGGTGAAGTCCTTCCCGCCCGACGCAAAGCCGCGTGTCCCGTCGAGGGGATCGACCAGCCAGTAGGCGTCTTCCACGGTTATCCGGATTCCGGCCGATATTTCTTCCTCGCCAATGGCGGGAATGGACGGGCAGGCCGCGCGCAGGCCGGACAGGATGTGATGTTCGGAGGCGTGGTCCGCTTCCGTGACGGGGGAGGCATCGTCCTTGATGTCCGTGCGAAAGCCGCGTTCACGGATGGCATTGATGATGTCCGAGGCTTCGGAAGCGAGCCGGAATGCCAGATCCAGCAGGGCGCGGTCATCGTTGGCGGGGACGGTAAAGGGGGAAGCGGAAGTCATTCGGCCAGACTACTCCAAGATGGTTTCTGCGTCATGTGTCGATGCGGCCGGTAATACTTCGGGTCTTACCATGGACAGGTGGGTACGGGAGCGGTGCTGCCGTTCCATGTCGCAAAGGGGATTTTTGTCGCGGCGCTGAGGGCGATGTCGGCGTGACAGGTCGTGACCGGGGATGTGAGTGTGGACAGGAGCCTGAAGGAGAAGGGGGTGGTGCCGGGTTCACCGTGTTCTTGTGTCAGTTGGTAGATCCGCACATGCGCCGGGCCGGGCTGCGGAACGGGATGGGGGCCCATGTCGCGCGTTGTGACGAACAGCAGAAGGCCGGGTTGTCCGTTCACGCGGGCCGTGGCGAAATGGATGGTCTGGATCGCGTCTTCGCCGGTGTGTGGACTATCCTGAAGCATGTCGAGGAGCGGCCCGTTATGGTTCGCGTTCTGCGTATCCACGAGGTCAGCCTGATCGGGTTGTACGGCGTCGGGGACGGTGACGGCATACAGATGATAGCCCCAGGCGTTTCCGTTCTCCCGCCAGAATGGCGTGACCGTTATGGCGGGAAAGCCCCTCAGGTGCAGGGTGACCGGGCTGTTGCCGATCAGAATGGGCGCGATTTCGGTGATTTGTGGCGTGGCGGGAGCGGCATGTCCTTTCGGGAAACCGAGCGTAACGGCGGAGCAGAGCAGGATCTTCAGGGCGATGCGGCGCATGGAAGGTCTTTCTCGGGAGAGGGCTTGTATGCCAGGGCGGTGTTTCCGATAACGGAGCTGACGATTTCATGTTCCAGACGACAGGGCCATCATGCTTTCAGTGATTTTCGATTCCCTTCCTGCTTTTTCCGCGGATGCGCCCAAAGCGGTCGTCCTGCTGTGCGAGACTGCGGGGGGCGAGACGTTCTCGGCGCTGGACAAGACGACGGCGGGTGCGGTGTCGCGCGCTGTTGCTCTGAAGGGGTTCAGGGGGGAGGCGGGGCAGAGCGTGGTACTGCCAGCTCCGGCCGAAGGGCTGTCGCAGATCGTTCTCGCCGGGGTGACGCCGAAGGGCGGCGCGGTTGTGGATGCCGTGGCGGTCGAGAACGCTGCGGGTCGTGCGGTACGGCTGCTCGATGGTGTTGAAAGCGCGGTTCTGGTCGTGTCCGGGATACTGGAACAGTTTGCTCCGGAAGCGGGGCTGGGCGCGCGCCTGGCGTCTTATGATTTCGATCTGTATCGTACGAAAAAGCCCGGTGCCCGTCCGGTTCTGAAGACACTGAGCGTCGCGGTGTCAGACGTGGCGGCCGCTCAGGCGCGCTGGACGGCTTTGGACGCGGTGTCGCAGGGGGTGATCCTGACACGGAATCTCGTGAGCGAGCCGCCGAATGTGCTTTATCCCCAGACCTTTACGCAGCGCATTGAAGAACTGCGTGAACTTGGCCTGACGGTTGAGGTTCTCGACGAGAAGGCCATGACGGAGCTGGGCTTTGGCGCGCTTCTGGGCGTGGCGCAGGGCAGTGTGCACAAGCCGCGTATGGTGATCGTCCGTCATAATGGCGGTGGCAGCGAGGCGCCTCTGGCCTTCATCGGCAAGGGCGTGACGTTCGACAGCGGCGGTATTTCCATCAAGCCCGCGGCTGGCATGGACGAGATGAAAACGGATATGGGCGGCGCTGCGACCGTGATCGGTCTCATGAGTGCGCTGGCCCGTCGCAAGGCGCCGGTCAATGCGATCGGTGTGGTCGGGCTGGTCGAGAACATGGTGTCCGGCGGGGCGCAGCGTCCGGGCGATATCGTGCGGGCCTATGACGGGCAGACGATCGAGGTTCTGAACACCGACGCGGAGGGCCGTCTCGTTCTGGCGGATGTGCTGTCCTATACGCGCAAGCGCTTCAGCCCGAAGCTCATGGTCAATCTGGCGACGCTGACGGGCGCGATCGTGGTCAGCCTTGGCTACGAGAACGCGGGGCTGTTCAGCAACAGCGATACGCTGGCCAAGGGGCTGGCCGAGGCCGGGTCGCAGGTCGGTGAGGGCCTGTGGCGGATGCCGATGGGCGAGGCCTATAACCGTGAACTCGACTCCGATATTGCCGACATGAAGAATATCGGTGGCCGTCCGGGCAGTGCGATCCTGGCGGCGGAGTTCCTCAAGCGCTTTGTGGGCGATACGGACTGGGCGCATCTGGATATTGCGGGGACGGCCTGGAAGACCAAGGCGTCCGCTATCGCTCCGAAAGGTGCGACGGGCTTCGGCGTGCGTCTGCTGGATTGTTTCGTGAAGGCCCACGAAGCCAGCGCCTGAGGAGCGGGACCACGCCGTGGATGTCGGGTTCTATCATCTGACGCGCACGCCGCTTGAAGAAGCGCTTCCGGCCCTGCTGGGCCGGACGCTGGATGCGGGGGAGCGCGCGCTTGTGCGGTGTCCGGATGCGGAGGCGGTCATGGCACTGGATGCGGCGCTGTGGGCATGCCGGGACCCGGTCTGGCTTCCACATGGGACAGCAAAGAGCGGTCATGCGGCTCGCCAGCCGATCTGGCTGACCGAGGGCGAGGACGTGCCGAACGAGGCGCGGTTCCTGTTCCGCGTGGATGGGGCGGGGCGTGATGAGTTCGCACCCTTTACGCGGATTTTCGATCTGTTCGATGGTGGAAATTCACAATCCGTTCAGCGGGCAAGACAACGCTGGGTGGCGATGAAATCTTCCGGTCACAATCTCGTGTACTGGAAACAGGAAGAGCGGGGCTGGAAAAAGGCGGGGTAAGGTTTCAAATTATGTCTGAGACCCTTGATGGAAGACGCTCCGTAACCGGGGTGCCGTTCATTCCACTGGAGAGGACGCCTGACTGTGCCAGAGCCCGCGAATTCTTGTGCCGCATCTTTCAAAACTGATCTGCGTCGCGTCGATATTAATCCCGATTTCTGGTATCCGCTGGCATGGTCGACTGATCTCAAGCGCGGGAAGACGATCGGGCGACGGTTCGGGCGCTTTCCCATTGCACTGGTGCGTCCCGAAGAAGGAAATGTCTTCGCCCTCGAAGACCGCTGCGCGCACCGTCAGGTTCCGCTCAGTCTGGGCAAGGTCAGCGGTGAGGCGGTCCAGTGCTGCTATCACGGCTGGGCCTATGGCCGGTCCGGGCGATGCATTGATGTGCCGTATCTGGGCAAGGGCAAGCTGCCGAATGGTGTGAAGACGTATCCCTGTCGTGAGGCAGGCGGGATGATCTTCATTTTCCCCGGCGATGCGGAAAAGGCGGAGAGTGTGCCGCTGCCGCCTCTGGCCCAGGTGGACAATCCGGCGTTCAAGACGCGGCGTTTCAGCCCGGTCGTGAAGTGCCACTACACGTTCATGCATGAGAACCTGATGGACATGAACCATCAGTTTCTGCACCGCCGCCAGATGGGGCAGATCAGGGCGCGTTTCCTGGGGCAGGACGCGGGTGAGAACTTCATTGAGGCGCGCTACAGCTTTGCGCGGACGGGAAACCAGCAGCCACTGGCGGAACGTCTGATTTTCGGCAAGCATCACGATGATCCGAACCGGGAGCAGCCGGTCGAGGAAATCGTCAGCATCCGCACGACCTATCCGTATCAGAGCCTGAAAATCCATGACAAGGACGGCGATCTGGTCATGGAACTGTTCAGCGTTTATGTGCCCAATGCGGCGGATGGCATGAGTACGCAGTGTTTCGGCCTGCTGTCGGTGCTGCGGCCCAAGACGCCGTTCCTGATCGACATGATCTGGCCTGCGCTGGGTATCTTCACGCACCGGATCTTTGAAGAAGACCGCGAAATCATGGAACTGGAGCAGAACGCCTGGCGCGAACTGGGCGGCGATCATAACGTCGAGGTCTTCCCGATCGTGCGCAGGCTGCGGGATCTTCTGGCACGGAACGGTGTCGCGCCGGGAACCGATACGGTGGGGCAGGCTGAAGTTGCGAGGGAACAGCCGGCTGATCCTGTCGTTGTCTGAGGACACGGACAGGAAACGGTTATGAAAACAGTCACACTCAGGAATGGTGTCACGGTTCCCGCGCTGGGCATGGGAACCTGGAATATCGGCGACAGTACCGCGCGGCGCGTGGACGAGATCGAGAGCCTGCGTCGGGGGCTGGAAGCCGGGCTTCGTGTTGTCGATACAGCGGAGATGTATGGGGGTGGCCGGTCGGAAGACCTGGTGGGAGAGGCCATCGCGGATGTACGCGATGACGTCTATCTCGTCAGCAAGGTCGTGCCGTCCAATGCGTCCTATGATGGGGTGCGCAAGGCGTGCCGGCGTTCACTGAAGCATCTCGATACGGACTGGATTGATCTGTATCTGCTGCACTGGCGCGGGGGTACGCCGCTTGAGGAGACGATCCGTGCGTTCGAGGATCTGAAGGATGACGGGTTGATCCGGGGCTGGGGTGTTTCGAACTTCGATGTCGATGACATGGAAGAAATTGAAAGCCTGTCGGGGAACTGTCTGGTCAATCAGGTTCTGTACAATCTTGAGCATCGCGGGACGGAGTTCGATCTTCTGGATCATGATCTGGGCATCGATACGGTCACGATGGCGTATTCGCCGCTCGGGCAGGGCGGAGAGCTTCTGGAGCATCCGGCCCTGAAAGACGTAGCGTCACGTCATGAAACATCTCAGGGGCCCGCCGATCCGGCGCAGATCGCACTGGCCTGGGTGCTGCGCCGGCCGAATGTGATGGCCATTCCGAAGGCTGGGTCGCCGAAGCATGTTGCCGGAAATCTGGCCAGTCTGGAGATCACTCTGACGGATGCGGATCTCAAAACGCTGGACAGTGCTTTCCCTCCGCCGAAACGCAAGGTATCTCTCGCCATGATCTGACGGTCGTGATGATTGCGGTCCGTTTCCACCCCTTGTCCGGACCGCGCCCTGCATATTTTCGCCTCCCTTTTCCACGTTGATCCGGTTTCTCTCTGTCTGGCGTTTCTGGTCGTTCCTGCCTGTGTGCAGGCGATGCAGCCGGGGCAGGCAGGGAGAGCCGTGATTCTCTGTGTGGCGGCGCTGGCTGCGGTTCTGGGCCTGTCGCCAGCCGTTCAGGCAGTCGCGCTGGGTGTGATTGCAGCGCAGGACCGGGAGGCCTGTCCGGCAGTCTGGAGCGTTCCGGCTCTGCTGTTGTCCGTGCTGTTTCCTGCCCGGACATTCGTCGTGCTGGCAATGCTGCCGGTCCTGTTCTGGTCCGCGCTGGTGCGCCGGCCTGACGGGGGACAGGAAGGCGGGGCATCTCCCGCCGTAACGGGCATTTTAGGCGTATCGCTGGTCTGGCATGCGCCGACAGCGGTTCCGTCGGAACTCGTCGCGGGGCTTGGGGCCGCTGTCATCGGGCTGCTTGGCCGGTCTGTGCTCGGGGCCTGTCGCCCGGGAGATCTGGGGCTTTTGCGGCCTGTTCTTCTGATGGTTCTGGTCGTGGCGGCGCAGGCGGAAGGGCTTGCGGTCTGTGCCCGGATAGCACTGGAAGCCACACTTCTCGATCTGTCACTGCTGGTTCTGACGGCCGCACTGGGACGCGCGTTTCCGGTGCTGTCGGTGTTGCGGCTGCCGTTTCCGCCTTTGCCGGGACTGGTTGTCCTGTGGCTCGGGATTCATGCCGCGCTTGGTATGGCGGCGGGTGTCGAAGGGTGGAGCGTGCTTGGGGTGGCGGTCGCCCTGCTGCTCGGCCTGCTGGGTCTGTCGGATATTCTTGTTGTGGGGCGGGTGTTCCGTGCCTGTCAGGGGCGTGTTCCGGGCGTTTGCGTCCTGCTGGTGGGGGCTGGAAGTCTGCTGTTGCCCGGTCTGGCGTTCGGGGTGGTCAGTCCGGTCCTGCATTTCGTGGGTGGAGAGTGGGTCTGGCCTGTCTGGCGTATGGGCGGCGGCGATGGAGCCTCTCTGCGGTTGCCGGCTTTCGTGCTGACGGGGGCGGTTCTGTGGTGCGTGCTGGTGCGTCCCTGGCGGATTGTCGGCGGGATCGTGCAGACGGCTTCCACGCTTCTTCCTGCACTGGGAAACCTGCTTTCGGTCGGGGACGGTCTGTTTGAGGAAGCGCCGTCCCTGGGCTGGAAAATACGCTGCGTCATTGTGGCGGGGCGTCGTCGTCTCAGGGCGCTTGGGGGCGTAAAGGCTCCTGTTCTTCCTGATCTGCGTCAGGGCGCGGTGGGGCTCTGGCTCGTGCTTCTTGGTCTCGTTCTGGCGGTGCTGGGAGTGATGGCGTGATGGGGCATGAGATCGGCCTGATCCTGCTGTCGGTGCTGGAAGCACTGTTTCAACTGGGGCTGCTTCTTGTTCTGGCGCCCGTGATGGGCTGGTGTCTGGACAGCCTGCCGTTCTGGCTGGCGGGACGGTCGGTCGGGACAGTAAGGTTCCGTCTGTTGCAGGCGGTGCGTTTCTGGAGATCGCTGTTTCAGGTTCCGCTGGGCGGGCGTCCGGCACTGGCGCTGACGACGGGTGTGCTGACGCTTGTGTGTCTGCCGGCGGTTACGACGGGATCGGTGCTGTCGTCGCTGGCTGATCCGCTTGTTATCGGACTGGTCGTGCTGCTGGGGCGCGGATTTCTGGGGCCGGGCCTGGTGCAGGGTGAGGCGGCGCGTCTGGTGCCTGCGGTTCTGCTCCTGTGTCTGACCGAGGCCCTGATCGCTCTGGCCGCGCCGGGAACGGACGGGCTGTCTGGCCTGTGTGCGATGCTGCATATCGAGCCGGAACCCGGCCTGGAGGGTGCGCTTGCGGCCTGTGCCCTGGCGCTGGGAATTGTCTGTCCGCCTCTGCGGTCAGAGGACGTGACGCAGATGCTGTCCGGTCTGCGGGGCCGGCATGAGCGTGAGACCGCGCGCAGTATCGCCGATGTGCTCAACTGTGGCTGGCTGCTGCTGCTGGGGGATCTGGCGCTGCCGGTGAGTGTGGGGCTCGCGCAGGGTGGCGTGCAGGGCTGGTGGCTCGGGCTGCTGGCGCTGGGCGGACGGCTGGCGCTGACTGTGGCTGTGGCGGTCGGGCTGCGTCTGATGGCGCAGGAGCGGAGTGCCCGGCTGACGGCGCTGTTTGCGGGTGTGGCGCTTCTTCTGGCTCTGGCGGGGAGGTTCGGCACATGATCGTCGGATTTGGATTATTGCTGCTTCTGGCGCTGGCGGGGCTGGGCAAGGACGGGCGGGGGCTGCCGCTTTACGGGGCGGTCTGTGCCTTTGCGGGGGCGACGGTCTGTTCGGGGTTGATGGCGCTTCTGACATCTGCCGCTCTGGTTGGGCTGAATGTTCTGGCCTGGGCCTGGCTGCGGCGGTTTGCGCCTGAAGCGCCGGACCGGGCGGCTGTTCTGCCGGTTGTCGGGACGCTTGTGCTGCTGCTCGCGCTCGGGCTGTCGGGTGCGGGTCTGGGGCTCGCGCCTGTTCTGGGTGCGGGCGCGGTTCTGGCCGGTCTTTGCGGTGCTGCGTGGGGGACGCCGCTGGTTCAGTTCACGGGATTGCTGCGGGCAGCGGACGGGCTGGTTGTTGTGGCCTGTGTGCTGCATTCATGGCCGCTTTTTGCGGCGGCGCTGAGTTTGTGGGGCGTTCTGGCTGCGCTGGGTGTCACGCTTCTGCCGCGTCTGGCGTGGCGCAGGGTGGAGGACGTCTGATGCATCCGCTTGCTCCTGTCGGGACGCTGTTTGCCGTAACGGTCTGGCCGCTTCTGGCGGCGTTGCTGCTGCTTTTGACGCCGGAAAACCGCCAGTCTTCCAGTAGTCTGACTTTCGCTGTGGCGGGGCTCGCCATAACGCCGCTGGCTGTCTGGCTCATGCCGGGAACGGATGCGCTTGCCGCCGCATGTTCGTGTCTGGTGACAGCCATTCCGCTGCTTCTGCCGCAGGCTCAGGATCGCACTGGCCGTATTTTGCCATTTCTGGTGACGGGCTGTGCGCTTCTGGCGCTGAATGTCCATTCGGCCTTTGCCGTGACGGTTCTGTGTGGCGCGGGAACGGTTCTTCTGGCCTGGCGCGAGGGGCGTGGGCCGCGCAGGGCGCTTGTTGTCTGGGATATGGCGCGCAGCCGGCTGGGCGGTGTGGTTCTGGGGCTTCTGGGGGCCTCGCTTCTGCCGATGCAGCAGTCGTCGCTTGGTGCGGTGCTGCTGACGGTAGGGCTGTGCATGGTGGCGGGGCTTGGGCCGTCGCCGGCTCCGGCGCCTGAGGCAGCACTTCTGGATACGGGGCTTCGGTTTTCGGCACTCATGCTGATGTTCCGGCTGAGTGCGTATCCGCTGGTTCATCTGCTGATGCTGATCGCGGGGTTCGGGACGATCATCATGCTCGTCCTCTCGCGTTCCTCCGGGGCGTCCTCTGGCCGGAGTACCTCCCTGCCGATGCTGTCTGCCTTCGGGGCTCTGGCGGCTGCGACCGGGGAAGGCACGGCGCTGGTCCTGCTGCTGCTTGCGGCGCTCGGGCTTGCGGTTCTGGACCTGCGCGGGGCAGTGGGCGAGGACGGGATCGCGGCCGGGGCTGCGCCCTGGCCGGTGTTCTGTGCGCTTGTCGGGATAGGGCGTTCGCTTGAGACGGGGCAGCTTGTTCTGCTGGTGGTGTGTCTGCTGCCCACTTTGTGGTCTGTGCGGCACAGGACGCTTCTGCCGGCGTTTGCGCGGGGAGAGCGGGGCATGGTGGCCGTGATGCAGGGGGTTCTGCTGCTGGGGGGGCTGTGTGGTCCGCTGTTGCTGGCCTGGCACCCGGTGACGGGGTGGCGGCCATGATGGGGATGGGGCGGATCATCCGCAGCGGCGAGCGGGTTGCGCTTTCGCATTATCATCTTGATGCCGAACAGTGGAGCGCGATGCTGTCCGCGCCGGGTGCGACACTGCCGCTGATATCCTGCTGGGCGGACGATGCCCGTGCCTATGTGCTGCTGCTGGAGGGGGATCGCCCGCTTGTGGCGAGTACGGCGGTGGAAGAGCGGCGTTATCTTGCGCCGTCCTCGCGTTTTGCCGGGGCCGAGTGGGGTGAGCGCGTAGCGTATGACCTCTATGGCGTGGAAGCGATGGATGCCCGCGGGAACGGAGCACCGGCGCTGGATGAGGGCGGCTGGACGTCCACCTGGCCGCTGTCGTCCCGTCCGGGGCCGGCGGCGGGAGGATTGCGGCCGCTGGCGGGAAGCCATCTGCTGCGTCCCGAGCAGACGGGGCTGAGCGGACCGCTGGAACTGTCCTTCGAGGTTCTGAAGGGCAAGGTCCGGAGTGTGGAGGTCTGCGCGGGCGGCGCGCATCGCGGGGTCGTGTCGCGCTTGCTGGGACGGACGCCGGAAGAGGCCATGCCGCTGGTGTCGCGGATGACGGCGGGTGGGTTCGTGGCGCATCCGCTGGCTTTTGCGCGGGCTGTGGCGCAGGCGCGCGGGTTGGTTCCGGGGCCCGGCATCCGGGATGTCTGGATGGTACTGCTGGAGATCGAGCGGATGTCGCTCCATCTGTTCGACATGGCCCGGACGGCGCGGGGCGTGGATGCGGAACTGCTCGCGACGCATTGCGATCATGCGCGGGAAGTCATCGCGCGGGCCTGTGCGGAGCAGGGCGTTTCGCGCCGTCTGATGGATATGGTGGCCTGTGACGGGTTTCGGGATGGGCTCGAGATCGTACCGCTGGCTCAGGCCGTTCATGCGGCGATGCAGCCCCGTCTTGCGGCGCTGGAAGAGCTTCACCGGGTTTTTGCGCCGCGTCTGGACGGGTTTGCGGTTCTGGATGTGCGGTTGGCCGAGCGCTTTGCCGTGGGCGGCGTGACCGGGCGCGCGAGCGGTCGCAGCATGGATATGCGGCGGCGGGAGGCCGGGATGCGGCTGGAGGCGTTGCGGGCGACAGGATCGAGCCAGGGGGATGCCCGGGCGCGGGAAGAGCTGCGGCTTGCGGAGATCCGCGATTCCCTGAAGCTTCTGGAGCGGATTCTGGGGAGCATAGGTCTGGAAGACGACGAGCCCGCGCCGGATCGGACGGATGAGGGCATTGGCGTGGCCGAGGGGGCGCGCGGAGACGTATGGTACTGGGTGCGCCTGAAAGACGGGCGGATCGAGGGCCTGCATGTGCGGGACCCGGGCGTGTCGCTTCTTCCGGTTCTGGGCGCGATGCTGCGGGGCTATCCAGTCAGGCGGGTGCCGGCGGCTCTGGGCTCGATCGGGATTTCACCGGCGGGGATTGCGCTGTGAAGACTGTGCAACGGACGGGCCCTCTGAGCCTGCTTTACGCTTTTATGGATGCAACGCGCGGGCGGCCGTCTGCGAAGGGAGCGGCTTCGCGTCGGGAGCGGCCGATCGGGCTGTATGTCCTCGAGACCGGTGGCTGCGAGGGGTGCTTCATGGAGATCGAGTCCCTCAATGGCAGCGCGTTCGCGCTGGAACAGGCGGGTTTTGTCTGTGTGAGCGATCCGGCGGATGCGGACTGGCTGCTGCTGACCGGGGCGGTGACGCGGGTCTGCGCCGAAATGGTGGACCGGGTGTGGCGGGCGATGCCGCCGGGCCGATGTCTGATTGCTGTGGGGGCGTGTGCCGTGGATGGCGGGCCTTTTCCGGCCGGTTATGCGACGCTGGGGGGCCTGGAGGCCCTGACGCCGGTGCGGCGTTCGATTACGGGATGTCCGCCGTCGCCGGACGATATTCTGCGGGCTTTGCAGGAACTGGCGCAGGTCTGAACGGTTTGGTCGGGCGCGGGAATTTTCCTGAAACAACGAAGTTTTGTCCCCCGACGGCTTGCCGTGACACGGTTTCGCGTTAAAGCAGATGGACGCACTGGATGCGTTTTCCATGAGGTTCGGTCGCCTGTTGTTCAGGTCACCGTATAGAGCACAGGGCTAGAGATGGCTGATTATCGCCTTGGAATTGATCTTGGTGGCACGAAGATCGAAATCGCGGTTCTGAATCGTTCGGGCGATCTTGTCCTGCGTGAACGTATTCCCAACCCTGGTATCTATAATGAAGCCGTCCTGGCCATCCGTGATCTGGTGATGGATGTGGATCGTCGTCTGGGAGCGGTGCCCAGCCATCGTGTTTCGGCAGGCCAGCACACATCCACGCTGGGGATCGGGATTCCGGGGTCTATTTCTCCGGAGACCGGGCTGATCAAGAACGCCAATGCGACCTGGCTGAACAACCAGCCTTTCGGGCATGATCTTGAATCCGCTCTCGCACGTCCTGTCCGTACGGAAAACGATGCGAACTGCTTTGCACTGTCCGAGGCGGCCGATGGTGCAGCCAAGGGGATGCTGACCGTGTTCGGTGTCATCATCGGGACCGGCATGGGCGCGGGGATCGTCAATAATGGTCGCGTGCTGGAAGGCCGCCATCACATTGCTGGCGAATGGGGGCATCTGCCTCTGCCCTGGCCGACGGAAGACGATATGCCGGCCCGTGACTGCTTCTGCGGGAACAAGGGCTGCATGGAGCGCTATCTTTGCGGTCCCGCGCTGGCGGCGGACTGGAAGGGGCCGGGCAACCGCAACACGGCCGGGATTGAAGAGGCAGCCGCCAATGGCGATCAGGCTGCGATTGCGGCGCTCGGTCGTTATACCGAGCGTTTTGCCCGGGCCTGCGCCATGGTCATCAACTTCCTCGATCCGGATGTGATCGTTCTCGGTGGCGGCGTCTCCAACCTTCATACGCTCTATGAGCGCGTGCCGCCGCTTCTGGCCAAGCATGTTATTACCCCGGTCTGCACGACGCCGATCGTACGGAACAAGCATGGTGATAGCTCTGGCGTGCGTGGTGCGGCATGGCTGTGGGACGTGACGGAATAAGCCTGTCGCAGACTGGATATGAAAAAGGCCGCCCGGATGACCGGGCGGCCTTTTTTGTTGGCATTTCCCGCTCTCAGGCGGGTTCTTCTTCCACCGTTTCCGACATCTCCTCCGCCGCCAGTTTCAGGCGGTGATAGGACCGGCGGGAGAAGGGCAGGATTGCAATATAGAGCAGTCCCGCACCGGCAAGAGCGCCCCAGGGGTCTGCGACCAGAAGGGCCGCATACAGGCCGGTTCCGAGCATCAGGGGCAGGACGTAACGGGCCGGAACCTTGAAATTCTTGAAGGACCAGACCGGCAGGGTCGAGACCAGTAGCAGGCCCGTGACGGTCAGGCAGACGGCCGAGACGAGGGGCAGGCGCGCGAAGGCAGACAGTCCCTCGGCATGCAGGCGGTCGGCTTCGAGCCCGAGGAAGACCGGGAACAGGACCAGTCCGGCCCCCGCGGGGGCCGGGACGCCCGTGAAGAAGCTGTATGAATATTCCGGCTTGTCGTCGTCATCGAGGCTGGCGTTGAAGCGGGCGAGACGCAGCGCCATGCAGACCGTGAACAGGATGCATGGGACGAAAGAATAGCGTCCGGCATGTTCGAGCGACCACATGAGCAGCACGAAGGACGGAGCCACGCCAAAGCACACGAAGTCCGACAGACTGTCGAACTCGGCGCCGAAGCGTGTGGCGCCTTTGAGGAGACGTGCGATGCGTCCGTCCAGCCCGTCGATGCAGGCTGCGATCAGGAGCGCCACGGCCGCGGGTTCGAACTGGTGTTCGAGCGCGAAACGCATGCCGCTGAGCCCGGCGCAGAGACCGAGCATCGTCATGATGTTGGGGATGAGGCGGTTGAACGACGGCCCCCGCACGCGGGTACGGGGATTGCGCCCCATGCGTCGAAGCCTGCGTCGGATGCGGCGTCTTTTGGCGGGGCGGATGGGGTCAGCCGTGGGCGGTGTGGTCATGAACGGCGTCTGGCTCAGAGCTTCGCCAGGACAGTTTCGCCACCAACCATGGTCTGTCCTTCCACAACCAGGGGTTCAACGCCGGGCGGCAGGTAGACATCGGTGCGCGAGCCGAAGCGGATCAGGCCGAAGCGTTCGCCGGCTTCCACCCGGTCGCCTTCTTCGACGAAGCACAGGATGCGGCGGGCGATCAGCCCGGCGATCTGGACAACACCGATGTTGCGACCGTCCGGCAGCGTCAGACGCAGTTCGTTGCGCTCGTTGTGCTCGGACGCCTTGTCGAGGCTGGCATTGAGGAACTTGCCGGCGTGATAGGCGATCTTCGTCACTTCACCGGCGGCTGGCATGCGGTTGATGTGGACGTTCAGTACGGAGAGGAATGTCGAGACGCGCCAGACCGGGGTATGGCCCATTTCCAGCGCGGGCGGTGGCGTGACGAGGGCGACTGATGTGACGCGACCATCGGCCGACGCCAGAACCAGATCGGCACGCGGCGGCGGGACGCGCTTGGGATCGCGGAAGAAATACAGACAGAACGCCGTGAAGGCGATGCCCGCATTGCCGAGCAGGCGCGTGGCGCGCCATGGCGTGGCCCGTCCGAGCAGTCCGATGAACGAACCGGCGAGAAGGAAGGGAGTCGCGGCGCGGTGCGGCGGCGACAGGACGAGCTTGAAGGACTGGATCAGCGACATGGAACGCACTCTTACGGCACACGGCGGGAGGGTCAAGAATTCGCCACAAAGAAGGCGTTTTTCGGGCAGGTTTTCCGCTCGAAACGGTCTCAGGCAGGTTCTGCGATCTGCCGGGGGAGCGGGACGCGCAGTTTTTCGTCAATCAGTGGCGTGCCTGCATAGACGTTTTTGCGGGCTGTGACGATATGAACGCCGCCGCAGGGAAGATGGAGGCTCCGGCCCATCCGCTCTGTCAGACGGCCCTGCGTGAGGGAAAGGGCGGCAGGAGGGATCATCAGGGCGCCCTGATGCTGTTCGATCCGGAACAGGGCCTGATCGAGGAGGCGGGTCAACTGGCCGCTGCTATAGGGGATGCCGTGGCCAAAAGGGGTTGCGTCGGAATGCGCCCAGAAGCCGGAGCGGTTGGGCACGACCAGGGTAAGGAGGCCGTCATCCGTCAGAGTCCGCCAGATGGCGCGCAGGAAGTCCGGCGCAAAACGGGTGAACTCCAGCCCATGCACCACGAGAACACTGTCCATCGACAGATCGTCGAAAGGAAGGGAGGCGCTGTCGACCACACAGTCATATTGCGACCGATTACGGGATTTCTGGGTCTGGGAATGATTCAGGCGTGCGCAGACCGCGAACTCAGCATTTGGCGGCAGATATGGGGCCGTGTAGCCTATCCCCAGAATGCGTCGGCCGCGCATGGTTGGCATGACGTGTCGCAGCCTGTCGTCGAGGAGTTGAGCCGTGCGGCGACCCTGTCGGCTTTCGTAGAAAGTTGCGGCATCATCGGAACGGGTGCGGTTCAGGAACGTCAGCATTCGGTTACCTAATCAGCAGGACTTTCGAAGGGGAACAGTCATGCCACCCGATATCAAGCCGATTCCGGTTCTTTCGGATAATTATGCCTGGTTGCTGACCGCGGCCGGGGGTGCTCGTGCCATTGTCGATCCCGGTGAGGCGAGGCCGATCATCGACGAAATCGGGGAGGGCCGTCTTGACATGATCCTGCTGACCCATCATCACGCCGACCACACGGCCGGGGCGGAGGCGCTGCGAGAGCGTTATGGCGCACAGGTTTACGGACCGCGCCAGAAGCAGGAATGGCTCCCTCGGCTGGATCACGCCGTTGAGGACGGGGACAGCTTTTCATTGGGTGACACGCAGATCAGTGCGCTGTCCACGCCAGGTCATGCGGTGGGACACGTATCGTATGTCGTGCCCGAGGTTCCGGCGCTGTTCTGCGGAGACGTGCTGTTCAGTCTGGGTTGCGGGCGGCTTCTGGAAGGCACGGCGCAGGAACTGTTCGACAGTCTGCATCGCTATGACAGTCTGCCGCATAATACGCTTGTCTGTGCGGGGCACGAATATACGCGCTCCAACCTGGCGTTCGCGCTGCATGTCGATCCGGATAATGCTGCCCTGAAGGCGCGGGCCGGAGAAGTTGAACGACTGCTGGAAGCCGGGCGGCCGACGCTGCCGGTCACGCTGGGTGTGGAGCGCAGGACCAATCCGTTCCTGCTCGCGCCGGATGTTGCGACCTTCGCGCGGCTTCGCAGGGAAAAGGATACGTTCTGACGATGCCATAAAAAAAGCCCCGCTCGAAAGAGGCGGGGCTTTTTTTATGGCATCGTCAGGCCGTTACCAGCCGAAGATGACCTTCTTGAGCAGTTCGGCGCCAAGGCCCACGACGACGACGCCGCCAGCCCAGATCGCCACGAACCAGCCCACACGTTTCATCCAGTTCAGGAAGCCTGGCTTCTCGTCGGGCTGACCGTATTCGATGCGCATGGGGCTGGTCCTTTACCGTCAGTGGTAGTGGTGCCCGGCGGACATTTTTCCGCGGAACACATAGTATGAATAGGCGGTGTAGGAGAGGATCAGCGGCAGGAGGAACATCGTGCCGACCAGCAGGAAGGTCTGGCTCTCCGGCGGAGAGGAGGCCTGCCAGATGGTGATGGTCGGCGGGACGATATAGGGCCACACATTGATGCCCAGACCGCTGAAGCACAGGAAGAACAGGCCCAGCGTCGCGATGAATGGCAGCAGGTGCGAGCGGGGGTTGCGCAGTCCAAGGAACAGCACTCCTGCGAGAACGACCACTGCAACCGGGACTGGTGCTACCAGAGCGAGCTGCGGCAGGGCGAGCCAGTGCTGCATGTAAGTGGTGTGGAGCATCGGCGTCCAGATCGAGACAAGCGCGATCGTCACCAGCATGAGTCCGCCAAGGACGAAGGCAATGCGGCGCATCGTGTCATGCAGCTCGCCTTCGCAGCGCCACAGAAGCCAGGTTGCGCCGAGAAGTGCGTAACCGATGACCACGGCAAGGCCGCAGAACAGGGCGAACGGAGAGAACCAGTCGAAGCTGGATCCGACGAACACGTTGTTCTCGACCTTGATGCCCTGGACGAGCGTTCCGAGGATGACGCCCTGCATGAAGGCGGCCACGAAGGAGCCACCGCAGAAGGCCGTGTCCCAGAAGAACTGGCTCATGGGCGTTTCCGACTTGAAGCGGAACTCGAAGGACACGCCGCGCAGGATCAGGGCCAGCAGCATGAACAGGACCGGCAGGTAGAGCGCCGGAAGGATCGTGCCGTAAGCCACGGGGAAGACGCCGTACAGCGCCGCGCCGCCGAAGATCATCCAGGTTTCGTTGCCGTCCCAGACGGGGGCGACGGTGTTGACCATGAGGTTGCGGTGATCGTGGTCCTTTTCCCTGAGGAAAAGGATGCCGATCCCGAGGTCGAAACCATCAAGGCAGATATAGAGGAAGATGGCTGTTGCTGCGAGCAGCGCCCAGACCACCGGGAGCCAGAAGCCGGCTGTTTCTGTCATGGTTCTTACTCCGCCATGCCAGCGCCGGCCGTGGGGCTGGACGGGGGCTGATGAGAGACCTGTGTTGTACCTGCGGCACGCTGGGGCTGGTCTTCAGCGGGGCCATGTTCGCCCGGATGGGGTTCTTCGGCAAAGGTCCGCAGCAGGATGGTGATGCCACCCATGAACACGATGAAATAGACGATGATGAAAGCGATCATCGATGTTGCGATACTCGGCAGGGCGATCGGCGAGACGCTGTCGGCAGTCCGCATCAGACCATAGACAGTGAAAGGCTGACGGCCGACTTCGGTGGTGATCCAGCCACACAGCAGGGCGAGGAAGCCTGCCGGAGACATGAACAGGGCGACCCGGTGCAGCAGCGGCGTATCGTACAATTTGCCTTTCCAGCGCAGATACAGCGACCACAGACCGACCAGCACCATCAGCATGCCGAGGGCGACCATGATGCGGAAAGAGAAGAACAGCAGCGGAGAATAGGCGCGGTCTTCCTTCGGAAAATCCTTCAGACCCGGGACTTTGCCGTCCAGGCTGTGCGTCAGGATCAGCGAGCCCAGATAGGGGATTGCGATCTTGTAGTGCGTCGTCTCGTTTTCCATGTCGGGAATACCGAACAGGAGTTCCGGAGCGCGGCTTTCGGATTCCCAGTCGCCTTCAAGGGCGGCGATTTTGGCGGGCTGATATTCCAGCGTGTTCAGACCCTGCGTATCACCGGCCAGAACCTGGATCGGCGAGACGATGGCGGCCATCCACATGGCCATGGAGAACATCAGGCGGACCTGTTCGGATGCCTGACGACCTTCACGACGCGCCTTGAGCAGATGCCATCCGGCTACACCCGCCACAATGAATGCCACGCACAGAAATGCTGCGAGGCCCATATGGACGATGCGGTACGGGAAGGAGGGGTTGAAGACGATCTGCCACCAGTCAACCGGCAGGAAGCGCCCGGTGGCCTCGTCGATGCGGTAGCCGCGCGGGGTCTGCATCCAGGAATTGGACGACAGGATCCAGCTCATGGAAATCAGCGTGCCGATCGAGACCATGCAGGTGGCTGCGAAATGCAGGCCCTTGCCGACGCGGTTGAGGCCGAACATCATGACGCCGAGGAAGCCGGCTTCAAGGAAGAAGGCCGTCATGACCTCATAGGCCAGCATCGGACCGAGGATCGGACCGGCTTTTTGCGAGAAGGCCGACCAGTTTGTTCCGAACTCGTAGGACATGACGAGGCCGGAGACCACGCCCATGCCGAAGACTACGGAGAAAACCTTCAGCCAGTATTTGAAAAGGTCGAGATAGGCGCTGCGCCCAGTTTTGAGCCACAGGCCTTCGAGAACTGCGAGATAGGCTGCGAGACCGATCGAGAATGCCGGGAACACGATGTGGAACCCGACCGTAAACGCGAACTGGAAACGCGCCAGGAATAAAGCCGACAAGCCAAACATGTCGATTGCCTTCTGGGTAGATGGCGAAACGCAGAGACCGACAGGAAGGATGTCGGCTCCCCGCAGACCGCACGCATAACAGGATAACGAAGTCGTGATCTCTTCGCGTGTTGCCGTCTTTTGTACCTTTTAAACGCATTTGGCCAGAAAAAGTTTGATACTCCGGACATGATTTTGACAAAAATCAATGTGGTATCCGGGATTTTTCCGGCCGTGTCAGGGGGTTCTGAAACTCTGGCTGACAAGTGCTGAAACCGCCTGCGCATCCGGGAGGATCTGACCATTGACGACGGGCATGGAGAGCGAAAAGGGGCGCTCCTTCATGCCCGGGATGCCGGATGCTTTCTGCAGCAGTTTTTGCAGCGTTGCCTGAAGGTCGGGAGCGAGATGCGACTCTATTTCCGGACGATCGAGGAGACGGGAAGCCAGTTCCTGCCAGTGGGTCATGGTGAGGGTGAGCGTACCGTTCTGTTCCGGTAGGGCGAGGGCGCCTGTCAGGGTGATCCGGTTGTCCGGGGAGGCCGGGGCAGGAGTGGCTGATGCTTCCTGCAGGATGAGCCGTCCGTAGGATGTGGGGTCGAGCAGGGAAAGTCCCGGCGATGACTGCGATGCTGTGAGGGCGATTGCCAGACGTGCGTTGCGCAGGTTGCTGGAGAGGCCATAAGGCAGGGGAAAGCCGTTGACTGTGGCGGCATGCGCGATGAGGCCGAGGCGTGTGGCGTCCGGGCTGGCAGCGGGAAACCGGATGAGGCGTCCGGACAGGGTCTGTGTGGAGAACTGTCTGTCCGGCCATCTGCCGGAAAAGGCCAGTTGAAGCCGGGGTGCCGAAAAGACCAGGTTTTCCGGATTGCGGAAGCGGATCTGAAGGCCGGAAGCCAGTACGGTCAGAACATTCTCATTCACGGCGAGGCGGGCGGCCTGATGTCCTGTCAGGGAGAGTGGAAGTCCCGCGTGGAGCAGGGAGAACCATGATCCGCCCAGACGGATGTTCTCACCGGCCCACCCTGCACCATAAGAAGAGACGGCCGAGGCGGGGTGTGTGCCGTTCAGGCGGTTGAGTTCCACCCAGGCTCCGAAGGGCCAGCCACCCCTGTGCAGTGGAGTCGTCTCAACCTTCCAGCCATTTTCGCGGGCGGCGGTCAGGGCGGTTTGGGCCGTGGCTTCCAGCCTGTGGACGGTCTGGAGCCAGAAGAGTGTATCGAGCTCTGCGGATATTGCGAGAAAGGCAATCAAGACCACAGCAGATCGGCCGTAACGGACAGTAAAGAATGGACGAGCCATTGGGCATGTCTTTTCAGGGGTGACTGTGGGATTGGTCAAGCCCTACCTGTTTTATCCCCAGCCATTGAAAGTGGCCTCCATGAGTTTGAAAATGCTCACGGATGCCTGACCAAAAATGGAATCCCGATAATCGGAGACCGGTGAAAAGTGCGGAAGATCAAGGTATGTGGAGATTCTGTTAAGGGCGGTCCGTCATGATTGCGCCAGCTCCGGAAGGCTGTTGAAAGATTTAAGTTTTTTTCAGGTCGATCAGACATTTTCCGGGTCCACAGAGTTATCCACAGGATCACGGGGCAGGGTATGGGTTGTGCACAGGTCGTCCCACGCGCTCTCCAGAGCCTGTGTGAAGGCTTTGCGTTCCTGCTGCGGAGGCAGAGACTGGCCGATGACGACGTGCAGGGTTCCCGGACGTTTGAGCCAGGCATTGCGGTCCCAGAACAGGCCTGAATCGGTGGCGACGGGCACGATGGGAACGTCTGCCTGGCGTGCCAGGGCGACGATGCCGGGCTGAATCGGATGGCGCTCTCCGGGAAGGGTCCGGGTGCCTTCAGGGAAAATGATGATCTGGCGATTATCGGCATGGGCCGCCTTGGTGTCCCGCATCATGTCGCGCAGGGCTTTCGGGCCGGCCTTCCGGTCGATGGCGATCATGCCGGTCAGGAGCAGCATCGGGCCGACGACGGGGATGCGGGTCAGTTCGGACTTGATGATGTAGTCGGGTCGGTCAACGAGCGTCATCCAGATGAAACCGTCGAAGAAGGACTGGTGCTGCGAGGCGATTAGCAGCGGACCGGGAGGCAGGTTCTCGCGCCCCGTGACCTCGATGCGTACCGAGCAGATCCGGGTGAAACCGGCCAGAACGGCCCGCGCCCAGAGTTTCGCGCAGGAGAGAGCCAGCGTCTGGTTTTTCATCAGGCGGATCGGAATGGTTCCGAGGCCCATGAACAGGGTGATCCAGAAAAGATAGAGATTGAAAAGGACGCCACGCAGAATGCTCATCATGGTGTTCTGCACACCAGAAAAGTGATTCCGACACAAGGGCTGTCAGGTGCCGTCCAGTCCTTCCCGGCCATCCGGAAGGCCGGTGAGGACACAGATTTCCGCGCCGAGGAACTTGTTGTATTCGCGAAACATCAGGAACAGGGTCCGGCGGGAAAGGGGTGCCTGAAGGGCGAGGGGCACGACCGGATAGGGGACGAGAGCCAGATCCGGAGCCACGCGATGGATTTCGAGAACCGCCCGGCGGATATGGTAGCCGGCCGTGACGACCAGAAGGCGGTGGAGGTGATTGTCACGGGCCCACTGGGCGGTTTCGTGGGCGTTGCCGATCGTGCTGGTAGCACGGCGGCCCAGTGTGATGCGCTGCGTGATGCGCTCTGTCGGGGGGGAGGACAGGGATTCCCGCTGGGAGTGCAGGATATGTTGCAGCGTGACATGAGGGCCGACCCCCGAGATCAGAAGCAGGTGCCCGTATCCACCTCGCAGAAGCGTGATGGCCGTATCGACGCGCTGTTCTCCGCCGGTCAGGGCGACGATTCCATCGCAGACGGGGGCCGTGACGGACGCCTTGCTCGCGTCCTGAATGAACCATGCGAATCCCGCCAGCCAGAGCCCTCCCACTGCCAGACACGTCAGACCCACGCATCTCAGGAACAGCCGCTTCATGGCAGGCGCCGGAGCCAGACGAGCACGACGGTCTGCGCGGTGAGCCAGCCCAGGCATGCGGCAATCAGAGGCAGCGCGCCAAGCTCTTCGAGAAGGAGGCGGGGCAGGACATGCAGGGTGTTCCACCAGTTGGCCAGCATGGTCTGCCATGTTGCCGCGGGCAGGGATGACGGGCCCGCTTCATGTGAAAAGGGCGCCAGTTTCCGTGCGAGCAGGGTGATGACCGGGCTCAGGAACAACAGTCCGGCAAGGCTGCCGGCGAGACTCAGGAGGGCGGCCCTGCCAGCGATACGACTGGAGATCGTTACATCTCCGGCACCGAGGAAATGGACGATCTCGACGGCCTTGCGCTGGGCCATCACGGAGCGGCGGACGGTCATGCCGACTGACAGGACCACGATGGCGGCGATAAGGCTGACCGCCAGCCAGGCACAGGCGACGAGGCTGCTCCCCAGACCGTTGAGCCGGTCTCCCCAGCGGCGGTCCTCTTCCACGACGGCTTCCGGCAGCGCCTCATGCACGACCTTACCCAGATCAGGTGTTCCGGTATGGGCGACGATCAGAACGACGGGCAGGGAAAGGCCGGGAAGATGCCCGCTGTCCGTGACCTGCCCGAGCCATGGGGCGAGAAGGGTCTGCACCTGCGGGGGAGAAAGTTCCCGGACAGTCGTGACATCGGGCGTTTTATGAAGCGTCTGGATGAGGGCGCGGGTGCGATCCTCAAGCTGGGGCGTGTCGGACGGGATCTCGATCGTGGTGGCGTTGCGTGCGGCGCCAGCCCAGCCTTCGGCGAGAGTCTGCACGCCTGTCAGCCCGGCGATTGAGAGCCCGGCCAGCAGGGTCATGAGTGCGACCAGAAGCGGCAGGCTGCCGGAGCGCAGGCCGGGGGAGACAGGCGCGCTCATGCTCTGTCGCTCCGGTGTGCGGCGATTCCGTCCTGAGGATCGGCCCCTGCGAGTGTGCCGTCCTGAAGGACGATGGACGAGGCCGGGGCTTCGCGGACCAGCGCTTCATTATGGGTGGCGACGATGACGGTCGTGCCCATGTCCACCAGTTCCTGAAACGTGGCCAGCAGGCGACGGGCCTGCGCATCCTCAAGGGCGTTGGTGGGTTCATCGGCCAGCAGGACTTCCGGACGGCCGATCAGGGCCCGGGCGATGGCGGCGCGCTGCTGTTCGCCGCCCGAAAGGGTTCCGGGGCGCTTGTCAGCGAGATGCGCGACGTCCAGCCATTCCAGAACGGAAAAGGCCTCACGTCTGGTGTCGCGTTCGGAGGCGCCGCGCAGTCTCAGCGGGAGAGCCACGTTGTCGAACACAGTCCATTCCCCGATCAGGCGATAGTCCTGGGGAACAAACCCGATCCTCCGCCGCAGGTTCCGTAGCGTGGACCGGCTGGCCTGACTGACGGACACGCCAAGCAGGTCCATCTGACCGGAAGAGGGGCGTGTTTCGAGCGTCAGGAGGCGCAGCAGACTCGATTTGCCGGCTCCGGACGGTCCGAGCAGCCAGCGGAACTCTCCCTGCGGGACGGTGAGCGTCAGATTCCGCAGAACGGGCTGTCCCACGCCGGGAGGCATCATCGAGACATTCAGGAGGCGGATCATGATGCTTTCATTGAAAAGGCGGGCAATCTATTAACCATTTAATAACGATCATTTCGTCATAACAGGCAAGCACACGGATCAGGCTAGGCCGGATCGGAGCCGGCTGTCGAAGGGATTGATTGAATGCGCATTGAATGTCCCCACTGTCATGCAGTCTTTGAGGTCCCGGAGGCGCTGGCAAAAGGGGTCAAGCGTCTGCGTTGCGCCAACTGTGGAGACAGCTGGGAACTGGGTGCGCCCGCGGCTTCGAAACTGGAAGAGGCGCCCGAGGGGGCTGTCGCCGCGCCTGAAGTTTTCGAGGTTCCGGAAGAGGAGGCTGCGGCTGCATCTTCCGTTGCGGAGTCGGCGGTTTCGGGGCCCGAAGGGGCGTTCCGGGCGACCGGGGCCATGGCCAGCCGCAGCAATGCGCGCCGTTCCGCGGTTCTGCATTCGCGCTCGGCCGGAGAAATGCAGGCGCCCGCAGATACGGCTGGTCCGTCGATGATCGGGTCCACCAGAGTCTGGATTGCGGCCTGGGGCGCCAGTCTTGTTCTGGCAGGGTCCGGGGTTGCCGCGCTGTGGTACTGCAAGGGCGCTGGCGTTTTCGGATTTCTGCCTGGGGTCGGACATTTCTCCTGACCCCCGCGAATCTTACATGTTGCGGGCAGCGAGGGCCGAGACCGTGGCCCCGATCGCGGCGATGGCCATGAGGAGGATACCGTCGAAAATCAGGGAGCCCGGTGTGACGAGGTGAGAACCGATCTGCAGATGGTTCGGGAGGGTCCCGGCGACATGGTTCATGATGTCACGGGCCTGCGGATCGGCCGTGGCGGCGCTCGTGGTGATCGCGTTGACGATATGTGGCAGAATGTACCAGCCTACTCCCAGAATCAGCAGGAGAGGCGCCATAAGCTCGGCGATCTGCTGGACCAGATAGAAGGCGAAATAGCAGACCGACCAGATACCCGTCCGGATCATGGAGGACGTGGTGAGCGATGAATCGCTGCGGCTGCTGCGGCCCAGAAGGCGGTCCGTGATATGGGGTGGGGGCTGCATGTCCATAGATATGGCTTCCAGTGGTCCGGCAACGGGAGTTAGTCTTCGCCTCTGAAAACGGACGAACGGTTCACCTCGGACTAGCTGCAAGAGAACGCCAATGCAAACTTTCCCGTGCTGTCATGCCTTTTCCTGAGTTCGAGATGCCTATGGTGACGTCCAACATGCCCCGGGTGGTCCTTGTGGAGCCCGATTGTGACCATGCCCGGCAGATTGCCCAGGTTCTGGTCAAGGAGGGGTTTGCCCTGACCTGCGCCACGAGTGGCGAGGAGGCGCTGGGCACGATCGAGGAGACCATGCCGGATCTGGTGGTCGCATGTACCGAACTGCCGGGCATGAGTGGCGGCCAGCTGGCGCGGCGGCTGCGGCTGGATGCGCTGACCCGCAATATCCCGATCCTGATGCTGACTGAAGATGCGTCGCCGGGTGTGGAGCGTGAGGGGCTGGAGAGCGGCGCGGACGCCTATATCTCCAAGTCGGCTCATCCGGATCTCATGGTTCTGCGGATGCGGGCCCTGTTGCGGGAAGGGCCGGAACTCCTTCAGGTCGATGAGGCATCCCGTCTGCGCCGGGCGCGGATCGTGATCGTCAATTCTCCGCGTGAGGATGAAGACGAGGAAGAAGTTGCCGAGGATGTTCCTGAGACCACTCTGGGAGAGCTGCTCTGGCGTGACGGGCATACCGTCACCTCCATCGAGCGTTCCGATGATCTCATTGAAGGCGGCTGGCTTCGGGGGGCGGACAGTCCGGACTGTCTGGTGCTGGAGCTGGGCAGCGGGGACGAGGATCTGAAGTTCTGCCGTCTTCTGGATGCGCGTCGGCAGGCGGTGCTGGAAGCGGGAGGGATTCCGTTCCGGACGCTCGGGATTGTGGAGGCCTCGCGTTTCCGGCGGCAGTCTTCCGGTGAGTTCTTCGAGGCCGGAATTGATGATCTCGTACCAAGCGATATTGCGCTTGAGGCGCTGGCCATGCGGATCCGGACGCTGGCGCAGCGCAGGATGGCGCAGGACGAATTCCGTCAGCAGGAAATCGAGCGTCAGCAGAACGCCCTGACGCTGGAGGCAGCGCGTGCCAAGGCGGAAATGGCCGAGGCGCTGGCGCAGGCCAACATGGAGCTGGCGCGGACGAACGAGCGGCTTCTCCAGGCGCAGTCCAAGCTCGTACAGACGGCGAAAATGGCGTCGCTGGGCGAGCTGGTGGCGGGCATTGCGCATGAGATCAACAATCCGCTGGCCTTTACGATCGCACATGCGGATACGGTGACGCGGACCCTCAAGCGGTTGCAGGGGGTGAATGCTTCCGATGAGGCGATGTCGCTGACGAAAAAGGGGATGTCGCGTCTGGAATCCATGAAACTTGGCTTGCAGCGGATCCAGAACCTTGTTTTGAGCCTGCGGCGGTTTTCACGACTGGATGAGAGTTCGTTCCAGAAGGTCGATGTTCCGGCCGCTCTGGATACGGCGCTCGCTCTTCTGGCGCACAAGCTGGGGCTGGGGATTGTCGTGCAGAAGGATCTTCAGGCGCCAGCCGAACTGGTCTGCCAGCCGGCGTTTCTCAATCAGGTTGTCATGAACATCATTTCCAATGCGGCCGATGCGCTGGCGGACATGTCCACCGACGGAGATATCGTGCGGGGCAGGATCGTTATTGCCTCGCGTCTGGAAAACGGGCGCTACGAAATGAGTGTGAGTGATGACGGGCCGGGGCTGCCGCCTGATCTGCGGACGCGGATTTTTGATCCGTTCTTCACGACCAAGCCCGTGGGAACCGGGACAGGTCTGGGGCTGGCCATTGCCTATAGCGTCATGGAGGCGCATGACGGGGTAATCGAGGTAACGGACGCCAATCTGCCGGACGGCCGTGGGATCGGAGCGTGTTTCCGGATGAGTCTGCCCGTTCGCATGACCGAGGAGGGGCCGGTGGCGACTGGTCGTGCAGCATGACTTTCTGGAGTGCCAAAGGGCCGTCGCGTCCGCTGATCCTGCTGGTTGATGATGAGGAGGAGATCCTTGTCGCCCTGACGGATCTGCTGGAAGACCAGTATGAAATCCTGTCCACTACGGACCCGCTGAAGGCGCTGGATCTGCTGCGGGCGCACAGGGATGTCGCGACCATCATTTCCGATCAGCGGATGCCTGGTCTGACCGGAGACCAGTTGCTGATGCAGGCCCGGGCGTTTTCGGATGCCCGCAGCATTCTGCTGACGGGATATGCCGATCTGGAGGCCGTCGTCTCCGCCCTGAACCAGGGACAGGTGCAGGCCTATGTCCACAAACCGTGGGATTCGGATGCTCTGCGTTCGCTGGTCGGGGAAGTCACGCAGCACTGTCTGGCGCAGCGTGCCCTGAGGACGGAGCAGGCGCTTTTACGGGGGCTGATGGAAGCGCTTCCGATCGGGCTTGTCTTTTCTGATCGGGACGGGCGGTGTATCCGCAGCAATGTTCGGGATGAATCCGAGAGTGGGGCCGAGAACGAGCAGACCCATTTTCCCGAAAATCTCTGGCCCGAGATCACGGCCATGCGTGAGGATGTGCGCGTTTCCGGGCAGGAAGAGCGTCTGGTCGGAGAGGTTCTTACGCAAGGAGAGGGCCGTTCTGTCACGCGCTGGCATGAACTGACGCGGCTGGCTCTTGCCTGGCCGGAAGGTGCCTCCCGGGCAGATGCCTGGCAGGTCAGCATGGACCGGGATGTGACGTCCCGTGTCGTTATGGAATCGCGGCTGCGTCAGGCCGAGAAGCTTCAGTCACTTGGGACGCTGGCTGGCGGTATCGCGCATGATTTCAATAATTTGCTGGCGGCGATTTCAGGGTCTCTCGAGCTTCTGGAGGATATCGCAGAGCTTGATGAAGCCTCTCTGGCATTGTTGCGCAATGCAGCGGATTCCGCCCAGCGCGGGGCTGTTCTGACGCGACGGCTGCTTCAGTTCGGACGTCCGCGCGAGGCGCGTCTGTCGGCGGTGTCGCTGGGGCAGTTGCTGCCGGGGCTGGCGGATCTTCTGCGTCAGAGTCTCAAGAAGCGGGGTGTTCCGGCATCGGCGGCTCCGTGCGCGCTGTGTGTGGAAGACGTGCCGCCGGATCTGCCGCTGGTCTGGTCGGATGCGGACCAGCTTGAAATGGCGCTCCTGAACCTGTGTGTGAATGCGCGGGATGCCATGGCGGAGGGCGGGACGGTGCGGATCCGTGCGCATGTCGTCGAGCAGAAGCGGACGGATCTTCCCGCGGAATGCTGTCCGGATCGGGTCGTGGCGCTGGAGGTCGTGGATGAAGGCGAAGGCATGCCGCCGGAGGTGGCGGCAAGGATTTTTGATCCCTTCTTTACGACCAAGGAGGTCGGGCGCGGGACCGGGCTGGGTCTGTCCAGCGTGTATGGTTTTCTGAGCCGGAGTTATGGCGAAATCGTTGTTGATAGTGTCGTGGGCAGGGGGACGCGCATGACGCTGCTGCTTCCAGTGGCGCGGGCCGGTCAGGAACGGGTTGCCGCGCCGCAGCTTCAGGGAGGGAAGCTTGAACGGCGTCTGAGGGTCCTGGTACTGGATGATGAGGCGCCTGTGCGGATGGTGACGGCCGGATTCCTGGCCCAGGATGGCCATGAGGTGACGGCTGTTGCCTCGTTGGCGAGTGCCCTGAAACGTGTTGATCCGGCATCTCCCTTCGAGCTTGCGATCATTGATATGAGGATGCCGGATCATGATGGTCTGGCCTGTGCGGAAGCATTGCTGAAGGCCGTGCCCGGATTGAGGGTGCTGTTTATCAGTGGGCACACAGATGATATGCCGGCCCCTGAAAACGGTCTTCTTCTGCCGAAGCCTTTTACGCAGGAAAGCTTGCAGAGGGCCGTTGCCGAAACCATGCGTTCCGTGGACGCCGGCGCGTCATAGCAGGCCGGTTCTGCGCTGGCTGGCGGCAGGGGGCCTGTGAATTGGAGATTGTGACACGTGAGTGATGCCTATCTTGTTCCCCAGGAGGACACGGCTGCTGCGGCCATCGAGGAGATCGAGGCCGAGCTGGGTCTGTTTGATGACTGGATGGAGCGGTATCAGTACATCATCGAGATGGGACGCAAGCTGCCGCCATTTCCGGAAGAGTGGCAGGATGATGCCCATCGTATTCCGGGCTGTCAGAGCCAGGTCTGGCTTGAAGCGGTCGAGCGGGATGGAAAGCTGTTTTTCGCCGGGGCGTCGGATGCCGCGATCGTCCAAGGGCTCGTGGCGCTTCTGCTGAGGGTTTATTCGGGTCGGCCCACAGCGGAAATCCTGGAGACAAGTCCTGTGTTTCTGCATGATATGGGACTGGTCAAGGCGCTTTCGACGAACCGGGGTAATGGGGTCGAGGCCATGGCGCAGGCCATTCAGAAGCGTGCTGCCCGCTAGACATGAAAAATCCCCGTTGGCCTGAGCCAGCGGGGGCATGATCGTGCGTGATCTTATTGCGGTTTGCTGGTCGAGGGGGGCGTGGCGGGCGCAGATGCTGTGCTGCTGGCGGAGCACTTGGTGAATTTGCCCTTTGTATCGCGGCAGGGCTTGGGCTTCTGCGGGGCTTCACACTTCGTGAACTTGCCCTTGTCGTCACGACAGGGTTTTGCGTGGGCCATCTGGGCGCCAAGAGCCATAACGGCGAGGGCGGCAACGGAGAGGTGGCGGAATGACATGATGGTTGTCTCCAGGGCAATACCGGGGCATGCGGACCGCGCCCCGGATTTATCGAAAGAATGCAATATGTTTTGGAACTGACGCAAGTTGTCTCACGCGGGGAGGTTAGCGGAACTCCTTTTGATCCAAAGGTAGGAGAGATCCCGGCCGAAGCTATCCTGATACTGAGAGACTATGGGTGTGCCGTCGGTGAGGAAGCCGACGACGCTGATGGTGCGGGCCCATCATTGCCCCGACAGGATGTTTTTCAGGATGTTTTTCTGGCCACTGTGCCGAAAAAAAGGGGAGATGCCACATGACATCTCCCCCTTTTCATGTCCTGAACTGCTCGATCAGATCATTTCTGATCGGGCAGGGCGTAGGCGATGATGTCGTCGCCCATGCGGGTCGGGAACGAGTTGTGTCCGCCAGCATAGGTCACGATGTACTGCTTGCCATTGATGGCATAGGTCATCGGTGTGTTCTGGGCGCCGGCCGGCAGGCGGTCCTGCCACAGGACCTTGCCTGTCGTCAGGTTGTAGGCCCGGATGTAGTAATCCATGGACGACGTCAGAATGCCGATGTTGCCGGCCGTGGAGAGCGGGCCGCCAAGGCTCGGGACACCGATCTTGATCGGCGGCAGCGGGATCGGCAGGGAGCTGCCATACATCGAATCACGTAGGGTGCCGTTACGGTGCTGCCAGACGACCTTGTTGGTCTTCAGGTCAATACCGGCGACATAGCCCCAGGGCGGCGTGCGGCATGGCATCTTGATGCCGAATGGCAGCAGCACCGGATCCAGGAACGGATGCAGGTTGACGGCATACGGGATGCCATAGTTGTGCTGCAGGCCGGTTTCACCACCCGTGCCCTTGGCGTTTTCATCTGGCCAGAGCGGGTTGCCCGGTCCACGGGGAACAAGCTGGGAGACGAACGGCAGGGAGATCGGGTTGGCGAAAGCCACCTGACGCTGCGGATCGACGGAAAGGCCGCCCCACTCGAACATTCCAAGATCGCCCGGGAAGATGAGCGAGCCCTTGAGCGACGGCGGCGTGAAGGGGCCCTCGTAGCGCAGGGTGTGGAAATAGATGCTGCAGAACATCTGGTCGAAGATCGTGCCACCCCAGATATCGGAGTCGTTCAGCGGGTTCTTCGGACGCAGGGTCAGTTGCGACATCCGCTGGGTCGGGCTGGTGTGATCGCCAGGAGCGGCCTCCTGGGGAACCGGAGTTTCCGGAGCCGGGACGATTTCCTTGCCGGTGCGACGGTCGAGGACGAAGATGTCGCCGGTCTTGGTCGGAGCGTAGATGGCCGGGACGAGCGTGCCGTCCTTCTGCGTTATGTCCACGAGGCTCGGCTGGGACGGAACGTCCATGTCCCACAGGTCGTGGTGAACCGTCTGGTAGAACCAGGCAAGCTTGCCCGTGTCTGCGTTGAGCGCGATGATGCCCGGAGCGAAACGCTCGGAATCCTTCGTGCGGTCACCGCCCCACTGGTCGGGAGTACCCACGCCCATCGGGATGTATACGAGGTTCAGGTTGCGGTCGTAGGACGACACGATCCAGGAGTTCGGGGAGTTCGGGTGAAAGACAGGATGGCTGTCATCCGGAAGCTGGTTCGGATCGGGGTTGGAGGCATCGAACACCCAGACGCGCTTGCCTGTATAGACGTCGAATGCCTGCGTGGCACCGGAAGCCTGCTTGACCGAACCGTTATCGGTGATCGCGCTGTTGGCGATAATCAGCTTGTCCGTGATGACCGGCGGGGATGTCGGCTCGTACTGGCCGAGTGTCGTGTAAGGCTGGTTCGGAACGCGCAGATTGATCTCGCCATTGTTGCCGAACCCGGAGCAGGTCTTGCCCGTGTCGGCATCGACTTCAACCAGACGGCCATCGTTGACCGGCAGGATGATACGCCGGGTGCAGTCCGTCGGAGCGGGGTTACCATCGGAATCCGTTGCATTGGCCGGCGTTTCGTGGAAGCTGACGCCACGGCAGGTCAGATGCTGGAAGCCAGGGTTGATCTGGAGTTTCGGATCATAGACCCACTTGACGTTGCCGGTGGCGCCATCAACCGCAAACAGCTTCTGGTGCAGGGAGCACATATAAAGCGTGTTGTTGAACTCGATCGGGGTCGCTTCGTTCGTCGCTTCGCCCGGGTCGTTGGAGTTCATCATATCCTTGGTGTGGATATGCCATGCGACCTTGAGGTTGCTGACGTTGGACGCGTTGATCTGGTTCAGCGGGGACCAGCGGTCACCGGCCTGCGTACGACCATAAGCGTGCCACTCGCTGGCCGGAACATTGTCCGGGTCGGCGGGAGAGGCGTTTGCGATCTGCGTCGGCAGGTCGCCGCTGATGTCGTGCGGGTCCGTGAAGAGGCTGGCGAACAGGGCCAGAACCGCAACGCCAACGGCGCCGGCGAGCGGCAGGACGGTCGTCCGTGTGCCACCGATCTGGCGGGAGACGAACGGCAGCAGCAGCCAGATGCCGAGGATGATGACGATGTCCGAGCGCGGGATCAGGGCCCAGATGTCGAGACCGACAACGGTGAGTTCCCAGATGACCGTTCCGAAGACGACGACTGCGAACAGATAGAGGGCAGCCGGATTGCGCCGGAATGAGAGGAAAGCCGTGGCAAGGAGCGCCAGGCCAAGGATGACATAATAAAGTGGGCCGCCGATAGCGGCGACCCATGCGCCGCCTACGGTAAGGATCGCGCCGCAAAGCGCGAAGACCGCGGCCGTTATCAGGGCCCAGAGCCCTGGCCGGGATGATGTGCTCATGATGTTCCTGGATCTGTTGTTCTGATGCATCACGGTGACTTCCGGACAAAGCACATGGATGGATATCAAGGGTCAAGATGTCAGAAGGTTCATCTTGCTCACGTCAGTGTGAGGGTATTCACGTCGTCGTGACTTGAGGAAAGGAAGAACTTATGATTGAGCGTTCAAGAAAATAATGCGCTTGCAGAATACTTTGGCCTCGGATAAGGACACCGCTTCCACGCACGCGTCCGGGCCACGAGTGGCATGCCCGGCCGTGCAGAGTCCTGACTGTGTGAAGGACCAATCGTTTACGGCGAGGGAGACCGAAATGCCCAAGATGAAGACCAAGTCGTCGGTCAAGAAGCGGTTCAAGATCACCGCGACCGGCAAAGTGATGTGCGGCCCGGGCAACAAGCGCCATGGCCTTATCAACCGTCCGCAGAAGATGAAGCGCACCAACCGTGGTCCCCAGACCATGACGGACATGGATGCGAAGACAATCAAGCAGTGGGCGCCCTACGGGCTCTGAGGAGATAAGGTAAATGGCACGTGTCAAGCGGGGCGTAACGTCGCACGCCCGTCACAAGAAGGTTCTCGAGCTCGCCAAGGGTTATCGCGGCCGTTCGTCCACGAACTACCGTATCGCTCTGGAGCGTGTCGAGAAGGCGCTGCGTTATGCGTATCGTGACCGTCGCAACAAGAAGCGTGATTTCCGCGCTCTGTGGATCCAGCGCATCAACGCTGCCGTCCGCGAGCACGGTCTGACGTACAGCCGCTTCATCAACGGTCTGGACAAGGCTGGCATCGAGATCGACCGTAAGGTCCTCGCCGCCATTGCTTTTGACGATAGCGCCGCTTTCGGTGAAATCGTGAAGAAGGCCCAGGCCGCTCTCGGCTGAGCTTTTCCGGCTTGATCCCTCCGGGGGTCTGGTGACTGGCGGGCCGTCCTGTTATCAGGACGGCCCGTTTTGTTTTGTGCTGCAGGGGATGGGCGGTATGGCTGACGATCTCGATATACTCAGGAATGACACGCTGGCGGCGCTGGCCGGAGCGCAGGACCGCGCCCAGTGGGATGCGATCCGTGTTGGCACACTGGGCAAGTCCGGTGCGCTGACCGGTTTGCTCAAGCAGCTCGGCAAGCTGGAGCCGCAGGAGCGCAAGGAGCGCGGTCAGGCGCTGAACCGTCTGCGCGACGAACTGACGGCAGCTATCGAGGCCCGTGGCCGCGATATCGAGGAAGAAGCGCTTCAGGCCCGTCTGCGCTCTGAGCGCGTGGACGTGACGATGCCGGCACCTGCGGTCGTGACGGGCACCATCCATCCCATCAGCCGCACCATTGAGGAAATGACGGCCATTTTCGGCGCGATGGGTTTTTCCGTTGCCGAAGGGCCGGATATCGAAAGCCAGTGGCATAATTTCTCGGCGCTCAACACGCCGGACCACCATCCTGCGCGGACCGAGCACGACACGTTCTATCTGCCGCCGAAGACTGAAGGCGGGGAGCCACGGGTGCTGCGGACGCAGACATCCGGTGTACAGATCCGCACAATGCTCGGCTCACAGCCGCCGATCCGTATTATCGCTCCTGGCCGTACCTATCGTGCCGATCATGATGCGACCCATTCGCCGATGTTTCATCAGTGCGAAGGTCTGGTGGTCGATCGCAATATCACGCTGGGTCATCTCAAAGGCTGTCTGATCGAATTCCTGCGTGTTTATTTCGACAAGCCGAACCTGCCTGTTCGCTTTCGCGCTTCCTATTTCCCGTTCACCGAGCCTTCCATGGAAGTCGATATCGGCTGGTCGAAGGCGACAGGCGAGATCGGTGGCGGGTCTGACTGGCTTGAGGTTCTGGGCTCCGGGATGATCCATCCGCGGGTTCTGGCGAATTGCGGGCTGGACCCGGCCGAGTGGCAGGGATTTGCGTTCGGGATGGGGATCGAGCGTCTGGCGATGCTGAAGAATGGCATTCCGGATCTGCGCTCATTCTATGAGAGCGATCTGCGTTGGCTGCGGCATTATGGATTTTCGGCGTTTTCGCCGGCCACGCTGACGGAGGGCGTGTGACATGAAGTTCTCTCTCTCATGGCTGCGTGAACATCTTGATTTTACGGCTTCTGTTGAAGACATCTGCGCCCGGCTGAATGTCATCGGGCTTGAGGTCGAGGGTGTTGAGAACCCGGCCGACCGTCTGGTGGGTTTCCGAACGGCCAAAATTGTTGAAGCGCACCGCCATCCTGATGCAGACCGCCTTCAGGTCTGTCGTGTAGCGGCTGGCGGTGGTTTTGAAGATGTGCAGGTCGTGTGTGGTGCCCCGAATGCGCGCACGGGTCTGCATGTGATCTTTGCGCCGCCGGGGACGTATGTTCCCGGACTCGACATCACCATCAAGAAGGGCAAGATCCGGGGGCAGGACAGCAACGGAATGCTGTGCTCCCTGAAGGAACTGGGGCTGGGCGAAGAGAGCAACGGAATTGCCGAGCTTTCCGAAGCGGCTCCGATCGGCGAGTCTTATGCAGCCTATGCTGAACTGGATGATCCGGTCATCGAGATCGCGATTACGCCCAACCGGGGCGATGCGCTGAGTATTCGTGGCATTGCGCGGGATCTGGCTGCGGCGGGAATCGGACGTCTCAAGCCCTGGCTTACGGAAGCGCTGGAAGGAGATTTCCCGTCTCCGCTGGTATGGAAGACCGAACATCCGGCCTGTCCGTATATTGTCGGGCGCGTCATTCGGGGGGTGAAGAACGGTCCGAGCCCGGACTGGCTGCGGCGGCGTCTGGAAGCTGTCGGGGTCAAGCCGATTTCGGCGCTTGTCGATGTGACGAACTACCTTACATACGATCTTGGCCGTCCGCTGCATGTCTTTGATGTTGCGAAACTTAAAGGCGATACCCTCACGGTGACGCATGCGGCCCGCGAGACCTTTACGGGGCTTGATGGGCGCGAATATGTGCTCGGCACCGAGGATATGGTCATTGTCGATGAAGCCGGCGTGCAGTCGCTTGCCGGTCTGATTGGTGGCGAGAGCAGTGGCGTGGATGAGAACACGACCGATGTGTTCGTGGAATCTGCCCTCTTTGATCCGGTGCGGATTGCCCTGACCGGACGTCGTCTGGCCATTCACACCGATGCGCGCCAGCGTTTCGAGCGTGGGATTGATCCGGCACAGGTTCTCAACGGACTTGAAGCCGCCACGGTCATGATCCGCGATCTGTGTGGTGGTGAGGTCAGCGAGATTACCGAAGCAGGCACTCTGCCGGACTGGAAGCGGACCGCGATGCTGCGTTTCGGGCGTCTGAAGACGCTGGGGGGCGTGGATATCGCATCTGAAGATGCTGTGCGCTCGCTTGAGCATCTCGGCTTTGAGGTGACGGAGCAGACGGCGGACGCTGCGACTTTCCTTGTGCCGTCCTGGCGGAATGATATCGCTTCGGGACAGGTTCTGGCGCAGGCACCGACGCTGGACGAGACTGTCGCCGCGAAGGCTGCCAGCCATGTTCAGGCCATGGAAGCGGAATGTGATCTTCTTGAAGAAGTGCTGCGTCTTTACGGGCTGGACAATGTTCCGGCGGTCGCGCTGCCGCAGGCGACTGTGGTTCCGGCTCCTGCCGTGACGTCTCTTCAGGCGCGTGCGGCTCTGCTGCGGCGGATCTGTGCGGCGCGTGGCCTGACAGAGACGGTCGGCTTTTCTTTTGTGGCGCAGGACGATGCGGCACTGGTCGGAGAGCTGCCGGAGACCCAGCATCTTCTGAATCCGATCGCAACGGATCTGGATCAGCTTCGTCCAACCCCGCTGGTCAATCTGGCGCGGGCACTGTCACGTAATCTGGCGCGCGGTCTTGGCGTTTCGGGCGAGGGCGCGTTGTTCGAAGTCGGACCGTGCTTTGATGCCGAGGGACAGCATCTGCGTCTTGCCGGACTTCGGGGCGGGCAGACGGCGCGTGAGCCGGGCATTGCGGCGCATGAAGCGACGCTCTGGGAGGCGAAGACGGATCTGACCGCCGCTCTGGTGGCGCTGGGAGTGCCGGAAGCGGCGCTGTCCGTGACGGCGGATGCTCCGCGCTTCTATCATCCGGGTCGGTCGGGGCAGGTACGGCAGGGGCCGAAGACGGTTTTGGGGAGCTTTGGCGAACTGCATCCGCGTGTTGCGCGGGCATTGGGGCTGAGCGGAACCGTGGTGGCGTTTGAAGTTTATCTGGATCGGGTGCCGCAGCCGAAGGTCAAACGGAAATCCGTGCCTGTCCTTTCGGCATTGCAGCCTGTTCGGCGCGACTTTGCTTTCGTCGCAGGGCCGGATGTCGAAATCCAGGCCGTTCTGAAAGCGGTGCGGATGGCGGATCGCAATCTGGTGCAGGATGTCCGGCTGTTCGACGTGTTCGAAGGCGGCAGCCTGCCGGAAGGGTATCGCTCTCTCGGTGTGGAAGTGGTCTTGCAGCCGCAGGGTGAGAGCCTTACGGATACGCAGCTTGAAGCGGTTTCCAAATCGGTGGAAGCTGCGGTTCTCAAGGCAACAGGGGCAGTACTGCGTCGATGAACGCTCTTCCAGAATCCGGATCTGACGGACAGTCCCCGGCGGACCCTTCCCAAAAGGCCACGCCTTTGCCCCGTTACGGGCGGGTGATCTGGATTCTGGCGGGTGAGGCCAGCGGGGACGTCATTGGTGCGCGTCTGATGCAGGCTTTGCACGCGCAGGACCCTTCGCTGGTGTTTGCCGGCGTCGGGGGCGGGCGCATGGAAGCGCTGGGGCTGCACAGCCTGTTTCCCATGAGTGATCTGGCGGTCATGGGTCTTGTCGAGGTGCTGCCTCGTCTGCGGCATCTGTCGCAGCGCCTTCTGGAGGCCGTGCAGGATATCGAACTGCGGAAACCGGATCTTGTCGTGACGATCGACAGTCCGGGTTTCGCTCTGCGCCTGTTGCAGAAAATCGAGCGTTCCGGGATCAGGCGCGTTCACTATGTGGCACCGCAGGTCTGGGCCTGGCGGGAAAAGCGGGTCAAGGAATTTCCGGGTCTGTGGGACCGGCTTTTGTGCCTGTTACCCTTCGAGCCGGAATGGTTTGCAAAGCGCGGGCTTGAGGGCCGGTTTGTGGGGCATCCCGTGCTCCAGTCCGGTGTGCGGCAGGGCAATGCGCAGCGTTTCCGGCTGCGTCATAACATTCCGGCCCATGCACCGGTCGTGATCCTGATGCCCGGTAGCCGGCGTTCGGAAGCGCCCCGGCTTCTGCCAGTGTTCCGTAAGATGCTGGATATTTTGCGGGTGCAGTATCCTGATATCTGTCCGGTCATTCCGGTGGCACCCGTGATTGCGCCGACGATCCGCCAGTTGATCCGAAAATGGCCGATCCAGCCGCATATCGTCACGGACATTCATGACAAGCACGATGCGTTTGCGGCGGCCCAGTGCGCCCTGACCAAGTCAGGAACGTCCACGCTGGAGCTTGCGATGGGCAATGTGCCGATGGCGGTGACGTATCGGGTCAATCCGGTGACGGCGACGATCGCGCGGCGCCTGATCAAGGTGCCGCATGTGGCGATGGTCAATCTGCTGGCCGGTCGGGAAGTTGTGCCGGAACTGCTTCAGGAAGACTGTACGCCAAAGAAGCTGGCTGAGATGGTCTCGAAGCTGTTGAGCGATCCACAGATGGTGGAAAAGCAGCGTATGGCGTTCGCCGATGTGCTTGAGATGCTCGCGCCGCCTGTGGGAACGCCCGCCGACGCGGCGGCGGCAGAGATCATGGATCTGCTGAACGAACCGGTGTCCCGGTCGTCCAGCCACTAGGATCCTAGCGCAGGAAGCCGACGAGGCGTTCGGCTTCCTGAACGATTGGTTCCGAAACACTGTTCGCACGTTCGGCACCTGCACGCAGGACCGAGAGCAGATGCGCTTCGTCCTGAAGCAGGCGCTGTGTTTCGCTGGCGACCGGGGCCAGACGCTCCACCAGAAGATCCGCGAGAGCGTTCTTGAAGGGGCCGAAGCCCTGCCCGCTGAAACGGGCCAGAACGTCCGCGGGTGTTTCATCCGACATGGCTGCATAGATGGAGACAAGGTTCCGGGCTTCCGGACGTTCGCTCAGACCCTCCATTTCGCTGGGAAGCGGTTCGGAATCGGTCTTGGCGCGGCGGATCTTCAGAGCGATGTCATCGGCTGTGTCCGTCAGTACGATGCGGCTCTGCTCGGACGGGTCGGACTTGGACATCTTCCTGCTGCCGTCGCGCAGGCTCATGACGCGGGCTGCGGCGGGCGGGATGAACGCCTCGACCTGCGGGAAGAACTCCACGCCCATGTCGTGATTGAATTTCTGGGCGATATCGTTGGTCAGTTCGATATGCTGGCGCTGGTCTTCGCCCACGGGCACGCGAGTGGCGTGGAAAGCGAGAATGTCGGCCGCCATCAGGTTCGGGTAGACATACAGGCCCGCCGAGTGGTTCTCGCGGTTCTTGCCGGCCTTGTCCTTGAACTGGGTCATGCGATTGAGCCAGCCGAGCCGGGAGACGCAGTTGAAAATCCAGCCGAGGCGGGCATGAGCACTGACGGCGGACTGGTTGTACAGGCGCGTGGGCTCGATGCCGGCTGCGAGAAGGCAGGCTGTTGAGCCCAGCGTCTGTTCTCGCAGGGTCTGCGGGCCCCAGGGCATGGTGATGGAATGCAGGTCCACCAGACAGAAGACGCAGTCATGGTCTTTCTGCAGCGTGACCCAGTTGCGGATCGCTCCGAGATAGTTGCCCAGATGGGGGATGCCGGTTGGCTGGATGCCGGAAAATACGCGCTGCATGAATTCAGTCTTCAGTTTCTGAAAAAATCAGGGAAGGGATGATGCGTTTCATCGAACGGGCGTCTGCAGGTCCAGCTTCTGGCGTTCCTGCAGAACCTCGGATGCCGACATCGGATGCGTGCGTGCGGCGGCAACGTCCGCAGCAGTAAAGATTGGAGTGCTGCCGGACATTTCCTGACTCGCGACGAAGGTCAGGATACGGGCGATCTCGTCGTTTGGCAGGCGCTGGAAAGACGGCATGGCGCCGTTGTAATGGCCGCCGCCGGCCGTGATGGGGCCATCCAGTCCATAAAGCAGGACATCGACGAGATAGTGATGACCTGCGGGCGTTTGGGCAATCGGGCCGACGCGTCCGAAAATGGGGGCGATTTCAGAGACCTGACCATGGCCGCCATGATGGCAGATACTGCATTCATTGGAGTATTCGCGGGGGGCCTGGATACGGTTTTCCCAGGCATGGCCGATCACGAAGACTATCACCATGGAAATGGCGAGAAACAGGGGAAGCCGGACAGCGGGGTCAATTCTGATCACACTGTCGTTGTGGCATTTTCAGAGGCGTTTCAGCAAGGCCGGGCTTGGCAAAACGGTCGGAATAGGGCTCATGGCGCTATCGGAAGGAGCAATCATGACCGTCAGGGGACGTCTTGTACTGTATGTGGGGCCTATGTTTGCGGGCAAATCCGCGCATCTGATTGCCGCGGCGAAGAGGCAGGCGGATGTTCTGGCACTCAAGCCCGGTTTTGATACGCGCGATGGTTCGGAACTGGTGAGTCGGGACGGGTCGCATCTTGCGGCCGTTTTCGCGAATGCGTGGCCCGAGGATGCGGACCGCTACAGTCATATCGTTCTGGATGAAGGACAGTTCTGGGTCGCGCCGCATTACCGGGGCGATATCGTTGAGGACATCCGGGCTGCGCGTGCGCGGGGCGCGGACGTGACGGTCGGGGGGCTGGATACCGACTACCGGCGTGTGCCGTTCGACGTCATGACAAGGCTGCTGGATGAGGCGGATGAGGTCATTGTCCTGACGGCGCGCTGTCATGTCTGTGGAGCACCGGCAGCCTGGACCGCCAAAACCCATGAAACCGGGCATCTGCTGGAAACGGGCGATCAGGAACTTTATGAAGCGCGCTGTGATGCGCACTGGTCCCTCCCGGACAGACCCTGAGGGCATATATCCGGAAGGGGGACGGCCGGGTTACTGCTGGCCGCTGTTGTTGACGCCCAGAAGGCGGATCTTGAAGATCAGCGGGCTGTTGGACGGGATGATGCCCATGGAGCGCTTGCCGTAGCCAAGCTTTGGCGGCAGGTAGAGCATCCATTCGTCGCCCACATGCATCATGGGCAGGGCTTCGAGCCAGCCTTGTACCAGGCCGTCCAGTGGCATTTCCATATAGGCGCCGTTTCCATGCTGATCGGAACTGTCGAAGATGCCTCCATCGGGGAGGCGGCCCTCGTAGATGACCATGATGGTAGAGCCGTGATGAGGGCTTTCACCGTCTTTGGGGCCTGACTGGAGAACCTTGTAGGACAGGCCGTCCGGCAGAGTCTTGACGCCGGGCATGGCATGGACTTTCGCCATGTACTGCTCGGGCGTCAGGTCGGAATCATCCACCTGCTTGTGGCCACCGGCGCACCCTGTCAGGGCGAGGGCGCCACACAGGGCAAAAGCGGATGTGAGACGGATCAGACTGGTCATGGTCCCCCGGGGAGTCTGTTGAGAAATCAGAGCGTGCCGCCGCGACGGCCGATCTGGCCGCCGAGCCGCAGACGCAGGGCGTTGAGCTTGATGAAGCCCTGGGCATCCTGCTGATTATAGGCGCCTTCGTCGTCCTCGAAAGTCACGACGCGGGTATCATACAGGCTGTGCGGGCTTTCACGACCCACGCAGGTCACATTGCCCTTGTACAGGCGCATGCGGACACGGCCGGTCACGGAATGCTGGCTGGTGTCGATGAGGGCCTGAAGCATCCGGCGCTCGGGCGAGAACCAGAAGCCGTTATAGATGATCTCGGCATAGCGCGGCATGATGCTGTCCTTGAGATGGGCAGCTTCGCGGTCGAGCGTGATGCTTTCGATGGAACGGTGGGCCGCCAGCAGGATCGTGCCGCCCGGCGTTTCGTAGATGCCGCGGGACTTCATGCCCACGAATCGGTTCTCCACGATGTCGAGACGGCCGATGCCGTTGTCACGGCCCAGTTCGTTCAGACGGGTCAGCAGGGTGGCCGGGGTCATCTCGACGCCGTTGATGGCCACCGGGTCACCGCTGACGAAATCAATGGTGATTTCGGTTGCGACATCCGGTGCGGCTTCTGGCGAGATCGTGCGCTGGAAGACGATTTCCTCGGCACCGATCGACGGATCTTCGAGCAGCTTGCCCTCGGAAGAGGAGTGCAGAAGGTTTGCGTCCACGGAGAAAGGGGCTTCGCCGCGCTTGTCCTTCGTGACCGGGATCTGGTTCTCTTCAGCAAAAGCGAGGAGCTTCGTGCGGGACGTCAGGTCCCACTCGCGCCACGGTGCGATGACCTTCACGTCCGGCTTGAGGGAGTAATAACCGAGTTCGAAGCGGACCTGATCGTTGCCCTTGCCGGTTGCGCCATGCGCCACGGCATCGGCACCGACGGCTTCGGCGATCTCGATCTGGCGCTGTGCGATCAGCGGGCGGGCGATGGACGTACCCAGCAGGTACTGGCCTTCGTAGAGCGTGTTGGCCCGGAACATCGGGAACACGAAATCCTTCACGAAGGTTTCGCGCAGATCCTCGACAAAGATCTCCTTGACGCCGAACATCTCGGCCTTTTTGCGGGCAGGTTCGAGCTCTTCACCCTGGCCGAGATCGGCGGTGAAGGTGACGACCTCGCAGTTATAGGTCTTCTGGAGCCAGCGGAGGATAACCGAAGTGTCCAGGCCGCCAGAATAGGCGAGCACAACTTTCTTGACGTCCTGGTGGGCGCTCATAACTGCGTGGTCCTTGGTGTGTTTCGTTTGAGAAGCGTTTCTAGCATCTCGGGGGGGAAGAGGGAAACCGGGCGAATGTCAGGCTTCCGGGGTGGCGGAGCGGCGCTGGCGCTCGCTTTCGGTCTTGAGTTGACCGCAGGCCGCGAGGATGTCCTGACCGCGTGGCGTGCGGATGGGGGAGGCGAAGCCGGCATCCATCACGATGTTGGCGAATTTCGTGAGCTGCTGACGGGTCGAAGGCTGGAAATCCGAGCCTGGCCAGGGGTTGAACGGGATCAGGTTCACCTTGGCCGGCAGGTCACGGATCAGGCGCACGAGCTCGCGGGCATCGGCTTCGCTGTCGTTCACGCCACGGAGCATGATGTATTCGAAAGTGATGCGGCGGGAATTGGACGCGGCCGGATAGCGGCGGCAGGCGGCGATCAGCTCTTCGATCGGATATTTGCGATTCAGCGGGACGATCTGGTCGCGCAGTTCGTTGGTTACGGCATGCAGGGAGATGGCGAGGTTGACGCCAAGCTCTTCGCCGCAACGGTCCATCATCGGGACCACGCCGGACGTTGAAAGGGTGATGCGCCGGCGGGACAGCGCGATGCCTTCGCCGTCCATGATGATCCGCATGGCTTTGGCGACATTTTCGTAATTGTAGAGCGGCTCGCCCATGCCCATCAGGACGATGGTGGACAGGTAGCGCGGCATGTCCGCGCTCGGGCTGGGCCATTCGCCGTAGCTGTCGCGCGCTGCCATGAACTGGCCCACGATCTCGGCGGGGCCGAGGTTGCGGACGAGCTTCTGGGTGCCGGTATGGCAGAAGGTGCATGACAGGGTGCAGCCGACCTGTGAGGAAATGCAGACGGCGCCGCGGTCTTCCCGACGATCCGGGATGTAGACGGTTTCGGCTTCCTGACCGTCGCGGAAGCGGAAGAGGAACTTGCGCGTCTCATCCACGGAGGTCTGTTCGGTCGCGGTCTCGGGACGGCTGACGACGAAATGCTCGGCGAGTTTGGCCTGCATGGGCTTGGCGATGGTCGTCATTGCCGAAAAATCGGTCGCGCCCTGATGGTAGATCCAGTGCCAGAGCTGCTTGGCGCGAAAAGGCTTCTCGCCGATATCCGTCATGAGTGTGGCCAGTTCTTCGCGGGACAGGCCCACCAGATCGCGTCGTCCGTCCGCGAGACGCGCCTCAGGCGGTGCGAACAGGGCGGATTTGGCGTGGATGCGCTCGCGCTCGGCCGCGTTCAGGTCGTCAGAGGCGACGGAATTGATTCGGGGGCGGATGTCGGGATGGATTACGGCTGTCATGACGGCGGAGCCATAGCACGGAGAAGACCCGCAGTTCCAAAGGAAAAGCGCGGTCTTTCCCGTAAAACTGTTTTGGAAAACTATTCCGCTTCTGGCCGAGGGGGAGCAGTTTTTCTGGCAGCGATCAGGAACTCGCGGTTGCCTTCAGGGCCGGTAATGGGGCTGGCCTCGATCCCGAGAACCTCCCAGCCGGGGAGGGCTGCGAACCATTCCCGGATTTCTTCGCAGACGCGCTCATGGACCGCAGGGTCCCGGACAACGCCTTTTGCGCCGACTTCCCCGCGGCCTGCCTCGAACTGGGGCTTGATGAGGGCTACGGCCCAGGCATCCGGGGTCGTGAGTTCAAGGGCTGCGGGCAGGACGGTGCGCAGGCCGATGAAGCTGGCATCGCAGACCACGATTCCGGCAGGTTCGGGGATATGCTCGGCCGTCAGGGCGCGGGCGTTTGTCTTTTCCAGGACGACGACGCGCTCGTCCGAGCGGATTTTCCAGGCAAGCTGACCATGCCCGACGTCCACGGCATAGACCTTTTCGGCGCCATGGGTCAGCAGAACGTCCGTGAAGCCGCCGGTCGAGGCGCCCACGTCGATGGCGATCCGGCCCTTTGGGTCCAGCCCGAAATACTCGATCGCATGGATCAGCTTGAGACCGCCACGCGACACCCAGGGGTGGTCCTGCCCCTTGAGGGCGAGAGGAGCGTCTTCGGGGAGCTGGTCACCGGCCTTTGCGATCCGGCGGTCACTCGTATAGACGAGGCCCGCCATGATCAGCGCCTGCGCGCGTGTCCGGCTTTCGACCAGCCCCCGGTTAACGAGGAGCTGGTCGGCGCGGCGTTTGGCCATCAGTCGCTCAGGCGGACTGCTGGGCGACGTTTACGCCAAGAGCGTCTGCTGCCGTCCGGACGATATGCGGTGCGGTCAGGCCCGCGTCTTCATACTGCGCATCCTGCGTGTTGTGATCGATGTAGCGATCCGGCAGGGCCATCGGACGGAACTTCACCTTGTCCAGCAGGCCGGTCTCGGCGAGGTGCTGAACGACGAGGCTGCTGAAGCCGCCAATGGCGCCTTCTTCAATCGTGATGAAGACTTCGTGCTGTCTGGCCAGTTCCTCGACAAGGGCTTTGTCGATCGGCTTGGCGAACCGCGCATCAGCAACCGTGACCGGGACACCCTGCGCGGCAAGCTGGTCAGCGGCACGCAGGGAGTCATGCAGGCGCGGGCCAAGCGACAGGATGGCGACCCCTCCGCGGGCGTTCGGTGCGCGGCGGGCTTCGCGGACGATGCGACCCTTGCCGATTTCCAGCACTTCACCCTTTTCAGGAAGGTCAAGACCAATACCGTTGCCGCGCGGGTAGCGGAAGGCGATCGGACCGTTATCGTATTCGCAGGCCGTTGCCGTTGCGTGCAGGAGTTCCACTTCGTCACACGGGGCCATGACCACCATGTTCGGCAGACAGCACAGATAATTCAGATCGAAGGAGCCTGCATGGGTGGCGCCGTCAGCACCAACCAGACCAGCGCGGTCGATCGCGAAGCGCACAGGGAGGTTCTGGAGTGCAACGTCATGCACGACCTGGTCATAGGCCCGCTGCAGGAAGGTCGAGTAGATCGCGCAGATCGGACGCAGACCTTCGGACGCGATACCCGCAGCGAAAGTGACGGCGTGCTGCTCTGCGATTCCGACATCGAAGAAGCGGTCCGGATAGGCCTTGGCGAAAGCGTTCAGGCCCGTGCCGGACGGCATGGCGGCCGTGATGGTGACCAGCTTGTCGTCGGTCTTGGCGCGCCGCATCAGTTCGCGGCTGAAGATGGACGTGTAGCTTGGCGGTCCTGCCGGAGCCTTCTTCTGCTCACCCGTGACGACGTTGAACTTGCTGACGGCGTGGTACTTGTCGCCAGCGGTTTCGGCGGGTTTGTAGCCGCGGCCCTTCTCGGTGATGATGTGCAGCAGGATCGGGCCCTGATCGTCGGCGTCGCGCAGGTTGCGCAGGATCGGCACGAGCTGGCTCATGTCGTGGCCGTTGACCGGACCGACATAATAGAAGCCGAGTTCTTCGAACAGCGTGCCGCCCGTAATCATGCCGCGGGCATATTCCTCGGCGCGCTTGGCGGTGCGCTCGATCTTGCCCGGAAGACGCTTGGCGACCTTGCCGGCCAGATCGCGCAGGCTGAAGAACTGGCGCGAGGACATCAGGCGGGACAGGTAGTCCGACATCGAGCCGACCGGCGGGGCGATCGACATCTCGTTGTCGTTGAGCACCACGATCAGGCGGTTCGCGCCGGGGCCTGCGACGGCAGCGTTGTTCATGGCTTCGTAAGCCATGCCAGCGGAGATCGAGCCGTCGCCGATCACGGCGATGACGTTGCGCTCATGATAGCTCGGGTCTTCTTCCGCGCGCAGATGGTGCGCGACGGCCATGCCGAGACCAGCCGAGATCGACGTGGAGGAATGGGCGGCGCCGAACGGGTCGTATTCGCTTTCCGCGCGGCGGGTGAAGCCGGACAGGCCCTCGGGCTGGCGCAGCGTGCGGATGCGGTCGCGGCGACCCGTCAGGATCTTGTGAGGATAGGCCTGGTGTCCGACGTCCCAGATGATGCGGTCGTCCGGCGTGTTGAAGACGGCATGCAGGGCGACGGTCAGTTCGACGACGCCGAGAGACGCGCCGAGATGGCCACCCGTGGTGGAGACGGCATCAACGGTTTCAGAGCGCAGTTCGTCGGCAAGCTGCTTGAGCTGGTCAACGGACAGGTTCCGCATGTCGGCAGGGAAGCGGACGCGATCCAGTTCCGGATAGCGGCCATAGGTGGGAATCGTGGAGGACTTCTTGCTCATGGGATCAGTTCCTGCGCTCGACGACATAATCTGCCAGAGCCCTGAGGGCGTCGGCCTGTGCACCGAAAGATGAAAGGGCCTCCCGGGCCCGGTCGCTCAGGCGACGGGCCTCGGTGCGGGCACCGTCAATGCCAAGCAGGGAGACATAGGTTGATTTGCCGCTGGCTTCGTCCTTGCCAGCGGTTTTGCCGAGTTCCTCGGCGGTGGCTGTGGAGTCCAGAACATCGTCCGCAACCTGGAAGGCCGTCCCGAGATCGCGGCCATAGGCGACGATGGCGGCGCGGCGGGCGTCGTCCACATCGGCGAGGATGGCGCCGGACTCGGCGGCATAGCGGATGAGGGCACCGGTCTTCAGGGCGTGCAGGCGACGGACCTGGTCCAGCGGGAGGGCCCGGCCTTCGCCACGGATGTCGATGACCTGACCGCCGACCATGCCGGCCGATCCGGAAGCCTGTGCAAGCGCAAGGGCCAGATTGGCGCGGACGGTCGCGTTGGGGCTGGTTTCAGGCTCGACGAGGATTTCGAAGGCACGGGTTTGCAGCGCGTCACCGGCCAGAATCGCAATGGCTTCGTCAAACTGCTTGTGCGTGGAGGGCTGGCCACGTCGCAGGTCGTCATCGTCCATGGACGGCAGATCGTCATGTACCAGCGAATAGGCGTGCAGCAGTTCAACCGATGCGGCGACACGCAGTGCGGCCTTGCGGTCTGCGCCGAACAGCGTGGCCACTTCGACAGCCAGGAAACCACGCAGACGCTTGCCGCCACCGAGGGCCGCGTAGCGCATGGCTTCAATGAGAACGGACTCGTCTCCCGGCACCATGGGCAGCAGGGTGTCGATCGTGCTTTCGATCTCGGAACAGGCGCGGGCGAGCGCGTCCTTCAGGGAAACAGACGTGGTAGGGGCATTCATCGGCCGGACTCTCCGGTATCGGCAAGAGGCTCCGTGCCTGTCGTGCCGTCATCGTTCTGCACGATGGCGCGGACACGCATCTCGGCCTCTCCCAGCTTCGCATCACAGTGCCTGCGCAGGGCAGCACCGCGTTCATAGGCGGAAATAGCGTCCTCGAGCTTCATCTGGCCGCCTTCAAGGCCACGTACGATCCGCTCCAGTTCGGAGAGGGCATCCTCGAAAGACATGGCATCAATGGGTTCGGGCATGAAAAGCCTCAAGGCACACTTTGGAACAAGGTAGCGAGGGGATTACAGGCAGAAGACAGGTTTTGCCAGCCCCGAGCATGGGAACGCTGGAGTTTCTTCAGGACGGTGACGTTTCTGCACGTCGCCGGATCATGAAGGAAAGCACGCCTGCGGTGTCCGTAAACGCAATGAGCGCATGGCCGGTTTCGCGGCAGTAGAACTGGAAATCAGCCACGGATGCGCGGTCCGTCGCGAGGATGCGCAGCCTGGAGCCGGGCGGCATGTCACGAAGGGCGCGGTTGGCCTTGAGAACAGGCATCGGACAGGCCAGGCCACGCAGGTCAAGGAGTGTTTCTGTCGGGGGAGCGCTCATGGGGCACTATTATGCGCCTATCCGGCAGGAGGGCCAAGGCGGGTTTTCCTGTGCCAGATGGTGGTTTTCAGGTTTTCATTGATAAACGGCGTGTTTGTTTCTATGTTAATGGCTTAATGCCACAAAAGCGTTCCCCTCGGGGTGCGCTTTTTTTTATTTGGGGGACGGCATGTCGGACAGGGAAGGCCGGACGATCAGTCTGGCTGATGGAAATGAAAGACGCGCTTATACGCTTCGGATGCTTGAGGACAGGGTTCTGCGGCTGGAGACGATCGCAGGTGGGCTGTCGGATCGATACGAGGAACTGCGTACCGAGATGCGGCAGGAAATCTCGTCTCTGCGGGATCAGATGAAGCTGCTGGAAGCGAAGGTTGACGAGGGGAATCGTGTCGTCAACGGCAAGCTGGACCGCCTGATCGGGGGGCGGGCCGTCATTACCGGGATCATCACGCTGGCCACATCCATTCTGGGGACGGGCATGGTGCATCTTGCCCTCTCCCTGAGCACGAAGTGAGGGAGGCGGCATGAGCGGAATTGATGCGGGCCAGCTCAAGCATCTGGTGGTTGCTCCGGCGTTGGCGGCGCTGGGGCTTGATGGGGATGTCGCGGTCAATCTGGTGACGGGCACGGCTCTGGCGGAGAGCCGGGGGACTTATGTCAGGCAGATTGGTGGAGGGCCGGCTCTGGGGCTGTGGCAGATGGAGCCTGCCACGCATGACGACTGCTGGGTCAATTTTCTGTGTTATCCGGTTGGAAAGCGGTTTGAGCGGATTCTGCAGGGAATGCTGTCGCAGGATCTGCCGAGGAGCGCGCAACTGGTTTCAAACCTGAGATATGCGTCCGCGATGGCGCGTATCCGGTATTACCGGGTCTCGGCCCCCTTGCCGGTGACGAGTGATCCGGCTGCTCTCAGCCGTTTTCACAAGCAGTATTACAACACGGCTGCGGGCGCGGCGGACCCGCTCAGTAATATTCCATATTTCCGGCAGGCGGTTATGGTCTGAAGGGAGGGAGCGGTGTCGGGGAATGTATGCATCACGCTCCCGACACCGCATGAATACTTAAACCGTTTCAATATGACCGAATAGTGGCAAGTGGCGTTGGAAATTGGTTCGGATCAGTTTGGGGATCAGGAAAGAGGCAGGGTCCGGATGGCCAGATCGCCTTTGAATGTCGTGCTGCCGGTATGTGTCAGGGAAAGGCCGCGGTGCAGCGAGACGCTTCCGCCCATCGCGGTCCAGCGGCGGCAGAACGCGAAATCTTCGGAAAGATAGGTACGGGTTTCGGGATCGATCAGGCAGTCGAAAAGGGCATAGGCGTCTGAGGACGGTGCGTTCGGACTGTTGCCTTCGGTTCTGGCGTCGATGCGGCTGTAACGTGTTTCCGGATAACGGGCGATCATGTCGAGCACCATCTGGCGCGTTATGAGCATGAAGCCGGTGCCGATATAGGAGACGGTCGCGATTTCGCCCGGTGCGCTGTCATCGTGCAGTGCGGTGCAGTCTCCGACATAGCGCAGGCTGGCGGTGGCGGCGGGTTCTCCGGCGGCGATGAAACGGTCCGTATCGTGGTCCCAGTAATGGGATTTGAGGGGGTAGGCCCCGCCGATCAGAGGACGATCCGCATCCAGTAGCGCAAGAATATCGGTGATGGAAAAGCCGATGTCGCTGTCGATGAAGAGAAGATGGGTCGCATCGGTCATGGTCACGAACTGATGCAGCAGCGTATTCCGGGCGCGGGTGATGAGGGCATCGCTTCCGATGGTCGACAGGGTCAGTTGCAGGTTGTGAGCCGGGGCGGCGGCCATGCAGCCGATGAGGGACTGCATGTAGCTCAGCGTGACGGTGCCACCGAAGCAGGGCGTGGCAATGAAGACGTGGCGAGGTGTATCGGCGCAGGGAGTCATGACAGACAGCCTGCCTGGAAGTCATGAAAAAATGATTAAAACGGCGTCTGGAAAGTGCTCATGCGCCCATGTGGGCCTGAAGGATCATGTAAAAGACGAAGGCGGCATCCAGGCCGAGAACGATGGGTGTCAGGCGCTGGAACTGGCGTGTGGCGATGGCGAGGGCGGTGTAAATCAGGAGACCACAGGAGAGGCTCAGCATGAAATTGCCTGTCACTCCTGCGATGAGCAGCATCGTCAGGGGAGGGATGGCTTCTGCGGGCGTTTCGGCGACCCGGCTGAGGCTGCCGAGCATGTTCAGTCCTACGAGAATGAGCACGGGGGCCGTGGCAATGGCCGGAATGGCGGTGATGAGCGGCCAGAACACCGAAGACAGGGCGAACAGGACGGCGACGACCAGCGCGCTCAGCCCCGTGCGACCACCGGCTTCAACGCCTGTAAGGCTCTCGACATAGGCGGAGACCGTGCAGGTTCCGAGCGAGGCGCCAATGATGCTCGCGGCACCGTCGGAGCCGAAGGCGCGGTGATCGAGAGCGGGTTTCTCGACCGTTCCGTCCAGCCCGGCGCGGTGGGCGACGCTCATCATGGTCGCGGTCGCGTCGAAGAAATCACTCAGCAGGAAGTAGAGGGTGATGGGGACGAGCAGTCCGAGATGGGAAAAATATTCGTGGAAATCGAAGGGCAGGAAGAGGTTGGTCGGGTAGTGCGGCCAGTCCAGAAGCTGTGCGGGCAGATGCGTGATCGGGCCGGAAGGCGTCTGGATGAAGAGGCCGGCCAGGGTAATGGCCAGAATGGCGATGAGTAGACCTGCGGGGACGCGCAGCACCACGAGGATGGCGCTCAGGACGACGCCTGCCATGCTGAGCAGGACGGACGGGTTGCTCAAAGATCCAAATGTCAGACCCTCGGGAGAGGGGACGGCGATCCCGCCTGTTGTCAGGCCGATCCGGGCAATGAAGGCGCCGAGGGCGATCTGGATTCCGAGGACGATCGAAGGTGGAAAGCCGCGGATGATGCGCTGGCGGATCTGGCTGAGGGAAAGAGCCGTAAAGCACAGGCCGCTGAACAGAACGACCGTGAAGGCCGTGCGCGGGCTGACATGAGCCTGCTGGACGACGACCTGCGCGAACAGGACGTTGCTGCTCATTGCGGGAGCGAGGGCGATGGGCAGTCTGGCCCAGAGTGCCATCAGGAGTGTGCCGGCGACCGCACCTGCGATGGTCGTCATGACCATGTCATGGCGGTCCAGACCCGCTGCCGAGAGAATGGCGGGATTGACGGCCACGATATAGGCCATGGCCCCGAAAACCGTCAGTCCGGCAATGATCTCACGCGGGATCGTTGAACCGCGGGCCGTGATATGGAACCAGCGGTCGAGTCTGGATAGCAGCAAGCGGATGCTCCGGGGGCAGGGAAGGCTGGGCCAAGCTATAGTCAAAAAAGCCGTTCCTGCCAGGGGCCGGATCATATCTTTTCATTTCGGGTTCGATTTTTTCTCCCAGGCCTTGCGGACTTCAGCCGGTGACAGGCGGCGGTGCGGGGTTTTTGCAGATTTTCCAGCGGCATGGGTTCCACTCCGTGCATGTTCAGGGTGTGGAACGCTGCTGGGGCCAGCACCTGTGGTTCTGCCGGGAGCAATGCCGGCGGCCGGATGCTCGTTGGCTTCCAGAATGGCTTTTTCACAGGCCGAGCCCTTGCCGACGCCAAGCTGGATCGTCGGGATCAGGGCTGCGGGCGGGAAGACGATCCCCAGGCCCACGGAGGCTGCGACGCGACCGAGCAGTTCCGCGCCGGGCAGGACCGTCGGGCTCTTCATGGAGCCAAAAATATGGACCGCGCCAGGCAGGGACAGGATCTGTGGTCCGATCGAGCGTGTTGTGACCGCGTAGTCCAGCGTGTCCTTGTGGAAATTGACGGTTCCCGTGCCCATCGTGCGGGTGGTGCCGGTCTGCAGGAGCATGGAGTTGGTGTGTACGATGCCGTCTTTCAGCGGCAGATCGGCGACGAGGCATTCCAGCTTGGAGCGGTTCGGGATGCCCAGGGCGGAGAGGATGGCAGAGCCGAGTTTGAGACCCAGAAGATCCGGGAGAAGTGCTGTGACATCGCCACCGCGATCCAGAACGAGGGTCGTGCCGCCATCGCCGTTTTCGACGAGGGTTGCGACCGAATTGCCGGTTGAGGTCAGGGTCACGTGTCCGCCGATGGTGCCTTCTCCCTGGAACATGTCTTTGGACGTCATGATGCGGGACAACGGCAGGCGCGAGACATCGAGGCGGAAGCGGGTGTGGAACTGTTCGTTTTTCGTCGGCTCCAGCGTGGCATTCGCGGAGATGGTGCCTGTTCCGGTTGCGAAGGCCAGGTGTTTGAGGTCAATGGCGCCGTCGCGAATGTTCAACTCGGCGTCAATATTGTCCAGCGGCCAGTTTTTGTTGCGGATGTGATCGCCGTGATAGGTCAGATGGACATTGGCGGCATTGAGTTTGGGGACATTGATCTTCTTGTCAGGCAGGACGCGGGCGCTGGCCGGTTCGGCTTTCTTTGCCTCGCCGGGCTGCGCGCCGATGAAGCCGCCCAGATCCGCCAGATCGACCGAGTGCGAATGAAGCGCGGCTTCCACGAAGATCGGCTTCTGATGCGGATCGACGTTGATGTCCCCGCCGATATCCGAAGAGCCCATATGCCCTTCGAATTTCTGGAAACGGATTGCGCGGTCGGAATAGGCCAGATTGCCGGTCACGCTGTAGGCCGGGGTCTGGGGGATGGGGATTCCCGTCAGCGGGTAGAGGAGCGCCATGTCCGGGCCGGCAAAATGCAGTGCCAGATTGGTGCCCTGGAAGTGGATCGGATCGTCGACCGTGCCGCGCAGCGTGACATAGGTCGGGCCGTTGGCGAGGCGTCCGTCGATCGGGTAGGGATGTGTTGAATCCGTCAGGCCGAGCAGGGTGCCACCGACGATATGACCTGTGATCGGGGCCTGCGCGTATCGGCCCTTGAGGTCGATGACGAGATGTCCGTCATCGCCGTTTTTCGGCTCCTCGGTATGGATGAGGACATGCATGTCCGTTTTGAGCTTCGCCAGAGCCAGTCGGATATCGCCGCCATTGATTTCGATCTTGCCGAGCTTCGGCAGGGTCGCGGTGGACGATGAAGACGTCTGCGACGACGGATCGGATGAGGATGCGAAACTGTAGTTGTTCGTGCCGTTGAGCAGCGAGACGATATCGCCTTTGGGGGTGTCGGCGCGGATCAGTGGCAGGGAGAGACCACCGCCCGTCAGATAGCGCCAGGCATCGACGGTGACGGTAATGGCCCTGGCGGAAGCGAAATCGTCCTTCTCTTTCTCGAAACCTTCCGGCTGACCGATTTTCAGGTCATCGACGGTGACGGTGGTTTTAAACCCAAGGCCGACATGCAGATGTGCGATGCTGACGGGACGGTGCAGGGCTGAAGTGGCCTTGCGGTTGAGATAGGGAACGAACCAGTCCCACTGCCAGACCAGGATCAGGACGATGATGGCAGTCACCAGTGTTCCCAACACCCCCCCGATGGTTTTCAGGATCAGATGTCGCTTTTCCGGGCGGGGGGCGTGCCCATCTGAAGGGGAGGAGGGTTGGGGTGGGGTGCTGCTCAACAGGGTATTCTCCGAAATCCGGGGGCGTGTCAGAAAGAATCTGGTCGTTGCAAGTCACTCTGATTACGGACAGAACCGGAAACGGTTTCACAGCGCATGGGAAGATCAGCACGAATGGAGACAGTTGGAAGCGCCGATGAGCGGAAGAACTCTGCTCTGGCGGAACTGCGGCATGTCAGCCGGAAGGCCCATGAGGCGGTCGATGAGGCATTTTCCCGGTTCGAACTTGCGGATCCGCAATCCTATGGGGCCTTCCTGACGGCTCATGCGCGCGTGCTTGTGGGGGCGGAGGCTTATCTCAGCCGACATGCGTCTTCAGTGCCGGCCTGGCGTCCGCGGGCGGAGCTTCTGAAGGATGATCTGCGGCAGATGGGCCTGGCTGTCCCTGCCGTGCAGGCGGACTGTTTCCCGGAAAATGACGGCACGGCGATGGGTGTTCTGTATGTGCTGGAAGGCTCGCGGCTTGGCGGGCGTGTTCTGTCCGGGCGCGTATCAGAAGGGCTGCCCCGGGCCTATCTGTCGGCGTTTCATCAGAAAGGGGAATGGCCGGCGTTTCTTGAGCGGCTCGGGCGGTATCTGGATGAAAGTGACGCGGTGAGCCGACAGGCCGTGACGGAGGGCGCGGTCGCGACGTTTGCGCTGTTCCGGAAGAGTGCCGGGCTTCAGGACTGAGGCGGACGCACCGGCATGAGGCTTCGCGGGATCAGGCCGGGGAAGGTCTGCGCGAGGCGTTCGGCGTCTTCGGGAGAAAGCATCGCGATGGCACAGCCCAGCGCGCTGGCGTCCGGAGCAGGGAGCCGGTCGATCCCCTGCAGGAGATCGGCAAGACCATGGCCTTCCGCCGTCAGCACCATGAACGATGTCATCCGCGTGTAGAGTGCCGTGGTGGCGTCGATCCTGGTCAGGGCATGGTCGGGAATGGCGATCCGGATTTCTTCGCCACTGACGGGCGACAGGACCGCATTTTCCGAGATCATGACATGAAGCGGCACCATCGGCAGAAGGGTGGGCGAACCGGGAAGGGAAAGGTAGCGCCCGGGGAGCGGGTTTTCCGTGAAGAGGCAGGCGTTCCAGACATCCCCGTCCGACGCTTCGAGCGCCACGATCAGGGGATTGTAACGGCCGAAGTTCACGTCTCCCCTCCCGACAGACACGAGAGAGCCCGTCTGCATGTCCCACATCAACTGCTTCGTCTGGCCGAACATGCAGAAATGGAATTGCGGAGGTGTTCGACGGGATGATGGCGTGGAAAGCTGCGCTGGTGTCAGGCCGAGGTCCTGAAGAATGGCGCGGTCCGCGTGGGTGACGCTGGCCTTGAGGCGCCAGTACAGATCCGTCAGCGACGCCTGTATGATGGAAGAGGCAATCCGGCGGCTTTCCGGCAGCCAGCGGCTCGCGCCCGTATATTCGGCGTCGTTGCGGTCGAAGTTCTGCCAGGCTTTGTCCGGGGCGGCGCTGGAGTTGCGCCGCAGGAAGCTTTCATGATCGCCAGCGGCGAAATGAAGGATACGGCTGTCGGACCAGGTCGCGTTTTTCTCAAGCGCGGAAAACGGATCGGGCAGAGTGTTGGCGATCCGGCGGGGCTGGACGAGATGCCGGACAACGCGATGATCCGGCAGGCTCAGCAGGCCGTGCCGCGTGAAGGTCTCGACCGGCGAGAAGGGGGAGGGAAGCGTGCGGCCTGACGAGCCAAACAGGCACCAGTTTACCGGGAGCATGGCGGCGGAGGCAGCGGCAGTGAACTCGGCGACGGACCGGGCGGTTTCAAAATGCAGATATTCGTCCGCCGCCAGGATCATCATCCAGTCGAATTCGTTCCTGCCCTGCTCCAGGGCCATTTCGTGAAAGCGGGTCTGGCGTTCCAGGCGTTCGGTCAGGGGTGTATCGGAAGAGTGGACGCGGATGTCGTAAAGCGTGGCCGCGTTGGACAGAACCGCGTCTGTTCCGTCAGTCGAATGATCATCACAGACGATCAGGGTTGAAAACCCGATGGTTGCATGATGCGCGAGCCACCATCCGATCGTGTCGACTTCATTGTGAACGAACAGGATGGCGGCGCTTTTCGACATAAGGCAGCGGTCAGTCCATCTTCAGGGCGGCGAGGAAGGCGCTCTGGGGAATTTCGACCTTTCCGAACTGTCGCATGCGCTTCTTGCCTTCCTTCTGCTTGTCCAGAAGCTTGCGCTTGCGGGAAATATCACCGCCATAACACTTGGCCGTCACGTCCTTGGACAGCGCGCCGATCGTTTCACGGGCGATGACCTTGGAGCCGATGGCCGCCTGAATGGCGATTTTGAACAACTGCTTGGGGATAAGGTCCTTGAGCTTGGCGCAGATGGAGCGGCCGCGCTGTTCGGCGACGGTGCGGTGCGAGATGAAGGACAGCGCATCGACCGGCTCGTGGTTCACGAGAATGGAGATGCGGACGAGATCGCTCTCTTCGTAGCCGTCCATCTGGTAGTCGAACGAGGCATAACCGCGGCTGATGGATTTGAGGCGGTCGTAGAAATCGAACACCACTTCATTCAGCGGCAGGCGATAGACGGCCATCGCGCGGTTGCCGACATAAGTCAGATCGACCTGGATGCCACGACGCTCGGAGCACAGTGTCAGGACCGGGCCGAGATACTCGTCCTGCACCATGATGGTGGCCTTGATCCACGGTTCCTCAATCGTCTCGATCTTGCTCAGTTCCGGCATGTCGGCCGGGTTGTGCAGGTCTTCGGACGTGCCATCCGTCATGTGCATCTTGTAGACCACGGACGGAGCGGTCGCGATCAGGTCCAGATTGAATTCGCGGGACAGACGCTCCTGAATGATTTCCAGATGCAGCAGCCCGAGGAAGCCGCAGCGGAAACCGAAGCCCAGCGCGGCTGAGGTCTCGGCTTCGAAATGGAACGAGGCGTCGTTCAGACGCAGCTTCGCAAGACTGTCACGCAGCTTTTCGAAATCGTCGGCGTCGATCGGGAAGAGACCACACCACACCACGGGAATGGACGGCTTGAAACCGGGCAGGGCCTTTTCGGCGGGGCGCCTGTCGAGCGTGACGGTGTCACCGACATTGCAGTCCGCGACGGTCTTGATGGCGGCGTTGATGTAGCCCATCTCGCCCGGGCCGAGGCTTTCGACCGACTGCATCTTGGGCAGGAACACGCCGACCTGGTCGACATGATAGGTCGCGCCAGTCTGCATCATGCGGATGCGGTCACCGCGTTTGAGGCGGCCGTCCTTGATACGGACGAGGATGATGACGCCCAGATAGGCATCGTACCAGCTATCGACCAGCAGGGCCTGAAGCGGGGCTTCGGCGTCGCCTGTGGGAGCGGGGAGACGCTGGACGAGGGCTTCGAGCACGCCTTCGATATTGATGCCGGTCTTGGCGCTGATCTCGACGGCGTCATCGGCCGGGATGCCGACCACGTCCTCGATCTGGGCGCGGACGCGCTCGGGTTCGGCAGCCGGCAGATCGATCTTGTTCAGGACCGGGACGATCTCGTGATTGGCATCGAGCGCCTGATAGACGTTGGCCAGCGTCTGGGCTTCCACGCCCTGCGACGCGTCCACGACCAGAAGCGAGCCCTCACAGGCGGCAAGCGAGCGGCTGACTTCATAAGCGAAGTCGACATGGCCCGGCGTGTCCATCAGGTTCAGCGTGTAAACCTTGCCGTCCTTGGCCGGATAGGTCAGGCGGACGGTCTGCGCCTTGATGGTGATCCCGCGCTCCTGCTCGAGTTCCATCGAATCGAGGACCTGGTTTTTCATTTCACGCGCGGTCAGCGCGCCACAGGCCTGGATCAGGCGATCGGCCAGCGTCGATTTGCCGTGATCGATATGAGCGATGATCGAGAAATTGCGGATAAGGGAGAGCGGGGTATCGGTCATGGCTGCTACATAAGGGATTATCGCAGAAATGTCAGTAGATCTGCGCAAAAGCCTGCCTTTGTGAAAAGGCAGGCGGAAGAAGGATCAGCGGTCCGTCAGACGGAACTCGATCCTGCGGTTTCTGGCATAGGCTGCCGGCGTGCTGGCGGCGTCCAGAGGCTGGTAATCGGCAAAGCCTGTCGCGGCCAGATGATGCGGGTCCACACCTTCGGCAATGAGCAGCTTGACCACGGTGATGGCACGTTCGGACGACAGTTCCCAGTTGCTGGGAAAGGCGCTGTGGATCGGTTGGCGGTCAGCATGGCCATCCACCCGCAGAATCCACGGCAGGTCCGTCGGGATCGTTGAGGCGACCTGCCTGAAGGTGTGGGCGAGGGTCGTGATTTCCTTGCGGCCTTCCGGCGTCAGATCAGCACTGCCTTGCGGGAACAGGATTTCCGACTGGAAGACGAAGCGGTCTCCCACGACATTCACGCCCTTCTGGTTTTTCAGCAGGTCCCGCAGGCGCCCGAAGAACTCCGAACGGTAGCGTTTGAGCTGATTGACCTTGTCCGCCAGCGCCAGATTGAGCTTGCTGCCAAGATCCGCGATCTGCGCGTCCTTGCCCTGCTCGGCTTTCTTCTCGATGTCGAGGGCGTTGCTGATCGCCTGAAGCTGGCGGGTCAGTTCCTCGATCTGGGCCTGAAGGTCTGAGATCTTGCTGTTCTGCTGTTTGCTCGTGTCGTCAGCCGAGGCCAGAGCCTGATCCTTCGATTGTAGCTGCCCCGTCAGGGCGGCGATCTGGGTCGACAGGGTCTGGAGCTGGGCCTGGTTATGCTGCTTCTCGTCCGCCAGCGTGGCGACGGTGGAAGACAGGCTTTTGTTCTTGTCTTCCGTCATCGACAGCATGTGCGACAGCTCGGCCAACTGCTTTTGCAGAGCGTCGAGCGTGTGTTCGCGCCGTGAGAGCGAGACCGACAGGAACTGCTGCCCCACGACGAAGACGAGCAGGACGAAGGTGACGACCATCAGCAGGGTGGACAGGGCGTCCACATAGCCGGGCCACGCATCGAGGGCGTTGTGGGATCCGCGTCTGCGCCGGGCCATGGATCAGCCCTGCCTGCCAGGAGGGGGTGTCGTATTGCCCGAGGCCGCCGCGATCGTGCGGGCCAGAACACGGAGATCGTTGCGAAGCTCGCCGATCGTCTGGGCGCGGCCTTCATGAAGTTCCTGGATCAGACGGCTGAGATGTGTCTCGATCCGCAGGAGCGCCGTTCCCTGCGAGCCCGGACCTTCATCGCCCATATGGCGCAGAAGGGCGGTCTGGGTCTCGGCCGTGCGGGTCATGAGCGTCTGGTTGGCAGCCAGCAGATCCGTCATGCCGCGCAGGCGTTCCTGAAGACTGTCGAGCATGTGCAGTTCGCGGACGCGGTTTTCCTCGCTGCGGGAGACGGCGTTCTGGAGCGTTTCCAGATTTTCGGCGGTCTGTTCGAGCAGGGCCTGAACATAGGCCGGGACAGGCGCGCCATCGCTGTCGATGGACGTGCTGCCGCTGACACGCGTGACGCCAGCCAGCCACTCTTCCAGTTCGTTGAAGAAGCGCGTCTGGGCCTGACCAGCCGTAAGATCCAGAAAGCCGAGGACCAGGGCTCCGGCCAGACCGAACATCGAGCCCGAGAACGCCGTGGACATGCCAGCCAGCGGTCCGGCCAGTCCGGTCTTGAGCTGGTTGAACATGACGTCCATGTCCCCGCCGCCTGCGGACATGCCGCCGATGACGGATGCGATGGAGCTGACCGTCAGCAGAAGCCCGTAGAACGTGCCCAGCAGACCCAGGAAGATCAGGAGCTGAGTCATGTAGCGGGAGATTTCCCGGCTTTCATCCAGACGCGAGGACAGGCTGTCGAGCATGGCCTGTGTCGTCTGGGTCGAGAGCGTCAGGCGGTCCGTGCGGTTGCGGGCCGCCAGCATGCTGGCCATGGGGGCGAGCAGGCGCGGGGCCTTGGGCGCGGCCAGACCGGCGCGGGGCTGACGCAGGAGCTCAACCCACTGCACTTCGGGCATCAGGCGCTGGACGACATGGAGATTCCACAGGATCCCCAGCAGGAGGACGCCAAGGATGATGGCGTCGAGCTTGGGGTTCGCGTTGAAAGCATGGAGCAGGGTCGTGCCCATTGTCGCGGCCAGAAGGCCGACCGCGACAAGGAAAACGGCCATTCGCAGCAGGTAGGTCGTAGGACGTGTCACGGCGTGTCTTTCCTGATTTTATTATGGCATGCCGTTTGCGGAGGGGGCGGGGGTATCGGTGGGATTTGTCTCGATGACAACATCCAGCCGGTCAGCAGGTGCGGTGTCTCCCGCATCCGGACGCCCCAGTGCGCGGGGGTAGAGGCGGGTCGTGGCGACACCTGCGTGAATGAAGATCGAGCGGACGGCGAGCGCACGTGCCAGCGCGATGCGGCGCGGCATGGACACATCATCGCCGGGCAGCGCCGCATAGGCCATCAGCACGACGCGCTGCTCGGGGTGATGGGAAAGCTCGGTTCCGTAGTCCTGAAGCACCTTGAGGCTGTCTGCGTTCAGCGCCGCGCTTCCGCTCGGGAACAGAACCCGCATCCCCCCATCAGGGAGTGGCGCCGTGTGGCTGGCCGCGTCGGGAACGGCCGTGACCTCGGCGGGCGGGACGGGAGGATGAATCTGGACGGGGACGAAAGGCGGGGGCAGGACAACCGGCGGTGGCGGCGCGGGGGGAACGCCGGGAACGGTCGTGGGCGTTGGTGCGCTCCGGGCGGGCTCTGCCGTGGAGGATGCTCCCGCTGCGGGCGTTGCTGTCCCGGCGGCCACTTTTGGGGCCGGGGCCCTTGTCGCAGGTTTCGGGGCGGCGTGTCCTGCCGGATGCGTCGTCGGGGCTGGTTTTTTCGCGGGGGGGGCTGTCTTGGCCTGAGGCAGATCATCCAGATTGCTGGTGACCTGCGCCTGTGCGGCGGACAGCGGAAGGCAGGCCAGAAAGGCCGCCAGAGGAAGGGAGAAGGGGATCGGCCTGTACATGTCAGGCCGATCCTAGACGACGCCTCACGACTCCCGCAATGGGAAGTGAGGGCAGTTTCGTCAGCTCCGGTTCAGGGCCTCATGCACGAGGGCGCGCAGGGGGCCGTGAAGGTTGGTGTTTCCGGCAACGACATTGACGTCGTCGGGCAGGTCATGGAGTTCGGTTCCGTCCGGATCGGTCGCATAGCCACCGGCTTCGCGGACGAGAAGCAGGCCCGCTGCGCAGTCCCAGGGCTTGATGCCGAACTCCCAGTAACCGTCGTAACGGCCGGCTGCGACCCAGGCGAGATCCAGGGCAGCGGCACCGAAGCGGCGAATCCCGGCAACCTGAGGCATCAGGGCGCCGAGAACGCGCGCGAACGGCAGGCGGCTGCTGCTCGGGACTTTCGCGAACGGAATCCCGGTTGCAAAAACGGCTTCCAGCATGTTGCGGCGCCCGGAGACACGAAGGCGGCGTTCATTGAGGAACGCGCCCACGCCCTTTTCGGCCCAGAACATCTCGTTGGCAGCGGGGTTGTAGACAACCGCGGCAGCCATTTCGATCGTGCCGTCCGGCAGCTTGCGCTGAAGGCCGATGGAGATGGCCCAGTGCGGGATGCCGTGCAGGAAGTTCGTCGTGCCGTCCAGCGGATCGACGATCCAGCGCCAGGTCCAGTTATCCCCGCCCGAAGCACCGCTTTCTTCCATCAGGAAGGCGTAGCCGGGACGGGCGCGGCTCAGTTCCTCGCGAAGGATGGTTTCGGCGCGCAGGTCTGCCTGGGAAACGAAATCTCCGGGCCCCTTGATGCTGACCTGAAGCTGTTCGACCTCTGCAAAGTCACGGAGCAGGCGGCGCGAGGCCTTCTGCGCGGCGCCCTGCATGACGGCCATGTGCGGGGAGAGACGCATGCTGGATCAGTCCTTCGCGCGTTCGACGTAGGATCCGTCTTCCGTGCGGACAACGATGCGTTCACCGGCTTCGATGAACGGCGGAACCAGCGTCTTGACGCCGTTGGACAGGACGGCGGGCTTGTAGGACGAACTGGCCGTCTGGCCCTTGACCACCGGGTCTGCTTCGGTGATTTCCAGCGTCACATGCGGCGGCAGCTCCACGCCTACCGGGTCGCCTTCGACCAGCTTGACGTTCAGCGGCATGTTGTCCTGCAGAAAGGCAAACTGGTCGCCGAAGATGTCCTTGGCGAGGATGAGCTGCTCGAATGTTTCCGGGTCCATAAGGACGACGTTGTCACCGTCCATGTAGGAATAGGTGTAGTCCTTGTCTTCCGTCATCAGACGCTCGACGGAATCCGCTGTTCTCCAGCGTTCGTTGGTCTTGTTGCCTGTCTTGAGGTCGCGCATTTCGACCTGGATGAAGGCGCCACCCTTGCCCGGGGTGATGATCTGCTGCTTGAGAACCGTCCAGCGGCGGCCGTCGTGCTCGATGACCTGGCCGGCCCGGATAAGGTTGGCTTGCTGTTTCATGCTTGTGTCCTGATGACCCTTGGAGAGGGATTTTCTGTCACGTCTTGTGGGCTTCTAGCGCCGCACGGGGGCTGGAAGCAAGGCCAAGGGGCGCGTGACGGTTTGCAGCTTCAGGAAACTGTGAAGAGCAGGGGGCTTGGGACATGACGGCGGACAGGTCATGTCAGAGTGTGTGTCTGTCCTGAAGGTCAGGGCGAAACGCAAGGAGAAGCCGCATGTATGATATGAAGAACCTTTCGCGCATTTCCCATCTTGAAGCCAATGCCTCCAAGGGCATGGACGCCTTCTGGCAGTTCGATCGTGCCGCATTCGAGGAAGGCGAAGTCAGCGCCCTGACCAAGCAGCTCGCCGCCGTGGCCGTCGCGCTGACGACGCAATGTCCATACTGCATCGAACTGCATGTGAAAGCCGCGCGTGAGGCCGGCGCGACCGATGCGCAGCTCTCCGAGATCGCCCTTGTGGCCGCCGCCATCCGTGCGGGTGGGGCCATCACCCATGCCACGCACATGTTCGACGCCAAATAGGGCGGTTTCGTTTTATGAGGCGTGTCAGGTGAAGCTGCACGCCTCTCCCTCGGGCGTTGAGACCGTGCCCGGAGACGCGGGGTCCAGATATTCCGGCCCGATCGGGACTTTGCCCCGGCCGCCCGGGATATCCAGAACATAGGTCGGCCAGGCCAGTCCCGTGACGCGTCCACGGAGTTGCCTCAGCAGGGCCTGACCTTCCGCGACCGGCACGTGGAAATGCCCCGTTCCGGCGGCGGCATCGAGATGGTGCAGGTAATAGGGTTTGACCCGTGCCTTGATGAGCGCCCGCAGCAGGGCTTCCAGACTTTCAACCGTATCATTGATCCCGCGCAGCAGAACGGACTGCGAGAGCACGGGAATGGCGCGGGACAGGACGGCGCGGATGGCTTTTGTCGCCTGCGGGGTCAGTTCGCTGGCATGGTTGGCGTGAACGACGAGCCACATGGCGCAGTCCGTTTCCATCGCATCCAGAAGTTCTTCCGTCATGCGGGCCGGGTCGGCGACCGGCACGCGGGAATGAATGCGGATAGTCTCGATATGCGGGATGCCGGACAGGGATTGCACGATATGCTTCAGCCGGCGCGGGGCGAGCATGAGTGGATCGCCGCCCGTGAGGATGATTTCACGGATATCGGGATGCTGCCGCACCCAGTCAAGCGCGGTTTCAAGCTGCGCATCGTTGAGAAGACCACCGCCGGGCCCGACATGTTCGCGCCGGAAGCAGAACCGGCAATAGAGCGGGCAAACCAGTAATGGCTTGAGCAGGGCACGGTCGGCATAACGATGTACGATGCCGGGGACGGGGGACAGGGCATCATCGCCGATCGGGTCCGCGTCTTCGTGGGGCAAGGTGACGAGTTCACGGGCGTCGGGGATGACCTGCCGGCCAATGGGATCGTCCGGATGCGTGATCAGATCCTGAAAAGCCGGGGGAATGGCCATTGTGAAGCGCTCGCCGACAGCTTCGAGCGTTGTCCGGTCGGCTTCAGGGGCCATCCCTGCGTTGATCAGGTCGGACGGTGTGCGAAGCGTGTGACGTTTTGCAGAACGTTCCGCGGAATGTTGCGGGGCTGTCTTGACCATATCATGCATGTGATGCCTCTAGCGGTGCGGGTCCCCGTTTTGCAACAGGAGCGATAGACGCCATGACCGTATTGTCTGCTGATCCGGGCCGGATCGCCGAGCGCCTGCCTCTGCTTGAGCGGCGTACGCAGATGGTCAGATCGGTCCGGACCTTCTTTGAGGAGCGCGGATATCTGGAAGTCGAAACGCCGTTCGCGGTTCCTGTTCCGGGCGAAGAAGTCCATCTGCGCTGTTTCAGGACGGAGCTTGAGCGGCCGGACGGCTCGCGTGAGGCGCGTTTCCTGCACACGAGTCCGGAATTCGCGATGAAGCGCATTGTCGCGGCGACGGGGCGGCCCGTGTTCCAGATGGCGCGTGTCTGGCGCAATGGTGAGGCCAGCAATACGCATGCCCCGGAGTTCACGATGCTCGAATGGTATCGTCCGGGTGCGGATCTGTCGTCTCTCATGGATGAAACCGAAGCCTTTCTGCGCGCGCTTCTGCCGCCCGTAGTGCATCGGGGGATGGATGTCATTGATCTGTCACTACCCTTCGAGCGGCTGACGATGCAGGCTGCATTCGCACGCTATGTGGGGGCGGATCTGCTGGGGACGGCAGGAAATGCCGAAGCCCTCGCCAGACAGGCGCATGTTGGCCTGCGGAACGGGGAGAGCTGGGAGGATCTGTTTTTCCGCCTTCTTCTGGAGCGTGTCGAGCCCGTGATCGGGCGTGAGCGTCCCACATTTCTGACGCACTGGCCGGCGGAACAGGCGGCACTCGCACGCCGGGACCCCGAAGACGGGCGCGCGGCGCTGCGGTTCGAGCTTTATGTGGGCGGGCTGGAGCTGGCGAACGCCTTTGAAGAACTCACCGATCCGGTGGAGCAACGGGAGCGTTTTGCAACGGATCGTAAGCGTCGTATGGAACTGTCGCCAGATCAGGACTGGGCAGTGGACGAGGCGTTTCTGGCGGCTTTGCCGGATCTGCCGCCGTGTTCAGGAATTGCGCTCGGGTTTGACCGGCTGGTCATGCTGGCAACCGGAGCGCCGCGGATCAGTGACATTTTGTGGTTGGCCTGATCTTTTCGGAACTTGCAGGAGTTTTAATCCTTCTTTTGCGTCAGAAGGGCTAGAACGTGTCGAAAAAGGAACATGACCGCATTGCCGCGGGACAGTCAGGGAAGATCAAGATGAAAAAAGTTGGAATGTTGTCTGTCCTGGTGCTGCTGGGCCTTTCCGCCTGTGAAGTCCCGACCCTTCAGCAGCGCAAGGTTCTGGATTCCATGGTTGGAAAGTCCGAAGTGGACGTGCTGCGCCAGTTCGGTGTTCCGACCCGCAACTACGATGCCCAGGGTCATACCTTCCTCGCCTATATCGACAATCAGACGCAGTATTCACCGGGTGGTGGCTGGGGCTGGGATGGTTGGGGCGGTGGCTGGGGCGGCTGGGGCGGTGGCTGGGGTGGTATGGGCGGCTGGGGTGGCGGCTGGGGCGGCATGGGTGGATGGGGTGGCGGTTTCCCGTCGACCTATTACAACACCAGCTGTCAGACGACATTCGAGCTGGTCAGCGGCAGGGTCGTCGGATGGACCATGCGCGGGGACGGGTGCTGATTCGGCCAACCTGCTCTATGGTCGTTTCTCCCGCTCACAGGATGGTGCGATCAGGCATGGATGTGCGACTCGATGTTTTCTCCTCAGGACGGTTTCCGCGCTGGGGGAAGGGGCTGAAACTCGGCGTGGGGCTTCTTCTGGGGGCCTCGCTCTCCGCCTGTGGCGATCCTGACTGGCAGGGCACTGACTGGACGAAGAACTACCAGGACAACTTCGAGACCCGGATCAGCGCCCGCGCAGCCCTCATGCCGGGAAGCACCGACCAGGCCTATCAGCCTAGCCCGGACGGCACACCCAACAGTCCGGTGGCCTATCATGCGCCGTCAATGCTGTCTTACGAAGACCGTCCGCTCAATGAGAACATTGCGGGATCGCTGGAACTCTCCGATTACGTCAAGGCCATTCAGGTTGCGAAACTGGATCCCTGGATCAGCGGGCCGGGTCCATACACACTCTTTGCCTTTCCCAATGCCGCCATGGAGCGTCTGAGCGCCCGATGGCCGGGTGGACTGCTCGCTCCTGCCAATCGCGGGCAGCTCACTCACATTCTGGGCTACACGATTGCGTATGGGAAGTGGGATGAAGCGGCCCTGCGCAAGGCCATCCAGCACAATCATGGTCATGCCATCGGGCTGAAGACCCTGTACGGGGATCTGCTGGGTGTCCAGCTTTCCCCGCAGAAGGGTGAACTGATCCTTGAGAACACGGCAGGTCAGATCAACCGTTTGGGGAGCAGGTCTTTCCCCCAGTCCAACGGCATTCTCTACTTCACGCAGGATACGCTTCTGCCCGTGCCGGTTCTGAGACCGGCGTCAGCCGGCAGCAAGAACGGCCATCACTGAAAACCGCTCCGCATCCTTGCCATCAAACTGAAGTGGGATGGCAAGGAAGTCGGCGCCTGCCGTGATGGCGGACGAGGCGTCTTCCGTGTTCCGGATGTTTTCGGCGACGCCTGGCAGTTCCATGACGGAACTCCACCATTTCACCAGCTCCAGATCGCCGGGCGGAAACGCGACGTAATCGGCGCCCGATTCGCCAGACTTCATGGCGTCGTCGCGATTGGTGCACAGACAGCCGACCGGCATGTCGCTTCCGACCGTCTTGCGCAGGCTTACAAGGTCATCGACGTTGGTCGCGTGCAGTCCGTCACAGATCCCCAGAAGGGATTTTGGCGTGTCGGCCAGCGATCCCGCGACTTCCAGGATCATGGCCACACCATTGGCATGCAGCAGGTCCACGAGTTGCGAAAGCTGCGTTGCCTCCGGGGTCCACCCGGCGGGGATGCGAAGAGCCGTTATTTCGGGCAGTACGAGGATGTCGCGGAGCACATCGAGGGCAGCGTCCGCCTTAAAACCGGCGGGCAGAACGGGGTAGAGGTCACAGGCTGTCATGGGGACGTTCTCGCAGATTGTGGCGGGAGGAGCTAGACGGGCGGAAAGTCAGGATACGTCCGCGATAATCGCTATATGTTTCCAGGGCCCGGAACTGGGCAGGGCTGACCCGGCAGATCGCCCAGCCGATCCCGGCGTCCAGCGCCTGCCGGGCGATTGCGGGCGATGCGCCGCAGTCCAGAATGGATTGTCCTGCCCGTGATCCCACAACTTCGAGCCACCATGGGACGCCAAACGCGTTCCCCGCACTTTCGGCGGAGAGGGCAAGAAACGGTTTATCCTGCGACAGAAGAAGCTGATCCATCTCCTGACGGGACGGAATCATAAAAACAGGGTAGTGAACGGGCAGGGATGTCCTTGACCCCGTGCCGGGATCGGGTCTTTCCTGATGGTCTTGCCGGAGCGGGGCTGTATTGGGCATTTTAATCGGGCATTTACTGGCAGAATGAGTGCATGAACGGAAAGATCGTGGCGGTAAACGAGACAGGTAATGTGCAGGACGATAAGGCGGTTGAACGCCTTGAGGAAGCGATGATGCGAATTGCCGCTGCGTCCGAACGTCAACTGCTGGCGAAGGAAGCCTGCGAGCGTGCGCTTCATTCCGCTCCTGATCTTTCGGAATTCGCGGCCAATATCGACGCGCTGTGCGCCCGCATTCAGGGCGTGCTTGACAGGAAGGAGGGCTGACCGATGGGACAGGTATCCATTCGTCTCAATGGTTACGTCTACAATGTCGGGTGTCAGGATGGGGAAGAAGCCCATCTGTATGACATGGCCCGTCATGTGGAAGGCTGGCTCCAGCGGGCGCGGACCCTGGGCGGGGCCGCAAGCGAATCCAAGACGCTCATGATGGCCGCCCTGCTGATGGCGGATGAGATTTTCGAGCTGAAACATCGGCAGATCTCACCCCAGGCCGAAACGCAGATCCAGCAGGCCGAACAGCTCCTTCGACTTGAGGGGGCACGACAGGAGCGTCTGGCACGTCTGGCAGGGCAGGCGGAGCTTCTGGCTGCGGAACTCGAGCGTGCATCCTGATTTCTATAACGTTTACATTGAACATCGGGCCGGACACAGTCTAATATAGAGTACGGAGCTGCCTGGTGCGTCAGGCAAATCATCCCCCGGGCCGATAAGCATTCCTTAGGGAACTGGCTCTGTCGTGGCCCTGGTCACGTTAACCGGTGCCCACCTGCACTTGCAGGTCTAGGAGGGCTGAAAAGACCAACGGCTTTGGCGGCTCCACAGATTTCCAACCTCGACCTTCTGAAAAAAGACCTGCGCCTGAAAATGGCCCAGTTACGGCAGGCCGCTTCTCCTGATGACGAGGCGGCGTTGCGAAAATTTCTCCTGAGAGAAATTCTGCTACGACCGGCTCACAGGATCGCGGCGGTCTGGCCACTGGCCGGAGAAGTGGATCTCCGGCCCCTTTGCCACGCTCTTTCGGCATCCGGACGGCAGGTTCTGCTGCCGGAAACCACGCCCAAAGGCTCTCCCCTGATCTTCCGGCGATGGACGCCTGCCAGCATCATGACGGCCGGCCGCTTTGGAACCTCACATCCCGAGGGCGAAATCGACATTCCGGATCTGGTTCTCGTGCCGTTTCTGGCCTTCGACGCTTCCGGCTATCGGCTCGGATATGGCGGCGGCTACTACGATCGCACTCTGGCCATGCTGGATGTGCCGGCAATCGGTTTCGGCTTTGCGGGACAGCAGGTCGATCATGTTCCCAGAGGTCCTTACGATATTCCGGTCCCGGCGATCGTGACCGAGCGCGGGATCATCAGGACCGATCCTTCCCAAATCACTATGAAAGACTGACTGTTGAGACTGCTGTTTCTTGGCGATATTATCGGGCGTAGCGGGCGTGAAGCCATAATCAGGAATCTGGCCGACTGGCGCCAGAAGCTCTCGCTGGATCTGGTGGTCGCCAACGGAGAGAACGCGTCACACGGATATGGCCTGTCTCCTGATATTGCCAAGAACCTGCACAATGCCGGTGTTGATGTGATTACGCTGGGCAATCATGCGTGGGACCGGCGGGACATGATCGGCTACATCAATCAGGCTCCCCACATCGTCAGACCCGCAAATTATCCTGCCGGAACACCGGGGCAGGGGAGTCATATCGTCGAAATCAGTCGTGGGCGCCGGGCGCTGGTCATCAATGTGATGGGCCGCATCTTCATGGATCCGCTGGATGACCCCTTCCGCGTCGTCAGCGAAATCCTCTCCCGACACAGGTTGGGAGTGACGGTCCATGCGATTCTGATCGATGTTCATGCAGAAGCCACCAGCGAGAAAATGGGCTTCGGCGCCTATTTCGACGGCAAGGCTTCTGTCGTGGTGGGGACGCATACTCATGTTCCGACCGCGGATCATCGCATTCTGCCTGCCGGCACGGCTTATCAGACAGATGCTGGAATGTGCGGCGACTACGATAGCGTGATCGGAATGGGGAAGCCCGCCTCATTGCACAGGCTGGTTCGCAAGATTCCCAGGGATCGGCCGCAGCCAGCAGAAGGGGAGGCGACGGTCTGTGGCCTGATGGTGGAGACGGATGACGCAACCGGCCTGGCCCGAAAGGTGGCTCCGCTGCGGATGGGGGGGCACCTGGCTCCCAACTGGCCGGACTTCTGAGAAAAGCAGAAAAATTGAGAAAAATCCGCCTTTTTTCGAGTGCGATTCGCAATGAATAACGGGGACTAGTCTTTTTTGCGGCAGAAAACCGGCATTTTCCCTGTTGATAAGCGCCTTGTGAATTC
>NZ_WIPH01000020.1 GCF_009547075.1 Gluconobacter aidae
GCGACAGCCTTCCGTGGCGCTGGCGCCGCCAGGCGTTTGTCCGGATACAGGCACCATGTCGTGGCCGGGCAACGCCAGCATTCGGGCGCGCGCGCTTTGCAGACATAGCGCCCGTGCAGGATCAGCCAGTGATGCGCCGGGCGGAGCATGTCTTTCGGGATGCGTGCGACCAGCCCGTCCTCGACCTGTCGCACGGTTTTGCCGGGGGCCAGGCCGGTGCGGTTGCCGATACGGAAAATATGCGTATCGACCGCCATCGTATCCGCGCCGAACGCGACATTCATCACGACATTCGCCGTCTTGCGCCCCACACCGGCCAGCGCTTCGAGCGAAGCCCGGTCGGATGGCACCTGCCCTCCGTGACGTTCCAGCAACTGGTGGCAGAGCAGGTTCACATTATGTGCTTTCGCCCGCCACAGGCCGATGGTGCGGATGTGCCGCGCAATGCCCTCTTCGCCGATGGCCGCCATGGAGGCCGGGTCGGGGGCTTCCTCGAACAGGCCCTTCGTCGCCTTGTTGACGGATTTGTCCGTCGCCTGTGCCGACAGCACGACGCTTACCAGAAGTTCGAACGGATTGCGGAACACCAGTTCGCTTTCCGCATCGGGATTGGCTTCGGCAAGCGCTGTGATGAAGGCTTTTGCGGCCGCCTTGCTCATGGCCCGCTTCGCGGTTGCGGGGGCATCGGTCATGACGGGCACTCCAATAGGGTATGTTGCGTCCGGTCCGGACACACAGCAAGATACGGCAAAGTTCTGAAAATTCCATGCCATCATCCTCCATGTCATTACACCGTGGCCTGTTCTGCATGACATCGCAGACCGGCAGACGGCGGAGCGCCCTGTGTCTGATACCGTGTCCGATACCCCTCTTCCCATGACCCGCCAGCAGCAGGAGGGGAGCAGGCAGGATGTCTCCTTTACGGATGTTCTGTCTTTCGTCTGTAGCCGCTGGCGCGATCATCCCCTTCTGCTTGCGAAGACCCTCGGCGGCGTTGCCCTTGCCACGCTGGCCGATGTCTGCACGCCCATTCTCGCAGGACGTCTGGTGGAGGATATTTCCCGCCATGCCGCCGGGCCTGCCGTGGAGAAAACCGCGGAGCTTATTCACCTGCGCGACGATGCGGGGCTGATGGTCGCGGGGCTGATCGTACTCGGGCTGGTCGGGCTGTTCGGACGACGCTCCTCCTTCATCGGGATCTCGCATCTCACGCTCGCCATCATGCATCGTGTTGCCAATCAGGCGTTCGATCGCGTGCAGCGGTTTTCGACGGACTGGCACGCGAACAACTTCGCCGGCTCGACCGTCCGCAAACTGACGCGCGGTATCTGGGCGATCGATACGCTGGACGACACGCTCCTGCTCCTGATCGCGCCGGAAGTGCTGGTTCTGGGTGGGACGACGGCGGTGCTCATGGTTCGCTCGCCGCTGATGGGGTCGGTTCTGGCGGTTTCGGTGGTGCTGTTCGCCACGCTCTCCATCATGCTGACCCTGCGCTATGTCGCGCCCACCGCCCGTGCGTCCAATGAATGGGACACGAAAATGGGTGCGGCCATGGCGGATGCCGTCACCTGCAATCCGGTCGTCAAGGCATTCGGTGCGGAAAACCGCGAGGACGACCGGCTCGACAGCATCATCCGTGGCTGGCGTCAGCGCACTCTGAAAACCTGGGTGCGCGGCACCAACAGCGCCAATCTTCAGGCTCTGGCCTCGCTCGCCATGCGGATGCTGCTGATCGGGCTTGCCGTCTGGCTGTGGTGGGACGGCAAGGCTGGTCCGGGTGACGTGGCCTATGTGCTGACGATGATGTTCCTCGTGCAGGGGTATCTGCGCGATCTGGGGCAGCAGGTCAGTCAGGTGCAGCGTTCGGTCAACGAGATGGAGGAACTCGTGACGATTTTTCGCCGCGATCCCGCCATTCAGGACGCTTCCGATGCCCGGATGGCGCGTTTCACGACAGGGGCCATCCGCTTCGAGCAGGTGGATTTCCAGTATCCGGGGCAGGCCAAACCGCTTTACCACGATCTGAGCATTGATATCGCGCCAGGGTCCCGTGTGGCGCTTGTCGGGCCGAGCGGTTCGGGCAAGACGACCCTGACCAAGCTGCTTCAGCGCCTCTATGATGTGAATGGCGGACGCATCGTGGTGGATGGGCAGGATATCGCCCATGTCACGCAGGAGTCCCTGCGCGCGCATATCGCCATCGTTCCGCAGGAACCGGTGCTGTTTCATCGCACGCTTGCGGAAAACATTGCCTATGCGTGCCCCGATGCGAGCCGCGCCGAGATCGAGGAGGCCGCCCGTCTGGCCAATGCGGCACCGTTCATCGAGCGGCTGCCCGAGGGGTATGAAACCATGGTTGGAGAGCGTGGCGTGAAACTTTCGGGGGGTGAGCGCCAGCGCGTTGCCATCGCCCGCGCCTTTCTGGCCGATGCGCCCATTCTGATTTTCGACGAAGCGACCTCAAGCCTCGATTCCGAGTCCGAATCCCTTGTGCAGGACGCGATGCGACGCCTGATGCAGAACCGGACCGTCATTGTCGTGGCGCATCGTCTCTCGACCGTCATGGAACTGGACCGCATCCTCGTATTCAGTCAGGGGGCTCTGAAGGAAGATGGCACGCATGCCGAACTGATTGCCCGCGAGGGCGGGATCTACCGCCGCCTGTTCGAGCTTCAGTCGCTGGAGGGCTGAAGGCGGAAGGAAAGGGTCTGCTTTTCGGCATCTTTCCCGGTCTGGGGGCGTTTCGTCCTTCATGGACGTTTCCGCCTGGGCCACATGATGCCCGATGAAGAAGCTCGGCGGGAGCCACACAGGAGACCGCCGCATGACCATCCGTTCCACCTTTACCGCCCTGTTGCTCGCAACGCCCGCCGCTTTCAGCATTGGAAATGCGCTGGCCGAACCGGTCGCGTTCGACCACGCGCGGCTGATTGACGGAACCGGGGCATCGGCGCAGCCGGACGCCACGGTGGTCATCGACAATGGTGTGATCCTTTCGGTCGGCACTCCGGCGCCCGCCGATGCCCGTCATGTGGACCTGACGGGCAAGACGCTGATGCCCGCTCTCATCAGCGATCACAGTCATGTCGGCCTCGTGAAAGGTACGGGGGCCAGCCGCGACAACTATACCCGCGCCAATATTCTCGCCGCCATGAAGCAGTATGCCGACTATGGCGTGCTGACCGTTACGGCACTGGGTCTGAACCGCTCTCCGCTGTTCGATACGCTGCGTCAGGAACAGCATGAGGGCCGCAATCCGGGGGCGGATCTGTATGGCGTGGATCAGGGGATCGGCGCGCCGGATGGTGTGCCCCCGGCCGCCATGGTCAAGGGCATTGGTCCCGATCAGGTCTTCCGTCCGACGACGCCTGAAGAAGCGCGCAAGGACGTGGACCAGATGATTGCGGAACACACGGATCTGGTGAAGCTCTGGGTGGACGATTTCCGCAATGACGTTCCGGACGGCAAGACCTATCCCATGCTGCCACCCGCCATCTATCAGGCCGTTATCGACGAAGCGCACCAGCACGACACGCGGGTTGCGGTCCATATCCACGATCTTGCCGTCGCCAAGGCCATCGTGGCGGCAAAAGCCGATATCCTCGCGCATGGTGTGCGGGACCAGCCGGTGGATCATGATCTGATCGCGGCGATGCTCCGTCAGGGCACATGGTATATTGCGACGCTGGATCTGGACGAGGCGAACTATCTTTATGCCGAGCAGCCGGAGCTGCTCTCCAATCCGTTCGTTCTGGCAGGCATCGACAAACCCCTGCGCCGCCAGTTCACGGACCCGAAATGGCGCGCGGAGACACTGGCCAAGCCTCTGACCAAGGCTTCGCATTACGCGCTATCCGTCAACCAGAAGAACCTCGCCGTTCTGTATCGGGCGGGGGTGAAGGTTGGTTTCGGCACGGATTCCGGGGCCGCACCGACCCGTATTCCCGGCTTCGCAGAGCATCGCGAGCTGTATCTGACGGTGCAGGCCGGGCTGTCTCCCGTCCAAGCCATCAGTCTGGCGACGGGCAATGCCGCGGCCCTGCTGCATCTGTCAGACCGGGGCGTGATCGCACCGGGGCGCCGGGCGGATCTTCTGGTCGTGGACGGGAATGCGGATGAAAACATTGCTGCCGTGGACCAGATTGATCAGGTCTGGCAGCGGGGCGCGCTTGTCAGCCACGGCCCCGTCCGTTCGAAGAACTGACTCTGTCGCTGCTTCGGGGGGCAAACGTCCCGGGAGCAGTCGGAACACTGGTCCGGTCAACGTCGTGGAAATCACGGTCAGAACCATGAGCGAGGCAGGGGCCAGGGGCGAATTCCGAAAATCATGCCAGCGCGTGTGGGGTGGATGAATCAGGCGTGGAGCGAGCGGTAATTGAAGCACCACTCGCAGTCAGTCAGGAATAAGGGGAAAGCCCTGACGTGGGATTCCATTGTATCGTTGCAGATGTCGTTTCGCCTGGTGCCCAAATTGGTCTTTGGATGGCATATGCCAACTGGTTGCGACGTTTTGCTTTCTTTATGATTGGCGAAGCTTCTCGGCTTCGTCAATGTAAGTCTGCATGGCCAGATGTTTCTCTGCTGTATTCCAGAAATGGATGAAGCCACGTGGATGGGCGGGGTCCGTGGGATGGTCGTAACCGCCTATCTGGGTTCGGGCACTGACAGGTTCGCCATCGAAATCGTCGAGTTTATACAGCGTGTAGTTTAGCACGCTCTGGTCATAGAACGGGATGGATTTGCGGCCATGCCGGGATGTGTAGCGGACCAGTGTCTGATAGGCGGCTCTGATGTAGCGGGCATGATCCGTCATGTTCGGAACCAGAAGAAGGCCGCCATTGAAGCCATGCAATCCTTCGCATGTAAACGGATCGGCCTGCACCAGACTGGATCCTGTGTGTTCTGATGTGGTAATCATATGGAAAGGTTCGATTTGTGCACTGCACCGACGGGCTTTGACTGCCTCGATAAGGAAAGATTCGATGGGGTGGTCAAAAACGATATCCACGTCCGAATACAGGATGGGCTGGTATTCATCGAGTAATGACGTGTTGAAGATCGTCAGCCGGGCGCCAACAAAGTCGAGCTGGTCCGAGCCTTGCATCGGAATGACCTGGATCTGACTGCGAAGGGCCTCAGGGGCCAGACCTTTCAGATGGTCCGCTTCGATGTTGCTGACGATCAGGATCGTGCCGTCATATTTTGCGAGCGATCCAATACTGCGGATGCATTCGCAATACTGCTGAAGAGCCACTCCATGCCCGAAAACGACAAGGACGATGGCGGGATTGAGCAAAAATGCTTCATGAACTTTCCAGTCATCGAAAAATATGAAGCGGGGCAGGTGTTTCGTGGCTGCGGCGCTGTTGAAGAACGCTTCCATTGGAAGCTTCTTTTCTCCGAATGTAACCTGGTCGAAATTCGATTCCCGGAGATTCAGCTTTACGATGGTGTCGCTGCCCCCCAAGACCCAGCGATAGCTGGCAACCCGTCTGGCAGCATGAAAGGTCTCAATATCGAGAAGCTTGAATGTTTCCCAGAGGTTGCGGTGCTCGGCAACGAAATCAAGACCGCCAAGATGGTTGGCCCGAGCGAATCTGCCACCGTACTGAAAGCTGTAATGCCCATTGCCATGATACTCGGATGTTATCGCGACAGTGGGAATGGCGCGCGTGACGGTCAATGTTTCGAGATCCAGCCAGCGGTCCGCATCTTCCAATGTACAGAAACCCTGAAGTCCGTTTCTGTCATAAAAACAAAGAACATCTTCAGGACGTTTAATATTTGAAAGATCTCGCTGAACGACGCGCTCTCCTTCCACGTGGAAGACTTTCAAATTATGGCTGACCAGAATTTTCAGCATTGGTTCGCGCGCGCTTTCCCTGTGAATGGCGGTTTACAACATCGCATGAATTATGTTTGGAAACAAACCGGCATCGTTGCCGATGACCTCTTTGAGGTCAGTATTCCGTTTGTAAGTCCTGGCCTCATTCTGCAGGGTTGATTCAAGTAGAAGGGCGGCCCAAAATCTGAATTTGACGCAGGTTCAGGACACCGTGCTCCAGCAGCCGGATACGCAGATGGCGGGTGGCAACGGCCTGCTTCGGGTTCCACACGATTTCGTCTTGTGGAGCCGGGGAAGGGCTTTGTCCATCCAGGACCAGACGCATGACACTCCAGTACTTGCCATCGGCCGAAGTCTCGAATGCAAAGCGGATGAAGCGGTTGCGCCATCCGGGGCGTGTCAATATCCGGATCTGATCGATGACCACCAGCCGGTCGAAATCTGCTTTCCACCACGGAAAAGATTCATTTTCCGAATGAATACTGTAGTCGTCCGATCCAATGAAAAGTAAATCGGCTTCGGAATATTTATCTTTCCCGCGTGAATAAACGGAAACAGAACTCATTTCAGCTGACGCATAAAGAGAAAGATTCTGTGGAATGCCTAAATCCAGGGTTTCCGCCCTGAGAGAGCGTAGATGCAGGCAACTCTTTGACAGGCTGGTAATACGAAGGAAGCGTCCAAGAGAAGGGGCTTTGAAAGTAACAAAACTTTCTTTTTTATCGGGATCGATGGAAAGGTCGAAAACCTCGCTGCGCCACGATTCACTGTCCAAGCTTGTCTCGATAGTGAAATGTTCAAAGCGTTCGGAATAGGTTTCCCGGTTTTTGATCGTGAGTGATTTAAGAAAGGTCCCTTCAAGAAGATCAATCACGATCCATGGATGATTTTCGTAACCTGTATGGAAAGCAAATTCGCCCTCCCAACGTGGATTGGTGAGGTTGTCAGCTTCTGCGGGAAGGTCGGACCGGGAATAATCACTGCTGGAACTCGTTGCCACGGGTTTGTGTGCAGCGGGATCCTGCGTGGAATAAATGTCGATTTCGTAAATGCGCGACAGTATGGCTGCGGCCGTATGGTCTGGTTCGCGCAGGGATTTGTCCAGAATGGCTTGCTGCACTTCCCTCTGGTTTTCGTAACGGAAGGCGGCTTCGTCCTCCGGATAATTGTCTATGAAGGTGCGTGTCGGCCGGGAAGCCAATGCAAGATTAATGATCTTCTTTCCTGATACCACCGAATGGACGAAGGAGCCCGGAATATTGACGATCGGATTGTGCTCCGAATATTTTCTTTCGAAATGGAAGTTGTGCAGATTTGCGAAATCCTGGAGATCGGCGATCTTCAGGCCTGCGTCCCGTATTGTTGCCGGCACGACGGTTTCGCAAAACGGCCAGTTGGTACGAGTGCCGACAGCGTGCTCTCCTGCCATTTCCAGACGTCGCTCTGTTATGAGTTCGAGGGCTTTGTGCGAGAAAACAGAGACGCAGAGCAGACATCCCAATGGGTCGTTACTGACCGAAAGGGCGTCATTGTACCACATCCATTCCGGTGTCGGACTGTGGATGAAATCGACGATGAGATCGATGCCATCTTTCGCCATTGTTTCGCAAAGACGGGAAAAATCCATGTTGACGGAAACATCTGATTCAGTAACGACGTAGTAGTCGTATTTCTGTTTTTCCCATGACAGAATAATGGGGCAGATGTAATCCCAGTTGTGCCAGAGTGGCCTGTCTTTTGGTATGATCGGAAGCCCCAATTGGGCGATTTCAGTCTGTGTATGTCCGATACAGTCAAAACCAGGTGTGGCAAAGACGTGCTGCGTGAAATCAGCGGCAATGACAAAATCTCCCCCATGGCTGCTGTCCTGCGCCTTGTGGGCCATTCTGTCGATACATTCATCCCATGAATAGGTTCTGAACACGGTAAGAAAACGCATCTTTTCTACACAGTCTGGCATGATCAACTGCTCATGATTAACAATGTATGCTTCAATCCAGTCAATATTTTAGATTTTAGCATGTTTTCGGGCGCTCGACATGAAATGTGTCCAGACAAGTGTTCAGAAACGCCGTCAGGGCCCGTCCGCGATGGCTTAGGGTGTTCTTTTCGGCTTCCGTCATTTCCGCGAACGTCCGGCTTTCGCCTTCGGGTACGAACATGGGGTCGTAGCCATGTCCATGATCGCCCCGTGGGGGCCAGACGACCGTGCCGTGACATTCGCCCTGCACGGTCCGCGTTTCGCCGTCCGGCCATGCCAGACACAGCGCTGCGACGAAAAAGGCCCGATGATCGGCGCTGTCGCCCATCTCCCGGTGCACGCGCTCCATCGCGATCTGCATGTCCTTGGTCGGGCCGCCCCAGCGCGCGGAATACACGCCCGGCCGGTTGTCCAGCGCCGCGACGCAGAAGCCGGAATCATCGGCCAGCGCGGGCAGTCCGGAAGCCCGGGCCGCGGCCAGGGCCTTGATGGCGGCGTTGCCGGTGAAGGTCTCTTCCGTCTCTTCGGGTTCCGGAAGGTTCAGTTCGGCTGCCGAGATGACGGTGATCCCGCTCTCGGCCAGCAGAGTGGAGAATTCGCGTAGTTTGCCGGCGTTATGGCTGGCCAGAACGATTTTTGAGCCTTGGGACAGTGTCCGCATCATGCAGTCTCCAGTACGTGGTTCTGGGCGTCGAACAGTCGGGCCGTGCCGAGCTTCGCCAGTCGGAGGAGTTCGAAAAATTCGGTCTCCTGAAACGGTTTGTCCTCGGCGGTTCCCTGAATTTCGATGATGCCACCATCTGCCGTCAGGACGAAATTCGTATCGGCCTGCGCGCTGCTGTCTTCGATATAGTCCAGATCCAGCACGGCTCCCGCCTCTGTCAGCCCGCACGAGACCGCTGCGACCTGGGCCGTGAGGGCCTGCGAGCGCCTGATTTTCTTCAGTGCGATCGCCAGTGCCACCCAGGCGCCCGTGATGGAGGCGCAGCGCGTGCCGCCATCCGCGTTCAGCACATCACAGTCGAGCGTGATGGTCCGCTCTCCCAGCTTTTTCAGATCCACACAGGCCCGGAGCGACCGGGCGATCAGGCGCTGGATTTCCTGCGTGCGGCCGGACTGCTTGCCTTTGGCCGCCTCGCGCTGGCCACGATGATGCGTTGCCCGGGGGAGCATTCCGTATTCGGCCGTGATCCAGCCCTGTCCCCTGTTGCGCAGGAACGCCGGTACACGCTCCTCGACCGTGGCCGTGCACAGGACTTCCGTGCCGCCCACGCGGATGAGGGCGGAGCCTTCGGCATGGCGGGCAAAGCCCGTTTCGATTGAAACAATGCGGTTTTCGTCCGGCGCACGCCCCGATGGACGCTTGCGTGCGGTGTCAGTCATGTCAAAATAGATCCTGTGGAAGAATATGTCCCGCCTCTAGCGCGTTTGACGCAGACCCATCCAGCCCCGACAGTGGGTTTACCATGATGCGACCACAGCCTCCCCTGTTCCGCCCTTCCATCCCGATGCCGCACGGTCTGGGAGATCGTGAAGCCGCGATTTTGCGCGAAATCGTCGAGGAATATGTCGAAACGGGTGAGCCCATCGGCAGCCAGACTCTCGCCCAGCGCCTGCAACCGGCCCTGTCTCCAGCCACGATCCGCAATGTCATGGCGGATCTCGCGCGGGCCGGACTGCTGTTCAGCCCGCATGTCTCGGCTGGGCGCCTGCCGACCGAAAAGGGCGTGCGTCTGTTCGTGGACGGACTGCTCCAGTTCGGCCCCCTGACGGAAGAAGACCGCGCCAGCATCGACAGCCGGCTCGATATTCACGGGCGGTCCTATCAGGATATCCTGTCCGAAGCGTCGTCCCTGCTGTCGGGCCTGTCTTCCGCCGCCGGGCTGGTGCTCGCGCCGAAATCGGATGCCGCGCTCAAGCATATCGAGTTCGTAGCACTTGGTCCGGGGCGGGTTCTGGTCATTCTGGTGGGCTCGGACGGGCAGGTCGAGAACCGCATCATCGAGACCCCGCCCGGCGTGCCGCCTTCCGCTCTTGTCGAGGCCGGGAACTACCTGAACGCCCGTCTTGGTGACCTGACGCTCGGCACGCTGCGCGAGCAGGTTCGCAGCGAAATGGATGCCAGCCGCCATGAACTCGATGCCCTGACCGCCAGTGTGATCGAAAGCGGCCTTGCGACATGGGATGCCGAGGGGGGGACGCTGTTCGTGAAAGGGCAGGGGAAGCTTTTGGCCGACATCACGGAAATCGAGCGCCTGACCACGATCCGCATGCTGTTCGACCATCTGGAGACGCAGGAGACCATGCTTCAGCTGCTGCAACTGGCGGATGCGTCCGAAGGGGTGCGGATCTATATCGGGCGCGAAAGCGGCATGTTCGGGATGTCGGGCGTGTCCATGATCGTGGCGCCTGCCCGCAACGAAGCCCAGAAAATCGTAGGTGCGATTGGTGTGATCGGCCCGACCCGTCTGAATTACGGGCGGATCGTGCCTGTGGTGGACTACACCGCGCGAATGGTTGGTCGTCTGCTGGGCTGAGGGCTTCTGGATGTTGCGGGATGATGATCCCGGAGTTACGCCTCTTTCATGAAATGACCTTTTTAGACGGGGCGACTAAAGGTACGGAATAATGCTATGCAGGGGACATGACGCGACGCTCTTTCCGCTCCCGTAACCCTCAAGGTCCGGGCGCCACGCCACCACGCCCTCCCCGTTTCCGCCGCTACCGGCAGTCCCTGGCGATCATCGCCGGTGTGGGGCTTGTGGGTGTGGCCGGGGCGGGCGTTCTGGGCTGGACGACCTATGCCAAGCTGGTGGCTGATCTGCCCAGCGTGGACAGCCTGCGCGCCTATCAGCCGCCGACCGTCAGCCGTATCTACACGTCCGATGACCGCCTGATGGCCGAACTGGCGAACGAGCGCCGGATATTCGTACCGATCAACGCCATTCCAGAGCGCGTGAAGAATGCCTTCATCGCCACGGAAGACCATAATTTCTATACGCATGGCGGCGTGGATTTCATGGCGATCGGCCGTGCGGGTCTGACGGACATTTTTGCGCGTCATGGCCGCCGTCCGCTGGGGGCTTCGACCATCACCCAGCAGGTGGCGAAGGTCATGCTGCTCAACAGCAACGTTCTGAGCCTCGATCGCAAGATCAAGGAAGCCCTGCTCGCCATGAAAATGGAGCAGGTGCTGTCCAAGGATAAGATCCTCGAAATCTACCTGAACGGTATCTATCTCGGGAACGGCGCCTATGGTGTGGCCGCGGCCGCGCAAAGTTATTTCAACAAACCGCTCGACCAGCTCGATGACGCCGAAGCCGCCTCTCTGGCGGCACTTCCCAAATCACCCACGAACTACAATCCGTTTCTGCATCCGCAGGCCGCGATGGGCCGCCGTAACCTCGTGCTGGATCTGATGGTCGAGGCTGGCGTCCTGACACGTCAGCAGGCCGATCAGGAAAAGCAGGAGCCGTTGGTCCCGCAGCAGAAGCAGCGTTTCGGACCTCTGCCGGATTCCGAATGGTTCGGCGAGGAGGTCCGTCGTCAGCTCATCGCCCAGTACGGACAGGAGCGTGCGGCGCAGGGTGGTCTGGAAGTCCATACCAGTCTCGACCAGAACCTTCAGGTTACGGAAACGCGCCTTCTGCATGAAGGCCTGATGAATTACGACCGTGTCCATAGTGGGTGGCGCGGGCCTTTGCGGAACCTGCCGGACATTCAGGATGATGGCTGGAAAAGCGCGCTCGATCATGTCACGCCGCCCGGCGGGATGCTGCGCGAGTGGCGTCTGGCGGTCGTGTTGCCGGGTGGCACGCATGTCGGCTGGATCGAGGAAGGTAGCCCCCGCAAAGGCGCGCTCCTTGCGACCGATATCGGCTGGGCGCGTCGGGCGCATCCGCTGCGTGCCGGGGACGTCATCATGGTCGAACCGCAGGAAGGCGGTGCGGCGGCACTGCGCCAGATTCCGCAGGTCGAAGGGGCGGCGGTGACGCTGGATGTGCATACGGGCCGCGTTCTGGCGATGGTCGGCGGCTGGTCGTTCCATGAAAGCCAGTTCAACCGGGCCACGCAGGCGCTGCGTCAGCCAGGGTCGTCCTTCAAGCCTTTTGTCTATCTGGCGGCCATGGAGAAGGGGATTTCCCCGTCCGAACGCTTCGACGATTCTCCCATTTCCTATGGCGACTGGCACCCGCAGAACTACGAGCACGACAACTGGGGTCCGACGACGCTGCATGACGCGCTGCGTGAAAGTCGCAACCTCGTCACGATCCGCGTCGCTGCCCATCTTGGCATGAAAGCGGTCGCCGATACGGCCATCCGCGCCGGACTTGTGGCGCAGATGCCGCATGTCCTGCCCGCGGCGCTGGGCGCTGTCGAAACCACCGTCATGCGCGAGGCCGCTGCCTACGCCACGATCGCCAATGGCGGCCACATCGTCACGCCAACCCTTGTAGACGATATTCAGGATCGCGCCGGGACTGTCCTGTGGCAGGCGGGGGGGCTGAAACTCGGCACTGCCATGCAGGCACCGCCCGGCGAGCAGCCCGCTCCCACGGACGGTACCTCGGCGGATAGCGCGACGCCGCCTGTCACGCCTACTCCCGTCACGCCTACTCCCGTCCCGGCCACGCCAGTACCCGGCAGCGTGTCTGTCCCCTCTCTGATCGACACACGCCCGACGCTGGCCAGCGAGCAGAGCACATTCCAGATCGTGAAGATGATGCAGGACGTGATCGCCCGGGGCACTGGCCGTATGGCGGGTGTCGGCATCGACCGTCCCATCGCGGGCAAGACCGGCACCAGTCAGGACTTTCATGATGCCTGGTTCGCCGGATTCTCGCCCGATATCGTTACGGTGGTTTGGGTCGGTTTCGACACGCCCCAGACATTGGGACGCAATTCAGATGGTGGCCGTGTGGCTGGACCCATTTGGAATAAAATCATGAAGGTGGCGCTCGCGAGCCGCCCGAAACTCGACTTCCGTGTGCCGGATGGCATTATACTGGCCAGCTACGACACGGGGCGCATTTCGGCCGTGGATGGCTTCAAGACCGATCAGGTTCCGGGAGCGTCGGTTGAACTGCATGGCTTCGGCGCGGGTACCGAAGCTTTGACCGCCGCCGATACCGGAGCCGATGCCGTGATTTCGGACTCCGAAAGTGACATGGCCCAGACACCTGGCCAATCCGGAGCCGCGGTGGGCACCGGCAGTTCCGCAGCGCAGGGACAGGCCCAGAAGCCTGCTCCGTCCGATGGTGACATCGGCGTGGGCGGCCTATACTAAGACCCACCAGAACAGACCCCCCTTATGAGTGGAGGAACCTATGTCGGCCGAAACCGAGGCCCTTTCCGAGCAGATCAAGCAGTCGGTGGCACTGCTGAGGAGGCATCTTTGACTGGGATGTCGCAACAACACGCCTCGCGGAACTGAACCATCGCGTTGAAGATCCCGACCTGTGGAATGACGCGGACGCTGCCCAGAAGCTGATGCGGGAGCGCACGACGCTCGCCAACCAGATCGAGGGCGTCCAGCAGATCGAAGCCGAGGTCGAAGGTACGCTTGAACTGGTCGAACTGGCGGAAATGGAAGGGGATGACAGCCTCGTTCAGGATGCCGTTCAGACCCTGCGCGCCATCGCCGAGGACGTCCGCAAGCGCGAAATCGAAAGCCTGCTCTCTGGCGAGGCGGACAGCAATGACTGCTATGTCGAGGTGAATGCGGGCGCTGGTGGCACGGAAGCTCAGGACTGGGCCGAAATGCTCCTGCGCATGTATACGCGCTGGGCCGAGCAGCATGGCTACAAGGTCACGTTCATCGAAGGCAGCGAAGGCGAGCAGGCCGGCATCAAATCCGCCACCATCCAGGTGAGCGGCCCGAATGCCTATGGCTGGCTCAAGACTGAAGCGGGCGTCCACCGTCTGGTCCGGATCTCGCCGTTCGATGCGGCCGCCCGCCGGCAGACGTCGTTCGCGTCTGTCTGGGTTTATCCGGTCGTGGATGATTCGATCGAGATCGAGATCAACGATTCGGACCTGCGCGTCGATACGTTCCGCGCCTCGGGCGCAGGTGGACAGCACGTCAACAAGACGGATTCGGCCATCCGGATCACCCATATCCCGACCGGAATTGTGGTGGCCTGTCAGACCGACCGTTCGCAGCACCGCAACCGCGCCAAGGCCATGGAAATGCTGCGAGCCCGCATGTACGAGGCGGAGCTTCAGAAGCGTGAGGCCGCCGCGGCGCAGACAGAGGCCTCAAAGACCGATATCGGCTGGGGGCACCAGATCCGTTCCTACGTCCTGGCGCCTTACCAGTTGGTCAAGGATCTGCGGACGGGAGTGGAGAAGGGGAACCCGGGCGCCGTGCTTGATGGTGCTCTGGACGATTTCATGTCGGCCTCTCTGGCGCAGAGCGTCGGGGCGACCCGTTCGGAAGCCAGCGCCTCGGCCCAGTAAGCCCTCTCTCCCCTAAGATGGATTCGGTCACGCGTCGGAACAGTTCGCTGTTCCGGCGCTTTTTTCTTAAATCTGTCATAACGCGCCGTAGTGAAATTGCGTTGCAAGGATTTCAGAGGATATTTTTGTTTGTCCCTCTGGCCCACAAAGCGCAGAATATGTCGACAATATGAAAAAATCGTTTCGATAAAAGCAATCACCCGCTTGACAGCATGGAGGTTAGACTGCCCAATCAGCATATCGGGTATGTTCTCAAAGCATGTGACGCATTTTATGGGTCTGCGGTGAGGGAACCTGATGGAAACACAGAAATCGGGGGCACCGCACCCGGCAGATGTGGATCAACGCCGGTGTCAGTGAGGGGTAAGAAGGTTTCGACATGAAGAGCTACGCCGCACAGCAGCGCAAGCCGACAGACTACATTGTCGCGATCATCGTGGCCGTGCTGGCTATGGGCGCCGTGATCTATGCGCTCATGAGCGGTGCCGTGAGCAAGCTGGTCCAGGAAAAGCCGCCTATCAAGACGGAGGTCATCAAGGAACAGCCTAAACCACCGCCGCCGCCACCGCCGCCGCCGCCGCCGCAGATGGAACAGCCGCCACCGCCGTATATTCCGCCGCCGAAGATCAGCGTTCCGCCGCCGCCGAAGGCGATCCAGCGGGTCACGCATGCCAAGCCGCCGCATCCGGTGCCGCCCAGCCCGACTCCGTCGCCAGAGCCCGTTCCGGCTCCGCCGCAGGGTCCGCCGGCTGAGGCAGTTCCCGACCATTCGGCGGGCGCACGACCGATCAACGGCGCACAGGCAGTCTATCCGGACGAAGCCATGGAAGAAAATCGCGAGGGTCATGTGACCGCATCGTGTGACATTCTTCCGACAGGCAAGACGGCGAACTGCACCATTGTGAATTCAAGCGGTGGCCACGAGTTCGTGGAAAGTGCGCTCGACTTCCTTCGTCGGGCCCGTTACCAGCCCGCGGTCGTGAACGGCGCTCCGGTAACAGAGCATCATCACGTGCTGCACATCGACTTCACGATGGGCGACGACTGATCTTTCGATTGCCGTCAAACAGAATTGCCCTGTCAGGTTCTCCAGGCCTGGCAGGGCTCAGAAAAGGGCCGGTCTCCATATGGCCGACAACCCAGAAAGCTCCGAAAACGGGCATCTCTAACGAGGATATGGAGTTCATGACCAGACTGTTCCGCCTTCCTGCCCTTGCCGTTCCGACGAAGGCGCGTGCCGTCCGGGCCAGCGCACTGGCTCTGACGCTGGCCCTGGCTTCCGGTGCGGTCGCACCGGCCGTCGCTTTCGCCCAGCCGGCTCCGGCCGACCAGAGTGCTCCCGCAGCGGCGCCGGTGGATCCCTCTTCCAACCCGGCAGCTCCGGCGACCACTGCTGATCCGGCTGGCGCGCCGCCTGCTGCACCCAACGATGCCGGTGCTCCGGCAGGAGGCGCTCCTTCCGACAGCGCAGCTCCGGCAACGGCTCCGGCCGATGAATCTCCCGCCGCGGCCGCAACGCCGGGTGAGAGCGCAACCGCAACGCCGGAAGCTCCTGCTCCGCAGGGCAACCCGTACGGCCTTGGCGCCCTGTGGGCCAATGGTGACGCGATTGCCCGTGGCGTCCTGATCATCATGGTCATCATGTCCGCTGGTACCTGGATCATCATGGTCATGAAGTTCCTGGAGCAGGGCCGTCTGTTCGCAGCCTCCAAGGAAGCTGCCCGCGAGTTCTGGACCAAGCCGTCCGTTCATGACGGTGCCGCTGCCCTGAAGCCCTCTTCTCCGTTCCGTTACATTGCCGAGACGGGGATCGTGGCCGCAGAGCATCACGAAGGCTCCATGCGTGACTCGATCGATCTGCCGTCCTGGACCGAAATGTCCATCTCCCGCTCGGTCGACACCATCAACACCCGTATGCAGGGCGGCCTCGCTTTCCTTGGTACGGTGGGCTCCACGTCACCGTTCGTCGGTCTGTTCGGTACGGTCTGGGGTATCTATCACGCCCTGACGGCCATCGGCATCTCCGGCCAGGCGTCCATCGACAAGGTTGCCGGTCCGGTTGGTGAGTCCCTCATCATGACAGCCATCGGTCTTGCCACTGCTGTTCCGGCCGTGCTGGGTTACAACCTGCTCGTTCGCCGCAACAAGGGTGCCATGGATCGTGTCCGCAACTTCGCGGCTGACATCCAGTCCGTCCTGATCGGCGGCTTCCGTCACGGCGTCAGTCCGGAACAGGGCAGCATGGCTGTTCCGACCACAATCACCACCAGCGAGCGGATCTGATCCTATGGGAATGAACGTCGGAGGAGGCGGCGGTGACGACGAGGTGGTGTCGGCAATCAACACCACCCCCCTCGTCGACGTCATGCTGGTGCTGCTGATCATCTTTCTGATCACCATCCCCGTCGCCACGCATACGGTGAAGGTCAAGCTGCCGGTCGATGCGAATACGCCTACCCAGACCAGGAAGGGCAACATCGTTCTGGCAGTGAACTCGAACGGGCAGGTGTTCTGGGACACGACGCCGATTGCGAACCACACTGATCTGCTGAACCGTCTCGTCGAGGCGGCAAAGCAGAAGCCCCAGCCGCAGATCCAGATCCGCGGTGATCAGGCTGCCAAGTATCTGGCAGTCGGCCAGGTGGTCGCGACCTGTCAGGAAGCTGGCATCGCCCACGTGGACTTCATTACCGAGCAGCCTCACTCGAACTGAGGTCGTGTCGGGTCGTTTTCATCAAGGCGGCCCGTCCCTGCTTTTACGTCACCCTTTTGGAGAACCGCCGTCATGGGCATGAGCGTCGGATCTGACAGCACGCACGAAGACGAAGGCATTGTCGATATCAACACCACGCCGTTGATCGACGTGATGCTGGTGCTGCTGATCATGCTGATCATCACCATCCCGCTTCAGACACACTCGGTGGCGATCGATCTGCCTCAGGGCAATCCTCCCCCGTCGACCGTACAACCCAAGCTCGTGACCGTCAGCATCGGCTACGACAACAGCATTTCCTGGAACAACGAGCCGATCACGTCCGAGGCCGCTCTTCAGGCCCATTTCGAAGCTGCCGCAGCAATGCCGGACCAGCCTGAAATGCATATCCATCCCGATCGTCTTGCCGATTACAAGACGGTGGCCCATGTTATGGCAGATGCGCAGCGTCTCGGCATGACCAAGCTGGGAATTGTCGGTCTGGATCAGTTCATGGAAGGACAGTAATTCGTGTCTTTGTCCCTTTACCGCCGTCTGAGCGCCCGTAATCTCCTGCTGGCCGGTGTTTTCGGTATCGCCGCTCTTGCCGGCTCTGCTCATGCTGACGATGTCCTCGGTCAGGCCGTGGGCAAGGATCTGCAGCAGGCCCAGAGCGCCCTGGCATCCAAGAACTACGCCAAGGCGATGGCAGCCGTCGACGCCGCGGACGCGGTCAAGGGCAAGACTGATTACGAAGCCTATACCACGGCCCAGATGCGTGCGGCCATCGCCGCGCAGTCCGGCAACACGGATGCTGCCATCAAGGCCTATGATGTCCTGATCAACAGCTCCCGTACGCCGAAGGCCGCCAAGGGGCAGATGCTGATGGCGCAGGCCACGATGGCCTACAGCGCCAAGCAGTATGCCCGGGCGATTCCGGCGACCGAGCGTTATCTGAAGGAATACGGCGCCGATCCGCGCATGCAGACGATGCTGATCCAGTGCTACTACCTGCAGCAGGACTGGAAAGGCACGGCCAAGGCTGCGCAGGAGCAGGTGGACGCCACGATCAAGGCTGGCAGGATTCCGCCTGAGAACCAGCTTCAGATGCTGGCCACGGCCTATACGAACCTGAAGGACGCGGATGCCAAGACGCATGCCTATGTGCTGCTGGCCAAGTATTATTCCAAGCCTGACTACTGGTCGATGCTGATCCATGATCTGGTGGCCAACCCGAATCTTTCGCCACCGCTCGTTTTCTACGTCGAGCGTCTACGTCTGGCGACCGGTGTGCTCAAGGATCCGTCCGATTATCAGGATATGGGCGAGCGCGCAGTTCAGATGGGTCTGCCTCAGTTGGCGCTTAATCTGCTGAATCAGGGCTATGCCAATCACTCGCTCGGCAATGGTCCGACCGCAGCCACTGACGCGAAGTTCCACGCCTTTGTGGCCCAGCAGGCTGCAACAAACCGGAGCCAGCTGGCCTCTGCCGTTACGCAGGCTGCTTCTGCTCCGAACGCAGGTCCCGCTCTGACCGCTGGTTATAATCAGGTGCTGAACGGACAGGTTGATGCCGGTCTGGCTCTGATGAAGACAGGTCTGGGCAAGAAGCCGCATTATCCGGATCTGGCTCAGGTCGAATACGGAATGGCCCAGATGGATGGTGGCCAGAAGGCCGAAGCCATCAAGACCTTTGCTTCCGTGCAGGGCAATGGCCCGGCCAAGGACGTTGCTGAACTCTGGTCGCTGCTACTGTCGCGTCCTGCAAAGTAAGATTTTCGTCTTGGAGAAGTATAAAAAAGCCGGGGTTCCGCCCCGGCTTTTTTTATGTATTCAGAACGGCAGGATCGCGTCCATGACCTGCTGGCCATAACGGGGTGTCTGAAGCTGCGTGAGGGTTCCGCGACCTCCGTAGGAAATCCGTGCTTCCGCCATCCGGTCATGCGTTACGGTATTATCGGCCGTGATATCCTGTGGTCGGACGATGCCGCTGACTCCCAGTTCACGCAACTCGCTGTTCACCCGCACTTCCTGCTTTCCCATTACGACGAAATTGCCGTTGGGCAGCACCTGGGTGATCGTTCCTGCCAGACGCAGGGTCACGGTCTCGTTGCGGGTAATCTTGCCGGTTGCGCCGGAATCGCTGCTGCTGGCGGTGCTCAGGCTGTCTGCTCCGGTGATGGCGCTGATGACCTTGCCTTTGATCCCGAACAGATTGGGAATCCCGAATTTCTCGTCAGCGGTCCGGTCGGCAGTCGTGCCGTTGTTGAAGGCGGCGTTGTCGGTGATATCCACGATGATCGTGACCAGATCACCCACCTGCGATGCCCGCTGATCCTTGAAGAACGCCTTGCTGCCCGAGCGCCAGAGGCTCGCGGCCTCGTCGGGGGGGGGCTGAAGTGGCGGCATCGGCATGGTGACGGGCCGGTAGGAATTGGCCAGCGTGGGATCGGTAATGGATGTCATGCGGGGAGGCCGCCCGATCTCCGACATCTGCGCGAGGGAATTGCAGCCTGACAGGACCGGCAAAAGGCCGAGCAGCCCCAGAGTGCGAACAGCCAGAGTGCGAACAGAATGTCGAAAAGCGTACCGCATGGGAAAGTTGAGATCCGTCAGTTCCGTATGATCCCAAGCAAACACGACAACGGTAAAAAACCTGTTAAGACGTCATCATTCCAGTCCACTGAAAAGACTCGGACTTCGCCTGCATCTGGCGGGAAGGCTGTTTGAGCGTGACGGTTCCCGCCTGACCCTTGCCCTGTCGGAGGATGTGGCCGAAAACAGCATGGCGTGGGCCGATGTTCCTGATGGCCCGGGCCCATCCTGTCTGGAGAATGCCCCATGCCGATCGTTTCAGCTTCTTTCACCGCGGATAGTTCCTCCGCATTCCGCTCCTGACATGGGGCTGCGGATTCTGCTGACTGGCGGCCAGGGCTTCGTCGGGCAGCATTTCAAGGCGCGTCTGAAAGATCGCATTCCCGGTCATGTCCTGCTCGAAGATCCGATGGATATCCGGGACCGTGCCGCCGTCGAGCGGTTCGTGAAAGACGAAAAGCCCGATGCCTGCCTGCATCTGGCCGCCGTGTCTTCGGTTGCCCGTGAGAAAGCGGAAAATGCTGAGGCCTGGACCGTCAATCTCGATGGAACGCTCATTCTGGCCGAAACCTTCGAGACCCACGCTCCTCAGGCCAGTTTCGTGTTCGTTTCGACGGCCGAGATCTATGGCGCCAGTTTTGCCTCGGGCCAGCCTCTCGACGAGTCCGCCCTGATCGCGCCAGTCAGTTCCTATGCGTCAAGCAAGGCCGCGGCGGATCTGGCGATCGGAAATCTGAGTCAGGAAGGGCTGCATGGCCTGCGTCTGCGTTCCTTCACTCAGGCTGGAACGGCACAGGATGAAGAAGCCATTCTGCCGTTTCTTGCGGCTCAGGTCGCCCGGATCGAGGCAGGACAGCAGCCCCCGGCCATGACCGTGGGTCATCCGGATGCCGGTTTTGACATCACCGACGTTCGCGATGCCTGTGACGCCTATATCGATGCGCTCGCACTTCCCCGGCCTCTGCCGAACGGAACGGTTCTGAACATCTGTTCCGGCGTGACCCGGAGCGTGCGGTCCATGGCGCGTGATCTGCTGGAAGTCGCCGGGATTTCCGCATCCCTGAAGGTCGATTCCACCATCCCCTGTCCGTCCGGTCTGCCATCCATGCGGGGTAATCCGGCTGCCGCCCGTCAGGCACTGGGCTGGGCGCCGCGTATTCCGTGGCATGAGACCCTGGTCACGGTTCTCAATGACTGGCGTTACCGGATCAGACCATAAGGTTCTGCTCTCGAGATCGTCAGATGCTGGACAGCGCCTGAGCGCGTTGTCATTCTTTCCGCAGAACCGGCAACCGGAGTGCGTATAGTGACAGACCCTCATGATACCGAAATCACGGTGCTCGCCCGTGCGAATGGCCTGACCATTCCTGCCGAATTTCACGCCGGCGTGCGGAGCAATCTTGAGCTTTTGCGCAGCTACGGCGCGCTGATCGAAGGGCTGGACCTGCCAGATCGCCTCGAACCTGCCTTCCGGTACGAACCATGAGCGGCCTTCAGCAGCGCACCCTCGGGCTTGCGGCCAGTGTACGCAAAGGCGAGATTTCCGCCCGCGACCTGACCGTAAAGACCCTGGCCGATATCGAGGCGCGGGACAAAGACTATAACTGCGTCACGCGCCTGCTGATGCATCGTGCGCTGGAAGCTGCCGAGCGCGTGGACCGGCTGGTGCTACAGGGTCAGGATCCGGGGCCGCTCGCCGGGGTGCCCTTTGGCATCAAGGACCTGTTTGATGTCCGTGGGGAAATTACGACGGCTGGCTCGAAGGTTCTCGCCAATGATCTACCAGCCACGCAGGATGCAACACTTGTTGCTCACATGATCGCGGCCGGGGCCATTCCCATTGCGCTGACGAACATGGACGAGTTTGCCTACGGGTTCGCCACGATCAATGCCCATTACGGCAATACCCGCAATCCGCATGTTCCCGAGCGTCTGGCCGGCGGATCATCAGGCGGTTCGGCGGCGGGGGTGGCGGCGCGGATGTTTTCCCTCGGTCTTGGGTCTGACACGAACGGCTCCATCCGCGTTCCGGCATCGCTTTGCGGGATCTGGGGTCTGCGGGCGACGCAGGGGCGTCTGTCGGTTGAAGGCAGTTATCCCTTCGTCCCGAGCCTCGATACGGTTGGGCCGTTCGCCGACAGTGCAGGCGGCCTGAAAGCCTGTTTTGAAGCCCTCTGCGCCAGATCGCTGGCGGATGTGGATGTGGGCAGTCTGCGCATTGCCCGTCTTGGCGGATGGTTCGGAGAGAACATGTCTGCGCCGATGCAGACCGCGATCGATAGGCTTTCCATGGCGCTGGGAGCCACGGATGTTGTCGAACTTCCGGAAGTAGCGCGGGCGCGGGCTGCGGCTTTCGTCATCAGCGCTTCCGAAGGGGCGGGGCAGCATCTCAAACGCCTGCGCGCGCAGGCCGCGGACTATGATCCCGCTGTCCGGGATCGGCTTCTGGCCGGTGCGCTCCTGCCGTCAACGCTGATCTTTCAGGCCCATCGTCTGCGGAACTGGTTCCGCGACCGCATGCACGAGGCTTTTGCGAAGACGGACATCCTGCTGGCTCCGGCGCTTGTCGGCGAGGCGCCGCGTTTCGATCAGCCGGAAATCGAAATCGGCGGCAAAATGGTCTCTGCCCGTGCCAATCTGGGCCTTTACACCCAGCCCTTGACGCTTGCGGGTTTCCCGGTCCTGACGGCCCCGATGAAGGTTCCGGGCCTGCCCCTCGGTGCGCAGTTGATCGCGCGTCCGGGGCGGGAGGACCAGCTCTTTGCTTTGGCGGAAAAGCTGGAAGCGGCCGGACTGGCCGAAGCCCGTCTGATCTGATTAGCACCCCAGCGCCTCGGCCATTTTCGTGTGGTCGAGGCGCTTTCACCACGCGGCAACGGCCCCGTCACTGCGAGGATCGGTGGCACCTTCAAGCCGACCGTTTTCGTGGCGGATCAGCGCACCGGCATGGCCCATGATGATGGATCGCCCGTCAAGCGCCTCGACCGTATGCCCGGCTGCCTCAAGCCGCGACATGACATTCGGACTGAATCCCGGCTCTACCTTGAGCGACAGGCTCTCGTCTCCCCAGGTGCGCCCGAGCAGCCAGCGCGGACGGCAGATGGCCTCCTGAAGTGGCACGCCATAGCGGACGTGACGGCTGAAGATCGCGGCCTGTGTCTGGGGCTGGCCTTCGCCGCCCATGGTGCCATAGACCATCGTGCGGCCATCCCGCAGCCGGGCGGCAGCGGGGTTGAGCGTATGGAACGGCTTGGCGCCGGGACGCAGGATGTTCCAGCCGGAATGGGCCAGCCGGAAGGATGATCCGCGGTTTTGCCAGAACAGTCCGCTCTGTGGCAGCATCACGCCGGAGCCGAACTCGAAATAGAGGCTCTGGATCATGCTGACTGCGACGCCATTGCGGTCGATCGCACCCATCCAGGTCGTGTCGCCCCACTGTGTCTGCTCTGTCCAGGGCATGGCGTGGGTCATGGAGATGCGGGACGCCATCGTTTCCAGCCGTGCCGGATTGGCCAGCAGTTCCCGGGCGAGTGTCTCGGAGTGTTCGCTGCCATCCGTATGGCGGTTGCGATAGAGGAACGCCTGTTTGGTCGCTTCGACCAGACCATGCACATGCGCAAAGCTCTCCGGCCCGTCCGTACGGCTCAGGTGATCCGACAGGGCCAGAATGAGCAGTGAGGCCACGCCCTGCGTGGGCGGGGCGGTATTGTAAAGGAAGCCATCGCTGGTCTGCACATGCAGCGGTTCCTTGATCTCCGCCCGATGTGCCAGAAGATCCAGAGACCGGACCGGACTGCCTGCGGCGGCAAGATCGGCGGCCAGACCGCGCGCCAGCGGCCCGTTATAGAAACTTCGCAACCCGTCCCGGGTTAGCATTTTCAGCGTCCGGGCCAGTTCAGGCGATTTGCGGATACTGCCCGCTGTCCATGGTTTGCCGTCGGGAAAGCAGATCCGCGCCAGCGTCGGATCCGACATCAGTTCCGGCTGTTTCTGTGCAAGAAGTGCTCCCTCGCTTTCGGAGACGACCCGCCCGTGTTCCGCATAATGGATGGCATCACGCAGCAGGCGGTCCAGCGGCAGGGGCTCGCGGAGTTCGGCGCTCAGGCCCAGAGCGGCTTCCCAGCCGGACACCGTTCCCGCCACCGTATTGGCCGCGAGACCGCCGCGCCAGGGAATGGTGGTGTGTCCGGCCTCGGCATAGAGCGCGTGCTCTGCTCCCATCGCCAGCGCCCCGCAGGCGTCTATGGCGATGGTCCGTCCGTCCGGATGGCAGATCAGCCAGAACGCATCCCCCCCCAGACCCGTCATGTGGGGGTAGACGACGGCCAGCGTGGAGGCCGTGGCGACAATGGCCTCGATCGCCGTTCCACCGTCGCGCAGGACATCCAGCCCGGCCTGGCTTGCAAGATGGTGCGGGCACGTCACCATGCCGCCAAGGGCGTTGGGTGTCAGCATGGCAGGAGCCTCACAGTGGCAGGTGATCGGGTTGCAGTCGGGGAATATGGAGGCAGAGTGTGCGGACCAGCAGGGCTTCCGGCCCCTGAGCGGTCTGGTGACGGGTGGAGGCAATGAATTCCACCTGAGGCATTTCGGGCAGCAGGCCGGGCGTGCAGTGTGACAGGTGTTCCATATTGCGCAGAAAGGCAGGTTGCGGAGTTACGCCATATCCCGCGCGCACGGCAGCCAGCAGGGCGCCAAGACTGCCGCTGGTAAAGGCCAGATGCCATGCGCGGCCGGACCGGTTGAGCGTTTCGATGGCCAGCCGCCGCGTGACGCTGCCATCGGGGAAGGTCACGAGCGGGATGGACTGGTCTGCGGGAAAATCCGCGTCGGCCGGAGCGTACCAGCGCATGTCTTCGGTCCAGAGCTTCTGCCCTCGGGTCTCCGTCGTGCGTCGCATGCCGCACCAGACGTCCAGTTCACCCTGTTCCAGAAGACGCGCCAGACAGGCCGAGAGCCCGACCGTCATCGTGATCTGAAGGAGCGGATGGGAGGCGCGGAAGGTCCCGAGGATCTCGGGAAAGCGTGTCAGGAGCAGGTCTTCCGTTACACCCAGACGGATCGTCCCACGCGGCGCATCCTGCCGGAAGCGGGACAGGATGCTGTCCTCGCACTGGAGAAGCTGTCTCGCCAGACCGATGAGCGCCATGCCATCCTCGGTCAGTCGAACGCTTTTGGTGCTTCGGGCCAGAAGGCGCGCGCCAAGCTGCTCCTCCAGCCGGCTGACATGCTGGCTGATGGTGGACTGGCTGACTCCCTGGCTCTGCGCGGCGGATGTGAAGTGCAGCGTTTCCGCGACCGCGAGAAAGGATTGCAGATGGAACGGATCGAGATGCATCTGATCTTTCATCCCGATATGTGGGACCATATTTATTGGCAGGTCAACTTGATCTGACTCCGTTATGAGAGCAAAGTTTCCCTTCCTTAACACATCCCCCTGGACAGGAGCCCCCATGACAGCCCACGGAGCCCGCGCCGTCGAGCGGTGCCGTATTCTCGCGGATGTCCCGTTCAGCGAGACATCGGGCAGTCTGTTCCGTTTCTGGCTTGGTCCCGCCTATCAGCGTACCCTCACACAGGTCGCGGAATGGATGGAAGAAGCCGGTCTGACCACCCGTCTGGACGCGGCCGGGAGCCTGATCGGACGCTATGAGGGTCTGACGCGTGGCGCTCCGGCGCTGATGATCGGCTCCCATCTCGATACGGTTCGCAATGGCGGGGCCTTTGACGGGAATCTGGGGGTTATGCTGGGGATCGAACTGGTCGCCGCTCTGAATGACGAAGGCACGCGCCTGCCATTCGCCATCGAAGTCATGGGCTTCGGAGACGAGGAAGGCTCGCGTTTTGCGGCTCCCATGATCTGTTCCCGCGCCATGGCCGGGCTGATCGAGTCCATCCCTGAAAACATGACCGATGCATCCGGGATAACCATGGCCGACGCCATGATCCGCTACGGCCTCGATCCCGCCCGTCTGACCGAAGCTGCGCGTCGCCCCGATGAACTGCTTGCCTATATCGAACCCCATATCGAGCAGGGGCCCGCCATTGAAAGCGCGGATGGTGAAATCGGCGTCGTCACGGCCATCGCCGCCCAGACCCGGCAGCGCGTGACGGTCACCGGCCAGTCCGACCATGCGGGCACGACTCCCATGAGTATGCGTCAGGATGCTCTTGCGGCGTCGGCCGAAATGATTCTTGCAGTCGAACGTCATGGTGCCTCAGGCGGCACGACGCAGGTCGCTACGGTTGGTCAGATCGACGTTACTCCGAATACGTCGAATGTCATTCCCGGCGAAGTCCGCTTTTCGCTCGATATGCGGGCCGAAACCAACGAGGCCCGCGATGCCATGGCCGAGGCGATCCGCATCGATCTGCGTGCCATAGCGGGTCGGCGCGGTCTGGGGATCATGTTCGACACACCCCAGAATCTGCCTGCCGCCGCCTGTGCGCCCGAACTGGTGGAGCGGCTGGCCCGCGCCGTCACGAACGTCACCGGTTGTCCGGCCCAGCGCCTTCTAAGTGGCGCCGGTCATGACGCCATGGCCATGGTCGATCTGTGTCCGATGGGGATGCTGTTCATCCGCAGTCCCGGTGGCCTGAGCCATCATCCCGATGAAACAGTCCGTGTGGGAGATGTCGAGCTTGCCCATCGCGCCCTGCTCGCCTTCGTCAAGGAGTTCCAGTCATGAGTCAGCCCGCAGCTTTCGCCCAGCTCGATCTGCCGTCCCGTCTGCTGATGGGGGCGGGACCGACCAATGTCCACCCGCGCATCCTGCGTGCCATGTCCTATGACGTGATCGGCCAGATGGACCCGGAAATGACCGCCTATATGGACGAGGTCATGGCCCTGTACCGCGAGGTCTTCCGCACGAAGAACCACTGGACGCTACTGGTGAACGGCTCGGCCCGGTCTGCCATTGAAGCGGCTCTGGTGTCGCTGGTCTCGCCGGGCATGAAGGTCGTCATTCCGCGCTTTGGCCGCTTTGGGCTGCTGCTGACGGAAATCGTCCATCGCTGCGGTGGCGTTCCGTGCACGGTGGATGTGGAGTGGGGGGAGGTTGTCGATCCGGCCCGCATCGAAGCCGCCATTATCGAGCACAAGCCCGGTCTGGTCGCCTGTGTGCATGGTGACACGTCCACCACGACGGCCCAGCCGCTCGAAGAGATCGGCCGGATCTGCCGCAAACATGACGTGCTGTTCTATGTGGACGCCACCGCGACCCTCGGCGGCATGACGTTCGAGACCGATGCCTGGAACATCGACGTCGCCACGGCCGGGCTTCAGAAATGCCTGAACGGCCCTCCGGGTTCGGCACCCATTACGCTGTCAGACCGTGCCGTTGCCGCCATTCTCAAGCGTCGCCATGACGAAGCTGGCATTGCCACCGGTCAGGTTCAGGGCGACGGCCCGGTTATCCAGTCGAACTATTTCGACCTGGCGATGCTGATGAATTACTGGTCTCCGGCGCGGATGAACCATCATACCGAAGCCACATCCATGCTCTACGCCGCCCGCGAAACGGCGCGTCTGGTCGTGGAAGAGGGTGTGGAGGCCCGCGTTGCCCGTCATGTGCGGGCAGGGCGCGCCATGGTCGCCGGCCTGCGCGCCATGGGCCTGAAGGTTTACGGCGACGATGCCACGCGCATGAGCAATGTCACGGGCGTCTGGGTGCCGGAAGGCGTGGACAATGCCCGCATCCGTCAGCTCATGCGCGACGATTTCGGGATCGAGATCGTCTCGTCCTTCGGGCCGCTGACCGGCAAGATCTGGCGCATCGGGGCGATGGGCATCAACGCCCGCAAGGACAAGGTCCTGCTGACGCTCGCCGCCCTCGACTCCGTGCTGGCCGGCGAGGGCGTGACTCTCAACCGTGGCGCGGGCGTGGATGCCGCCCGTGCTGCCTGGGACGCGGCCTGATCGGTCTTCGGGCCGGAAACCTATTCCTTCGGATGGTTCTTCCGGCCCGAACCGCTTTTCTTCCGTAAGCGTCCGAGAATTGCACGATTGACGGCTGCTTACGCCCTCATTCCTGACGAACGAAGGAGCGTTCGTACTGCGCGACACAGCGCGGCTGGCTGGCTTTCCCATGAAAGTACTCGGCATGACGACAGCCGACGCCCTTGCAAGGCGCGCGGAAAAGGAAGTTGATTACGCCGCGAGTTTTGGTCTTGCTGGATGGTGGGCGTGGGATGTCACCGAGGAGCCCAAGCAGCAGATTTGTCATTCAGCCTGGCTAAGGAAGACGAGCGTCCAAGAAAACTCCCGGACAAGCCGCATAATCTCGATCTTGCCTGATTATCTGATTCATTGGCGTTTGCCGTGCGCCACTTATTAAGTTCGGTCCAGCAAGCTTGATGCCCGCCTTTCTGGCCGCGCGAGAATTGCATAAGCGAGGCCACCGATTGCACCTGTGAGGAAAAATAACAGTCCGCTGCTCTGGGACGCCTCCAGATAGCTGGACCAAAAACCGGCTGTCGGTATGGCTGTTGTAGCAAGATCAGGCATCATCGGCCCAAGTAGTGATCCTACCGTCAAACCGGTCATCGCCCCACCTCCTGTATAGAAGAGAAGGGTATGTCGCGTCGCTTTTGCAGTGCACCAGCGGATTACAGTGAACGGCAAAATGGCACCTACTGCGAACAGTAATGTGAACAAGGCCGTTAGACCGAGCCACATCACCATATGGTCAGCATGGAACCGATGGCGATCAGCAATCAGTCCTCGGAATACTATGAAGAAAATCGCGGAGCAGAAGACACTCACACAATAAGCCATTGCCTAGTCCTCACGTAACGACATCTGCCACACCAGAAAAAAATCGGGCCAAAAGATTTCTATTTTGATCACGTCAAAAGCCTACTTGGTTGCTACTGCTCTCGCCCTCTTTCTGGTCATTTCAACGACCGGCACGTCACTCCGTAATCGGACGTAAAAACTCAGTGATTTGCTATATGTCTACTAAAATTATATCGATTTTTTGTACCGTTGCAGATACGCGTCCTCATGCAATTCTAATATTTTCTTGCATCCTTCAACGTGCGCATGGAGGCTAGGGGCGTCTCCGTAATCATCATACCGTATTGACTGTTTTTTTAAGTTAAACGCCGGAGCTACAGGGTGAAACGTCGAGGCTAGATCGTTATGCACACAAGACATGTCTTTTATTTTCTGGCATTTCTGGGCGCAGTCGCCGTTGCGGCACGCGCCGACGATATAAGTGTGATCGGGGGCCGCTATAATGTCCATTTCAAAAATAGCGATATATATAGGAACCAAAATTATAGTGATGACGTAGCCGAGATCGTTCCTCTTTCGCCGCATGACGCTTATATCCGAATTTCATTGTGGTTCTTTAACGGCCATAAATGTGACATCTCGGGTATTGCTCAATGGGATGGCGCGTCGCTCGTCTACAAGCCAGCTCTGCAGTTACCGCTATCAAAATCATGCGTGCTCGCAATCCGTAAGCTGGGTGACAGGCTACGGCTTGATGACGACGAGACCTGCAAGCCATACTACTGCTCGATGAGAGGCAGCTTCAACGGTATGACCTTTCCCATGTCGAGCCGCCGACCGATCACCTATTTGCCGAGATTGCGTGAGTCTCGCGAGTATCAAGCCGCCATAACCCAGTGGCATCATGAGTCGCCCCCGGATCAACAAAAACATCTTCTTTCAAGTCATTGAGTCGCAAACCAAGCATTCTGTTTTTCCCCAAATCAGCCGTTGGCGTTTTGAGGGAACGGGAGCAGTTCGCTGATGCGTGCGGCTGGATGCCCGTCAATCATGCGCGTCAACACGTCACGCAGCCAGGAAAAAGGCTCGATTCCATTGAGCTTGGCGGTTTCGATCAGGGATGCCACGATGGCCCATCGGTTGGCGCCGCCTTCGCTACCCGCGAACAAAGCATTCTTACGGCCGAGCGTGACGGGTCGAATAGCCCGTTCCACCGGATTGGTGTCGAGATCTATGCGCCCGTCCCCGACAAAGCGCGCGAGATCGTCCCAGCGGTTCAATGCATAACGGATCACTTCTGCCAGTCTGGCGCGAGAGGGCAGCAGAGCCAGTTTTTGTCGGAGCCAGAGTTCCAGCGCCTCAACACGCGGTCGACTGTGTTCCTCCCGAAGCGTTTTGCGTTGATCAGGCGGCAGCCCCCGAACGGATGCCTCAATCTCATACAGAGACCGGATCTGCATCAAAGCCTCGGTGGCCATTGGTGATCCCGTCTGGTGCAACTCATAAAACTTACGGCGCGTGTGTGCCCAGCAGGCCGCCAGATGGATTTTTCCGTCCTGTGTCAGCTGCTCAAACCCGGCATAACCGTCGACTTGCAGAACGCCGCGATAGGTCTGCAAATGACGGGCAGGCCAGGAGGCCGTGCGATCTGGTGTCGCATAAAACACCACGGCGGGTGGGGCCGTACCACCAAAGGAACGGTCGTCGCGCGCGTAGGCCCAGAGCCGTCCAGTTCGGGTGCGTCCGCGTCCCGGATCAAGGATGGGGAGTGAGGTGTCGTCCGCGAAAACCCGTTCTGCGGCACAGACATGGTTCATCAGCTGGTCGCGCAGCGGGGCCAGCCACCAGGCGGCGGCCTTGACCCAATCGGCCAGCGTGGAACGCGCGAGAGTGACACCGTGACGGGCCAACATCTGGCTTTGGCGATACAGCGGCAAATGATCGCAATAGCGGCTGGTCAGCACATGCGCGATCAGGCCCGGAGTGGCGAGACACCCTTCGGCAATGCGCTCAGGCGCTGGAGCCTGATGCAGCGTGCCGCAGGCGCGACACGCGCATTTGGGCCGGTTGATCCGCACGACCCGCACCGAGGCCGGAACCCAGTCCAGCATTTCACTGGTAGTCGTGCCTGCGTCGCGCAGTACACCACCGCGGGACGGACAGGCTGTCACGTCAGGCAGGATTGTCACGTCTGTACGGGGTAGGTGCTCAGACAGGTGTTTGCGATGCGGTGGTTTGACGGTCGGCGCTGTGCCGCTGATGTCCGGTAGTGTCGTGGAGATTGGCGTTATAGGGGGCGGTTGGTCAGCGTTGGCCTCCAGCGTCAACAGGAGCTGGTCGGGTTCGAGTGTCTCGGCACGACGACCGAACCTGGCGCGCTGGAACTCCCGGATCATCTGCCGCAAGCGGTCAATCTCGATCTGTCTCTCATCGACTGCGCCTGCCAGATCCCGCACCATGGTCTGCAGGGTGATTGGATCAAATGGCAGGCTGTCGAGGGCAATCCGCATGTCTATAAAATGCCAGTTTTCTGCGGTTTTGTACAAGAAAAATCGGCGCGTTTTACCCTGCCATCAGCATACGCCGCGCGGGGGCCTGTGCCCGCCAGTCCAACCCTTCCAGAAGCATCGACAATCGGGCTGGGGTGAGCAGAACCGTCGCCGGTTCTCCGGGGCTGGCCTGCGTGACCGGCCATGTAAAGATCCCCTGATCGAGGCGCTTGACGTATAGGCACATGCCGTTGCCATCGTGATACAACAGCTTGATCAGTCCGGCCTTTCGGCCGCGAAACACAAAAACATGCCCGCTGAATGGATCGGCCCGCAGCGTCTCCTGCACCAGCACCGACAACCCGTCGATCCCTTTGCGCAGATCGGTGTAGCCCAGGGCCACATGAACCCGGACATGAGGTGGCAGGCTGATCATGCCGCAGCCTCGAGCGCATCTGCCAGCCGGGTCATCACGTCAAAGTCGATCGGAGGAGTAACCCGCAGGATACGCCCGTTGCGCAGTACAATCTCAATGGGCGCTCCGGGGTTTTGCCTGTCTTTGGAGACAAGCGGGAAGGCTTGTGTTTGGGGTGACTGTTGTGGCGCGGAGGGGGTGTCGTCTATTTTAACTGAGGCAAATTTTGGCTGACGTGCCAGGGGATCAGCCGGACATTCTGCAATTTGATCTGCGAACTGCTTCTGCCAGCGATACAGCACACTGGGTGTCAGACCGTTCATTTTGGCATAGCGATCCAGCGACATCCCTGATTGCCGGGCATCGACCAGAAGCGCCAAGCTCTCCTCGGGCGTCCATGTCTTACGCACCCGGACCGCCAGAAGATTTTTCAGCTCTCCAACGGGGATCGCAAGATCCGTCCTGGACGAGCCAGAGAATTCCTTAGCCCGTTTTCCTGATGTCCCGTCCGGGATCGACACCTTGCTCGGTGGCGGCCAGACAAAACCAAGGCGGCGCGCCCAGAGACGAAGAGCTTTGGCGCTGAGACCATGGCGGCTGCAGAAAGCAGTCTGCGTCAGCCCGCTCTCAGCGAACAGGACAAGCCGGTCTCGCCAAACCTCCTCCCGATTAATCATGACATTCCAATACCCGTAGTGAAGGCGCGATAAAGGCACACCTCACGCAGGATCGCAGCGTGTCATCTCCGGACGCTTACTTTCTTCCCGCCACCGTCTTCCTTGTTGACGGTGGCCCAGGCCCGGCGTTCGGCTTCCTTTTCCGGGACGCCACGCTTTTCGTAGCCTTCCTCGATATGCTCCGCCTGACGCTTCTGCTTGTCCGTATAGGCTGACTTGTCTCCACGAGGCATGATCCTGCCCTCCTGCAAGAGATCCAGCCCCCTCTACGCCCGAACCCGGCATATGTTCCCGATAGTCCGCCATACACAAACGGGTGTGCGGGGTTGATCCGAACTCCCCGTGGCGCGAGCATTCCCGCATATATTTCCGGCTGGAGAGCACGCAGAATGTCGATTGTCTTCCATCACACGCCCGAACGCGCAAAGGTCTGGAGGGAGAAATTCGCGAAGGCCCGTCCTGACATCCCGTTCCATGTCTGGCCGGAAACCGGCCCGAAAGAGGATGTCCGCTATCTCGCGGCCTGGAAGACACCGGACGATCTCGCCACGCTTTTTCCCAATCTTGAGATCCTGTTTTCGCTGGGCGCGGGGATCGACCAGCTCAACCTCGCCAATGTGCCACAAGGCGTGCAGATCATCCGCATGGTGGAGAGCAGTCTGGTAGAGGGCATGATTGAATATGTCCTGTGGGCCGTGTTCTCTTTCCATCGCGACATGTTCCGCTACGCCCGCCAGCAGCGCGAACATGTCTGGGATGGCTCGCATAACCGTCCGGCGAAACTCTACCGCGTCGGCCTCATGGGGGTGGGAGAGCTGGGCAGTCCGGTTCTGGAGAAGCTCGTCTCCTTCGGCTACGAGTGCCGGGGCTGGAGCCGCAGCCGCCGTGAGGTTCCGGGCGTAAAGTCCTTTGCCGGGGCCGGGGAGCTGGATGCCTTTCTGTCGGAGACCGACATTCTGGTCTGCCTCGTCCCGCTGACGGATGCCACGCGCGGCATTCTCAATCACAGCCTGTTTGAAAAACTGCCCAAAGGTGCCTGCCTCATCAACTGTGGCCGCGGCGGTCATCTGGTGCAGGACGATCTGATTTCCGCCCTCGACAGTGGCCAGCTTTCACAGGCCGTCCTCGACGTCGTGACACCCGAGCCGCTTCCTCCCGAACATCCGTTCTGGGATCATCCGCGCATTGTCCTGACCCCGCATATCGCCAGCGCTGCCCAGTCGGATACCGCAGCCGAGGCCGTTCTGGCCAATCTGCGACGTTATGAAGCCGGCGAACCCATGACGGGCGTGATTGATACCGGACGCGGCTATTGAGATCCCGACGCGGTTTGTGCATTTTCCGGCTTGCCAAGCCTCAAGGGCTCGGTTAGAACGCGCCCACCTTGATGGGTGCGCCGGTGTAGCTCAGCTGGTAGAGCACGTCATTCGTAATGATGGGGTCGGGAGTTCGAATCTCTTCACCGGCACCATCAAGGTCTTCCAAAAATCCGGATCAGAAATATTTTCCGCCTGTCAGGCAGGAAAAGGATCCCTGATGTCTGATTTTCAGGGCAGATTTTCCGGTCTTCACAATTTTTCAAAATATTGCCGATAAAACCGGCTTCCTCTGGGCAATCCGCCTGCGATGGGACTACGATGAGTTCTGATATCCCGATGCGGAGGGCTGCCCGAAGAGGGTGGACTGTCAAAAGACGGCTCCCTGCGTTAGGTTAGGAGCCCGATGTCTGACCGTTTTCATAAACGGCTGTGGCGCAACGCCGTCAGCTTTTCCCGCAGTCAGGAACCCCACGCATCCATTCATGCGGTGGAAGGTCTGCGTGAATGCCCGACCTGCGGCCTTTTCCAGCATGTCCCGCGTCTGAAGCCCGGCCATCTCGCCGAATGTCTGCGCTGCGGCTGCCAGCTTGCCCGCCGTCGCAGGACGTCCCTGATCGGTGCCCCGGCCGCCTTCTGCATTACATCCGCCGCGCTCTATGTCACGCTCCTCATCAGCTCTCTCATGACGCTGAACGTCTACGGGCGTGAAAACACGGTTTCGCTGATGAGCGGCCCGATCGAACTCGGCCATCAGGGATATGGGGCGATCGGCGTTCTCGTCGCCCTGGTGACGATCCTCATGCCCGGAGTCATCATCGGTCTGATGGCGGCCATTCTTTACGGTGTTTCCCGCCCCCAGATGCCTGACTGGGCCCCGCGTCTTCTCACCTGGTACGACCGCCTCCGGGGCTGGTCGATGGTGGAGGTGTATGTCCTCGGCGTTCTGGTGGCCTACACCAAGCTCGTGGACCTCGCCCTCGTGATCCTTCAGCCCGGCGTTTATCTTCTGGGCGGGCTGATGCTGAGTATGGCCGCCGTGGATTCGACCTTTGACGCCGAACGGATCTGGCGCAGCCGCGACATCCGTCCCCAGCTCGACGATCATCAGGGCCATCTGCTGGATGTCGCCCATCTGGACGCCCGCAACGGTGTCATTCCCCCTGTGGAGAACATGCTGTCCTGCCATGCCTGCAATCTGGTCCTGGCGTTCGACCATACCGTGCCGCAGGAACAGGACATGGGCGACTGCCCCCGCTGCGGGCAGATCCTGCATCGCCGCAAGCCGCAGAGTCTTGCCTCGGCCACGTGTCTTCTCGTGGCCGGTGTCGTGTTTTACCTGCCGGCCAACCTGCTGCCGGTCATGACTTACACCAAGGTCGGCCATGGAGCGCCCAGCACCATCATTAGCGGCGTGATTGAACTGTGGCAGGCGGGAATGATTCCGCTGTCCCTGCTGGTTCTGTTCGCCAGCATCACCGTGCCTGTTCTCAAGATCGTCGCCCTGACGATCATGATCATCAGCACACGCCTCGGGGCCCGCTGGCAACTTCGGCATCTGGCGAAACTCTATCGTCTTGTCGTGATCATCGGCCGCTGGTCCATGATCGACGTCTTCATGATTTCCATCCTCGTCGCCGTCGTGCATTTCGGCTTTCTGGCCAATGTCACGGCCGATCCGGGGATGGTCTGCTTTGCGCTGGTCGTGATCCTGACCATTTTCGCCGCAGAGCTTTTCGATCCCCGCGGCATGTGGGATGCAGCCGGCCTCAACGGCGCGGTCGCAGGCGCTGCAGCGGACACCAGGGAGCCGGAGACGCCGTCTCCGTCCGATCCTGTTCCGCACCTGCCTTCTTCTGACCCTACTGACATGGAGCCTGGACGCGCGTGAGCGATTCCCGAAACAACCGGGGGGAGCCAACGGTCTCGCCGAAGGAAGCCCCGGTGCGCCGCACCCGCTTCTCCCTCATTCTGCTGATTCCGGTGGTGGCCATCCTCATCGCCGGATGGCTGGCGTGGGAGCATTTTGCCACGCGTGGTCCCGTCATCACCATTACGTTTGAAACGGCGGATGGCCTGACTCCGGGCCAGACGCAGGTGAAGAACAAGGCTGTGACGCTGGGTACGGTGCAGGACATCACGCTGAGTGACGACATGAAACATGTTGACGTCACAGTGCAGATGAACGCCAACAGCGCGCATATCCTGACCGACCATACCCGGTTCTGGGTCGTACGCCCGCGGATCAACGGCGCCAGCATCACCGGCCTCGATACACTGTTCTCAGGTGCCTATATCGCCCTGGATCCGGGAAGCGATGACGGCCACTATCAGAAGTCCTTCAAAGGTCTCGAATCGCCGCCGGGTGTCCGTTCGGACCAGCCAGGCGAGACGTTCTGGCTGGTGTCTCCGTCGCTGGGCTCGCTTGGTCCGGGGTCGCCGGTCTTTTTCCGCGACCTTCAGGTGGGTGAGGTGCTGGGTTACACGATGCCGCCGGGCGGAAAGGGACCCATCGTCATCCAGGCTTTCGTCAAGGAGCCCTATGACCACTACCTGCGCACGGACAGCCGGTTCTGGAATGTTTCCGGCGTTCAGGTCGGTCTCGGCGCCGGTGGTCTGAAGGTTCAGCTCAAATCGCTTCAGGCCCTGCTGTCTGGCGGCATCGCCTTTGGTCTGCCGGAGCGCCGTCGCAACATCGATCTGCCCGATGCGCCGGCCAACTCCGTTTTCAAACTCTATGCAAGCGAAGCCGATGCCGACAATGCGCGATACCACAAGCGCCTGCGCGTCGTGACTTACATCAACTCCTCCGTCAAGGGCCTTACGAACGGCAGTCAGGTTACCATGTTCGGTTTGCAGATCGGCAGCGTCACGGATGTCCGTCTCCTTCTCGAAGGCCCCACAAAACTTCCCCGTGTCCGCGTGGATATGGAGCTTGAGCCGGAGCGCATGCTGTCCAACTGGGATGACCGGATCGAGAACAGCAAGGAGCCGCCCGTCGAGAAGTATCTCCAGGCCTTTGTGGCTGACGGGATGCGGGCCTCGGTTCAGAGCGCCAGCTTCCTGACCGGCGAATCCATGATCGCCCTGCAATTCGTCAAGAACGCCCCTGTCACGACTCTGACTTATGAAGGCGACGTTGCTGTTCTCCCCAGTCAGGCTGGCGGAATGGACGGAATCATGGAGTCCGTCTCCACTATCACCGACAAGATCGCCGCAATGCCGCTGACCGAAATCGGTGGCCATGTGAACGATCTTCTGGCGCATGCGGATGGCCGCCTGAACAGTCCGGAAGTCACGCAGTCCCTCGCGGCGCTGCGCGATTCGCTACAGAACCTGAGCAGGCTGACGAAAACCGCCAACCAGAATCTTCCGGCGCTGATGAAAGGTCTGCAGGGCACGCTGGCGAACGCCCAGTCGGTTCTGGGGGCTTATGGTGGCGATACGGATTTCCACCGCAGCCTTCAGAGCATGATTACCCAGTTGACTCAGATGTCCCGCTCTCTGCGGTTCCTCACGGATTATCTGGATCACCACCCTTCCGCTCTCATCACCGGCCGCAGGAACTGAGCCATGACACAGTCTTTGACGTCCCGCCTTCGTTTTCTGTCCCTGATGGGGGCTCTGGGGCTGACGGGTCTCCTCTCGGCCTGCAGCAGCGATCCGACGCTCTATACGCTGGCCCCTCTGCCGGGTGTGTCCCAGGCGGGAGGCCCTGCCGTGGTCGAGGTCCGGACGCCGGTTGTGAGTGCGCGGCTTGATCGCGATACGATCGTGAGGGCCAGTGAGGATTACCAGACCAGGCTGGCTTCGGGTAGCAGCTGGAGTGAGGCGCTTCCCGATATGGTGGGCCATACGCTGATGACCGATCTGGCCCAACGCCTGCCAGGTACGACTGTTTTCGCGCAGGATGATGCGGTTACGACGACGCCTGCGGCCTATGTTGAACTGACGATCCGCAATTTCGAAGCCGATTCGGCCGGACATGTACTCGTGACGGGAATGCTGTCCGTTCATCCGGCCGAAAAGATGATCGGCCCCGTGATGACCACGCCTGTGGTGTGGCGGTCGCCCGAGCCTGTCTCGTCCAGTACGGCAAAGCTGACAGCAGCGCTCAGTCAGGGTGTTGCCAGCATTGCGGATCAGGCAGCCGCAAAACTGCGCGTTCTGCCGGTGCCCCTGAAGGATTGAGAACCATCAGGGGCATCAACAAAAAAGGCTCCCGGAAGGGAGCCTTTTTTGTTGGAAGAAACAGAATCTGAAAAGACTTAGAGCTTTTCAACCTGCGTGAAGTCCAGATCGACCGGCGTAGAGCGGCCGAAGATGGAGACGCTGACCTTGAGGCGCTGACGCTCGTCGTCGACATCCTCGATCATGCCGGTGAAGGACGTGAACGGACCATCGGCCACGCGGACCTGCTCGCCAATCTCGAAGGAGAGGCTGGAACGGGGGCGCTCGACGCCTTCCTGGGCCTGCTTCATGATCCGCTCGGCTTCAGCTGCCGTAATCGGGGTGGGGCGGTTGCGGGTTCCAAGGAAGCCAGTGACCTTGGGTGTATCCTTGACGAGATGCCAAGCCTCGTCCGTCAGCTCCATCTTGACGAGGACATAGCCCGGAAAGAACTTGCGCTCTGCATTGACCTTACGGCCGCGGCGCATTTCCGTCACGTCTTCAGACGGAACAAGAATCTGTTCGAAATGGTCGGAAAGGCCTTTCTGTGCAGCCTGTTCCTGAATGTGACTCGCGATCTTTTTCTCGAATCCGGAATAGACGTGCACAACGTACCAACGCTTCGCCATGGTGCGAACCTAGCCTCCAACGCCAAAAAGTTCGCGGACGCCGAGGCCGATCACCTGGTCCACGATGAAGAAGAAGATGCAGGTCACGGTAACCATGACCAGCACGGCACCTGACGTGATCAGGGTGTTGCGACGGGTCGGCCATGTGACGCGCTTCGCTTCGGCGCGGACGTCACGGACGTAGGCGACCAGATTGAAGCCGGATCCGTTCTTTTGAGGCGCCGTTTTCCGCGACTCGTTTTTCGGGGTACTGACCGACACCATCGTCCTCGAATCAAGTGAAAATCCCGCTCCCGGTGTCGGGAAGGACATCCGGCGAGAAGGAGTGGCAGGGGCGGAGGGTCTCGAACTCTCAACCTCCGGTTTTGGAGACCGGCGCTCTAGCCAATTGAGCTACACCCCTATCATCGGGCAGAACGTTTGGAAACGTCATGCCAGCGACAGTGGCCGCAAAAGAGAATGTTCAGGACTAAAAGTCAAGAGGCATGAACATCTTTGTTGTGGAATTTCCGTTTTGGATTTTCCCCTCTTGCGGGCGTTGGAGCAGATGGAGTAAGGACACTCTCGTCTGGGCGGGCGTAGCATAGTGGTAATGCAGTAGCCTTCCAAGCTTCTTAGGAGGGTTCGATTCCCTTCGCCCGCTCCAGAGTTCCATGAAATCGGTTTGTCTGCCTTCACTGCCTCTGACAGGGTATGTGTGATGGCGTCGCTTCTCCGAACCGGAGAACCTGCAATGCGACAGCGGCATTGCCGACATTTCCTGACAGGTGCCCTTTCGGATCCGCGCCGCGACCTGCTGGGGCCAGATCCTCACTGAGCAGGACGTCGCCCGGATTGAGTTCAACGCTGGTCCCGTCCATCGCTTTGACGAAATAGATCCCCGACAGCGGCACGATCCACTGGACATGATGGCTTTCGTCCCATCCGCCTTTCCAGTGCGGGGGCTGAACCTGTATCGTCATCGTTGCCGGTCCATCATGAGGCGTGCTGAGCATGACCTTGCCTGCGTCGGGAGTTTCAGCCGACGTGGTCGAGGCTTCGTGGAATGTCGATATTTTGCATTTGGTCAGATGTGTGACGCCCTGCGGGTCGGTCCAGTTGTCCCAATAGGAAATGGTCGGGAAGGAGGGTCTGTCCTCGACGGAGGTCGCCTGGGCTGCCGTGATCGGGATCAGGGCAGGCAGGGTCGGGATGGACAGGGTGCCCAGCAGGAAAAAGACGCGCTTATGAAGGGTCATCGGGTTTCCGTGGCTGTTTGTGGGGAGCGTGTTGGACGGGAGAAAGATCCCCCGAAAAATCGCCGTGAAACCTCCGTCATGCCAGTCCGGTCATGGAAAACGCAAACCTTCGTTCAGGCGACGGACGGATGAACGGGGTTTTGCGTATCGTCTCGGTTGCGCAGGAACCGGACAGCGTGCTAGAGGCGGCGCCACGTGGAGGACCGGGTTTCAGACGAATCCTGCGCAGGGATGTGTGCGCCCGGTCCGGACAGTTTTGATGCAAGGAGCCGGATAAGCCGGTTCCGGCCGCACTCTGCGGCGGATTTAGTGAGACGGAACACGCGTGTGACGGTGACACAGGTGCCGCAGGTTGGACAGACAGGGGGCTTGGCCCAGCGCTACGCCCGTGCGCTTTATGATCTTGCTTCGGAGCAGGGGAAACTTCCCGATGTTCTGGGTGAAGTGAAGGCGCTGCGTACCGCCATTTCCGAAAGCGACGACCTGCGGAAATTCCTGGCTGACGCCCGGATGGACATCCGCCAGGGTCAGACGGTTTCGAATGTCCTGATGTCGAAACTCGGTTTCGGCGACGTTCTGCGTCGTTTTGTTGGCGTCATTGCCGATAATCGCCGCCTGCCTGATCTTGCATCCATTCTGGACGGTGTTCTGGCCCTCGATTCCGCCCTGCGCGGTGAAGTCGTTGCCGAAGTCCGCTCCGCACAGCCTCTGACTGACATGCAGCGCAGCCAGCTTCAGGCCCGACTGGCCGAAGCCGGCTACAGCCGCGTGTCCATGACCGAACGTACGGACGCCGCCCTGCTTGGCGGCATGACCGTGCGGATCGGTTCCACACTGTTTGACACTTCGATCGCCGGGCGCCTGACCCGCCTGCAGAACGCCATGAAGGGAGCCGCGTGATGGATATCCGTCCCGCCGAGATTTCGGACATCCTCAAGCAGCAGATCGCGTCGTTCGACCAGGTCGAGACCGTTTCCGAGACGGGCACGGTCCTGTCCATCGGCGACGGCATCGCCCGCGTCTACGGCCTGACGAACGTCATGGCCGGCGAAATGGTCGAGTTCGAAGGCACAGGCCTCAAGGGCATGGCGCTGAACCTTGAAGCCGACAATGTCGGTGTGGTTCTGTTCGGCGACGGTGATGGCATCCGCGAGGGCGACACCGTCCTGCGGACGAAGTCCGTGGTTGAAGTTCCGGTTGGCAAGGGTCTGCTGGGACGCGTTGTCGATGGTCTCGGCAACCCGATCGACGGCCGCGGCCCGCTGACGGATGTCGAATACCGTCGCGCCGAAGTAAAGGCTCCGGGCATCATGCCGCGCCAGTCGGTCAGCGAGCCGATGCAGACGGGCATCAAGGCCATCGACGCTCTCGTTCCCATCGGACGTGGCCAGCGTGAGTTGATCATCGGTGACCGCCAGACGGGCAAGACCGCGATCCTGATCGACACCATTGTCGCCCAGAAGCCGGTCAATGCCGAAGGTGACCCGAAGAAGTCCCTGTACTGCATCTACGTCGCCATCGGCCAGAAGCGTTCCACGGTGGCCAATCTGGTCCGCACGCTGACCGAGCATGGCGCGATGGAATACACCATCGTTGTCGCCGCTACGGCCTCCGATGCGGCTCCGATGCAGTATCTCGCGCCGTACACGGCCTGCGCCATGGGTGAGTACTTCCGTGACAACGGCATGCACGCTCTGGTCTGCTATGACGATCTGTCCAAGCAGGCTGTGGCTTACCGTCAGATGTCCCTGCTGCTGCGTCGTCCGCCGGCCCGTGAAGCGTTCCCGGGTGACGTGTTCTACCTGCACTCCCGTCTTCTGGAGCGTGCGGCCAAGATGTCCGACGCCCATGGCGGCGGCTCCCTGACGGCCCTGCCGGTCATCGAGACGCAGGCTGGCGATACGGCAGCCTACATCCCGACCAACGTGATCTCCATCACCGACGGTCAGATTTTCCTTGAGACGGATCTGTTCTACAAGGGCATCCGCCCGGCCGTGAATGTCGGTGGTTCGGTATCCCGCGTGGGTTCCGCAGCCCAGATCAAGGCGATGAAGCAGGTTGCCGGCAAGATCAAGCTGGAACTGGCGCAGTATCGTGAAATGGCTGCGTTCTCGCAGTTCGCTTCCGATCTGGACGCAGCCACCCGCAAACAGCTCGATCGTGGTGCCCGCCTTGTCGAACTGCTGAAGCAGCCTGAGACGTCCCCGCTGCCCGTCGAAGAGCAGGTTGTTGTCCTTTACGCCGGTACGCGTGGTTATGTTGATCCGATCGCCGTGGACAAGGTTGTGGCCTACGAAGCTGCTCTCCTGTCCGAACTGCGTGGTGCGGGTTCTGATATCCTGACGGCCATCCGCAATGACCGCCAAATCAAGCCGGAGACGGAAGGCAAGCTCAAGGAGCTGCTCGAAGCATTCGGCAAGCGTTTTTCGGCCTGAGGATAGCCCATGGCTTCGCTGAAGGAACTGCGCGGACGGATCACGGGCGTCAAATCGACGCGCAAGATCACGAACGCGATGAAAATGGTCGCAGCCTCCAAGCTGCGACGCGCCCAGATGCAGGCCGAAGCGGCTCGCCCCTATGCCGACGCCATGCGTCGCATGATGGCGGAGCTGGCGACGGCAACCCGGGGTGAGGACGCGACAAGTCTGCCGCGCCTTCTCGCGGGAACGGGCAAGGACCAGACCCATCTCGTGGTGGTGCTGACCTCCGACCGTGGTCTTGCGGGCGGCTTCAACGCCAATATCGTCCGCAGTGCCCGTCAGCTGGTCGATACGCTGGTATCGGAAGGCAAGACGGTTCGTATCCTGCCGGTCGGTCGCAAGGGGGCAGATATCCTCGTGCGTCACTATCCGGAGATGATTATTGATCGTCTGGCCGGAACCGAAGGCAAGGATGTCGGGTTCGACAAGGCCACCGACATCGGAAACCGTATCGTGACCCTGCTGGAAGCGGACGAGATCGATCGCTGCACGCTGGTCTATAACCGCTTCCTCAATGCCATGACGCAGGTTCCGGTACAGGCGCCTCTGGTTCCGCTCGCGGTTCCCGAGAACGATAATGCGGCCCCTGATGCCGACACGGCCCAGTATGAATTCGAGCCGGACGAGACGACGCTTCTGACGCAGCTTCTGCCGCGCAACCTTCAGGTCCAGATTTTCTCGGCCCTGCTGGAAAGTGCTGCTGGCGAGCAGGGTGCGCGCATGACCGCGATGGACAATGCCAGCCGCAACGCCAGCAAGGCCATCGATCGTCTGTCGCAGAAGTACAATCGTACGCGTCAGGCCAACATCACTAACGATCTGATCGAAATCATCTCCGGCGCAGAAGCCGTTTGAGATCACGCAGGAGACGAATCCGATGTCTGAAACCCTTACCCCTTCTGCCGGAGCTGCCAACAACGTGGTCGGTCGCGTCACCCAGGTGCGTGGCCCCGTCGTGGATGTGCAGTTCGAAGGCGATCTTCCCTTCATCCTGAACGCCCTGCACGTCCAGAACGGCGATCACACGCTGGTTCTCGAAGTTGCGCAGGAAATCGGCGAGCGTCAGGTCCGCTGCATCGCCATGGACACGACCGACGGCCTGGTCCGTGGCGCTGAAGTCCGTGACACGGGCAAGCAGATCATGGTGCCGGTTGGACCGGCAACGCTCGGCCGTATCCTGAACGTCGTCGGTGAGCCCATCGACGAGCGCGGTCCGATCAGCAGCGAACTGCGCTTCCCGATCCATCGTCCAGCCCCTGCTTTCGAAGATCAGGCCGCTGCGTCCGAGATCCTCGTGACCGGCATCAAGGTCGTCGATCTGCTCTGCCCGTACCTCAAGGGCGGCAAGATCGGCCTGTTCGGTGGCGCCGGCGTCGGCAAGACGGTCATCATTCAGGAACTCATCAACAACATCGCGAAAGCCCATGGCGGCGTGTCCGTCTTCGCTGGTGTCGGTGAGCGTACCCGTGAAGGTAACGACCTGTATTTCGAAATGCAGGACGCAGGCGTCATCAAGATCGCCGAAGACGGTTCGACCGAGGGTTCCAAGGTTGCGCTGGTGTATGGCCAGATGAACGAGCCGCCGGGAGCCCGTTCGCGCGTCGCCCTGACGGGTCTGTCGCTTGCCGAATACTTCCGTGACGAAGAAGGCCAGGACGTCCTGTTCTTCGTGGACAACATCTTCCGCTTCACGCAGGCTGGTTCCGAAGTCTCCGCGCTTCTGGGCCGTATCCCGTCCGCGGTGGGTTACCAGCCGACGCTGGCCACCGAAATGGGCGCCCTGCAGGAGCGTATTACCTCCACGAAGAAGGGTTCCATCACGTCCGTTCAGGCCGTATACGTTCCGGCTGACGATCTGACCGATCCGGCGCCTGCCGCGACCTTCGCGCATCTTGATGCAACGACGGTTCTGAACCGTTCGATCGCGGAAATGGGTATCTATCCGGCTGTTGATCCGCTGGATTCGACGTCCCGTTCGCTCGATCCGAAGATCGTTGGTGAAGAGCACTACCAGGTCGCCCGCCAGGTCCAGCAGACACTCCAGACCTACAAGGGTCTGCAGGACATCATCGCGATCCTCGGCATGGACGAGCTGTCCGAAGACGACAAGAAGATCGTTGGCCGTGCCCGTCGCATCCAGCGCTTCCTGTCTCAGCCGTTCCACGTGGCCGAAGTCTTCACGGGTGCGCCGGGCAAGCTGGTCTCGCTGGAAGACACGATCCGCTCCTTCAAGGCGGTCGTGGCCGGGGAGTACGATCACCTGCCGGAAGGTGCTTTCTACATGGTCGGCGATATCGACGAGGCCATCGCGAAGGCCGAGAAGATGAAGCAGGAGGCCTGATTCGATGCCGCTTCGCATCGAGATCGTCAGCCCGGAAAAGCGCCTTGTCGAACGTGATGTCGATATGGCCGTGGTCCCGGGTATGGAAGGCGATATTGCAGCCATGCCGGACCGCGCACCGCTGATGCTTCAGCTGCGGGGCGGCGTTGTTGCCCTCTATCAGGGCGACAAGATCATGGACCGTTATTTCGTGACGGGCGGTTTCGCCGATATGGGTGCGGATCACTGCATCATTCTCGCGGATTCTGCCCAGCTCATGAGTGAGTTGTCTGTGGATGAGGCCAAAGCCCGTCTGCGGGATCTGGAAAGCCGTTGGGCCGAAATCGGTCCGAACGACGTGGATATGCACGACCAGATCAGTCGCGAACTGCAGTCGGTTCGCGCGGAGCTGGAAGCTGTTCAGGAGCACGGTCAGGCCTGATCCGACTTTTTCAGACCACATTTGAAAACCCGCTTCATCGCAAGGTTAGGCGGGTTTTTCTTTGCCATTTTCCAAAACTCTTCATTCGCAGGCATGCGCCGCTGCCTGAAATGACGTCGGGTCGAACCATCAAGCGTATTATCTGGGTGTGTTATCTGGGGGTGTTCTGGAGCTTTGGTGAGGTGAGGGCGCCTGCTGTCTCCCACTCAGAAGTCTCGTAGTTTCGCTCGAGTACCTATTCCCCGAGCAGGAAAACTTTCCCAAAGAACGCTATGTGAGGCGATAGACGCGATAACGCGCAGTCTCTGGCTGCCCAGATGGCGATGAATGAACGTCAAATCGGGAAATTCAAAGAAAACGAGA
>NZ_WIPH01000021.1 GCF_009547075.1 Gluconobacter aidae
CCCTCCACCTGCATGCGTGGTGCTGTCATGACGTTCGTCGCCTTTCTGCCCGGTTGCGTTGTGATCAGGTGGAAGTCCCAGTGTGGTGGAAGCCGCCAGCCCATGTCCACCAACCCAGACGTGCGCTCTGTGCACTCAGAACGCGGGCGGCGGCAACGGCGCTTTCGGGGCTGGAGAAAATGCCGAAACATGTGGCGCCCGAACCGCTCATGCGGCTGAGCAGGCAGCCTGGCAGGCTTTCGATCGAGGCCAGGACAGTGCCGATGACAGGGCATTGTGACAGGGCCGGGGCCTGAAGATCGTTCGTGGTCGCGTTCAGATCGACCACCATCTCGTGGACCGTGTTCCAGCGATCAGGCAGAAACGGTTCGGGACGTTCAACAATACCGCCCCCCGCAGCGAAGGCCCGGAAAACATCCGGTGTCGAGACACCGACACCGGGATTGACCAGCAGGAGACCGGCATCTGGCAGGAGCGGAGCGGGGGCGAGGATTTCTCCAATACCCTGCATCCGGGCTGGGCGCTGGGCGACGCAGACGGGGACATCCGCTCCCAGTGTTTCGGCAATCGGAAAGAGGGCGGCCTGATCGACATTCCATTCCCGCGCCAGCAGACGCAATGTTGCGGCGGCGTCAGCCGACCCGCCACCGATACCGGATGAGACGGGCAGGTTCTTTTGCAGTTCCAGATGAAAGGATTCAGTCAGGCCGCCAATCGTGGTGCCGGCCTGGGCCTGAAGGGCGCGGGCGGCGCGGAGCACGAGATTCTGGTCGTCCGCTTCAAGGCCCCGTCCAAACGGCCCGTCGATCGTCAGCGACATGCTGTCGCTTGGAGCGGTGAGTGTGACGCGGTCTGCGGCTCCTGCAAACACGGCAAGACTGTCGAGCAGGTGATAGCCATCATCGCGGCGGCCAGTGATGTGCAGGAACAGGTTGATCTTGGCGTGCGCCGTAGTCTGCGGGGCGGTGGAAGAGATTATGTCTGGCAAGGTCATTGTTTCTGTTCGAAAGCTGCGAGATGGGGGCCGCCCTTCTGGAGCGCCTGCACCAGAAGGGCGCGATCCTGCGGCTGGGGGCTGTCGTCCAGGGACTGGTTCCACTGGTCCTGTGCCTCGGTATGCCGTCCGAGATACCAGTAGGCAACGCCGAGATGGTAGCCGATTTCAGCATCGCCGGGCGCATGTTCCGCGGCCTGCACGAGGATGGGGAGCGCGGTTTTGATATCCGCGCGATATTTGAGCAGGGCCCAGGCATAGCTGTCCTGGATGGAGGCATCAGTCGGCTGGAGATCGACGGCCTTTTTCAGCATGGCAAGGGCCTGAGCCTGATCGGCGTCATGCTCGATATTGGCATAGCCCACGAAATTGAGCACTTCGGGCTGGTCGGGAGCAAGTTGCAGCGCATGCTTCATGTCATCCTGAACCATCGACCAGTTGCCGCTTTCTTCCGCCGCCATCGCGCGACCGAGCAGGATGGGCCACAGGATCTCCTTGCGGGGCGGGGAAGCCTTGAGGGCGCGGGTATAGAGATCAATGGCCTGCGTATGATTGCCGCGCTGGTCTTCGACTTCCGCAAGCTGGATCAGGAACTCGGGATTATCGGGACGCAGGGCAAGGGCGCGATGCAGGGCATCCGCTTCCTGCTCGAGGTCGCCCGAGCGCAGGGCCAGGTTGATGCGTTCCTGGGCGGCCAGGGCGGCGAGGGGATCGGAAGGCGGGATGCCATCCAGTTCAGCCAGCCCGCTGGAGATCTGGTTGGCTTCCCGAAAGGTGTCGGCCAGAAAGATTCGCGCGATTGTCAGGCCGGGATCAAGAAAAATGGCCTGTTGCAGGGCGATGATGGCCGGGTCCCGCGGAATGCCGTCCTGCTGGATGACATCCGTGATCATAAGGGCGATCTGCAGGTTGAGAACCGCGCCCCCAAGGGCCGGGCTCGGGCTCTTCAGATGCGGAAGGCTGTGCTGGATCGGGCCGATGACGAGAGAGGCCAGAGGAGAGGTCACGCCGAGGGCTGCGACGGTGTCATCGGCGTCCTTGTGACGGCCATGGCGTTCGAGCCAGCTCCCATAGAGCTGTGCATAGAGGATCTGAAGTGTGAGCGGGTCGCCGGAGGCATTTCCCGTCCGGTGATAAAGCTGTCCCGCCAGCTGCGGGGTGGGAAGGGATTCCGCGATCATGGCCGCATGCAGAAGATACAGTCTGCGGGTCGCGGGCTGGGCTGCCGCTTCTCCCAGCAGATTCAGGGCCTTGTCGACATGTCCCTCGGCTGCAAGGCTCCAGGCCATGAGAGTGGGGGCCGCAATGGCGACGAGCGGACCGTGATGGGGGCTGCGGGTCAGGATACGGCGCATTTCGGCCCAGTCCTGACGGGCAAAGGCATCCTGCGCGAGAATGAGGGTCCCGATATCGCTGCCGACGTCATGATCGGGGAGTGCATTGGCGAGTCTGACAGCCTCGGCCTGTTTCCCGGCCATCGCGGCGTAACGCAGGGCATCGTGCTGCAACCGGAGATTGTGCGGGGCGAGGGGCAGGGCATGCGAAAGCGCCAGATTGGCGGCGGAAACGTCTCCGCGCTCCATCATGACGGTCGCGGCCATCATCCAGCCGTTCAGGGATTTTTCGGGATTGACGGCCGGCAGCATGGCGGGAGGAACGGCGGCCGCAGCAGGCCCCGTGAGGCAGCCACCCAGCATGAGAGCGGGAAGCGCCAGACGGAGCGGACGGGAAAAATCCTCGAATGATCTGGGCCAGCCGCGTGTGATCTGCATAATGGACGAAACTTTAGCCCTCTTGAGGCCTGACGCCAACCGCTCCTCCTTTTTTGGAGGGCAGGGCTTCCGGCCCGGAGGCAACCAGAACGGATAGATCATGACGCCCCAGCCGGTTGTGAGCCGGGCCGAACTTCTGGCCGCGCTCCAGCTTCAGTATGAATGGGGAGCCGACGAGGCTCTGTGCGAACTGCCCGTGGACCGTCTCTCCGAGGCGGCTCCCCGTTTATCCTCCGCCAGGCAGCCGAGCGCGATGGTGGGGCGGCAGGCGACCGCGGGGTCCTTCCGGGAGACCGGGCGCGAGGAAGGGAATGCTGCGCGTCAGGCCGGAGCCAGGATCACCGGAATGGCAGCGGGGAGCCTCTCCACGCAGGCGCTGGAGAAGGCCCCTGATCTTCCGGCCCTGATGCGGCTGACAGAGGCCCCGGACGACCTGTTTCTGGCCCGGACTGCCACGCATCGGCTGGAACCGGTCTTCGTGGAGGACGCACCCTTCATGCTGATCGGCGAGGCCCCCGACGCGGATGAGGACCGGTCCGGCACGCTCTTTGCCGGCGAGGCTGGGTCGCTTCTGGAGAAGATGCTCCGGTCAGCCGGTCTGGAGCGGGGGCAGATTTCCATGGCGCCGGCCCTGCCGTGGCGACCGCCGGGCGGCCGGACTCCGAGCGATACGGAGATGCAGGCCTGCCACCCACTCCTGCTGCGGACGATTGCCCTGTGTCGACCCCGCTTTCTGGTGACGATGGGCGTGACGCCTCTGAAGATGCTGCTGGGGCCGGATGCGGCTGTCGGAAGATTGCGCGGGAAGTGGACGGAGGTTCTGGTTCCCGGGCTTGCGACTCCGGTTCCGCTTCTGCCGATGCGACACCCCCTTCAATTACGGGCCAGTGCGGCTGCGCGGCGGAATGCGTGGCAGGATCTGCTGATTCTGATGGAGAAACTGGCTCCGGAGGGATGAGGACCAAACCGGTACAAATGGCATCCTTAAAAAACTTCGGAAAAACGCAAAAAAACGCGCCAGAACAGGTGTTTGCCACTGGATTGTTTTGAGGTTGGGTTGTATCATTGCTCAGTCCAAGGTTATGTGAAACTTAACAAGTTCTTGCCAACGGCCTGCAAAGCGGGTAGCAACCCGCTGCTATGCGAAGGACAACCCCTTTCATTTCTGGCAGTAACGCACGGGCCCTGCTCGTTAGCGTGCTGATTCTGGCCGGTGGCTCACTGTCTCCGGCGCGCGCGGAAAACACACGAGAACTCCCCCCTCAACCGGAACGGGTGGGAGATGAGACTGCGTTTGCCGAAGCCCGTCCGTCTCTGGGCGGGGACGGCATTGTATCGCTTCCCCATCCGCTGACCGCTGCAATGGCCAGCCGCTACCGGCTGATCTTTCAGGCCCAGCGGGAAGGCAACGCCCGGTCCGTTCAGGACCAGATGCGTCTGGTGACGGATCATGTCCTGCTGCCGGATGTTCTGGCCGAGCGTTATCTGGCGCCGGGTGCTCATCCCGCCGTCGAACAGCTCCGGGAATGGCTGCATGACTATGCCTCCCAGCCCGATGCCGCCAGTATTCAGGCCCTGCTGCTGAAAATCGCGCTTCCGGGAACGGTGCAGCCGCAGTCCTTCATCCGTCCTCTCGCCGCTGATGCGCGGGCTGAAGACGTGAAGGGCACATCGGCCCCCGCTGACCCTCTTCTTCATGCCTTCGTGCGCAATCCGCTTCTGGACCGGACGGTTCAGGAGCGCGTGCTTTCTGGTGTGCGGGGGGCGGAAAGCGCGCTGCATCTTGTGGATATCACGCCGGGTATGACAGCGCCTTATGCCGCCCAGCTTTACGGTGAAGTGGCCCTCGGGCTGCTGTCCCAGGGCGAAACTCTTCTGGCCCTGCGGCATGGCAGCGCGGGATTTGCCCGTGGCAACAGTCAGGTCGGGCTGCCCGCCTATGTCGCGGGTCTAGCGGCCTGGCGTGAAGGCCATATCGAGGCGGCCTACGACCTGTTCCAGTCCGCCGCCAACGCACCCGTCACGTCGGTGGAACTGCGTGCGGCCGCTGCCTTCTGGGCGGCGCGGACCGAAGGGCGGCGTCATGACATGGCGGGCTATGTAAAGTGGCTGCATCGCGCGGCCACTCATCATGAGACATTCTACGGGATTCTGGCGTCCCGGACGCTTGAACTTGGACGACATGGTCATGCGCGTCTCCCGGGCGGGAATGTGGAAATCACCCTGCACGATCCGGTGCCCGTCCTCGCAGAAATTGACGTCGAGGCGGTCAGCGCTCTTCCGCAGGGGCGTCAGCTCTTCGCACTGTTGCAGGTCGGCGAGCGGATGCGGGCCGAGAACCTGATCCGGCGGATGTGGATCGACGTCGCAGATGACAGCGCACGGTCACGCTCGCTTCAGCTCGTGGCGCAGGCGGCGGGTTACGAGGATCTGTCCGAACAGCTCGCATCCCTCATCATGCATCAGGAATCGCGGGTCACGAAGCCGACACCCCTTCCCCTGCCGTCTTTGAAGCCCAGCCATGGCTTCCGGATGAACCCTGCGCTGGTGTATGCGCTGACGCGGGTGGAATCCAATTTCGATCCGTCGGCAACATCGGGGGCCGGAGCGCATGGCCTGATGCAGATCCGCCCCGTAACGGCAAGTTTCGTCACCGCATCGCACATGACCTATGATTCACACGGCGTTGCGGTGATCCCGGTCGCTCCGGACATGGTCAGCCGTCTGCACAATCCGTCCTCCAATCTGGAAATCGGACAGCTCTATGTGCTGTATCTGGCGAACCAGTCCAGCCGGATTGCGACGGTCACGCCGCCCGAGGGTGGCGACCTGGTCCGGGTTCTGGCATCCTATAATGCCGGACCGGGTGCCATTGCCCGCTGGGAAGGCGCGCAGAAGGCGGATATGCACGATCCGCTGTTCTTTATGGAAACGCTCCCCAATGGTGAAACGCGGGATTATGTTCATCGCGCTCTGACCTACACCTGGCTTTACGCGCACCGTATGGGGCTGCCGTCTCCGTCTCTGAAGGCGCTGACGCGGTCCGAATGGCCCTCCTTCGGGGAAGAGCAGGCTATGGCGCATGAGCGCATGGCGCTCAACTGACATTTTCAGTCTGATGACATAAAGAAAAAGCCCGGCACTTAAGCCGGGCTTTTTTTGTGTTGGTGCGCCGGCCTCTCAGAGGAACTCGATCAGCGCGATACCGCCTGCGATCAGGATCAGGGCACCAAACAGGACGAGCGCCAGACGTTTTTCGATAAAATCGCGGATGGGCTCTCCAAAAGCGCGGAGAAGGGCGGCTTCGAGAAAGAAGCGTGCGCCCCGGGTAACGATGCTGGCGGCGATGAACGGAAGCAGCGGGAAGTGCGCCGCGCCTGCCGCCAGCGTGACGAATTTGTAAGGCAGCGGGGTCAGACCCTTGGCGAGGATGATCCAGACGCCGTAATGGCGAAACATGGCCTCAAGATTCAGGATGCGCTGATCCGCGTGATAGAAATGCGCGATTGGCATGCCGAGATGTTCCATGAGGAACGCGCCGAGAACCCAGCCGATCAACCCGCCAGCGACACTGGCCGCTGTACAGACGGAGGCCAGGAACCACGCTCGTTCACGCCTGGCGAGCAGCATGGGCACGAGCATCAGGTCTACCGGAAGCGGAAAAACCGAGGCCTCAGCCATCGCGACAAGGATCAGCCACCACACGGCGCGCGGAGACGCCGCCAGTTCGGTAATGCGCGTGTACAGCAATGTCAGCATGGCGGTCGGGTATTCCTGTGAAAGCGTGCAGCCTGTCCTAGCCGTCCTGCGCACGCTTGAAAATCCGTAACTCCGCGCAACGTGTGTTCCGGCCATGGAACGGGTTATAGAAGGCGGAACCGTTCTTCAGGAGTGCTGCCGTCTCATGGACAAGACCCTTCCGCCGTTCCAGCGATATTCCCTTGTAGCCAGGATATTTCACTGGAGCATGGCGGCGATCATTATTCCCCTGTGGCTTCTCGGGTTTTATGTGGGGCGGATCATGCCGCATGCGGCAACCCCGCAGAAGGCGCTCCTGCTGCTGATCCACAAGGAAATCGGGCCGTTCATCATTGTCCTGACGGTTCTGCGGCTTGTCTGGCGGGCGACGCATCGGCCGCCCGCACTGTCGTCGGACATTCCGGAAGAAGAGCGTCTGGCGGTGCAGGTCGGGCATTTTGCGCTTTATGCGATGATGCTGGTGGTGCCGCTGACGGGATGGGTTCGGAGTTCGGTGCATGGGTTGCCGATCCCCATGATGTGGGTCGTCGATCTGCCGCCGCTGGCCCACAAGGCGCCTGTATTTGTACCGCTGGTGAATGTGTTGCACCAGTTTTCGTCATGGATTCTGGGGGTGCTGATCGCCGGGCACGGCATTGCGGCGCTGCTGCATCGCTATGGTCGCAGGGATACGGTTATGGACCGGATGCTCTGAAAACCGGCAGACCATAAAAAAGCCCATAAAAAAAGCCCCTGGCCGATCGCTTGGACAGGGGTTTTTTGTGGGGTGATGCCCCGGTTTACTTCGGGGCGGCGGGCTGCTGGGCCGGGAAGGGAGCCGGTTTCAGAGCTGGGCGTGGATGATCGGCCATATCCTTTCGCAGCCATGTCAGGGCCGCGTCGAGCTGCTGGTCCTGCCCGTTGAAGGTGGCGACCGGCATGTTCTCGACCTCGATGTCCGGGGAAACACCCTTGTTTTCCACCAGCCACTGTCCGTTGAGGTCGAAATAGGGATTTTCGGCCGTGCGGGCATTGCCGTTGTCGATCAGGCGGTCCCCGTCAGACAGCCAGACGCCGGCACCCGCCGTGCGCTCGCCGAGCAGCGGTGCGATATGCAGGGACTTGATGCCCTGAGAGAAGGTCTCGCCGTCCGAATAGGTCATTTCATCGGACAGGACGATCAGGCGCCCCTGGAAAGACTGCTGCATGTCCACCGAAGGCGCATTGCCATAGCGGCTCCAGAACATCCATGGACGACGCATGAGCTGGGTGAGGACCCAGCTGTCGATATTGCCGCCCGTATTGCCACGGACGTCCACAATCAGGCCGTCCTTGTCGATATTGGCGTAGAACTCACGGGCGAAGGCTTCCATGTCGTCACCGACCATGGACTGAAGATGCAGATAGCCGATGCGTCCGTGGCTGGCGCGATCGACGACATCCGCACGGCCGACTTCCCAGTCCCGCGCGCGCAGGGCCCGTTCTTTCATGTAAGACACGGGCGTTACGATGATTTTGTGCTCCTTTCCGGCGCGCGAGAGCGTCAGGAGAACCTGCTTTCCGGCCTGATCGGCAAGCAGCGAACCCAGATCGGGCTGCCCCGCCGTGGGCTGTCCGTTGACGGCGACGATAAGGTCTCCGTCACGGGCATCCACACCCGGAGCCGCCAGCGGAGACTGCTGGTCCGGGAGGTCGCGGTCTCCCTGATAGATATGGTCGATGCGGAAGCCATTGTCTTCATGCGTCAGATGCGCGCCAAGACCCGCAATGAGGCTGGACGCGGGCTGGTCAACGGTCGTGGGCGCGTGGAGCTGCGAGTGCATGGCGCCGATTTCCGCCACCATCTGGCCGAGCAGATCGTCGAGATCCGCACGGTCCCCGAGGCGGTCCACGAAGGGGGCGAAATGGGCGCGCACGGCTTTCCAGTCCACGCCGTGCAGGTCGCGGTCATAGTAATGGTCGCGGTGCAGGCGCCAGGCATCCACGAACTCGTCCGACCACTCCTGCCCGGGATCGATCCGCAGGCGCAGATGGTCAAGCTCGATCTTCCTGCCGGACAGTTCCTTGGGCTGCTTTTCACCCGCAGGCGTCAGGAGCAGTTCCGGCGCGCTCTTTCCGCGACGGCTGAGTGTCAGGAGTGTTTTGCCGTCGGGAGTGATATCGAAGCCCGAGATCCTGGCGGCGTAGGTTTCGATCTTGTGTTCGTTATTGTCGATATGGATCGACTTCAGATCGCCCGGACCATCGCCTGAGCCGGAGCTGTCGATGGTGAACAGATATTCGTCAGAAACGCCGAGACCACTATAGTCCCCGGCCGGGACGGGCGCCTGATACAGACGTGTCGCAAGGCCGGCCCATTCGATGGCGGGAAGGGGCTTCTTTTTGTCTGTATCCTTCTTTCTGGCATCCTTTTTGTCGGCGTCGGGCTTCTTGTCCGCCGGGTCCAGTTCGGTGGCGGGCTGGAACGGAAAGCGTTCGCCGGACTGAAGGGCGAGGGCGTAGATGCCTGTCCGCTTCGGGAAGGCGGGGCCGATATTGCGGTCACCCCAGGGCGAACCATTGGACAGAGAGAAGGTGCGGTCCGAAAGGAACCAGAGCCATTTCCCGTCCGGTGAGAAGCTCGGCGTATAGGATTCGTAGCGCCCGTCCGTGACCCAGTTCGTCTGGCCGGTGGAGGGAACGTAAAGCGCGATCTGACGACGCAGGTTTGCACCACGGGTCCGCACGAAGGCCAGCACATGCCCGTCCGAGGACCATGACAGGGAGTCAAAGACGTTGGTGCCGTCCAACGTGGCGTTGTCGACGAGCTTATCGGCCTTCGTGGAGAGGTCCGTCAGCCACAGCCGGCCCAGAAGATCGGTATGGGCGGCGTATTTTCCATCCGGCGAGAGCGACAGGATCACGGGTTCGGTCGGGGAGGGTTGGGTGATGGCCTCACCCTTGTCACTGCCGTCTGCTGCAAAGCGCCACAGAGCGGAATCGCCGTTGACGTCGCTGAAGGCGATGACGGATTTGCCGTCCGGTGTGATCTGGGCGAGGCGCAGGCGCACATTGTCTGGGGTGGCGAGGACGACGACGCGGCGGGGCGAAGCGCCCGCGACGACGACATGGCCGCGCATGGTGAAGGTTGCGGTCTCCCCTTTGGGCGAAATTGTTGAGGACGTCAGGAAGCGCGTGGGTTTCTCCAGCCAGTACGGGCTGCGCGGCAAATTGTCGGAGGTCAGGTCGACCTTGATGGGGGTGGTCTCGCCGCTCGCCAGATTGAAATCGAACAGGTCCGCACCCTTGCGGAAGACGATGTGATCGCCGGAAATGGAGGCTTCGAGGATGCTGTAATCCGTGAAATGGGTGAGCTGTTTCGCGTCCGTGCCGTTCGTGGCGAGGCTCCACAGATTGTAGCGGCCGTTCTCGTCGGAAATGACGATCAGCCGGTCACGCCAGGGCATCGGGCGGATGAGATTGGCCTCATGCGTGCCGATGCGCTCGGCTTCCCTGCCGTTCTGAAGATCGAAGCGCCAGAGCTGGGACAGGGCTCCGCCGCGATAGGCGCGCATGTGGTCGCCGGTTGTGGCGAGGCCGAAGCGGACGGCATAGAGCCAGCGTCCGTCCGGGCTGAGGGCGGCATCATTGACGCCGGAGAGCGGGAAGACGTGCTTTGCGCTGGTCTTCGGATCAATGGCGGTGACGGTCTGGGTGTAATATGGCCCCGTAGCGGCGGGAGCGGCGTAGAGGATGCCGGCATGGGCATCCCAGCCGATGATTTTCAGGCGGGCGACGTTCTCGAAGGTCAGGCGCCGGGGCGTGCCGCCACTGCGGGGCATGACGTAGATTTCGGTCGGGCCGTCGAAATTGGCGGCAAATGCGATCCGGGTGCCGTCGGGGGACATGACGGGGTGCGGGTCGATGGCATTCGCACCCTGCGGCACGGTCGTCAGGCGCTGGGCCTGCCCGCCCGCGAGGGGAACGCTCCAGACGGACTGCTCGGCGTTGAACAGGACGGTCTGGCCGGAAATCGAGGGTTCACGCAGATAGCCCGGCTCGGCCTGAGCGACGCCGAGGCCCAGCCCCATCAGGGCTGCGCAGGACAAAAGGGACCTTCTGAGCGACGGGCGCTGGAGCATGGTGATGATCTCGATGTGAAACGAATATGGTCCAGTCGTTTCACAAAGGTGTCATCGCGTCAAAGGCCCCCGGATGACATCCTGTTAAGATATAACACTTCGTTCAGCCCACCGCGGCTTTCAGCCCCTGTCCGGCGGCGAGGGGACACAGTGGCAGGCAGGCGAAGAGGCATGCCCCCAGCAGATCCAGACTGGCGGCAGGCGATGTCGCAAGCTGTCCGGCATAGGACGAGGCCGCGCCGAAGATCAGCACAGGCGTTGCGAGTGGCAGGACCAGCAGCGGCAGCAGAACGCCACCCCGTCGCGCGCCCAGGACGATCGAAGCCGCCATGCCGCCGAGGAGCGAGAGGGACATCGTACCCATCGCAAGGCCGAGCAGCAGAAGCGGCAGTTCCGGGCCTTTGACGCCGAGCATGATGCCGAGCGGGATACTGGCGATCAGCAGCGGCAGGCCGGTCGTCAGCCAGTGGGCGGCCATTTTGGCGAAGGCTACGGCAGCCGGGGCGGGGCCAGTCAGCATCAGCAGGTCGAGGGAGCCGTCCTCGAGTTCCGCTCCGAACAGCCGGTCCAGCGGGAGGAGGCAGGCGAGCAGGGCGCAGACCCAGATGATGCCCGGCCCCATGTGTCGCAGCAGGTCGGGCGAGGGGCCGAGGGCGAGCGGGAACAGGCTGCCGCACAGGATAAAGAACAGCAGAGAGGCCAGCGTGTCGGCGCCGAAGCGGAAGGCCAGACGGAGGTCACGGTCGATCAGGGCAAGAAAAGCGGTCATGACAGCCAGAAGGACTCTACATGTGCGAGCGAAGGCAGCTCGTGCGAGCGGGTATTATCGAGGGGAAGCGGAACATGTGTCGTGACGATTATGGCACCGCCCTTGGCGCGATGAGCCGCCATGACGGCACCGAGACGCTCGATACTGGCGATATCCAGCCCGACAGTCGGCTCGTCGAGCAGCCACAACGGAGCGCCGGAGAGCATGACACGGGCAAAGGCGGCGCGGCGCTTCTGCCCGGAGGACAGCAGGCGCGCCGGAAGGTCGGTCAGATGGGTGAGATCCAGGGCCTCAAGTGCGTCCGGCAGACTGTTCGTGCCGAGCTTTTCAGCCAGGGCCAGGTTCTGTGCCAGTGTCAGTCCGGGCTTGAGCGCATCCTGATGGCCGAGCCAGGCGAGATCGCCATAGCGGATGACTTCCCCGGAATCGGGGCGACGCAGACCGGAAATCGTGCGCAGGAGGGTGGATTTCCCGGCCCCGTTCGGGCCTGTCAGGATCATGGCATCTCCGGCATCCAGCGTCAGCGACACGCCGTCAAGAACAAGCCGGTCCCCACGGAAGACCGTGACGTCCTCGACATCGAGCAGGCGTCCAGGGACGGTGGGTGTGGGGAAGTCAGACGGGCTGGTCATCAAAGGGTCTCATGCGCGGGTTCGGTTCTGTCCCGGTGTGTGTCTTTCTGTTTTAGAGACCCTGCGGACGTGCTTCGCAAGAGCGGGGCTCCGGATGGGCGGAATATGATGATCGTATGAATTGTGTCGCGCACTGTATTAAGGTCTCGATACACTGGCGCAGGTCCGTTATGAGGGCTGCGCGGTCATGTGATCGTGCATCTCTTTTTTCGAGGGTTTCCGGAACTGGCTGATCTGGTGCTGCAGGCGAGTGGTATCGCCAAGTCCTTTGGTGGGAACGAGGTTCTGAAGGGCCTGTCGCTCGACGTGGAGCGCGGCGAACTGATCTCGATGATCGGGCCTTCGGGATGTGGCAAGTCCACGTTCCTGCGCTGCCTCAATTTTCTGGAACATCCGGATGCGGGCTCTGTCCGGATCGAGGATGTGACGGTCGCGTGCACGGGCAGGCACTGGAGCCGCGCCAACGAGGCCGAGGCTCATAAGCTGCGCTCGCATGTCGGCATGGTGTTTCAGGCCTTCAATCTGTTTCCCCATCGCACGGTGCTGGACAACGTCATGATGGCGCCGATCCAGGTCAAGAAAATGTCGCGTGACGAGGCGCAGTCCATTGCCTGCGAACTTCTGGCGAAGGTCGGGCTTGCGGCCGTCAAGGACCGGTATCCGGACAGTCTTTCAGGCGGTCAGAAGCAGCGCGCCGCCATTGCGCGCGCTCTGGCGATGAAGCCGTCCGTGATGCTGTATGATGAACCGACATCCGCGCTCGACCCTGAGCTTTCCGAGGAAGTGCTGTCCGTCATGCGGGCACTGGATGACGAGGGCATGACGCAGCTTGTGGTGACGCATGACATGCGGTTCGCGCGCGCGGCCTCGGACCGTGTTCTGTTTGTCGAGGGTGGGGAAATCGTCGAGAGCGGTGATCCGGACCTGATGTTCGCCAACCCTCAGGAGGGACGGACACGCCGGTTCCTGCGGACGCTGCTGTGATGAAGAAACTTTTCGCACTCCTGCTGGCGCTTGCCGTCAGCCCCGTTTCCGTCGCGCTGGCGGACGCGCCCGCTGCATCGCAGGAGCTGCTCTGGGCATCGGATGGTGAGGCGAATGTGCCTTACGTCTTCCACGATCCGGCCCATGAATCCCGGATGACCGGTTTCGAGTATGAACTGGTCAACGAGATCGCCGCACGGATGCACCGGAAGGCACAGTTCATCCAGAATGACTGGGACGGCCTGATCCCCGGCCTGTCGCGCGGGCTGTACGGGATGGTGCTGGACGGCATCGAAATGACGCCGGAGCATAAGGCGGCCGTTCTGTTCTCGCGTCCGTATTATGTGACGAGCGAGCGGATCATCGTCCGGCACGACCAGACCGGTCTGGACACGATGGAGGCCCTCAAGGGCCATACCGTTGGCACGATCAAGGATACCACGGCCGAGCGGATGCTGCGTCGGCAGGGCGGCTCGAACGTGCGGTCCTATGAAGAAGAGACGAATGCGTTCTCGGATCTGCGGAACGGGCGTCTGGATGCGATCCTGCTCGACGCCCCGATCGCACTTTATTATGGCAGCATCTCGCCAGACATGAAGCTCGTGGGCGAGCCGATCGGCAGCATGGAATACGGGATCGCGTTCTCGCCGGAGAACCGTGTGTTGCGCGATCAGGTGGATGCGGCGCTCGGCGAGATCATCAAGGATGGAACGCTGCATCGTATTCTGGCGCGCTGGAACCTGTGGACGCCCCTGATGGCGAATTACACGGGCGATAACAGCCAGCCGGACATCGCGCCGACGGAATGGGACCATTACCGGCAGGCCATGGCGAACACGACGGGCAGCGGCTGGCATGTTCTGGTTCGGCGTTATGTGAGTTTCCTGCCGCTGATCGGGCAGGCGGCGCTCATGACGCTGGCGGTGTCGGCACTGGCCATGGTCCTGGCCGTGGCACTCGGGCTCCTGCTGGCGCTGGCCCGGCATTACGGCTCGGCTCCGCTGCGTTTCGTGGCGGGCGTCTATGTTGAAGTGGTGCGCGGAACGCCGCTGCTGATTCAGGTGCTGTTTATCTTCTATGGACTGCCGGCTTTCGGCATCCGTCTGTCGCCATTCATGGCGGGTGTGCTGTCGCTGGGCCTGAATTACGCGGCCTATGAAGCGGAAAACTACCGCGCCGGTCTGCTCTCCGTGCCGCGCGGACAGATGGAAGCGGCGATTGCGCTGAACATGACGCACTGGCAGGCGCTGCGGCTCGTGATCGTGCCGCAGGCATTCCGGACGGTTGTGCCCGTCATGACCAACGACTTCATTTCGCTGCTCAAGGACAGTTCGCTCGTCTCCGTCATCACGCTGACGGAGCTGAGCCAGACCTATGTGCGGCTCTCCTCCACCTATTACGATTATTTCGGGACGGGGATCATGGTCGGCCTGGCCTATCTGCTGCTCGGGCTACCGTTTGTGCGGCTGGCGCGGATGGCGGAACGACGGCTGGGGCGTGGCTTCTCGGGGGCAGGGCACCACTGAGCCTGTTGTTTGGTGCCGGGGTTCCGGTTGAAATCTGCGGTGCGGCTCCACAGGTTCGCCATTCCAGCTCGGTCGGTTGGCAGGAGGCTTTCCAGCCCCAGCGTTACCGCCCACATAGGTGGAGGGCCGCGCCGGATCCACCTTCTCCGGGGCAAGACGCAAAAGAACCGTTGCTGTCATTAATGTTGCTGCTGCCCGCGCCGTAACGACTGAAAGCACCGCTCTATGGTGCTTTCTTATGCTTGCGAAGAAACGACATCCGGCCGCGTATTACAGCACTCGACGTGAAATTAGTGTTTGTGACCGCGCTCAGGCCCGTTGCGCTCCATTGATATAATCCAGCAAGTCCATTTCCGCCGTTGTCCATTGACAATGTGACGGCGCCGCTCAGCCCGGAAAGTCCGGTGGCATAATTGACGCTTCCTCCACCACCTTGAGCAGTAATGGAATTCTGTCCCATGGGCAGGTTTGCGATCGTGGCTGAACCAGTGGCCGACCCAACATCGCTCAGTGCGATATTAAAATCGACATTCACCGTCATGCCATCCAGCGTGTATTGGCCACCCTGCGTGCGGTAGGATATGCCAGTCGCATTGCCACCAAACCGCAATTCCGGCGCAAAGGAAAAGGGGCCACCGTAAAGCGGGAGCGTGGAGGACAGAGTATTCACATCGTAAGCCGTGCCATTCAGCATGACCGGGTTGTGGCTTGCGATCTGCATTCCAGGAGCCGAACTGGCGATATTCTCTTTCGCGTTGTTTCCAAATATCTCTGAAGACGCAATCGTGATCACGGCACTGGGGTCCATATCATAAACGCCGTGACCCTGATGTCCCTGAATGGCATATCCAGCCAACACCACAGCGCCATTTGTAAAGTTTTGGACGGTAACCCCGTTGCCCGAGCCGCTGGCGCATCCGCCACAGGCATTCCACCCGTAGTCGAAGAAGCGCTTGGTTCCGCCGAAGCCGTTCACAGCCACGCTCCCCGTATCGTTCAGGACGATATTGTCGTCGATCGAACTATCTGTGAAAGTCGCTGGCCCAAGAAGAACAGTCTGGTTTTGGACACTGGTCTGAGAATTATCGACCAGAACATTATGATGGTTCGCAATGATATCCACGGCATCGACAGACAGGCCACCCACCGATCCTGCGACGTGAATACCGGTTTGCGAATACTGCCCGCCGCCGCCACGATTGAGCTGCGGATCGCTGGGTGCGATCTTGCCCTGGCCCAGCCGGACCTCACCGACGTAATTTGGATACCATGATTCCGATGGCTTCGAGCCGTTGACGAGGACATTGTCGTTCGCAGCCCCGTAGATATAAGCGTTGGGAGTGCGGACGATGTCCACCTCATCATAGTGAACGCCGTTCCAGAACTTACCGTTACCGGACTGGCCGGACATGGTGGGGTCGATGCGGGACTGCTTGAGGTGCCACAGGTGCAACCCGTCGCCCGCCGTCATCTGTGTGTTGCTGTCCAGTCGGAAGCCGGTGATCGTGACGCCATAACTGTCGCCTGACGTCCCCACACCACCGATCGTCAGGAGATCAACAGTGGTGCTGGGGCCGCTGTAGACAAGCGTGCTGCACGTCGCATTATCGGCTCCGCGCATGGTCCAGTTCGTGCCATTTCCGGCTTTTAGCGGAGTGGAGAAATAGCCGTAACCGCACGGCAGGACCAGTGACCCTGAATTGGCTACCGCCCAATTTATAGCGGCCTGTAGTGGAACAGAATCGTCGGTTGAATTGAATTTTGCGCCCCATATCTTGGCGCTCGCCTCATTGTTCGGGAATGACGCGATCCAGCAACGGTTGATCGGAGCAGGAATTTGCGATCCATTGTCTCCTGCACCACCGTTGAGGGTGCATGGGGACGATGAAAGCGTGTAGTTCGCCTGGCCGCCATCACCGGCGGCATAGTATCCGGCTCGATGAGCGGTAGTGGAACTGGCGATCACCCAACTCGACAGCGCCGCCAGAGTGGCCTGGTCTCCAACCTGCAAGACGCCGTTGATCGTGCCCCCCGATATTGTCGGCGCCAGTAACTGGCCATTGCTGGCATCGACCTTGCGGCCAAGGGCCGCTGCCACCGTCGGCGACCTGATCTGATCCGCAGGATTGCCCGTGGCTTCAGCGGACTTCCAGCCCGGTGTAAAATTCGTCGGGAACGCCATGGCCGATCCGGCCGCAAGCGCGACAATGACGGCAGGAATGAACTTGTTCATGTATGGCTCTCAGGCGAGTAAATGCTCCCGATCGAATATGCCCCGGCGTCACCGAGAACAAAAGCCATGCCGCCCGCAGGGAGAGGGGTCGAAGAAGCGTTTTTTGAACTCCTGTTTCCTGGGTTATGGCGTTTGATTGACGGTTGTCAGGGGCATTTTTTGTCTGAGTGAAGAAATGGAATCACGGCATAGGCCACAAAACCAGGAGGTTTTTTCGATTCCTCCAGGCCGTACATGTCTCAGTTTCTGGCGTGGCAGTGTTCCGGGGTGATGCTGCGCAGATAGGCCGCGAACTCGCGGAAGACCGGAGCACGGGGGTCGGAGGCGCGCCAGGTCAGGCCGATCGTGCGGCGCGCCTCGGCTTCGGGCAGGGTGCGGACGGTGATCAGGTCTTCGAAATCCGCGCGGTTGCGGAGCGCGAGCTGGGGGATGAGGGAGAAGCCTTCGCCCGCGCCGATCATGTACCACAGCATTTCAAGGCTGGTGGCCAGGCGCTGCTCGCCTTCGCGTGGAACCGTTGGACAGATGGACAGGGCCTGATCGCGCAGACAATGCCCGTCTTCCAGAAGCAACAGGTCCGGGCGGCCAAGCTGGCTGAGGGAGAGTTCCGGTTTCTGTGCCAGTTCATGCGTGTTTGGAAATACGGCGAGGAACGCCTCTTCGAAGATTGGTGCGCTTTCCAGAGCTTCTGAAGGTGCGGGCAGCGCCATCAGGGCCACGTCCAGTTCGTTGTTGCGCAGGGCGCGGACGAGCGTGTCCGTCATGCTTTCGCGCAGGCGCAGGCTGAGCGCCGGATAATGCTCCCGCAGGCGCGGCAGGACGCCCGGAATGTAATACGGTCCGAGCGTGGGAATGACGCCGAGCCGCAGCGCGCCTTCCATCGGTCCGGTCTGGGCGCGGGCGACTTCGAGCAGGTTGCGGGCTGCGGCGAGAACTTCCCGTCCAAGCGCCAGCAGGCGTTCGCCATCGGGCGTCGGCGCGACATGACGTCGGGAGCGCTCGAAAAGCGTGACGTCGAGAAGCTGTTCGAGCTTGCGGACCTGTTCGGACAGCCCGGCCTGACTGACGCCGCAGCGTTCTGCCGCGCGGGAGAAGTTGCGCAGATCATCGACCGCGACCACATATTCAATATCGCGCAGGGACAGGCCGGAGAGGGGGACGTAGCTCATGTCCCATAGATAGGACCGAATAACGTCATGGGGAAGCGCGGCTTTGCCTGTCAGGAGAAAATAGCGGCGCAAGAGGCGGTTTCCTGAAGATGGGCTTCATACCATGATCGGGAGTCTTGATATCTTCATCTGGTCAGTTCGGTTTTGACGATCAGTCATATTGACAGGAACTGTTTCCTGTCCCTCTCTTTCTGTGGGACACAGAGTCCGCAACACAACACCAACCCAAGGTCAGGAGACAGTCTGATGGTTCGCATCAACTCCCCGCTGAAGCCCTTCTCTACCGATGCTTTCCGCAACGGTGAGTTCCTCACGGTCACGGACTCCGACGTTCGCGGCAAGTGGTCCGTTTTCTTCTTCTACCCTGCTGACTTCACGTTCGTCTGCCCGACGGAGCTTGAAGATCTCGCTGACAACCAGGCCGCTTTCGACAAGCTGGGCGTGGAAATCTATTCCGTCTCCACGGACAAACATTTCACGCACAAGGCCTGGCATGACACATCGCCGGCCATCGGCAAGATCAAGTACACGATGCTGGGCGACCCGACGGGCACGATCGCACGCAACTTTGATGTGCTGATCGAGGAAGCCGGTCTGGCCGATCGCGGCACGTTCCTGATCGATCCGGAAGGCAAGATCCAGTACATCGAGATCACCGCCGGCGGCGTTGGCCGCAGTGCTGCCGAGCTGCTCGACAAGATCCAGGCGGCCCAGTACGTCGCCACGCATCCGGGTGAAGTCTGCCCGGCCAAGTGGAAGGAAGGCGGCGAGACGCTGAAGCCGTCCCTCGACCTCGTCGGCAAGATCTGATCCGGCACCGGATCTGATGATGGTGGGACCTTCGGGTTCCACCAGCCCCGCCTCCTTCATGGGGGCGGCTGCGCCGGACAGTCTTCCGGCCCAAATTGTCCAGTCCCGAAATCCGGAGAAAAACAATGCTTCAGGACGACCTGAAAACCCAGATGCGCGCCTATATGGAGTACCTGCGTGATGCGGTCGTGCTTGAGGCGACCCTTGGCACGGATGACCGCTCCAATGAGGTACGCGGTTTGCTGGAAGATATTGCCAGCCTGTCTCCCAAGGTCACGTTCTCGGACAAGGGGCACGGCACCCGCATCCCGTCCTTCGTGATCCGCCGGCCGGGCACGGATGTGCAGGTCTGCTTTGCCGGTCTGCCGATGGGGCACGAGTTCACGTCCCTGGTTCTGGCGCTGCTTCAGGTCAGCGGGCATCCGCCGAAAATCGAAGCGGATGTGGTTGCGCAGATCCGCGCGCTGGACGGGGACTACCATTTCGAGACGTATTTCTCCCAGTCCTGCCAGAACTGCCCGGATGTGGTGCAGGCGCTCAATGCCATGAGCGTGCTGAATCCGAAGATCCATCACACGGCCATTGATGGCGCGGATTTTCAGGATGAAGTGGAACGCCTTGGCATCCGCTCGGTTCCGCAGGTCTATCTGAACGGGGAGCCCTTTGCGTCGGGCCGGATGGAAGTGGCGGATATTCTCGCCAGGCTGGACACGGCTTCCGTTGCCCGTTCGGCGGAGACGCTGAACGATCTGGCACCGTTCGACGTGCTTGTTCTCGGCGCGGGGCCGGCTGGTGATGCGGCGGCGATCTATGCCGCACGAAAGGGCCTGCGCACGGGCCTCGTGGCCGAGCGGTTTGGCGGTCAGGTTATGGACACCGCCGGGATCGAGAACTTCATTTCCGTGCCCGAAACGGACGGCCCGAAACTCTCCGCGGCACTTGAGGCGCATGTCCGGCAGTATGACGTGCAGATCATTGCCTCGCAGCTGGCGGCGAAGCTGATCCCGGCTGCGGAAACCGGCGGTCTGCACCAGATCGTTCTGGAAAGTGGTGCGACCCTGCGCTCGAAGACGGTCATCATCGCGACCGGCGCGCGCTGGCGGCATCTGGGTGTGCCGGGTGAGGACGAGTATCGCACCAAGGGTGTGGCGTACTGCCCGCATTGCGACGGTCCGTTCTACAAGGGGCGTCCGGTTGTGGTGACCGGCGGCGGCAATAGCGGCGTGGAAGCGGCGATCGACCTTGCGGGAATCGTCTCACATGTCACGCTGTTGCAGCGTGGCGCGCATCTCAAGGCGGACAAGGTGCTTCAGGACCGGCTGCTGAGCCTGCCGAATGTCACGGTCCTGACCAATGCCCTGACCACGAAGATCGAGGGTGACGGCAAGGAAGTGACCGGCCTGACCTATAGCGACGGGGACGGCGGCCTGCACCAGATCAAGACGGATGGCGTGTTCGTGCAGATCGGCCTGCTGCCCAATACGGAATGGCTGAAGGATACGCTGAAACTGAGTCCTTATGGCGAGATCGTCATTGACGACCATTGCGGGACGTCTGTTCCGGGCGTGTTTGCGGCGGGCGATGCGACGACCGTGCCGTACAAGCAGATCGTCATTGCCATGGGTGAGGGCGCGAAGGCGTCCCTGTCCGCATTCGATTATCTGATCCGCCTGCCGATCAATGCGCAGACAGCAGGCTGAGGGGAAGGATTGGGCCTTTGTAAAAGCGGGTGTATGTCTGGATCATGCACCCCTACCTTATTCCCCTCCTGACCTTCGCCGCAGCAGCGGCTGTTTTCACCATCACGCCGGGCCTCGATACGGCCATGACGTTGCGAACCGCCACGACATCCGGCTGGAAGGCTGGTCTTGCGGCGGTTGTGGGGATCTGTCTGGGGCTGGGTCTCTGGGGGCTGGCGGCGGCGTTTGGTCTCACGGCCCTGCTGGCCGCATCCGAAACTGCGTTCACGATTGTTAAATGGGCCGGTGCGCTCTATCTCGCGTGGCTCGGGATCGGGTTGATCCTGCATCCCCGTTCTTCACTGGGTACAGGCGAAGCGGCGGTTCCGGCAGGACATGATGATGCATATGTTGCATTCCGACGTGGTCTGCTGAGCAATCTGCTCAACCCCAAGGTGGGCGTTTTCTACATGACGTTCATGCCGCAGTTCATTCCACCACATGTGAATGTGCAGGAGTTCTCCCTCCTGCTGACCGGCATCCAGGCAGCCCTGTCTTTCTCGTGGCTGGCCCTGCTCGTCGCCATGACGGTGCCGCTGGGACGGTTTCTTTCCAGCCCGGTGGTTGTGCGTCGCATGGACAGGTTGACGGGCGGGATTTTTATCGCGTTCAGTCTGAAACTCGCGCTCAGCCGTCGGGCTTGAGATGTCAACGAAAATGGCGGGGCTGAAGCCCCGCCATTTCTCAGTCCACTGAGGCCATTCCCCGCAGGACGTAGGGCAGGATGCCGCCGTTGCGGTAATATTCCGCCTCATCGACCGTATCGACACGACACAGCAGCGGGACATCCTGCGTGCTGCCATCCTGACGGGTGATCGTCATGGTCAGGGTCTGGCGCGGTGTCAGGGTTTCGATGCCGTGAATGGCGATCGTCTCCGTTCCGTCCAGCCCCAGCGTCCTGCGCGTCGTGCCCGGTTCGAAGGTCAGGGGCAGGACGCCCATGCCCACGAGATTGGAGCGGTGGATGCGCTCGAAGCTCTCCGCGATGACGGCCTTGATGCCGAGCAGGCGCGTGCCCTTCGCGGCCCAGTCACGGGACGAGCCCATGCCGTATTCCTTGCCGCCGAACACGACGAGCGGCACGCCGTCCTGCGCGTAGCGGCTGGCGGCATCATAGATGGACATCTGCGCGCCATCCGGCTGATGCAGCGTGACGCCGCCTTCGGTTCCGGGAGCCATCTCGTTGCGGATGCGGATATTGGCGAAGGTGCCCCGGACCATGACGCGGTCATTGCCGCGACGGGAGCCGTAGGAATTGAAGTCCTTCACCGCGACCTGATGTTCCTGAAGATACACGCCCGCCGGAGAGGACGGTGCAATCGCGCCGGCCGGGGAGATGTGATCGGTCGTGATGTTGTCTCCCAGCAACGCCAGAGTGCGCGCGCCGGTGATGTCCTTCGTGGGCGCGGGTTCGGCGGTCAGCCCGTCGAAATAGGGCGGGTTCTGCACATAGGTCGAGCCCGGCTGCCAGTCATAGGTGGCCGAGGTGCCGGCAGAGGCCAGAGCCTGCCATTCCTTTGTGCCTTCCGTGATGTGGCTGTAACGCTCGACGAAGGCTTCGCGCGTGACGGCGGAGCCCACGAGTTCTGCGATCTCGTGGTTGGTCGGCCAGATATCGCGCAGATGGACCGGCGTGCCGTCGGGCGCGTGTCCCAGAATGGCCGTTGTGATGTCCTCGCGCATCGTTCCCAGCAGGGCATAGGCGACGACGAGCGGCGGGCTTGCGAGATAGTTGGCGCGGACGTTCGGCGAAATTCGGCCCTCAAAGTTCCGGTTGCCGGACAGGACAGACGTTGCGACCAGACCATTGCCTTCAATGGCGTCCACAAGCTCTTTCGCCAGCGGGCCGGAATTGCCGATGCAGGTCGTGCAGCCATAGCCGACCGTCTCAAAGCCCAGCGCGTCCAGATCGGCGCTCAGATTGGCGCGATCCAGATAATCCGTGACGACCTGCGAGCCCGGCGCGAGGGACGTCTTGACCCAGGGCTTCGGCATCAGACCGAGCGCTCTCGCCTTGCGCGCCACCAGTCCGGCCGCGACCAGAACGGCGGGGTTGGACGTGTTGGTGCAGGACGTGATGGCGGCAATGACGATGGAGCCATGCCCGATCGCATAATCCGTGCCAGCGACGGGGGCGGTCTTGTGAATGTCGGCGGGTTTGACGCCCAGCGTTTCCGTCAGGGCCTTTTCGAAAGCCGGGGTGGCGGCGGAGAGTTCGATCCGGTCCTGCGGGCGCTTGGGGCCGGAAATGCAGGGCGTGACCGTGCCCAGATCGAGCGTCAGGACGTCCGAAAACACCGGCTCCGGCGTGGAGGCGTCGCGGAACATGCCCTGCGCGCGCAGCCAGGCTTCCGTCAGCGCAATGCGATGCTCGTCACGGCCGGTTTGGCGCAGATAGTCGAGCGCCAGTGCATCCACGGGAAAGAAGCCGCAGGTCGCGCCATATTCCGGGGCCATGTTCGCGATGGTCGCCCGATCCGCGACCGGAAGATGATCCAGAGCCGGGCCAAAGAACTCCACGAACTTGCCAACCACGCCCCTGGCGCGAAGCATCTGCGTGACCGTCAGGACCAGATCGGTCGCGGTCGTGCCTTCCGGCAGACGCCCGTCCATGCGGAAGCCCACGACATCGGGGATGAGCATGGAAATCGGCTGTCCGAGCATGGCGGCCTCGGCCTCGATCCCGCCAACGCCCCAGCCCAGAACACCGAGGCCGTTGACCATGGTGGTGTGGGAATCCGTGCCATACAGCGTGTCGGGATAGGCGTAGGTGACGTCCCCGACCGTGCCCGTCCAGACCACCTGGGACAGATATTCCAGATTGACCTGATGGCAGATGCCAGCCCCCGGCGGGACGACGCGGAACTGGTCGAACGCTTCCTGACCCCAGCGCAGGAACGCGTAACGCTCGCCATTGCGCTCGAACTCCAGCGAGACATTCTGCTGGAGCGCGTCCTTGCGTCCGGCGACGTCCACCATGACGGAATGGTCGATCACCAGATCGACGGGCACGAGCGGATTGACCTTCTGCGGGTCACCGCCGAGTGAGACGATGCCATCGCGCATGGCCGCCAGATCGACCACGGCAGGCACGCCGGTGAAATCCTGCATCAGGATGCGGGCGGGCTTGAACGGGACTTCCTGCGTGGAGTGGGCGTTCTTCGTCCAGTCCACGATCGCCTGTGCGTCCTCGACGCGATAGGTCGAGCCATCCGTAAAGCGCAGGACATTTTCGAGCAGCACCTTCAGGCTGACGGGCAGGCGTGAAATGTCCCCCAGCTTTTCAGCCGCGACAGGCAGGGAGAAATAGCGATAGGAGCGGCCTTCAACCGAAAGGTCGCGCTGGCAGTCCAGAAGGTCGTGTCCAACCTGTTTCATAATGGGAATGGTCCTTGGAGGGCTGTCAGGAAAATTACTGAATGGCGCGCAGAAGGGCCTGCGTGACGTCCTGCGTGGTGGCCTTGCCGCCCAGATCGCGGGTGCGGAGGCCGTCGACCTGAAGGATCTGCTTCATGCCGCCGTCCAGCCGCTCGGACAGGTCCAGCCGTCCGACATGCGCCAGCATCATGCTGCCCGCCATCATCAGCGCCAGCGGATTGGCGATGCCCTGTCCGGCAATATCGGGCGCGGACCCATGCACGGCCTCGAAGATCCCCATTTTCTCGCCGATATTCGCACCCGGCGCCATACCCAGGCCGCCTACGAGACCGGCTGTCAGATCGGACAGGATGTCGCCGAACAGATTGGTCGTGACGATAACGTCGTAGTTCTCCGGACGGATCACAAGTTCCATCGCGCAGGCATCGACGATGCGCTCTTCCAGCGCCACGCGGCCTTCGTATTCCGCAGCGACCTTGCGACCTTCATGCAGGAACAGGCCGCTCAGGATTTTCAGGATGTTCGCCTTATGGACGAGCGTCACCTTCTTGCGGTTGTTCTTGATGGCGTATTCGAAGGCGAAGCGGACGATCCGGTTGCATTCGGCACGGGTATTGAACCCGGCGCCGTAAGCCACGGCTTCGGGGTCCCCGTCCACGGCCATGTAATGCTCCATCGCGGCGTAAAGCCCTTCGATGTTCTCGCGGATTACGACCAGATCGACGTTTTCATAGCGGCCGCCCGGTACGATCGTCTGGGTCGGGCGGACATTGGCATACAGGTCGAACGCCTGACGCAGCGTGACGTTGATGGAGCGGAAGCCCTTGCCCACAGGCGTGGTCAGCGGCCCTTTCAACACGAGGCCGGTGCGGCGGATGCTGTCGAGCGTGGCCTCGGGCAGGGCCGTACCGTGCTGGTCGAATGCGCCGACGCCTGCGCTCTGGTGATCCCAGAGGAAGGGGGCGCCGAGGGCCTCCATGACGGTCGTGACCGACTGCATGATTTCCGGGCCAATTCCGTCACCGGCGATGAGCGTGGCGGGAATGGTCTTGGTCATGGCGCGTTCCTGTTCGGTCAAGGGATGTGTCTGTGACGCGGCGGACCTTAAAGAAGTTCCGTGTCTGAACCAATGTTTGCGGAACGGTTTCATCATACCTTAAAAGTATGGAATGATCGAACTCAGACATCTCCATGCCGTCATCGCGATTGCCGAAGAACGCAACCTGACCCGGGCTGCCGAGCGCCTCGGGGTCCAGCAGCCGCCTTTGACCCGGCTGCTCAAGGGCATGGAACAGGAACTCGGTGTTCAGCTCTTTGAACGTCATGCCCGTGGCATGCGTCTGACCCCGGCCGGGCGCAGCATGCTCAAGGGGGCGTATGATGTCATTGAGCGTATGAATGAGACGGTCGAGGATGTTCGCCGCATTGTGCGTGGCGAGGCTGGAGAGCTGTCGATCGGGTTCACGAACTCCGCGCTGTGTCATCCCAGTTTGCCGGATATGCTCGGGCAGTTCCGCGAAACCTGGCCGGATGTGGGGCTGATGCTGATGGAGGGCAATTCCAGTCAGCTTCTGGGCGCATTGCGCGACGATACGGTGGATGTCGCGTTCGTGCGGACGTCCATTCCCGATGTGTCGGATGTGGTGGTCGAGCTGATCGTGGAAGAGCCCATGGTGGTGGCTGTACCGAAGAGCCATCGTCTTGCAAAAGAGGCGCCGGCTGCGGGTCTGAAGCTGGCTGAACTCGAGGACGAGGACTTCATCCTGTATCAGAGCCAGTACAATAACGGTCTGTACAAGACGATCATCGATGCCTGTCTGGGTGCGGGCTTCACGCCGCGGATCCGCCAGAAAGGTCCGCAGCTTCTGGCCGCCCTGAATCTCGTGGCCGGGGGCTTGGGGATTTCACTCGTGCCCCAGTCCATGCAGCAGCATCACGCCGGACAGGTGGTCTATATCCCGCTCTCGTCCCGCACGGCCCTGACAGCGCCGCTTTATCTGGTGTTTCGCTCGGTCCGGATGACGGGGGCCAAGCTGTATTTCATCCATCAGGCCCGCCGTATCCGACAGGCCTATGGCGCTGTCGCGTCGGAATGAGGGTTCAGGAATCCAGAGACGTCGAAATGGATGGGGGTGTCTGGCGGGAGTCGCTGATCCAGCTCTTGGTCAGCGTATAGGCCACGGACAGGATCAGCGGGCCGATGAAGATCCCGACCAGCCCCAGACCGCCGAGGCCGCCAATCACGCCGAGCATGATGAGAATGAGCGGGATATCGGCCTGTTTGCGGATCAGGAACGGGCGCAGGACGTTATCGATGATGATCGTGATGATGGTGACGACGAGCAGAAGCGCTGCCGGGGCAAGGCCACGGTCAAAATAGACCCAGATCACGGCGGGGATCAGGGTGACGCCGGGGCCGGCCTGAAGCAGGCAGACCATGAAGGTCACGGCGGTCAGGATACTGACCCAGGGCGCACCGGCGAGTTTCAGCCCGATGCCGGCCACGGCGGATTCAACGACCGCGGTGACGGTCACGCCAAAGGCGACCCCCCGGATCGTATAGGCTGCAAGCTGAAGCATTTCCTTGCCGCGATTGCCGGCAAGGATGGTGACGAGTGTCTCTGCGGTTGCAATGGCGGCTTCGGCGCGCATGAGGAGTACGCCGAGGATAACCAGCGTCAGCACGAACTGGAGGGCAAGAATGCTGAAACTCCCGGCATAGGCCAGGAAGGTGTGAATAAGGGTTTCCGGGGATGGAATGATCTGCCGGACCATTTCGGGAAATTGCATGCGCTGCACGCGATCCCAGAATGGCGCGATATGGGGACCGATCAGGGGCAGGCGCTCGATCCATCCCGGTTCGTCAGGAATATGGAGGGTTGAAGAGGATGAGACCAGACTGACGATCTCGCCGAAATGACTCGAAACCGTCGTGATGGCGAGCCAGAGCGGCATGATGAAGACCAGCATTGCGATCAGGATGGTGAGGGAAACGGCAATCCTGCGGCTGTTCCCGACGAGAGCCTGAAGCCGTCGCAGCATGGGCCAGGTGGTCACCGCGATCGTGACGGCCCAGATCGTGGCGGGAAGGAACGGCTTGAGAATCCAGATGGCGCTGATGACAATGCCGCTCGCCAGCAGGGCAACCAGAACGGACCGGGTACTGTCCTGAGAACCGTTCTGGAAAAGATCTGGCATTGAAGGCTTGGCTTTCCATGGAAATAAAATCAGCAGTGCTGCGCAGGGAAAGATAGGCCGATCGGTCCGAAGGAGAAAGTAGGGGTATCTGAAATCTGCGAACATCCGCCAGGAGCCCTCAAGGCAGCCAGATTGTCCGGGGTGTTTTTACGCCGTAAAGGTGATGCTTCTGTTTGATATCTCAACCCGGCATCGGATCAGGCGTGCAATGGACAGGGCGAAATCTTCCGGCGCCGCCAGAGCGAAGCTGCCGGAGATCCTGCTTCCTGAAAGATGGGGATCGCGGATCATGAGTTTCAGGCGCGTATAGGGTGCAAATCGCGCAAGCGCATTCTGGAGCGTTGTGTCGTTCAGCACGAGGGTTCCCTGTCTCCACGCCGTCTGTTCGATGATGTCATCGGGGGAAAGCGGGCGGCAGGTCGCTTGCAGACTGCGGCCGGCTTGCGTGAACTCCACAGCTGTGGGGATGGTCAACTGGTGTTGGCCATCAGGGGTCTGCCAGGTGAGCGTTCCGGCATAGTGCTGAAGGCGCAGGCCCTGAGGAGAGCGTGTCAGATCGAAATCCGCTGCCGTTCCCGTAAGGCGCAGGGTGTCTGTCGAGACCGAGACGATCCCGGAATGAAGCTGGATGCCGAGCCGACCATTGACCATATCGATCCTGTCGCTGGAGGTCGCTTCCGGCAGGTAAGCGGTGGTGAGGGCATCCAGTGTAATGACGCCCTGATGCCAAGCATAATTGCGCGGGAGTTCGTGTCCACGCTCCAGACGGACTGTTTGGTCCCGGGCCGTATCGTACAGCATCAGGCTCCCGATCGAGGCGGCGGCAAGCGGCAGAAAGCGGCGTCGCGATATGGTCGCTGTCCGGGGCGGACGGCTCGGAGTATTCCGGGCAGGGAAATGGCTCAGGGATGGAGAAGCCCGGTAATTCAGATGTCTGAAAAAGGCCTGCGCGCGGACATACGCTCCGAAATTGCGCACGTCCTGAGCAAGCCATGCCTCGAAATCCTGACGCTCTTTGCCAGTGAGGGATTGAGCATCCTGCTGTGTGACCCAGTGTGCGGCCATTGCGTCACTGTCTTCTGATCTGTCTTCAGGCAAGAAACGATACTTTCGACTTTGGACCCTGTCGCGGGATGGGGGCGCGCTTTCCATGATGTGTCCGGCGCCGCGGACAAGTCTGACTGACGGGGTGGCTGTCAGGAATCGTCACTTCCAGCCTTGAGGAGATAGGCGAGGCCGGTTGCGATATGCCGTTCGACCGACCGTCTTGAAATGCCAAGTCGGGTCGCGATGTCGTCCTGATCGCAGTCATACAGTTTTCGGAGAATGAATGTATTTCGGTACGGTTGCGGCATATCGTCGCGCGTGACACCGTGCAGAGACACCGCGCCGAGCCAGGATCTCACGGCACGTTCATGCGGGACAATGGCCCGGGCAATCCAGTCGAAGCAGTCCTCTTCCGGCAGGGATGCAGGGCTGGCGTATCATCCGGCCAGTGCCCAGAGCGAACTGGCGTCATTCAACGGCTGCGTTTCGGATGCGCAATCAGCGGTCGCAGCGTATGAGGATCTGCTTGCGAAGGCCGTGGATCAGAAACTCAAACAGCTCTTCTACGGGATCGGCAGGCATGACGCGCAGGCCGTGGCCGCAAGAGCGGGCATGTTGCATGCGGCGCTGAACCGCGCCCGCTCGCTTATGGCGCAGGGGGCAGGACTACGGGGCGGCTGACGGAGCGGGCTTCCAGAGGCGGTATCCGTTGGCGGCGAGCAGGACGAAGCCGGCATACAGCACTGCCGTCGGATAAAGGCCGCGGCTGATGAACAGGGCGACATAGGCGCTGTTCACCACGATCCACAGGACCCAGGTCTCGCGATAGCGCATGGTGTCCCACCCTTGGGCAAGGATGCTGTAGGCCGTGAGAGTGGCATCCGTGACGGGCATGGGATCGTTGGTGAAACGGGCGAGGACGAAGGCCCAGACCGCGCTTCCCGCCGCGCCGCAGAGCAGTCCGTTCAGGAGGGTCCGGCGTGTCGGGCGACGGACGCGGATCCGGCCATCCGGTCTTTCCATTCGGTGCCAGTGCCGCCATCCGTAGACAACATACAGACAGAACGCGATCTGAAGCCCTGCATCGGCATAGAGCCGCGCTTTGAGGAACACCCAGCAGTAAAGCCCCGCCGCCGCCAGCGAGACGGGCCAGCAGATCATGCTGCGTCGCGATGTCAGCCAGACGGCGAGTGCGCTGAGGATTGCGCCCAGAATTTCGATCAGGGACATGAGGGGGCCTGAAGGGTCCGGGTCAGCCAGCGCAGGAACTGCTGCCCGGAGGGCGACGCGAACCAGTGCGCGTGGCCCAGAAGATAGTCCGTATAGGCCGCTTTCACGCCAGCCCGGTCGTGGACCAGCGTCTCGTAATAAGCGACTTCGGAGAGGGCATATTCGACGTGAACGAGGGGCAGGAAGAGGGGCACCAGACGGCGTTCTTCGCGGGAGAGCGCATATTGCGCCAGATAGCCCGACAGGAACGCTTCCAGCCGTTCATGAATGACGGGGCAGTCGTTCCGGGGTTCGAGCCACGCAATGGCGGTGCGTTCGATGGCGACAGCCAGATCATAGGCGGCGCAGGTCCGGTCCGACATGCCGAAATCGAGAATGCCACAGACCTGTGCATCGGCTCCGGTGCCGTTCCAGAACAGATTGGAGGGATGCCAGTCGCCATGGCCCCAGCGGGGCTGGATCGTGCCGAGATGGGGTTTCAGTCTCTCATGAAACGGCAGCAGGGCGGCGGGGATATCCTCACGCCAGGGATGACGGGTCAGGGCTTCTGTCAGCCCGGCCTGTTGGGGGACCCAGCGTTCCAGCCCGCTCATCAGATCGGGGGATGTGATGACCTCGAACGTGGAGAGCAGGGGGCGTCGTGAAGGGCGGGCAGGGGCATTGAAACTTCTGGCCGCCTCGTGAAGCCGCCCCAGATGCAGGCCGCCGGAAAAGGCGTGTTTGACGTTGTGGAACGGCTCCCAGGACTGCACGGTTTCGTACAGGTCATGGCCGGGCATGATGGAAAAGACTTCGTATGCTGACCCATCGAGATCGAGGGCGGCCTGCCCGGTTTTCGTGCGCCATGTCTGGCCGACCGGAACGCCCTGTTCGGCCAGATGCGTGATGAAGCGGTGCTCTTCCCCAAGAGCTGCGGCATCGCGCAGGCAATGGTCATGACGTTTGACGAAAACCCGGCTCCCGTCCGCCAGCGCGACGACGCCCGTTGAGGAAAACGGTCGCCGTCCATGCCAGATGACCTGTCTGGCCGGGGCGGGGAGCGGGAAATGGGACAGGACCTCGCAGGCTTCGGCATCCGACAGCGCCGGCCAGTCCCGTTTGTTTTCGGGACCGTTGACGCCGAACTGTCCGGATGCCTCTGCCATGCTCAGAATCCCGTGGAGGCGGTGAACAGGGCCGCGAAGCCACCACCGATATAATAGCTCGGGGCACTGCCGGCGATGGTGGTGCCATAGACGCCGGTCGTGTCCTTCGCGTTCAGGGTGGGGCTGGCCACGCCGGAAAGATAGTGCTCGTTCGTGATGTTGATGAAGTTCATCCGCAGGGTCGGCTGATGCAGATGGACGTGGTCCGAAAAGCGGTAGCCGATGGCGAGATCACCCGTCGTATGATCCGAGACGCGCTCGTCATTCATGAAGGTGGCGTACTGGTGGCCGGTGTAATGCACGGTGGCGACGCCGAAGATGTGTCCGTCATCGTAACTCAGCCCGGCCGCGGCCTGAAGGGTGGGGCTGCGGACAGCGATCTTGCCACGGGTGCGCAGAAGGTCCCCGCCGGACATCAGATCGTTGTCGATGGTGGCGTGCAGGTATTCACCCGACACATACGGGCTGAAATGGTGCCAGGGGCGCAGGCCGATTTCCACGTCCACACCGCGTGACGTCTGGCCACCGGCATTCATGGTCGTGCTGACGATGGAGCCGTTCTGCACGGCCTGCGTGGAGATCTGGCGGTTGGTGAAGTTGTAGTTGAACAGTGTCAGGCTGCCGATGATCCAGCGCCCCGTCCGGCGATATCCCAGCTCTTCGGAAATGGAATATTCGTTGCGGATATCCGTGGAGCCGGTTCCGTACATCTCGCCCGATGAGGGGTCATAGGTGTTGTAAAGCGCGGTCTGATCGGGTGCTCGGAAATTGGTCGTGGCATTGAAGAAAAGCTGGTTCTCGCCGTCAATCCGCCAGCGCACGCCCAGACGGGGCAGGGGCTCCATGCTGTTGGACGCGACATGATACTGCGGGCCCGGCAGGCTGTTCGTGCCATCACGGCTCATCATGACGGCTTTGAAGCCGAGGTCGATGGCCAGACGATCATGAAGCAGCGATATATGATCGCCGACGAACAGGGCATTGGTCTGGGAAATGGTATGGAAGCTGCCTCCCAGAAGCCGCTCGCCATTTGACAGGCGGATCACGTCCTTGCCGTTTTCCGCCCAGATGTCCGGTGCATATCCGTTGGTCTGGACGGCTGTGAAGGGCTGCTGCTCGTTGTCGTCGCCGTAATCGTACCAGTAACCGAGGACGAAATCGTTCCAGCCGGTCTTGTAATGCAGGGCGCTGGTAAAGCCGGAACGGTAGCTGCGCTGGGTATAATCCGCGCGGACCACACCGACGCCATCCTGCGCGCCGGGCAGGTTCAGCGTGTCGGACAGGGCCTGCGTGCCCTGATAGAGACCGGAGGTGGACATCGTGCTTCCGCCCGGCCAGTTGCCATAGGCGAACTGGGCATAAGGCGTGACGTCCAGGGACAGGCGGTCTGTCAGCGTCAGATGAACGGGCGCCCCGCCATAAAGCGTGCGCTCTCCGTCCCGCCACAGGCGCCAGTAATTCGCGCCATTCTCGGGATTGCTGCTGTCATAGTGAGCCAGAAGATTGTTCTGGCCTCCGATGCCGTCCGATTTCCAGGAGGACATGGTGGGTTCGGGATACCAGCTTGTGATGGTCGTGTTGAAGGACCCCAGGAGACTGGCGCGGTTGCCCTGTCCCCATTCCTTGAGGAACTTGAAATCGACGTGCTGTTTCTCGTCGCGTCCGGGGCCGCGCCAGTTATCGGTTGCGCCATGGGAATAGGACACGAAGCCACGGATGCCGGTATGGGCGATGTCGCCGGTATCAAGCCGGATGAACTCGCGGTTGGTGTTGTAGGACCCATAGGACACGCTGGCATTGCCACCGGCTTTTTTGGCGGGGTCGCGGAATGTCAGGTTCATCAGGCCGCCGGCCGCGTTCAGGACCGGGCTGTCGAGGTCGGCCGATCCCTGCGCCAGGGCGATTTCCTGATAGTTCTCACTGTCCGCGAACTGGCTCGGCGTGCCGGAATAATAGGCCACGTCATTCAGCGGCATGCCTTCGAGAACATAGCCGATGGCGCTGTTATCGAGACCGCGGACGGTGATGTTCGTATTTGGGGAAAAGCCCATTGGATCGGAGGAGGCGACATTGGCGCCGGGCAGCATGGAGGCAAGCTGGAAGGCCGTCGCCATCGGGGCCTGTTTGGAAATGAAATCCTGGCTGACGGTACTGACGGATTTCACGCCGTCCTGCAGATGGATCAGTCCGCCCCCCGGCTGGTTGCCGGGAGCGCTGTCCGCAATGCGATGCACGATGATGTGCTCGGCCCTGGCGGACTTGACGGCCTGCGCCTGGGCTGTGGTCTGCTGGACCGGTGGTTTGGTCGTGGCTGGCGTATCGGCGGCCCGCGCGACCGAAAAACAGACCGTTGTGCCGATCAGGACAGGCAGAAGGCTGCGATATCGCGAACGCGAGACGGGAGGCGCAGGCGCTTCCCGCATTGTGGAGCAGTATGGTCTGACAGACGCCGGGGCCGGAATGGCCGGGTGTTGTCTGTGTGCCATGATGAGAGACTCCTCGCCTGCAAGCAATGAGATCTCAGCTCTGACAGGAAAGGTTCAAGCTGCTGGCTGCATTGTGCATGGGCATGCGTCGGGCAGACAGCGACCACCATCCCTCCGCCAGTACGAACTGGATCAGGTTCAATGGGTCACTGCGCCGCATGACTTTTAAGGGTCACATCAGCAGAATCTCAGCCCCATGCCGGAGCCCCCCACGGTGAAACGCCACAAATCCTCTGTAGAAGATCAATTGTCAACATGAAGAAGGGGAGCCTGACCTGCACGTTCCGGCGGCCTTTCAGTCTCGTCCGGGAGATCCGCAGCATCATCACCTCCTCGGGGCGTCCGCCTGAGAAGGACTTTTCCGCGGAGCCGGGCAGGGGGAACATTATCGCGACATGCCTCGACATCGGCCCTGATATTCCCGACACTGTCGGCATGCCGGCTCGTCCCTCGTGCTCTCCTGTCCTGAATGACGGATCCTGCCCATGATGGGGCAGGCGTTCCGCTCTCTGGGGAGACGTAACTACCGCATCTGGGCCATGGGGGCCCTGGTCTCGAATATCGGGACCTGGATGCAGATGACGACGCAGGACTGGCTGGTTCTGACGGAACTGACCCGGCATGATGCGACGGCTGTCGGCATCGTCATGGCGCTTCAGCTCGCGCCACCGCTCCTGCTGATTTTCTGGACCGGGAAAATCGCCGACAGGGTGGAGAAGCATCGCTTTCTGCTGCTGACCCAGGCTGCACTTGGGACTCTGGCTATTGCGCTGGGGGTTTTGGTGGTGACGGGCCTGATCCGGTTGTGGGAAGTGGACCTGTTTGCGTTTCTGAGCGGCTGTGTGGCGGCGTTTGACAGCCCGGTGCGGCAGATTTTCGCGGGCGAACTGGTGGGCGAAGCGGATCTGGCCAACGCCGTTGCGCTCAATTCCGTCTCTTATAACGCGGGGCGCATGATCGGGCCGGCCGTAGCGGGGTTCTGTATCGCGGAACTCGGTTCGGGCTGGTCGTTCATTCTGAACGGGCTTTCGTTTTATGGCGTGCTGATGTCGCTCCTCTCCCTGCGGACACAGGAACTGCATCGTCTTGCCCCCGTCAAACCGGAAAATGCGCATCAGGAAAAACAGGATCTGCTGACAGGCGTGCGCTACGTCTGGAAGCGCGATGACCTGCGGACCATCCTGTTCATGCTGTTTTTGCTGGGGGCGTTCGGGCTCAATTTCCCGATCTATATCTCAACCATGGCCGTCAGCGTCTTTCACGTTGGGGCGCATGGCTATGGTGTTCTGAATTCGGCCATGGCGGTCGGGACGATCACGGGGGCCCTCTTCGCGGCCAGCCGTAAGACCATGCAGTTTTCCGCCCTGCCGCAGGGGGCCGTCGTCTTCAGTCTGGCCTGTCTGCTGGGCGCACTTTCGCCGGGATACTGGGCTTTTGCTGTCACGCTGGTCATGGCCGGCATGGCGTCGCTGACCTTCACGGCGGTGAGCAATAGCTACATGCAGCTGGCAACGGATCCGGGCATGCGCGGGCGTGTGGTGTCGATCCGCTTTGCCGTCTTTGCAGGATCGTCTCCGCTAGGGGCACCGCTGGTGGGCATGGTTGCGAACTGTCTGGGCCCCCGCTGGGCGCTGGGGGTGGGATCTCTTTCCGGGATTCTGGCAGCCGGGGTGGCGCTGCTTTACCTGCACCGGTTGCAGGCTGGAAAAGAGACCTGTTCCTGATGTTCTGGGGCATGATCGCCAGAAGGCTGCGTCGGGGACTGGTTGGCGTCGTGGTGCTGGCCGGTCTGTTGCTGCTCTGGATGGGGTGGGTCGCGTTCCGGGGTGTCTCGGCTGTGCCGGTCCGCTCGGAAATGGCGGTTATTCTCGGAACAGCCGTTACTCACAACGGAGAGCCGCGACCGGCGCTGCGTGAGCGGCTGGAAGAAGGGCTGCGGCTGTGGCGTGCCGGGTTTGTACGGACGATCATGGTGAGCGGTGCGATCGAAAGCGGCAACCATCAGGACGAGGCCCGGATCATGGCGGACTGGCTGATGGCCAGGGATGTTCCGGCTTCGGCAATCATTGTGGATTCGCACGGAAACAACACCTGGCTGACGGCCCTGCATGTCGCCCGGCTGCATCCCGAGGGCGCTGTCGTGGTCACGCAGTGGTTTCATGTCCTGCGGTCGGAATGGTCGCTTCGCCGGGCTGGGGTGAAACCGGTCTCGGGGGCGGCGCCGTGCCGCTTCCGGATGGTGGAACTCTGGTACCTGTTCCGGGATTCCGTGGCGCTTCCGGTCTATGTGCTGACGAAAGCGCCTTAGGGCTGGCGGGTCAGTAAGGGACGCCGATCTGCTCGATGGCCGTGGCAAGGGACGGGGCGAGCGGCATCATCGGGGCGAGCGTGGCCTGATAGGCGTGGTACAGGTCTCCCTTGCCCTTGTAGATCGTCTCGGTGGGTTCGCCCTCGGGGCTGACTTCATTGAACCAGCTCCCGAAATCGCGGTCGATCAGGGTCGTGTCGATATAGTCCCAGATCATGCGATACCAGTGCTTGTAATGGGGATTTCCGGTCCGCTTGTAGAGGTTGATGGCAGCCGTCAGGGCTTCGGCCTGCGCCCAGTGGATGCGGCTGCGGTTATGCGGGCCGTGCTCCCAGTTGATGGTGTAGAGCATGCCTGGCCGACCATCGGCGTTCCAGCCGGTATTCATCCCGGTTTCAAACAGGGCCTGGGCGTCATGCAGCATCCATTCGGGCGTGGCCAGGCCGTGACGCAGAAGGGCGGCTTCGAGCTTCAGGGTCAGATGGGCCCATTCCACGAAATGTCCCGGCGTCATGCCATAGGGCCGCAGGTCATCGTTGGGTTTGTCGCTGTGATAGTCGCGCATGAGCGTCCAGTTGCGGTTGAAATGCTCAGGCATCGCGAATCCTTCCGCGGCGGCCAGTTCATGCACGAAGCGCGTGACGATGCGCCGGGCGCGATGCAGCCATTTCACGTCTCCCGTGACGTCCGCCAGCGCCATGAAGGCCTCGGTGGAATGCATGTTGCTGTTGGCACCGCGATAGTCTTCCTCGTCCGACCAGTCCGGGGCGAAGCTTTCGCGCATGACGCCTTCGTCCTCGCTCCAGAAATGGGTTTCGATCTGATCGATCGCATCCCGGAGCAGGTCGCCCGCGCCTTCCGCCCCGATCAGGACGGCCGAGGACGCCGCGAGGGCCACGAAAGCGTGCAGGTAAGCCTGCTTGCGGTCATTGTCCTTGTCCGCGAAATGCTGCCAGCCGCCATGGGCATCATCACGGAAATTCGTGCGCAGGGCATGGATTCCATGGGCGACGAGAGGCGCGCTTCCGGGAAGGCCCTGAAGCTCGGCCACGGCATAGGCATGGACGCAGCGCGCGGTCAGCGTGGCTTCAGGTTTCGCGTTTTCGGGGAGCGTGCCTTCCAGATCCAGCCCGGTAAAACCGCCGTCAATGCACCCGCCCTTGCTGAAATCCAGAAGGCGGCGACCCTGCATTTCCAGCCATGCCCGGTGAGAGGGGCGGCGGATCCAGCTGTCGCGGCTGAGGAGGGTGGGTGAAAGGCGGTCGGTCATGAGGCACTCCGGGCAGGTCGACAGATGTGGCTATCAGGACGTTTCAGGGACGCCGGGGTTCCGGAAGGGTGTGTGGACAGACATGATGCTCACGAAGATGCGCACGGATGCGGATGTGGCTTGCGTCGCGCGATGGGTTTGCCGATACAGGAGAGTATGACTGACCGGCCCTCGATCATCGTCGCTCCCAGCCTTCTGGCTGCTGACTTTTCCCGCCTCGGGGAAGAGATCGCTTCCATTGCGCGTGCGCCCTGGCTTCATCTTGATGTGATGGACGGGCATTTCGTGCCGAATATCTCGTTTGGCCCTCCGGTCATCGCGGCCTTGCGTAAGCATACGGATGCGAAATTCGACGTCCATCTGATGATCGATCCGGTGGACCCGTATCTGGAGGCCACTGCGAAAGCAGGTGCCGATCACATCACGGTGCATGTCGAGAACGCGCCCCATCTGCACCGTTCGCTTCAGACCATCCGCGCCCTGGGCTGCCGTCCCGGCGTTGCCATCTGTCCGGCGACGCCTGCCGTGGCGCTGTCGGAAGTCATGGATCTGGTGGACATCATCCTCGTGATGACGGTCAATCCGGGATTCGGCGGCCAGAGTTTCCTCGACAGCCAGCTTTCCAAGATCAGGACGCTCGCGGAAATGATCCGGGAGAGCGGTCGGGACATCATCCTCGCCGTGGACGGTGGGATCGACCCCAGCACGGCACCGCGCGTGGTTGAGGCTGGTGCCACCATGCTCGTTGCCGGATCGGCCATTTTCGGAAAAGAGGACCGGGACGCCGCCATCAGGGCGCTTGAAGGGCCGTTCGTGGAACAGATTACCGGATGACAGGCAGTCGCTGGCTTCGAGGTCTTCGTCTCTCCCTTGCCCGTCTGCCCTTCGGGGGGCCTGCTTCCGAAGGCCCAGTGCATGCGTTCCGTGATCCCTGGAAAGGCGATCCGGATCAGGGTGCGCGCCTGATTGGTGGCCATTTCCGTTTCGACCGACAGGATTATCCGCTGCCGAACGGAAACTGGGAGCGTGGTCCCTGGCCGGAGCCGGTGCGCGAATGGCTCCACGGATTCAGCTGGTTGCGGGATCTGCGGACCCTCGGGAGCGACAGGGCCCGTCTGACCGCGCGGGGACTCGTCAGTGACTGGCTGGCGCATCCGCCAACCGATCCGCTGGTTCGCGATGCGTGTGTCACGGGGTCCCGCCTGGCGTCGTGGCTGTCGAATCATGAGTTCTGCCTGGCCTCTGCCGATCCGCGACTTCAGCAGCGTCTGATGGAACGGATGCTGGTGGAGGGCCGGACCATCGCGGCCCTTCTGCCTCTGCCCCCGCAAGGTGCGCGTGGCCTGATGGCATTCCGGGGACTGCTGGCGGCAGCCATGGCGATGCCGGAGCAGACGGGGTTCATGTCCCGATTCCTGCGGTATCTGCCCGGGGAACTGGAGCGGCTGGTTCTGGCGGATGGCACGGTGGTGGAGCGCAGTCCGGAGGCGCAGTTCCTTGTTGCGCGGGAGTTGGCGGAAATGTCCGTCATGTTCCGCACTGCCCATGCCAGTGTTCCGCCCTTTATCGACCGGGCGCTGGACAAGGTCTGTCCCGTTCTGCGGGCGATGCGGCACGGGGATGGCGGTCTTGCGGTCTTTAACGGAGCGAACGAGCGGCACAGTGCCGCTGTGGAAGACGTTCTAGCGCAGGGCTCGCGACAGAAGCTGATTGCGCCTGCCATGCCGCAGGGAAAATTCACGCGGCTGGCACTCGGCAAATCACTGCTGCTGGTGGACAGCGGCCCCCCCCCGCCAGCCGGTTTTGACAACATGGCGCATGCCGGAACGTTGTCCTTCGAGTTCTCGCACCAGCGTCATCGCCTGTTCGTGAACTGTGGAAGTGCCGTGGTCGGGGCCTGGCGTGATGCCATGCGATGCAGTGCCGCTCATACGGTTCTGGTGGCGGATGGTCTGTCGTCCGCGGACTTCGGACCGGATGGCGGCATGACGCGCCGGCCGGTTACCGTGTCCTGCGATCATCAGACGGACGGTTCCGCGCACTGGCTGGATCTGTCGCACGATGGCTACCACGCGCCGCTGGGCGCAAAATGGACCCGTCGCCTGTATTTCGGCTCCGATGGCGAGGATCTGCGCGGACAGGAAATCATTGATGGGGAACGCAACATCGACTTTACCATCCGCTTTCATATTCATCCGGATGTGAAGGTGACGCAGGATGATGAGGACATCATTCTGCAGGTTGGCGGGACGATCTGGCGTTTCAGGCAGCGTGACGGCGCCGTGCGGCTGGAGAACGACGTTTATCTGGGGCGCGGAAAGCGCGAAGTCTGCCAGCAGATCATCATTACGCCCCGCCCCCTTCCTGATGCGGCCCCACCGGAAGGAGAAGCCGCGCCGGCTGATGAAAAAACTGACGCCGAGAACGCGGTCAAACGGACCCATCAGAGCGTGACCTGGCTGCTCGAACGCATCCCGGAATAGGCTGTTTCGTGTCCGGGATGCGATTGTGAAGATACTTGAAATCACCAACGTGGATTTTGCGCTCCGGCAGTTCCTGCTGCCGCTGATGCGGGAGCTGCGTGATGCCGGGCATGACGTTCAGGGTGCCTGTGCCGAAGGCTCCCATCTGGAGCCTGTCCGGGCCGAGGGCTTTACGGTGCATGGCGTTCCGATGGCGCGCTCTTTCTCCCCAGTGGCGCAGTATAAGGCATTTGTTGCTCTGGTGCGGCTGATCCGGCGCGAAAAGCCGGATCTGGTCCATGGGCACATGCCGATCAGCGGCATTCTGGCGCGATTTGCCGCGCGGCTCTGCGGGGTGCGTGTCGTGGCCTATACCTGCCACGGCTTCCTGTTCAATCAGCCGGGATCATGGCGTCGGCGGACACTTTCCCTGATCCTGGAATGGGCGGCAGGGCGCATAACGGACCTGTATATGACGGTCTCGCGTGAAGAGGCGCGGGATGCACGCCGGCTGCATCTGAACCGTAACCCCATTGCCATCGGCAACGGTCGTGATCCCAAGCGCTACCATCCCGATCCGGAGACGCGTGCACGCTTGCGCAGGGAACTCGGAGTGCCGGAAGACCGGCCGGTGGTCATCGTGGTGTCGCGCCTGGTGCGGCACAAGGGTCATCCCGAACTGCTGCGTGCGATGGAAGATGTGCCGGAGTCGGAGCTCTGGGTGGTCGGGGAGCGTCTGCCTTCGGATCATGGTGCGGATCTGACGACAGCCTTCGCATGCGCGCGCGACCGTCTCGGCCCGCGTCTGCGGATGCTTGGATATCGTGAAGATGTCCCGGAGTTGCTGAGGGCTGCAGATGTGTTTGCGCTGCCCAGCCATTTCGAAGGGCTGCCCATGTCGGTTATCGAAGCGATGCTGACGGGATTGCCGGTCGTGGCGACGGATGTCCGGGGGCCGAGAGAGCAGGTGCTGGACGGCAAAACGGGATTTCTGGTTCCGCCTGGCCTGTCCATGCCTCTCGCAAAGGCCCTGCGCACACTGACGCAGGACGTAGCGTTAAGGCAGAAGATGGGCGCGGCCGGAAGGCAGGTCGCGCTTGAGGCGTATGACGAACGGCATATCCTGAAGCATGTCGTGGCGCTTATGGAAAAAGCCTGTTCCTGAAACCCTGTCAGCCCCGGTGTCGCTTTTCCCCGGCCCTTCTGTATCGAAAGGGTCGGGGATTGAATATGGAATTGCCGGACCGGATAATTTTAATGAAAACATGGATTAATACTTAAGAGAATGAAATACATTTATTTATTGTAATTTTCAAAGAGCCCATAATCCACTATTCTGTTTTGGTGTTATTATCAGGACTAAAATACTCTGTTTATGATGACTTCGATTCTCCCGTAAACTTGTCTTTTGTTTTTGTGCTGTTTTCATGAGACTGTCGTCGCACGAGATGATTGAAGACAAAGGTATTCCCCATGAAGGTCGGTCTGTTCGTTCCCTGTTATGTGGATATGTTTCACCCCGAGACAGGAATTGCGACTCTGGAACTGCTGGAGCGCTTTGGGCTGTCCGTTGAATATCCCGTTGACCAGACATGCTGTGGCCAGCCCATGACCAATACCGGCTGCGAGCGTGAAGCGGCCAGGACGGAAGAGCTGTTCGTCCGTAATTTCGAGAAATACGATTATATTGTCACGCCGTCCGGAAGCTGCACCAATCAGGTCCGCAACAACATGACGGCCATCGAGCAGAGCGACGCCGTCAAACACGTTCGCGGCCGGACCTACGAACTGGTCGAGTTCCTGCATGATGTTCTGAAAGTGGATGCCTTTCCCTGGGCCGAGTTTCCGCATCGTGTTGCGCTTCACAACAACTGCAATACGCTGCGGAACCTGCGGATCGCGAGCATGACCGAGCGCCGTGAAGAGCCGTTTTCCAAGCCGAAAGCGCTCCTGAAGATGGTCAGGGGGATCGAATTCGCTGATCTGACGCGGCCTGACGAATGCTGCGGCTTTGGCGGGACGTTTTCCGTGTTCGAGGAAGGTGTCTCGGCCAAGATGGGTCAGGACAAGGTCACGGACCAGCTCAAATCCGGAGCGGAATATGTCACGTCCTCCGACAGTTCCTGCATGATGCATCAGGAAGGCTGTGCCCGGCGGATGGGTGCCAATCTCAAATACATCCACATCGCCCAGATCCTGAATGGAGCACGCGCATGACCGCCGAACTGCATGAAGAACTGACCGATCCCCATGCCGATCAGCTGGATCACGGGGCAGCATCCTCCCGGCCGCTGAAATCGAGGATTTCGGAGCCCCAGCCCCGTGGCGCGAAAATCCACGGGAACCGGCCGGTCGATCAGTCCGAGGCGGCAAACCGCTTCATGGCGGCGACCGAACATGAGGCCATGCATGACGCGCGTCTGTGGGACCTGCGCCAGAAGCGCGACAAGGAAATGCATGGGATCGAGGAATGGGAAGAGCTGAGAAACCTGGCCTCGGGCATCAAGGAGCACACGCTTTCCAAACTCGATTACTATCTTGAGCTGTTCGAGAAAAATGCGACGGCCAACGGGATCAAGGTTCACTGGGCCAAGGACGGGGCCGAGCATAACGCCATCGTTCTGGAGATCCTGCGCAGCAAGGGCGTCGAGCGGCTGATCAAGAGCAAGTCGATGCTGACGGAGGAATGTGGCTTCCGGGAGTTCATGGCCGAGAACAATGTCGAGGTCATCGAAACGGATCTTGGCGAGCGTATCCAGCAGCTGGATGATGAAGCACCCAGCCATGTTGTCGTGCCCGCCGTGCACAAGCTGCGGACCGATGTCGCGAGTGTTTTTGCCAAAACAATCGGTTCCGATCCGGACAATGCGGATGCCCATTACCTGACGGAATGTCAGCGCGAAGCCACGCGCCCGCTGATCCTGTCGGCGCAGGCCGGCATGACGGGCGGCAATTTCGTAGTGGCGGAGACGGGGACCTTCGTTGTCTGCACCAATGAGGGCAATGCAGATCTGTCCGCCAACACGCCGCCGCTGCATATCGCGTCCATCGGGATCGAGAAGCTGATCCCCGGTCTGGATGATCTGCCCGTCTTTATCCGGCTCCTGTCCCGCAGTGCTCTTGGATCGCCGATCACGCAGTACACGTCCCATTTCCGCGGCCCTCGTGAGGGGGGCGAGATGCATGTCGTGCTCGTGGACAATGGCCGTTCCGCCCGGCTTGGCATGGAGAAGTTCTGGCCGGGGCTGAAATGCATCCGCTGTGGTGCGTGCATGAATACCTGCCCGGTTTTCCGGCGTAGTGGCGGCCTGAGCTATGGCGCGACCTATGCCGGTCCGATCGGGCTGATTATCGACCCGACCTTCAACGTCCACAAATACCGCAACCTGCCGTATTCCTCGACGATGAACGGCAGTTGCACCAATGTCTGTCCGGTGAAGATCAATATTCACGAACAGATCGCCGACTGGCGCAAGACGCTGGCGGGGGAGGGGGAAATCTCCCCGGTCAAGAAGGTCATGATGAAGGCGGCCGGCGAGGTTCTGGCATCCCCGGTGGTCTATCGGGCAAGTCTGCCCCTGGGCCGCAGCGCGCTGCGGCATCTTCCGCATTTCATGCTCTACAACAAGCTCAATACCTGGGGCCGCAAGCGCGACATTCCCGAGACGCCCAAACAGACGTTCAATGAATGGTATCGCAAGAACCGGAAGCAGCAGGACGAAGGGAAGAAGTCATGAGCGGTTCACGCGAAGCCATTCTGGACACAATCCGGAAAAATCACGTCCAGGGCGACCGCCCCCGACCCACTGTGCCGCTGTTCGATCAGGCCGCACCAGCAGACCTGAAGGCGCTGTTTCAGAAGTCTCTTGAACGCATGGGCGGCAAGATGCTGACCCCGGATGTGGCCGATCCGATGGCGCCCGTGCGTCAGGCCATCGTCAAGCCGGGGCCTGTCCTGTCCTGCGTGCCGGAGTTCGAAGGGGACATGAAAATCACGCCCCAGACGAAGCCGACGGATATCGCCCCGGTCGAATATGCCGTTCTGCGGGCGGCATTCGGTGTGGCGGAGACGGGATCGCTCTGCTTCACCGAAAAACAGCTTCTCGTGAACACGACGGGCTTTCTGCCGCAGCATCTGGTGATCCTGCTGGACCCGGCGCAGATCGTGTACAACCTGCACAATGCCTACCAGCGCCCGGAATGGACGCAGGCGCATTATGCCGTGTTCCAGAGCGGCCCGTCAGCCACGGCGGACATTGAGGGTGTGCTCGTCCATGGTGCGCAGGGTGTGCGTTCGCTGAGCGTGCTGTTTCATCCGGTGTCCTGATCCGGAAGGAGGCATAAACCCTGCATCCCGAAAGGGGAGCGGAAAAATTGGCGGGACTCCATACTTTTTATTGGGCTCCCGCTTGCGCTCCCTGTCGTTCAGCTGGCCATGAATGTACGGATAAATGCAGCGCTCAGATTGGAAAAAATCTGGAAAACGAATTTAAAATTGATGGATTTATTTTGGAAAATATTCAGGAGCGTCAGATACGGGCCGTATTCGACCAGAAAACAATCCGTGTCTATCAGGCCTATAGCGATGAAATAGCGGATGCTGCCCTGTCAAACGGTACGTTTCGACCGCCTACGTTCAAAATGGAACGTATGACCTGGATTAAACCGTCATTCCTGTGGATGATGTATCGAGCGGGATGGGGCTATAAGGACGCTGGGCAACGCCGAATTCTTGCCATGGATATTACGCGCACAGGCTTTGAGTGGGCTCTTACGCATAGCTGCAACACTCATCGGGGTGACGTCATGAGTCCAGAAGAATGGAGCAACCTTAAACTTAAATCGCCTGTACGAATTCAATGGGATCCAGAACGAAATTTGCAGCTTGAACCTCTGCCCTATCGTTCGCTTCAAATTGGATTGAGTAAAGAAGCTGTCAGTCTCTATACTGGTGAATGGATACAGAAAATCACAGACGTGAC